>JBKHXK010000005.1:42271-89169 GCA_046566065.1 Actinomycetota bacterium | reverse complement strand
TGACCTGGCCGCCGTCGTTGACCTGGCCGCCGTCGTTGACCTGGCCGCCGTCGTTGACCTGGCCGCCGTCGTTGACCTGGCCGCCGTCGTTGACCTGGCCGCCGTCGTTGACCTGGCCGCCGTCGTTGACCTGGCCGCCGTCGTTGACCTGGCCGCCGTCGTTAACGATCGGGGGGGTGACGACGGGGGGGGTGACGACCGTGTCGTCATCGTCGTTTCCCGGGGGCGGCGGGCACTTCTTGGAGTTGCCCTCGTTGCCGTCGTTGCAGCCGCCCTGCTCCTTGTCGTTCGACATGTTGTCGTTGCGCTCCGGGCCCTTGCCGTTGTTGTCGGGGCTCGCGAACGCGGTGAGGCTGGTGCCCAGTAGGAACACCACTGCCATGATCGCCGTTGCGACCAGGGTCCAGGAGCTCTTCGGGGTCTGCGCTGTTGCCTTCATCTCGGTCCTCTTTCTCCGAATGTTTTCTCTCTCATGAGCTTGTTCGGCTGAGGACTAGAGCGGCCCTATACGCAAGTGTGCGTAATTGTCAGAAATGACTACATGCCATGTAGTACTAACGAGTTACGCGCTTTCCAGCGCGCCTACGTAGGTCAAGCAAGATTCAGGGAGTAGCCGCTATCGCAGGCTCGAAACGGAGACTTTAGGTAGTCGCGCGGAACCAGGCCACCGTCTGCTTCAGGCCGTCGGGCAGAGGGGTGCTCGCCGACCAGCCCAACACCTCTCGTGCCCTGGAGGCGTCCACCGCGATCCGTTCGAGCTCGCCGGGTCGCGCTCCGGCATAGATCGGCTCGTAGCGGCTAGACGTGAGCTCGGAGAGCTGGGCGAACAGCTCGTTGATCGAGGTCTCGTTACCGCTGCCGACGTTGAGAAGCTCACCACCGCCCTTATCCCGGGCCGCGACCAGGGCGGTCACCACGTCATCTACATAGATGAAATCGCGGGTCTGGGTGCCGTCGCCGTAGATGGTCGCCGGGCGACGGTCGAGCATCTTGCGGCAGAAGATCGCAACCACCTGGCCTTCAAGCCCGACCTCGGCGGCGGGCTCCTGACGCGGTCCGTAGACGTTCGCCAGAGCTAGCGCGGTGTAGTCGAGCTCTCGCATGTGCCGGTAGTAGCGGAAATAGTCGAGGACGACCTTCTTGGAGACGCCGTAGGGAGACTCGGGCAACGCGTCCGGAGCGAACACCTGCCGTTCGGGCACGGGCAGCAGATCCTGGGGCGGCTCGCCGTAGATGCAGCCGCCCGAAGAGGTGAAGACCACCTTGCGGACATCGCACTGGCTGCAGGCCTGCAACAGGTTGAGGGTCCCCACCACGTTCACCATCGCGTCGTGGATCGGGTCCTTGACCGAGCGGCGGACATCGACCTGGGCTGCGAGGTGGAACACCAGCTCGGGTTTCATCCTCTTCACGTGTTCGCCGAGAGCCGTGGATGTGATGTCGAGTCGATGGAACTTGAACTTGCCGGTGGTGGATCGACGCGCATCGACCAGGTTCGACATCTGTCCCGAGGACATGTCGTCGATGCCGAAGACCTCGTCCCCCTCGGCGAGCAGCCGATCCACGAGGTGCGAGCCGATGAAGCCCGCGGCCCCCGTTACCAGAACCCTCATCCGCCCCCCCGTTCGACGATCTCGAAGTCGCCTACCGTAGCGCCCGACACCTCCGCCCCCTCGCCCACCTGCACGCGCTCTCCAAGGATGGAACCCGAGACCTTGGCCGACGCCGCCACGGTCACCCCCGGCAGGAGCACGGAGCCCTCCACCACGGCGCCCGTCTCCACCCGAGCCCCGGCCCCGATGCACGAAGAGACCACCTGGGCGTCCTCTGCCACCTGGGCGTCCGCGGCTATCGCCCGGCCCTCCCGAGGAGAGAAGCGTCCCGAGATCGCATCCATGTTCGCCTGCAGGTACTTGTCGGGCGTTCCGACGTCCATCCAGTAGGCGTCCGTCGAAAGAGCGAAGACCCGGCCCCCACCCGCAACGAGCTCCGGGAACAGCGAGCGTTCGACCGACCATTCCTCGCCGGCCGGGATGCGCTCGAGGATCGAAGGCTCGAGCACGTAGACACCGGCGTTGATCTGGTTCGTCGGAGCTTCGTCGCGCGGCGGCTTCTCGATGAACCCGAGCACGCGGCCGTGCTCGTCGGTCGGCACGACGCCGAAGGCCGAGGGGTCATCTACCGGGGTCAGCAGGATCGTCGCCTCGGCCCTGTTGCTGCGATGGAAATCCAGAACGAGATCGAGATCCACATCCGTCAGCACGTCGCCGTTGAAGACCATGAACGTGTCCTCCCCCACCTCGGCTTCGGCGTTCTTGAGCGCCCCGGCGGTGCCGAGCGCGACCTCCTCGTGCGTCACCTGAAGGCCGAGACCTCGTGCAGCCACAGAGCGCTTCGTCGCGTCGAAAGCCTCCGCTAGATAAGAGGTCGTCAGCACGATCTCGTCGATGCCGTGAGCCATAAGCAGGTCGAAAACGTGCTCGATGTGAGGGCGGTTGGCGATCGGAAGGAGATGCTTCGGGCGCGTGAGGGTAAGGGGCCGCAGCCGGGTCCCGAACCCGCCTGCGAGAAGCAGGGCCTTCAACTACCTGTAACCGTCTTGGATGAGATGCCGATCAGAGTGATGCCCACGGCGATGATCGAAACGCCCACCCATCTGAGCGTGGGGACCTGCTCATCGAACATGAAGCGCGCGAGCGCGACCACCACGATGTAGGAGACGCCCACGAACGGATAGGCGAGAGACAGGTCGACCCGGGACAGCACGACCAGCCAGAACAACGCGGAGATGCCGAAGAGGAGCAACCCGATCCAAAGAAGGGGCTCTTTCACGGCCCGAGCGATCGTCTGTCCGGCGTCGGAGACCTGAGCGGTCCCGATGCGCCCGATCGCCTCCATCGCCCCTTTCAGCGTGAGCTGGCCGGCGGTGGCGAACACGACACTGACCAGAAGCAGCGCGATCGAGATCAGCGTCGAGCTCGTGCGCGACTGAGCGGCTAGGGGGACTATCTCCGGAGGAGGAGCTTCCAGCGCCATGCGCGGGAGTCTAAGTGTTGCGGGGTTCTGGCTAGCAGTCGACCTCGAGCCCGGTTGCGACCGACCATCTCATCGACCCGTTCTGGAACTTCACCTGCTTGGATGCTTGGTCCCCGGACACCGACGACGTCGGGTACCCGCACGGCGACGACGCCTCTCCCATCGCTCGGTAGCGCCGGTCGAAATCACCCCACAGCGCGAACACCTCTCGCGAATGCGGATTCAGGTAAAGCGTGCCGGAGGTGAACCGCTGTCTCTTGCCGCCCTCGGGCAGCGTCTCCTTCTTATGACGTTCGCCGGTGGGCAGACCGATCGGACCCTTCACGCCGCCGTTGCGCGAATACGTACGGCGGAAATCGCCTCGGACGGAGTGAGCAGCGGTCGCCTTCGACCACAGGATCATCCCGTTCACGTAGGAGGCCCCGAGATAGGACCCCGGCCCCCACACATCTGAAGTGGGCATCCCGAGATCGGACCTCTCGCGCCCGAAGCCGTCGTACTTCTTCAGCACGACCCCGTACTGCCACACGGTCTTGTCCGTGGCACGCCGCCACGTCAGACGCCCCTTCGTGAAGTCCTGGGCCTTTCCCAAGCTGCGCTTCGCCCCCTTGGGCACCCGGTAGGCGGGCTCTTCGGCTGTGCCCGGCGCTCCATCGAGCTGCCGGTACTTCTGCTCCATCTCGGGAGCGACGTCGGCGGTGATCGCCACGCGGAACAGAGAATCCTTGAGGGCAAGCGCGGAACGCATAGACCACCCGCTCACGCGCGCCGTCTTCCTCGAGCCCACGATCCGGGCTCCCCCGGTGTTGTCGGGCTTGACGATCGTCACGCGACCGGACACCCCGAACGGCTTCACCAGAGAGAACCTCTGCAGGTCTCCCGTGCCGTAAGCCGCGTTCAACTTCGACTCGAACTCCGAGTAGGTCATCTCGACCTTCCAGGTGTGGTTCGGGTTGGCCGGGTTGTCGTCCGCTCCGTCGCGCACCCCGCGGAGATAAGGGAGGGGGGTGCCGCCCCAGACGTTCTCGTTGTTCTCGGTGTGCCCCCCGGAAGAAGAGGAGTACAGAGCCTGGATCGGGCTGCCCTTGTACAGGATGACCTGATCCCGGGTCGCGTCGACGGCACTGGTCCAGTCGTCCCAGTACGCTCCGGAGGACTCCCGCTTCCCGTCGCCGCTGTAGACCTGGTCGAGGGTCGAGTCGTAGACCGCGCAGTCACAGGGGTAGCGGTGCTGACCCGTACGGAGCGTCTTGTCGTAGGCGTAGGTGCGCGCCGCTATCACCTGCGTGCGGAGCGCGGCCGACGGCCACGAGAAGGGGACCTCACCCAGGCCGTAGAGGTACTTCTGCATCGGTAGGGAAACGACGAGGCGAAGGCAATAACCGGGAGCGCAACGATCCGTCGAGAAGGTCCCGAACTCCATCTGACCGTACGGATAATCGAGGCCCTTCTCCGCGATCCGGATCGCGGAGCCGAAGCGCTGATAGATAGCTACGAGGGGCCGGGCCGGGTCGCCGAAGACCCCGTTGCCGTCCCGGCGGATCTGGGTGCCGTTCTTGTAGAGGCGCAGCCCCCCGGTGGGGCTCGGCTCGACCCTCCAGCTCGCTGCGGGCCCACCCCGGGCGATGGTCGTCTTCGATCCCTTCACCTTGAACGCGAAGTCGCCGCCACCTTCCCTGAAGACCTCGGACGAGGCGGAGATCGAGCTGCGGTATTCGAGGAGCCCGACCCTGAGGTTGGGAGGCATGGCGGCCTTCGATACCTGTGCGCCCGAGTAGTAGTGCTCGAGGATCTCCGGGGCGGTCTTGCCGGCTTTGGCGCGGCCGTAAGCCCCGTACTGGGACATCCCGATGCCGTGCCCCCAACCCCCGCCGGTGATCGTCACCGTGCGGCCGGCTGAAGCAGGAGGGATCGAGAGGAGGCTGAGCGTTAGGGCGACCCCCATCACCCCGGCGAGACGGCGCATCGCTTCATGATGCACCAGAATCCGGACATTCCCGGATACCCAGATCTACGTATCGGCCAGAGCCTTCTCGTAGGCGGAGATGGTCGCCGCGGCGGTCTTCTCCCAGGTGAAGCCGCCCGCATGCGCCCGCCCGGTTAGAGCCAGCGAGGACCGAGCGCCCCGATCCGCAGCGAGCACGGCGAGCTCCCCAGCCAGCGCCTCGGCGTCCGCAGGGTCGAACAAGACGGCCCCCTCTCCGAGGACCTCCGGAGCCGCCGAGTACCGCCCGACCACGCAAGCGGTCCCGGCAGCCATCGCCTCCAACGGCGGGAGCCCGAAGCCTTCGTAGACGGACGGGTAGCAGAAGATCTCGGCTGCGGCCATCAGCCCGGGCAAGGTCTCGTCTGCGACGTATCCGAGAAGGATGACGCCTTGGGTCTCGGGGAGCTCCGGCCCCCACCCCCTGGGACCGGCGATGACCAGGCGCCAGCCCGGCAGATCACCCCGTATCCGATCCCAGGCGCGCAGCAACAGCGGCAGGTTCTTGCGGGGCTCGATCGTTCCCGCCGCCAAGATGAACGGACCTGGGATGCCGAGCTTGCCGAGCGCCATCTCCGATAGCGGTGACGCTCCGAAGAAGAGAGGAGAGACGCCTTCGGGCGTGACCACGATGCGATCGGCCGGGAACGCGTACCTGTCGCTCACCTCACCGGCGATGGCCTGCGTTGGAACCACCACCACGGCGGCATGTCGCAGGGACCAGGGCACCAACTCGCGCAGGCGTTCGCCGCCGGGGAAGACGTCTGTGCGATGGAACGAGAGGTCGTGCACGGTAACCACACCCGGTCTGCCCCCCGTGGGTGGCAGTACGAAGTTCGTGGCGTGCACGACATCTGCATCGCCGAACAACGAGGAGGGGATGGGGCGATCGAACCGCCTCCATAGCTCCTGTAGCGCGGACGCAGGGAGTCGCCAGCGAGCTATCTCGGGGGTAGTCGGCGCACGGAGCGAGACCGCGTAGCGTCGGACCACCACGCCCCGCGTCTCCAGACAGCGGACGAGCTCGCCCGTGTAGCGACCCACCCCGGTCGGAGAGTCGAGGACCGGGCCCGCATCGAGAGCGACCTTCATCAGAAGGTCGCGGCTTCGGCCGCCTCCCGGTTCTCCACGTACCAGTCGATGGTCGTGCGGAGCCCGTCTTCCAGCGGGGTCTGCGCTTCGAACCCGAAGAACTCCTTGGCTTTCGAGGTGTCCACGCGGCGACGCGGCTGCCCGTCGGGCTTGCTCGGGTCCCACACGATGTCACCGCTGAAACCGGTCAGCTCTTTGATCAACTCAGCCAGCTCCTTGATCGGAACCTCCCGACCCGAGCCCAGGTTCACCGGGTCGCCCCCGTCATAGCGTTCGGAGCCGAGCACGATCCCCTCGGCGGCGTCCTCGACGTAGAGGAACTCGCGCGTGGCGCTTCCCGTTCCCCACACCTCGACCTCCGGGTCGCCCTGCTCCTTGGCCTCGACGAACTTCTTGATCAGTGCGGGGATGACATGTGACACCTTGGCATTGAACTTGTCTCCTGGGCCGTACAGGTTGGTGGGGAGCAGGTAGACCACGTTCTGGCCGTATTGCTCCCTGTTCGCCTGCGCATGCACGAGCAACGCTTTCTTGGCGACCCCGTACGGAGCGTTGGTCTCCTCGGGGTAACCGTCCCACAAGGACTCTTCCTTGAAGGGGACCTCGGCGTACTTCGGGTAGGCGCAGATCGTGCCGATCACGACGGTCTTGTCGACCTCGCGGCGTCTGGCCTCCTCGATGATGTAGGTGCCCATCAGCAGGTTCGCGAGATAGAGCGTGGCGGGGTTGCCCATGTTGGCCCCGATCCCGCCGACGCGGGCGGCCAGGTGGACGATCACGTCCGGCGAGGCCTCGGCCAGCATCTTCTCGACGTCGTCCGGGCGGGTGAGGTCGAAATCCTTGCTCCGGGGCACGAAGATGTCGGAGGCCCCTCGCTCGGTCAGCTTGCGGCAGATGACCCGTCCCAGGAAGCCCGCCCCGCCGGTGACCAGGACTTTTCTGCCGCTCCACCCTCCATCCATGTGTCCATCGTAGACGGCGCCCCTTCGAGGGCTGAGGACTCGGGCGTTACCGAAGCGCGCCCGATTCGTACCTTTTGACGACAAGCGAAGCAGGCTCGCTTACGGCGAGCGGATGGACTCGAGGAGGGCGGAGATGGCGGACAAGTCACCGGCTCAACGGACCAGGCTCTGGAGTGCGCTGGTCCTGGCTCTGAGCTTGCTGGCGACCTACGCGGCCCCCGCGCAGGCGGACCCGAGCGGGCAGGTCCAGCGGGAGAGCATCAGGATCTCTTCCGACCAGCAGTTCAACCCGGCGAACGGGGTTCGGTCGGGTTCGGGGACCGCCCGAGATCCCTATGTGATCTCGGGATGGGATCTGCCTCGGATCGACATCCGCGATACGAGCGCGCACGTTCTGATCACGAACAACACCGTGGATCAGCTGATCCTCAACTGGAACGGCCCCGGTGTGACCGTGATCGACAACGTGGTTGGCGACCTACGCGTCAACCAGAACATCAAGAGAACCGGGGCCGCCACCGGAGGGCTGATCGCGAACAATCGGTTCGGCATCGTCGGTCAACTGCGTCACTTCGACGGCGTCTTCGAGAACAACGTGGTGAGGGGCAACCCCTCGGCCTTCGGCACGGTCTTCTCCAACAAGTCGGTGCAGTTCGACGGGTTCCACGGCTCGAAGTTCCGTAACAACACGATCAACGGCTGGGTCGAGGTGCGACTCCACGGACATCACCACGGCTCGAGCTTCGACGCCGACAGCCACCATCACGGTCAGAGCGCGGGGCACGAGGGTCACGACATGCCCGAGGTCGACCACACGAAGCGCTTCCACGAGGTATGGGTCACGAACAACGAGATCACGGCTACAGGTCCTCACGCGCTCCTCTACACGGACACCGCGCACGTGGCCAACGATCGCACCGCGGCCTCCGAAGAGAACCCGAGACTCAACGACCCACACATCCACTCGACCCGGGTCCATCTCGAGAACAACCGACTCGTCGGTGCCGGGATCATGGTGGACGTCTTCAACGCCGACGACCAGCGACACACGGGCACGAACACCGGGCTGGTGAACATCCGCAACAACGAGATCACGCTGACCCGCGAGATGAGGGACAACGTCCTCTGGGGCTGGAAGGACGGGATCCGCATCCAACGAGCGAAAGACGCGCGGGTGGAGATCGCCAACAACACGGTCGTAGGCGAGCCCCGGTCCGACCGCGATGTCCTGGACGAAAGATTCTCGAACTTCGACGGCGGGATCGTCCTTCAAGACGTCGACCTCGCCAACATCTACCTGACGGCCAACAGCGTGACCGACATGACGTTCGGCATCCGAGCCACGCGGATGACCAAAAACGTCCACTGGTGGATCAGCGACCTTCGCACCAGAGGTGTCCAACAGTCCGTCTACTACGACAACAGCGTGGCGAACCAGCCCCGGCAACGTTCGTGAGCCCGCCGGGCACGGGATGGGGGGACTCCGCACCCCCGTCCCGTGCCGACCTTTTGCCGGGCTTGCCCTGCTTTGGGTACGATCCCTCCCCGAGGCGGCTGCTGGGGGGAGGGCGACATGTCACCGGACGCTGAACGGCAGTTCGAAGCGCAATGGCCTTTGCTCGAGAGACGAGCGAAGGCTTTCCTGTCCCGTAAGCGGATCCCGGCATCCGACCACGAAGACCTGTTGCAGGAGACGGCCGTGCGCCTGCTCGGGATGTGGGATTCGATCGACGGATCGAAAGCGCTCTGGCCGCTCACCTCCACCATCCTTCTGAACATGATCCGCGACCGTTCGCGTCGAGCACCTCGTCATGACGTCGTCGCGCTACTTCCCGAAGTGGAGTCACCGCATGACGTCGAGACCACCGGACTGGCCCGGATCGAGTTGGACCGCGTGCGTCGCGCCATGGGGCACCTGAGCGATGCCCATCGATCGGCGTTGATGCAAGAGCTCCGGCGAGGCGGTCCCTCCGCAGCTACCCCGGCGCAGAAGATGCTGCGGATGCGCGCTCGGCGAAAGCTGCGGTCGATCCTCGAGAAGGTTTCGGGCCTGGTAGCACTTCGCACCCGGCGCCTCTTCGAGCTGGGCGACAAGGTCTTCGCCTTGAGAGACGGCGCCGCAACGACCGCTTCGTGCGTGCTCTGTCTGGTCCTAGGCGCGGGCGGTGTTCTGGTCACACCGTCCGCGTTGACGCCGAAGGCCTCGGCACGGCCCGCGGCGACGGCGATCGGTCCAACGCTAGGTGTCGGAGGCGCTACGGGCGAGGCATACGGCAGCTTCGAGCGCGGTCTGCTCAGCGAGCGGGTGGCCGAGGCGCGCAGAGAACAGGCCGCGGACAGAGAGAGGGAAGCCTCCAAGACGTCGAGCCGGAAGCGAGCCCAGAAAGATCCGGCCGTCGGCGAGGACGATGCGTCCCTTCCCAGCCTCCCCCTCGGTGGCGGCGGGCAGGTCCCGGTGAGCAGCCCGGCCACGATCAGTGCGGATCCGGAGGAGATCACGCCCCCGGACCCCGGCGACGCGCCGACCGTGGAGCCGCCCGGCAGCCCCCAACCACCGGCTCCCCCACCGGCGCCTATCGACGCGGCCACGGCAACGCGGCCTCTCGTCGAGGCGGCGGAGAACTTGCTGAACTAAGCGAAAAGCGCCCGCCACACAGGGGACGCTTTTCTCTCCGTGGGAGAATCCCGCGGTGTCAACCTCGATCTCATCCCTGCGGGTCGCGATGACCCTCGAGCAATGCTGGCATCGCGTTCCCGGGGGGACCGCCGTGGCGGCCATCGGCATGGCTCGCGGCCTGAAGGAGCTGGGAACCGTCGACGTGGTCGGCGTCGCGGCGGCTCACCGGAGCCCGGCCCCCAGCGCGTGGACCCCTCCGATCGAGATCAAGCACCTGCCGCTCCCCCGCCCCGCCCTGTACGAATCGTGGCATCGCCTGCGGCGGCCTTCGGTCGAGAGTGCCACCGGTACGGTCTCGCTGATCCACGCGACCACTATGGCGATGCCCCCGCGCACGGCCCCCGTCGTGATGACCGTCCACGACCTCGCCTTCCTGCATGAGCCCGACCACTTCACGAACCGCGGCATGCGGTTCTTCCGCCGCGGCTTGGAACTCGCCTTGGCCGAGGCCGACCACGTCATGTGCCCGTCGGACGCCACCCGGCGAGACTGCGAGAAGGCCGGCTTCGCCCCGGACAAGCTGCACGTCATACCGCTGGGGGTCGAGCCGCGGCCGGTCGACGAGCAAGCAGTCGCGGCGGTCCGGCACCGCTACGACCTGAACGGGGACTTCGTGCTGTGGACGGGAACGATCGAGCCTCGCAAGAACCTGCCGCGCCTACTCGAGGCCTTCCGCAGCCTCGACACCGACCTGCAGTTGGCGCTCGCGGGTCCCAAAGGCTGGAACGAAGACATCGAAGACCAGGTCCGCGCTCTGGGGGCCAGGGTCCGTCCACTGGGCTTCGTCCCGCATGACGACCTCGGCGCTCTATATGCAGCAGCGCGCGCTTTCTGTTTCCCCAGCCTCCTGGAAGGCTTCGGATTCCCGGTGCTCGAAGCCATGGCGCAAGGGACCCCGGTGATCACCTCACGAGGGACGTCGACCGAGGAGATCGTGGGCACCGCCGGCGTTCTCGTCGACCCACTCGACACGACATCGATCGCGGAAGGCATGCGTTCGGTGCTCGAAGATGGCAGCCTTGCGGAGAAGCTCGGCGAGGCGGGGCGCGAACGAGCCTCTACCTACACCTGGCACGCGACCGCGCAAGCGTTGGAGAAGCTCTACCGAAAGGCAGCTGCATGAGCAAGGTCGGCATCAACCTGTTGTGGATGGTCCCGGGCGTCGTCGGAGGCTCCGAGACCTACACGACGCGGCTGCTGCACGGGCTGACCGAACGGGACTCCTCTATGGAATACGTGTTGTTCGCCTTGCCCCAGTTCGCCTCGGCCCACCCGGAGCTCACCAGCCAGTTCGAGACCCTTTACGCGCCGCTGACCGGACAATGGAAATCGTTCCGGGTGGCGGGAGAGAACAGCTGGCTTGCGCGTCAGTCGAGGAACAAGAAGATCGATCTGCTTCACCATGCCGGTGGGGTGTTGCCTCTGTTCCCTTCCGAGCGGCCCGTGCTCACGATCCACGACCTGCAATTCCTCTACTACCCCGAGTACTTCACGCGGACGAAGCTCGTGTACCTGAGGCGGATGGTGCCGCGGTCGGCCGAGAACGCCAGACTCGTCCTCACACCCAGCGAGTTCACGCGCAGGACCGTCATCGAACGACTGAACATCGACCCGAGCGTGGTGGTCGCGGTTCCGCACGGCATCTCTCCTCGCGAGGACAAGGTGGATGCGTCGGACATCAAAGAGCGCTACGAGATCGAGGGGCCCTTCTTCCTGTATCCGGCTGCCACCTATCCGCACAAGAACCACCTCGTACTGCTGCAAGCCTTCGCCCGGCTGCTGAAGATCCATCCGTCGGCTTCGCTGGTCCTGACCGGAGCCAAGGCCTGGGCGGAGTGGAAGGTGGCCGCGGACATGCGGGAGCGGATCTTCGAAGAGGTCAAGAGGCTCGACATCGAGCGCCAGGTCAAGATGCTGGGCTACGTCTCGGCGCGGGACCTGGATGCGCTCTATCAGGAGGCAACGGCGGTGACGTTCGCATCCCGGTTCGAGGGATTCGGCGCGCCCGTCCTCGAAGCGATGGCACGCGGTTGTCCGGTGATCGCGTCCAACGCGACCGCCCTTCCGGAGGTGGTGGCCGACGCGGGGCGCCTGGTGTCTCCGGACAACCCCGAGGACTGGTGCAACGCGATGTGCCATCTGCTCGAGGACGAGGACGAACGCGGCAGCCTGATCAAGCTGGGTTACGAACGGGCGAAGGACTTCGCTTGGACCCGCTCCGCCGAGATCCTCGAGAACTCCTACACCTACGCCCTCCAGACGACGCTATGAAACTCGTAGTCGTCACACCGCATTTCGCCCCCGACGTAGCACCCACGGGCACCGTGTGGACGCGGATCGTCGAAGAACTCGCCAAGAGGGGCCACGAGGTCGAGGTAGTGACGTCACTGCCGTGGTACCGGACCCATGCGGTCGAAGACGATTTCGCCGGCAAGCTGGTCCGCCACGAAGACGTTCCGTGGGGTCGCATCACCCGCCTCCATCCGTTCCCCGCCCCCGACAAGCGCGCCCTGTTCCATCGCGCCGCCGCCTTCGCGGGGTTCAGCGTCATGGGGGCGGCCATCGGATCTCGTGGTGAGCCGGTGGACGGGGTCATCGCGGTCTCCCCCCCGCTGACCCTCGGTCTGACGGGACTCTCGATAGCCCGCGCTCGCAAGGGACCTCTTGTCTTCAACATCCAGGACGTGTATCCGGACATCGCGGTCGAGCTCGGCGTTTTCGACGAGGGCCCGCTGATCTCCGCCACCCGTCGGCTGGAGCGGTTCTGCTACGACCACGCCGACGCGGTCACCGTCCTCTCCGAGGATCTGCAAGACAACGTTCGAGCCAAGACCAAGGACCCTTCGAAGGTACGGGTGATCCCGAACTTCGTTGACGTGGACGCGATCGCTCCGGCCGACAAGAACAACTCCTATCGGCGGGAGTTCGGTCTCGAGGGCAAGACCGTGGTGATGTACGCAGGCAACGTCGGGCTCTCGCAATCGCTGGACATCGTGCTCGAGGCTGCCGGTGCCTTGGCGTACGAGCCCGACCTCGTCTTCGTGATCAACGGGCAGGGGGCGGCGCGCGACGAGCTGGTCCGGAAGGCCTCGGGGATGTCCAACGTGGTCTTCGTCGACATGCAGCCGATCGAACGACTTCCGGAGGTGTTGAGCTCGGCCGACATGCATCTGGTGCCCTTGAAGCGAGGGCTGGCGCGGTCGAGCGTCCCGTCGAAGACCTACTCGATCATGGCGGCCGGCAGGCCGGTGATCGCGAGCGTCGACGCGGGTAGCGAGGTAGCGCGTCTCGTGGAGCGCTCGGAGGGAGGGATCGCCGTCCCGCCGGAAGACGCCGAGGCGCTGACCAAAGCGATCCGGCGGCTGCTCGACGCCCCCGAGGAGCAGGAACGGATGGGGGCTTCCGGTCGCAGCTTCGTCGAAGGTTGGGCCTCGCCCGCTGCGGTGGCGGGCTCCTACGAAGCTCTCATCGAAGAGCTCAAGGGACGACGCGGGTAAGCCAACCTCTCAGCTCCTCGATGAAGCCGGGATCGATCGTGTGATCCATCGGTGACTCCCTGTAGGTGACGTCCGCTCCGGCCCCCTCTAACCGGGCGCGCGCATCGCGGCCCCACTGGACCCCGATCACCGGGTCGTAGATGCCGTGTCCGAGCGCGGCCGGCCAGTCCTGCAGGTCGTCTAGGCCTAGCTCGAACCCGTCGACCGTGGGGATGAAACCGCTGAGTCCGATCAGCCCGGCGGGCCGTGGACGCCCCTTCCCCAGCGCCAGGGCGTGACTCATCACGCATCCCTGCGAGAAACCCCCGACGACCACGCGCTCCATACCGATGTCGAGATCCGCGAGAAAACCGTCGAACCAGCCCTGCAGAGCTTCGTAGGTGGGATGGAACGTGACCGGGTCCGGATAACCCACCTGGACGACCTGGTACCAGTGCGCTCCGCCGGGCGGAAGGGACAGGGGGCCGCGCGGAGAGATCCCGACCAACCTGCGCTCGGGATCGAGCATGTCGAACAACGGGAACAGATCGTTCTCGTCCGCGCCGCGGCCATGGAAGAGGAAGAGCGCTCCTTGCGGGTCGGACGCTGGGGGCCGCGTTCGGTAGGTCAACAGGTCACTGCTCATGTCGTCCTTTCTAACGGCAGGCGGGTGGAGGGTCGCCCGGCTCGGGCAGCTCGATCGGCGTCAGCTGGATCAGCTCCTCGGTGACGAACTCGTCCGTGCCCACGATCACACCCACATCGAGACCTTCCTCGAGCTGACCTTTGCGGACCCTGGCCCCTGGGATGACCGCGGCGACCAGTTCGGCTTTCGCCTCGGCCTCCGGACGGTCGGGATCCCAGATCACGACCGTCTTAGGCCGGGCAGGAGCTTCCGTCGTCCCGGTGCTCGCGATGTTCACCGGTGCTTTCAGCCGCGTCCCCGTGGCTTCGGTCAGAGCTGCGGCGGCCCCCGAAGCAGCTCCGACGTTAGCGGCGGTGTCGTAGACACCCACCTGGACGGAGGATGGCTCGATCGCGGGAACGCCGTCCGCCTCCGCGGGTGATCGGTTGTCGCCGACGGCGCCGAAGAGGAGGTCCATCGCGGGCTCGTCGGGCAACACGACCGAAGCGCCGTTGATGTTGCCGATCCCCAGGTTGGGGACCACGTAGGCCTCGTAGTGCTCGGGATCGAACGAACGCAAGCGCTGGGCCAGGCCCCTCAACCCGAGGATCGTCGTGTGCTTGTCCGTCTTCAGGTTGTCCCCGGCGACGTCCGCCAGACGGTTGAGCCGCCCAGGGTTGAGGATCGTCGAGCTCGAGGTGATCTTGTTGATGGCCGCGGCCACGAACTTCTGCTGGTTCTGGATACGTGCGAAGTCACCGGTCGCGAAGTTCCGGGAGCGGACGAAGCGAAGAGCCCGGTCGCCGTCGAACTTCACCATGCCAACCTCTTCCGGGGTGACCTCGATGCCGGTCTGGGGATCGAACGGGATCGGCTCGGTGATGCAGATCTCCACCCCGCCGAGAGCGTCGACCAGGTCGCGGAACCCTGCGATGTTCACCTGGACGTACTGGTTGATGGTCAGACCCGTCAGGTCCTTGATCGTCTTCACGAGATCGTCGGGGCCGCCCATCAGCGCGGCGTTGATCTTGTCTTCTCCTCCGCCGGCGATGGGGACGTAGAGATCGCGTGGGAACTGCACCATCGTGACGCGGTTCTCGGCCGGGTCGATGTGAGCGAGGATGATCGTGTCGGCGCGTTCCCCGTCGACGGCGGCGGCCCCCAGCTCGAGCTGCTCCTCCTCCGTCAGGTCGCCCCGAGAGTCGGAACCGACGAGCAGCGCGTTGAAGGGAGCCAGCTCTTCCTGGCGCCTCTCGACACCCGGAACCTCCTGCTGGATCCTGCCCTGCACCCGGTAGTACTTGTAGGCGGCGAATCCGGATGCGGCCGCGATCAGCACGAGAACACCCAGCACGGCCCACTGCCACCACGGCCGTCGCTTGAGCTTCTCGACGACCGGAGGCTCGTCGCCGAAGGCGGCGGGCGCGAACGGATCGGGCTCCTTGCGGAAGGGGAATCTCATACCGGTCCGATTATGGAGTCAGGGGCTCGTTAAGGAGGTGCAGCCGCTGTGAAGGTCTTATGGAGATATCGCTTCAGGCCGACGGGCCGGTCATGTCCTCGGGGCGGACCCACTCGTCGAACTGCTCTTCGGTGACGTAACCGAGCTTCAGGGCTGCGTCCCTGAGGCTCATGTCCTCGCGGTGCGCCAGGAGCGCGATCTCGGCCGACCTCTCGTATCCGATGTGCGGATTGAGCGCGGTCACCAACATCAGGGAGTTCTCGAGATGCTCTTCGATGACCTTCCGGTTCGGCTCGATGCCCACCGCCGCGTGATCGTTGAACGAGATGCACGCGTCCGACAGCAGCGTGATCGACTCCAGCACGTTGTGGAGCATCAGGGGCTTGTAGACGTTCAGCTGGAACGCTCCCTGCGTGCCGCCGAAGGCCACGGCCGCGTCGTTACCGATGACCTGGCCGCACACCATGGTCATGGCTTCCGACTGAGTGGGGTTGATCTTGCCGGGCATGATCGAGCTGCCCGGCTCGTTCTCCGGGATCTTCAGCTCGGCGATACCGGCCCTCGGCCCCATCGCGTAGTACCTGACGTCGTTCGCGATCTTGTAGAGGGCGATCGCGAGGGTCCTGATCGCGGCGCTGGCATCGACCATCGCATCGTGCGCGGACAAGGCGGCGAACTTGTTGTCAGCTGCGGTGAAGCGCTTGCCGGTTTCGGCGGTGAGCTTCTCTGCCACGAGATCGCCGAAGCGTGGATGAGCGTTCAAGCCGGTGCCCACCGCCGTACCGCCGATCGCCAGGTCCTGGACGCCGGGCAGCATCCTCCTGATCCCGTCGAGGGCCTGGTCGATCTGGGCAACCCATCCGGAGATCACCTGTGACAAACGAACCGGGGTCGCGTCCTGGAGGTGCGTACGGCCGACCATGATGACGTCGTCGTAGGACTTGGCTTTCTCGTCGAGAGTGTCACGGAGCTTCGTAACGGCGGGGACCAACACGTCCTCTACCTGCTCGACGACAACGATGTGCATCGCCGTCGGGAAGGTGTCGTTGGAGGACTGGCCCCTGTTCACGTCGTCGTTGGGGTGGATCGGATCCTTCGATCCGACCTCGCCACCGGCCAGCTGGATCGCTCGGTTGGCGATGACCTCGTTCGCGTTCATGTTGGACTGCGTTCCCGACCCGGTCTGCCACACGACCAGAGGGAACTCGTCGTCGAGGTTGCCGGCGATGACATCGTCTGCCGCCCGGGCTATGAGGTCGACCTTCTCCTCCGGCAACTCGCCGAGCTCTCCGTTCGCGAGAGCGGCGGCCTTCTTCAACAGACCGAAGGCCCTGATGACCGGACGTCCCCAGACGAACCGGTCGCGTCCGATGTCGAAGTTCTCGATCGAGCGCTGGGTCTGAGCTCCCCAGAGCCGCTCTTCGGGTACCCGGACCTCGCCCAGGCTGTCCTTGTCGATCCGATATCCGGTCATGGATCCCAGCCTATTCCGGTGGCTAAGGGGTGAGGTCGAGGAAGTCCAACGAGCTGTCCCGGAGCAGGGCGAACACGAGGGCTCCGAGGATCACCGCCCCGATCAACCAGCGCAGCGGGCGAGAACGGAGACCGGTGTCCTGCTCCGCCAGGATCGGATAGCCCGCAGAGATCCCTTCGTCGCCCGAGGCCCGGTCGCCGCCCTCGTCGAAGTCCGACGCGTCCACGTCGCCGGCGGTCGCCCCGCTGCTCGCTTCCTCCAGGACGCGTTCAGCCCGCTCCAGATCCTCGTCGAGCACGTAGATCGTTGCCATCCGGTTCGGGTCTTCGCCTGCATACAGCCAGGACGAGCCTTCCAACTCGATATGCGTGCGGATCTCTTCGTTCTCGAGATCGCCCGCGATCAGCCGAGCGTTGATCTCGCCGACGGCCCGAGTGAGTTCCACCCACCGCGGACCGTCTGTCACGCCTAGACCTTGCCGAAGATCGAGCGAGCGATGACCACGCGCTGGATCTGGTTGGTCCCTTCGTAGATCTGCGTGATCTTGGCGTCGCGCATGAAGCGCTCGACCGGGTACTCACGGATGTATCCGTATCCGCCAAGGGCCTGCACGCAATCTGTCGTCACGGACATGGCAACGTCGGAGGCGTAGCACTTCGCGATGGCGGCCCAGTAGGACACGTCCTTGGCGTCCTCATCGACCGCGGTGGCGGCCTTGTAGACGGCCATGCGAGCCGTTTCGATCTTCATCGCCATCTCGGCGAACATGAACTGCATGCCTTGGAAAGCTGCGATCGGCTTGCCGAACTGCTCGCGCTCCTTGCAATAGCCAACCGCGAAGTCGAAGGCTCCCTGTGCGATCCCCAACGCCTGCGCGGCGACGGTCGGACGTGAGAAGTCGAGCGTTCGCATGGCGAGAGGGAACCCGCCGTTGACCTCGCCGACGACGTTCTCCGCGGGCACGCGGACGTCGTTCAGGATCACCTCGCGGGTGGGCGACCCCCTGATCCCCATCTTGTCTTCCTTGCGCCCGAGCTCGAACCCATCCAGGTCGCTGGAGACGAGGAAACAGGTGATGTTGCGGCCCTTGGTCCCGTCGGGGTCGGTCACCGCGAAATACGTGTACAGGTTCGAAGCTCCCGCGCCCGTGATGAAGCGCTTGGTGCCCTTGATGATCCAGTCGTCGCCGTCTTTGGTAGCGCGGCTGCGCATGGCGGCCGCGTCCGAACCGGAGCCCGGCTCGGTCAGGCAGTACGACATGCGCACATCACCGTTCGTCAACCCGGTGCAGATCATCTTCTTCTGCTCGTCGGTACCGCCTAGAAGTACCGGGATCGCCCCAAGCTTGTTCACTGCGGGGATCAGCGAGACGCCGGCGCAGACCTTCGAGATCTCCTCGATCAAGATGCACATCTCGACCGCGCCGCCTCCGGCGCCTCCGTATTCCTCGGGATAAGAGACGCCGGCGAAGCCCGCGTCGACGAAAGCTTTGTCGACGTCGTGCGGATATTCATCGGCTTCGTCGATCTCGGCCGCTCTCGGGGCGACCTTGTCTTGGACGAGCTGACGGACCGAGCGCTGGAACTCGCGCTGCTCGTCGGTCAGATGGAATGAAAGGCCTTCGCTCATCGTCCGATGCTACTTGAGCGCCGCTTAGGGTTTCCGTCCCATGACCCCCGGCCGCAGACCATTGAACATAGCCCTCCTCACCTACCGAGGTAACCCCTTCTCGGGAGGCCAAGGGGTCTACGTCCGCTACCTCTCCGAAGCCCTGGTGGAGGCGGGCCACCGCGTCACCGTGTTCTCCGGACAGCCCTATCCCGACCTAGGCAATGGCGTGGCTCTCCGCAAGCTTCCGAGTCTCGATCTCTACCGGGCGGACGATCCCTTCAGGACCCCCCGCCGCAGCGAGTTCCGGGACGGGATCGACGTGCTGGAGTACGCCGTCATGTGCACCGCCGCCTTCCCCGAGCCTCTGACCTTCTCCTTGCGGGCGGCCCGGGCGCTGGCGCGGGGGCCGTTCGACATCGTGCACGACAACCAGTCGCTCGGTTACGGGCTCTTGCGGCTTCTGCGCGAAGGCACCCCGGTCGTCGCGACCGTTCACCACCCTTGCTCGATCGACCTCCGACTCGAGCTCGCCCACACCTCGGACCCCAAGAAGCGTTTGTCGCTGCGGAGGTGGTACGGCTTCACGAAGATGCAGGGCCGGGTGGCGCGAAGGCTTCCCGCGCTCATGACCGTCTCCGACGCGGCAAGAACCGACGTGGTCCGGGAGTTCGGGGTCGATGTTCGCAAGGTCAAGGTGATCCACAATGGCGTCGACACGGATCTGTTCAAGCCGGCGTCTGTCGATCGTTCGATCCCCGGACGGATCGTGACGACCGCAAGCGCCGACGTCCCCCTCAAAGGGCTCCTCTTCCTGATCGAGGCCCTGGCGAAGCTCCGCACCGAACGGGAGGCGGATCTGGTGGTGATCGGCAAGGCGGCCGAGGGAGGAGCGGTCGCCAACGCGATCGAACGGTTCGGCCTGGAGGGCTCCATCCGCTTCGAGAGCGGCATCGCCTGGGATCGGATCGTGGAGCTGTACCAAAAAGCTCAGGTCGCGGTCGTGCCCTCCCTATACGAGGGGTTCTCGCTGCCCGCGATCGAAGCGATGGCAACGGGGACCGCCCTGGTCGCATCGACGGGCGGAGCGCTGCCCGAGGTCGTCGGGCGAGACGGCGAGAGCGCACGGCTGGTACCGCCCGGCGATGCTGGGGCGCTGGCCGCCGCGATCGGGGACCTCTTGGACGATCCGTCCCAGAGACGTGCGATCGGTGAGCGCGGGCGGGAACGCGTGCTCGAGCGATTCACCTGGGCCGCCGCCGCCGAGGCGACCGTGGAGTGCTACGAGGAGGCCATCGCCCGGTGTTGACCGTCGAGTTTGATCTCCTCGACGTACGGCCGGGACATCGGGTCCTCGACCTCGGCTGTGGCGCGGGACGTCATACCTACGCCGCGCTGGAGCGAGGAGCGCACGTCGTCGGCGTGGACCTCGATCGCAAGTTGCTCCGGGACGTGCAGGAGATGGCCGCAGCCATGTTGCTGTCGGGGGACCTTCCTCCCGAGGCGGGGGCCGCGTTCCTCTGCGGAGACGCCACCCAGCTCCCCTTCGCGAGCGGCTCCTTCGATCGGATCATCGTCTCGGAGGTGCTCGAGCACATCCCGAACGACACCGACGCGATGCGAGAGATCGAGCGAGTCCTCCACCCCCAGGGAAAAGCCGCGGTCAGCGTGCCGCGCTGGTGGCCGGAGCGCGTCTGTTGGGCGCTTTCCGACGAGTACCACGCGAACGAAGGCGGGCACGTGCGGATCTACAAGGCCGAAGAGCTCGTCGGCAAGCTGTCGGCTCAGGGCCTGCGCCCGCAACGGGTGCACCACGCTCACGCTTTGCACGCCCCTTACTGGTGGTTGAAATGCGCCAGCGGGGTCCGAGACGAAGAGGCTCCGCTCCCGAAGCTGTACCACCGCATGTTGGTGTGGCAGATCGAGAGCCGGTCGCGTGCTATCGACGCGCTGGAGAAGGCTCTCAACCCCGTTCTAGGCAAGAGCGTCGTCGTCTACGCGGACAAGAACGGTGCTTGAGGCCGCTTTCGCGCTGGACAGAGCGCGGCTCCTGTCCACGTGCGATGCGATCGCGTCCGTGCAGCAAGGCAGTGGCGCGATCCCCGAGTTCCCCGGCGGGATCACGAATCCCTGGAACCACGTCGAAGCTGTGATGGCACTGGATGTGGGTGGACTCCGCTCGGCGGCCGAACTCGCCTACTCGTGGCTGTTCGCGACACAGCGGCCGGACGGTGCGTGGTCGTCGGGCTATCTGGGAGCCGAGGTGGTCGACCGCACGTTGGACGCGAACTTCTGCGCCTACGTCGCCTTCGGCGTCTGGCATCACTTCCTGATCACCGAGGACCGTGGGTTCCTCGAGGAGATGTGGCCGGTCGTGGAACAGGCGATGGGCTTCGTCCTGGAGATGCAGAAGCCGGACGGGACGATCGCATGGGCACGGGACGCCAAGGGCCGTATGGCCCGCACCTCATTGCTCACCTCGAACTCCTGCATCTTCATGAGCCTGCGGAGCGCGATCCTGATCGCCGCGGAGCTGGGGGTCGAGAGGACCGACTGGGAGCTGTCACAGGCCGCCATCGGAGGAGCGATACGTCAAGGGGACCACCTCTTCGCAGCGAAGCGGCGCTTCTCGATGGACTGGTACTACCCGGTGCTGGCGCGCGCGGTCGAGGGCGAAGCCGCCGGGTTCCGACTTAGCGAGCGCTGGGACGAGTTCGTGGTTCCCAACCGCGGGGCGCGCTGCGTCGCAGACAGGCCCTGGATCACATCGGGAGAGACGGCCGAGCTGGTGCTGGCTCTGTGGGTGATGGGAAGGACGACCGAAGCCAACCTGCTTCTCGCATGGGTCGATCATCTGCGCGCCGACGACGGCGCCTACTGGATCGGGGCCACGTTCCCAGACGGCACGGTGTGGCCGCGACAGAAGCCCACCTGGGGATCGGGCTCGGTCGTGCTCGCGGCAGACGTGCTGGCGGGAGGCATCACCGCACAGGTGTTCTAGCTCGCGCTCTTCCTGAGCACGCGCAGACTTCCTCTCTTGGAGAGGTCCTCGAAGCTTCCGGTCTGGAGCGCGTGTTGATAGATCTCGAACGGCGGACGACCGCCCTCCGCCGGGTCCTCGAACACGTCGTGGATAGCGAGCAGCCCGCCCTCGATCAGATGCGGGGTCCAGACGCGGTAGTCGGCCATAGCCGCCTCGATGCTGTGACCGCCGTCGATGAACGCCAAAGCGACCGGGGTGGCCCACGCCTTGGCGGCCACCTGAGAGGCAGCGACGATGCCGACGACGACCTCGGAGACACCGGCTTGCTCGATCGTTCTGCGGAACGTGGCCAAGGTGTCGACCTTGCCATCGGCGTCCGTGAGTGCAGGATCGTGATACTCCTCGCCCGGTTGATGCTCTTCCGAACCGCGGTGGTGATCGACCGAGAAGACGATCGAATCGCGCTCACGCGCGGCTGCGGCCAGATAGAGAGTGGACTTGCCGCAGTAGCTGCCGATCTCCAGGAGGGGGCCGCGCGGAGCGGCTTCGAGCGCGGCTTCGTAGAGCGCCATGCCTTCGTCGTCGGGCATGAAGCCGATAGCTCGACGCGCCGCGTTCCTCAACCAGGGATCCATGGTTTCTAGGTGTAACAGCCGCGGGGTTAGCGCAGGCGGAACTGCACCAGGTTGTAGGGAGCTTGGAACTCCCTCTCGGTGAAGTCTCGGGTCACGATCCGCGACCACACCTCGTAGTGCCCGGCGTTCAAGAGTTGCGCCGGCTGCGGGATCCGTTTGGACCAGGATCCGTTGTCGTCGAGCTTCGCGTCGTTCCAGAAAGCTCGCCCGCAGTGGCCTGCCTCCATGTGAGCGAGTCGCGCGTGCCACCAATAGCAGCCGGAGCCGCTGAGTCGCCGAAGCGCGACCTGACCCGCAAAGCCCAGACCGGTGATCTCGGTGAAGGCCTCGATATCAACCGTCGAGGCCTGCAGAGGCGACGTGATGATCGAGCGACGCATCGGGGCCACCGGGACCGGCACCTCGCAGCTGGCGATCTCACCCTCGACCTCGAAGCAGGTGTCGTTGCCTTCTCCTGCGTCCCCACCCCCGCTCGACAAGGTGTCGTCGCCATCGAGTCCGAATAGCTGGTCCGCTCCGCGAGAGCCCGAAAGGTCGTTGGCGCCTGCGTCGCCGGACAGCTGATCGTCGTGCGCCGAGCCGCGGATGTCCTCGAAGCCGAGCAACCCGTCGCCGTTCGAGGTCGCTCCAGTCTCGAGATCGACCGTGACCCCCGCGGAAGAATCCAGGAACGACAACACATCACGTTCGTCTCCCCCATCGAGCGCGTCCGCGCCGGCCCCGCCATCCACCACGTCGGAACCGGACGACGCTTGGATCACGTCGTCACCGTCGCCGCCCCACAGCGCGTTGGCCGCGACCGAGCCTGTGATCGTGTCGGCGAGGTCCGAGCCGCGTACGTTCTCGATGCCGTAGAGCGCATCCCCCGTGGCGAGCGCCTCGCCCACCCTCGAGAGGTCGACCGCTACGCCTAGGTCTTCGAAGACGAAGTTGACGGTGTCGGATGGACCCGAGCCGCCGTCGATCAGGTCCGCTCCCTCCCCGCCGAGCAACAGATCGGCGCCCTCGCCTCCGAGGAGGTCGTCATCACCGGAGCCGCCGAAGAGGAAATCGTCTGCGGACTCCCCGTCGCCGCCGTCCAAGAGGTCGTCTCCGGCTCCGCCGACCAAGGTGTCGGAGGCTCCGTAGCCACCGTAGAGGCGGTCGGAGTCGGGGCCACCGTTCAGGTAATCCCTGCCGGGCCCCCCATCGACGCGATCCTTGCCTCTGAAGGTCGATATCGAATCGTGGCCGGCCCCACCCGCCACGTACGCCTTCCGCACCGTGCAGATCCTGTCGTTGCCGCCCCGGCCCAGGACGACCACGTCCCGCTCCTTCACGACGATCACATCCGCCCGCTCGGAGCCGCGGACGACGCCCCGACGATCCGGCTTCCAGAGCTTCGTGGCCTCGCCGAAGCAGACGAACTGGGTCCTGACGGGTGAGGCGGAGCTCGTGAGCGGCGCGAGCAAGCCCGCGCACAGCAACAGCCCGAGCAGCCTCTTCAGCACGACCCCATCCTCCTGCTTTCTCTTCAATATCGGCGCTTCTGGAACCCTGCTGAGGCCTTTGGGTAGGCTCCCCCGCCTAAAGGAAACCAAGGAGGAGCCCCGTGGCCGGAGACATCGCCCAGATCCGCGACGCCATCGTTAATGGAGCCGGAGCCGAAGAGATCGGCTCCCTCAAGTTGCCCGAGAGCATCGTTGCCGCCTTCACCCGCAAGGATCAGCAAGACATGTTCGAAGGGATCCCGTCAGAGGAGAAGGACCCCCGTAAGGCCCTTCACGTCGACGAGGTCCCGCTGCCTCCCCTCGGGCCGAACGAGTGCCTGATCGCCGTGATGGCGTCTGCTGTCAACTTCAACACCGTTTGGACCTCGATCTTCGAACCGGTCTCGACGTTCGCGTTCCTGGAGAAGTTCGGGCGTGAAGGTGAGCTGGGGGCCCGGCACAACCTCGACTATCACATCGTCGGTTCGGACGCGGCGGGGGTCGTGCTGAAGACGGGCCCCGGAGTCACCCAGTGGAAGCCGGGCGACGAGGTCACCGTTCACTGCAACTACGTGGACATGGAATCCCCCGGGGGCCACGACGACTCGATGATGGATCCGCGTCAGCGCATCTGGGGCTTCGAGACCAACTTCGGAAGCCTGGCCGAGATCTCGATGGTCAAGGCCAACCAGCTCATGCCGAAGCCCAAGCACCTGACCTGGGAAGAGGCCGCCTGTCTCGGCCTCGTCTCCTCCACGTCTTACCGGATGCTGGTTTCTCCTAACGGCGCCAACATGAAGCAGGGCGATGTGGTGTTGATCTGGGGGGCCACGGGTGGCCTCGGAGGCTTCGCATGTCAGTACGTGTTGAACGGCGGCGGGATCCCCGTCGGGGTCGTCTCATCCCCCGAGAAGGTGGAGCTACTGCACGAGATCGGCGTCGAGCACGTGATCGATCGCAAGGCCGAGGGCTACCAGTTCTGGAAGGACGGACAACAGGACCAGAAGGAGTTCCGTCGCTTCGGCAAGCAGATCCGGTCGATGGTCGGCGAAGACCCCGACATCGTCTTCGAGCACCCCGGCAAGCAAACCTTCGGGGCCAGTGTGTTCGTCGTGAAGCGGGGAGGCAAGGTTGTGACCTGCGCGTCGACATCCGGGTACGAGCACGTCTACGACAACCGTTACCTATGGATGATGCTCAAGTCGATCATCGGTTCGCACTTCGCCAACTACAAAGAGGCGTGGGAGTCGAACCGGCTCGCGGCCCTCGGCATGATCCACCCGATCCTGTCGAAGACCTATCCGCTGTCGGAGACGGGAGAAGCCGCGTACCAGGTCCACCACAACCTGCACAAAGGGAAGATCGGCATCCGAGTGCTCGCTCCCGAGGACGGGATGGGTGTCAGCGATCCCGAGTTACGGGAGAAGCACAAGGACAAGATCGATCTGTTCCGCCGCTTCAGCGACTAGATAACGGGACGGCCTCCTGCGATCGGCTCGTTCGCGACGCCCGCGTACTCGCCCTTCCATAGGAACCACCCGCCCGCGAACAGAACGATCGTCGTACCGAACGATCCCAACGTGAACAGGTAGTTGCCCACGACCGGTTCGTAACCGACGAGGTATTGGTACGAACTCGTGAACACTCCGACGGCGCCCGAGGCGACGGCGAGGGTGCCCAGCCACTTCGGGTACTGACTCGTCGAGAGCAGCGCGATCCCGATCAGTATCGGCGCGACACCGAACAGCGATCCCATCATCGCGGTGAAGAGCCCCGCAGATACCTGGGCAACGGCGAGGGCCTCCGGCCCTCCGTTGTCCGCTGCGTCCTTCAATGCCGTTCCATCGATGGCAGCCAGCAGGTAACCGACCACCACGGAACCGATGGTGAAAGCGATGGCGATCGACCCCCACGAACGCGCCGGCTCCTGCGCGAGCGACTTCGCAAGGGCGATGAGGCCGAAGCCCCCGAGAGCGATCGACCAGGCGATCAGATAGTGGTCGAGTATCCAGATGTCGCTCCCGGCCGCCATCTCAACGATGCCCTGAGCGGAAGCGACTTCATCGCCCCGCGGATGCATCAGGTTCGCCACGGAGCCGACCGCGGCACCGACCATCCCAGCGAGCCCTCCCCAACGCAGCACCGAACGATCGAACACGACGCCCTCCTCCCCTAGAACTCCTAAGGGAAGTGAACCGCGCAGACGCGCCCGAATCCAGGACCCTTCGGGTCGCTCCGGCGGCGGGCCCATCGACTCGCCTCAGGACACAGGCGGGCGCCTGAACGGCGCGCTGCCTGCTCGCTGAGTCGCATGTCGCCAGCGCTCGTCCAGCTATCGAGCGACATGCGACTCAGGGCCGTCGGCTCGCCGACGGGTTCGCGCCGCCTGCGCTCTCTTAGAGGGTGCGGTAGATGATGGCGTCGCCCTGGCCGCCGCCGCCGCACAGCGTGGCGATGCCGGTACCGCCGCCGCGGCGCTTCAGCTCGTGCAGCAGCGTGACGGTGAGGCGAGCTCCCGTGCAGCCGATCGGATGACCCAGCGCCACCGCTCCCCCGTTCACGTTGACCTTCTCCTCTGCGTCGGCGTCACCGTTGAACAGCATCCGGGTGGAGTGCAGGGCGACCGCGGCGAAGGCCTCGTTGATCTCGACGAGGTCGATGTCCCCGATCGACAGACCGGCCTTCTTGAGAGCGGCCTGCGCTGCGAGGGCCGGGACGGTGTGGAGGTACGGGGGCTTCTCTGCCGACATCCCGTGCGCGACGATCTCGGCGATCGGCGTGACGCCGAGCTCCTGAGCGCGCTCGGCGCTCATGACGATCACGGCCGCGCCTCCATCCGAGACCTGCGAGGCGTTGCCGGCGGTGATCGTGCCTTCCTTGTTGAAGGCGGTCCTGAGCTTCGCGAGCGATTCCGCGGTGGTCTCAGCGCGCACACCTTCGTCGGTGTCGAACACGATCGGATCGCCCTTGCGCTGCGGGACCTCGAAGGGAACGATCTCTTCTTTGAAGCGACCTTCCTCGATCGCCGCCGAGGCACGCTGGTGCGAACGGAGAGACCAGGCGTCTTGCTCTTCGCGTGTGATCTTGAACTCCGTGTTCACGTCCTCGGACTGCGCGCCCATGTGCTTGTCGGTGAAGGCGTCCCACAGACCGTCGAAGATCATCGAGTCGACCAGCTTGCCGTCGCCCATCCTGTAACCGGTGCGGGCCTTGGGGAGCAGGTAGGGAGCCTGGTCCATCGACTCCATGCCTCCGGCAACGACCACCGAAGCATCTCCGGCCCGGATCATCTGGTCGGCGATCGCGATCGCGTTCAGACCCGACAGACACACCTTGTTGATAGTGATGGCCGGAACGGAGTCCGGGATGCCGCCCTTGATCGCGGCCTGGCGCGCGGTGATCTGACCCGCTCCAGCCTGGAGGACCTGGCCCATGATCACGTAGTCCACCTGGTCTCCGGAGATGCCGGCGCGCTCGAGGGCTCCCTCGATGGCGCGGCCCCCAAGGTCAACCGCGGGGATGCCGGCGAGGGTTCCTCCGAACTTGCCGATCGCGGTTCGTGCTGCGGAAACGACGACGGAATGTGCCACTGGGAGACCCCTTTCGGAGCGGTATCGGTAAGACTCAAGATTGTACGAGCTAGACGCGCTCGAGCAGGAGGTGACCGGTGGGAGTCCCGTACACGCACGGCCGGTGGAAGGTCAAAGAGGGGCGAGAGGACGGATTCGTAGCCCTGTGGCAGGACTTCGCCGCAGCTGCCATGGAGCGGGGAGCGACCGGGATCCGCTTGCTCCAGGACGGGGATTCCCCGACGAACTTCTACAGCTTCGGCTCGTGGGAGAGCGCGGATCAGATCGTGGCCTTCCGAACGAGTCCCGATTTCGAACGTCATGTCGCCGGGATGCAGGAGTTGATCGAGAGCTTCGAGCCCCTCATTTGCGAGTCGCGCCTCGAGCTGGGAGAGATGGGCTAGAGGTTGGCGGGAGTCCTTACGGAGCAGCGAGGGCCGGTCACGATCGTCACGATCGACCGGCCCGAGGTACGCAACGCCGTCGACGGTCCCACCGCGCAGGGTCTCAGCGACGCCTTCAGGCGCTTCGAAGAAGACGACTCGCAACTGGTTGCCGTTTTGACGGGAAGCGCGGGCACCTTCTGTGCTGGCGCCGACCTGAAAGCGTTAGCGGACGATCCGGGCCGCGCTAACCGCATCGACCCGACCGGTGACGGTCCGATGGGACCGACGCGGATGGCTCTGGACAAACCCGTTATCGCGGCGATCGAAGGGCACGCGGTGGCTGGCGGGATGGAGCTCCTGCTCTGGTGCGACCTCCGCGTCGCGGCGCGTGACGCCACCTTCGGGTTCTACGACCGGCGGTGGGGCGTGCCACTCGTCGACGGAGGCACCGTCCGTCTACCACGGCTGATCGGCCAAAGCCGGGCTCTGGACATGATCCTCACCGGCCGCCCCGTCGACGGGAGCGAGGCGTACGAGATGGGTCTGGTGAATCGGGTCGTCGAGCCCGGCCGCGCCCTGGAAGAGGCAGTCGCGCTCGCCGAAGACGTAGCGCGCTTCCCGCAAGCGGTCATGCGCGCCGACCGACGGTCCGTGTTCGCGCAGTGGGGGCTGACCCTGGACGAGGCGATGGCTCAGGAGTTCACCTGGGGGATCGTAGCGGCCGCGACCGGAGAGACCCAGACCGGGGCCGAGCGCTTCGCCTCCGGCAAGGGCCGCCACGGCGACTTCACCGACATCTAAGGGTCCGCGTGGCTCTTAGGATGCCGGGCATGTTGAACAAGATCGAGCACGTCGCACTGGCCGTCGCCGACCTTGACGCTGCGGTCGAGCATTACTCGAAGACCTGGGGCCTCACGGTCGAGCATCGGGAGCGGGTCGAGGACCAGGGCGTGGAGGAAGCCATGCTTCCCCTCGGCGAGTCCTACCTCCAGCTTCTCGGAGCCACCGGCCCGGACACCACCGTCGGGAAGTTCCTCGCCAAGCGGGGCGAGGGTCTCCATCACATCGCCTACGAGGTCGACGACCTCGAGGGCGCGCTGGCCCAGCTCAAGGAGCAAGGTGTTCCGTTGATCGATGAAGCTCCTCGCAAAGGAGGCCGCGGGCACATGGTCGCCTTCGTGCACCCCAAGGGGAACCACGGATTGCTGGTCGAGCTGATCCAGAAACCCGCCGACCACTGAACGAAGTCCTCTCACCGCTCAAGCGGCCCGAGTTCCGCAAGCTCCTCGCGATATCGATCACGGTCGCGCTCGGCTTCGGCATGGTCATCCCCGTCCTGCCCTTGCTCGCCGAATCCTTCGGCGTCGGTCTCGCCGCCATCGGACTGGTCCAACTTGTCTTCGGGCTGACGAGGTTCTCGTTCGGCCTGGTCGGCGGACTCGTCGTGGATCGCTTCGGCGAACGCGCCTCGACGATGACGGGGCTGCTGGTCGTGGCCGCGTCCTCCTACGCGGCCGGGTTCTCGACGACGTTCACTCAGCTGGTGCTGGCGCGCGGGTTCGGTGGGGCCGGTTCGGCGCTGTTCATCGCCGGCCTGATGAACCGGATCCTGCGGATCATCGAGCCCGAGGCCATGGGCCGCGCGACGGGGGCCTTCCGCTCATCCTTCCTGGTCGGGATCGCGGCGGGGCCCTTGCTCGGCGGCATCGCGGCCGCGCGTTTCGGTGTCGCGGCCCCCTTCCACTTCTACGCGACCGGCCTGCTGGTCGCGACCGTCATCGCCTACGTAGTCATGGGCGGAGAAGAAGCGTTGTTCAGGCGCGAGCGGAAGTCGCCGCTCGAATCTCTCCGCGCCGCCCGGCCCTTGCTCAAGGATCTGCGTTACGTCGTCGCTCTGCTCGCGACCTTCGTCGGCTGGTGGACGATCTCGGGGCCGAGCCAGATCGTCGGGGTCGTCTATGCGAAGAACCGACTGGAGCTGTCCACGGATCAGATCGGCGCCGCCATCGCGATGCTCTCGATCGGTGAGGTCCTGATCCTCTGGGTAGCCGGGCGTGCGTCGGACCTGTACGGCCGCCGCTCCGTGCTGGTGCCCAGCCTCGCGGTAACGGCTCTGGCGACCTTCCTGATGGGCCAGATCGAAAGCGTCCCCTTCGCCTTCTTCCCGCTGATGATGCTGATCGGGGCCGGCGTGGCCGCGGGGGGCACCGCGGCCGGTGGCCTGATGGCCGACGCGATCCCCGAGGGAGGCTCCGGGGCCGCGGTCGGCGTCAATCAGATGACGGGCGACCTCGGCTATCTCATCGCACCGACCCTTCTCGGAGCCGTGGCCGAAAGCTCGTTCGGGTACGAAGGCGCCTATCTCGTGGGCGCTATCCCGGCGCTGATCGTGCTGTTCTTCGCGCTTCGCCTCTCAGGGGAGCCGCCGGCCCGCCGGAGCGCGACCACAGAGGCCGAACCGGTCGAACCTCACGAGCCCGTCGGTTGATCCAAGGTACGGTCGACCGGTGACTTCGAGCAGCTACACGCAAGCGGGCGTACGGGGCCAAGGAGACGCTCTCAGTTCGATAGAACGCCATCTCGGTCCCACCTTGTCCTTGCCCGAGGGGGCCGAGATCATCACGCGTTTCGGCCAGTACGCGAGCGTCGCCAAGCTGAACGAGGATCTGGCGATCGCCTTCTCGACCGACGGCGTCGGCTCCAAAACGATCGTCGCCTCCGCGCTGGACCGCTACGACACGATCGGTTTCGACTGCGTGGCGATGAACGTGAACGACATCATCTGCGTGGGGGCGCGCCCGATCGCGATGGTGGACTACCTGGGGGTCCACACGCTCGACCCACGGCGCACCGAAGAGATCCTTAAAGGGCTCGGAGGCGCCGCCAAGGAAGCTGGTATCGCGATCCCCGGCGGCGAGCTGGCGCAGTTGCCGGAGGTGATCGGCTCAGACGGAACGGGTGAAGGCGACGCCACCGCCTTCGACCTCGTAGGAACGGCGATAGGAACGGTTCATCCCGACAAGCTCGTGCTGGGGCGTTCCGTCGAGGTGGGCGACGCCATCATCGGCATCCGCTCCTCCGGGATCCATTCGAACGGACTGACGCTTGCGCGCAAGGCCCTGCTCGAATGGGGACGCCATCAGCTGAGCGACGAGGTCACTTCTCTGGGGCGCAGCATCGGCGAAGAGCTCCTGCAGCCGACCGAGATCTACGTGCGAGGCATCGTCGCACTGTGGAACGCGCGCGTCGAAACACGCGGCCTCGTTCACATCACCAGTGACGGTTTCACGAACCTGTGCCGACTGGATGCTCAGGTGGGATACGACATCGAGGTGCTCCCGGAGGTGCCCGCGATCTTCACGCTCATCCAAGAGGCCGGCAACATCGAGGCAGCCGAGATGTACCGCGTCTTCAATATGGGCGTGGGGTTCGTCGTGATCGTTCCGGAGATCCAGGCCCTCGCCGCCATCGATCGGCTGAGAGCCTCGGGCTACGGAGCCCAACGGATCGGGACCGTCGACGACAACGTCGGAAGCGTGACGATCCGTCCCGCCGGTCTGGTTGGCCGCCTAGACGGCGGGGAAAGCAGCTTCGAGGCCCGGTAGGGCTTAGAGACCGTCCTCGAGCGGGGTGATCGAACCGCCGCCCTCGTTGTTGCCACCGGAGTCGCCGCCTTCTTCTTCCTCGCTCTCGGAGGTCTCTTCCTCGTCACTGGGAGATGGAGAGTCTTCGTCGGCGGGCTGCTCGGAACCACCCGTCTCGTCGGTCTCTTCCCGGGCGGCTTCGTCGGCCTTCTTCTTCGCTCGTTCGATCTTCCTGATCACCGGGGCAGGCGTTGTCTCCAACGTCGGTTCGGGAGAGGTCTCGAGCGTGCTGTCGGCAAGGTCGATCACGTCCTGCACCTTCTCCGCCAGCGCCGACGGAAGCAGCCCGACGACATCGGTGAGATCTTGTTCGTCGACGGAGCCTCCGGTCAGCTCCTTGAGCATCCGGAACTGCTTCTGCGTCAGCACCAGGTTGATGTCTCCGATCTGGAGGCGGCGCATGAGACTGCGAGCGGACCCGGACAGAGGAGCGGCACTGCTGGCGCGCAGATCCCCCTGCTGGTCGCGAACCCGCAAGGGGGCCAGCGTCTCGGCCCGGTCGCGATCCTTGAGCGCTCCCGCAACCGCCATTCCAACGGCCGAGAACGCGAGCAGGGATGCGCCCAGCATCGCTGCCGCCATCGAACGGGCGAGGCGCAAGCGCGTGATGCGACTGCGACGAACGGCCTGAGCGACCTTCACCTCGTTGACGGTTTCGATAAGAGCGATCTCTTCGTTGCGGACCTCTTCTTCGACCTCGGCAAGCAACCGGGTGGCAGCCGAGACCTCGCCGGCCCGCATCAGTGTGGCGGAGAAGGTGAGCTTGTCGTCGACGACCTGACGGGTCCGGCGCGAGAAACGGCTCGCGCTCCGCGCGATCTCGAGGCTCGCCGCCTGCTCCTCCGCTGTGTTCTCGGACAGCAACTCGGAGAGGTTCCGCTGCGTCTCTCTGAGGTCGCCGAGCCACCTGTTCAGTCCCATAGGGGTTGGGTTCGCCTCAACGAGCGGCTCCCCTGCCCCCGGACGGGAGGAAAAGTGTCCGATTTGTGAATTTCTCACGGCCTGAGGGAAGGGGGTGGGTCCACGGCTACAATCGGCGCCCGATGAGCATCGCAGAGGACCAACCGACAGCCGCAGCGGCCCCGACCCGGCCTATAGAGGAGCGGATCGAGGAGCTTCGGCGCATGCGTGCCGAGGCCGAGCTGGCCGGCGGCTCCCGGGCGATCGCCAAACAACACGACCGCGGGAAGCTCACCGCCCGCGAGCGCATCGAGAAGCTCCTGGACAAGGGCTCGTTCGTCGAGACCGACAAGCTGGTGCGGCATCGCTCTCACGGCTTCGGGATCGAGAACAAACGACCGTTGAGTGACGCCGTCGTGACGGGCTGGGGAACGATCGATGGTCGCAAGGTCTTCGTGTTCGCGCAGGACTTCACCGTGTTCGGAGGCTCTCTCGGCGAGGTCATGGGCGAGAAGATCTGCAAGATCATGGACCTCGCGCTGGAGACGGGCGCACCGGTGATCGGGTTGAACGACTCGGGTGGTGCGCGCATCCAGGAGGGGGCCGCGTCGCTCGCGGGCTACGGGTACATCTTCGATCGCAACGTGCGTTCGTCCGGAGTGATCCCGCAGATCTCGGCGATCATGGGCCCCTGTGCAGGAGGCGCCGTCTACTCCCCCGCCATGACCGACTTCACCTTCATGGTCTCGGAGACCTCACACATGTTCATCACCGGACCAGAGGTGATCAAAGCCGTCACCGGCGAGACCGTCACGCAAGAGGAGCTCGGCGGTGCGATGAGCCACGCGTCGAAGTCTGGGGTGGCGCACTTCGTCGCTGCGGATGATGAGGACTGCTTGAAGCAGGTCCGCTACCTGCTGTCGTTCTTGCCTTCGAACAACTTCGAGTCGCCGCCCTACTTCCCACCGACCGACGACCCGATGCGTTCCTGCGATGAGTTGCTGGACCTGATCCCGGACTCCGCGAACAAGCCGTACGACATGCACCAGGTGCTGGCATCGGTATTCGACGACGGCGAGTTCTTCGAGGTGCATCCGCACTGGGCGCAGAACATCCTGTGCGGCTTCGCTCGGCTCGGCGGTCACTCGGTGGGCATCGTGGCGAACCAGCCGCAGGTGCTCGCCGGCTGCCTGGACATCGAGTCCTCAACGAAGGCCGGACGCTTCGTGCGCTTCTGCGACGCGTTCAACATCCCGCTGATCACGTTCGTCGACGTGCCGGGGTTCCTGCCCGGGACCGAGCAGGAGTACGGCGGGATCATCCGTCACGGCTCGAAGCTCCTCTACGCGTTCAGCGAAGCCACCGTGCCTCGCATGACCGTCATCACGCGCAAGGCCTACGGCGGCGCCTACGTGGTTATGAACTCGAAGCACATCCGAGCCGACGTCTCGTTCGCGTGGCCGTCCGCAGAGATCGCGGTGATGGGGGCCGAGGGGGCCGTGAACATCATCCACCGCAAGGAGATCGCTTCGGCCGAGGACGCAGACGCACGGAGGGCCGAGTTGATCGCCGACTACGGCGCCAAGTTCTCGAACCCGTACATCGCGGCTGAGCGTGGTTACGTCGACGATGTCATCGAGCCGCAGATGACCCGGCAACGCTTGATGCAGTCGCTCGAGATGTTGCGCAGCAAGCGCGAGACGATCCCGCAGCGAAAGCACGGCAACATCCCGCTGTGAAGCCAGACCTCCGCATCGTCTCGATCGACGGCGAGCCCACGGAGGCCGAGCGGGCCGCGATCCAGGCCGCTCTCGAGAAAGCGATCGAAGAGGAGCGCCGCACGACCGCAGCCTCGCTGTGGAAGAGGGCGGGTCGCGCTCAGGGACGACGCCTCGGTAACCTGGACTACCGGGATCGGTTCAGCGCCGACGACGCGTGGCGCCTCTCCACCCGGTTCCCCTTCGGGGGCCGCGAATACCCGGGCCTGAACGGCCGAGGCGACGCCAAGTAACCGTTCTGACGTTGGAAAAGCACGCCCAGACGTGCTCCAGTTAACTCAGAACGGTTAGGCGGGGATGGTTAGGCCTCCGCTGACGCTTACTACCTGCGCGGTCAGGAAGCCGGACTCCTCTCGGGCGAAGTAGGAGACGAGGCCGGCGACGTCTTCGATGCTGGCCAGGCGCTTGAGCGGGGTGGCCTCGATCATCTTCGAGAACACCTTCTTTCCGATCTCTAGCTCTTGGATCGCCCGACTCATCGGCGTGTCTGCGGGGCCCGGGCAGACCGCGTTGGCCGTGATCCTGTCCCGAGCCAGCTCGCGGGCCATCGACTTCGTGAAAGCGATCACCCCGCCCTTGGCCGCCGAGTAGACGGCCTCGCCGAGCGAACCCACCCGGCCCGCGTCCGAGGCGATGTTGATGATGCGTGCATAGCCGGTCTCGCGTGCGCGCTCTGCCAGCAGAGGGGCCGCGACGTAGGTGCAGTTCAGAACGCCCATCAGGTTGACCGCGATGAGGCGGTCCCACTGCGCGGGATCGGTCTGCAGGAAGAAGCCGGGCGAGTCGAAACCCGCGTTGTTGACCAGAACGTCGACGGGGCCGGTCAGAGCTTCCTTCACCGAGCCCAGGTCGGACACGTCACAGTGAACGGCCCGGCCCCCGATGCGCTCGGCCACCTGCTTGGCTCCCGCATCGTCGATGTCTGCGACGACCACGTCGAACCCATCCGACGACAGACGCTCCGCGATCCCCTCTCCGATCCCCGAAGCGGCCCCGGTGACGAAAGCGGTACGCGCCATCAGCTGGAGTAGTCGTAGAAGCCGCGGCCCGTCTTGCGACCCAGGTAACCCGCTCTGACCATGTGCTCGAGCAGGGGGGCCGGGGCGTAGCGACGCTCGCGGAACTCCTCGTGGAGCGAATTCAGGATCGCGTAGGTGACGTCGAGTCCCACGATGTCCATCAGAGCGAACGGCCCCATGGGGTGTCCGCACCCAAGCTTCATCGCGGCGTCGATGTCCTCCGGCGTGCTGTAACCCTCCTCGTGCATCCGCACCGCGTCGTTGAGGTAGGGGAACAAGAGGAAGTTCACGATGAAACCGGCGCGGTCCCTGCACCGCACCGGGTGCTTGCCGATCTCGCGCGTCCAGGCCGTCGCGTTCTCCTCAACGGCTGCGTCCGTAGCAACCGTTCGAACGACCTCGACGAGCTTCATGATCGGGGCCGGGTTGAAGAAGTGCAGACCCAGAACGCGATCCGGCCGGGACGTCACCGCGGCCAGATCGACCACCGACAGCGACGAGGTCGTGGACGCCAGGATCGCGTCGGGCTTCACCGCGGCGTCGAGTTCCTTGAAGATCGCGGTCTTGACCTCGAGATCTTCGGCCACTCCCTCGATGACGAGGTCCACCTCGGCGAGATCCGAAAACTCGAGAGTGGTGGTGATGCGACTCAGGATCTCGTCGGCGGCCTCTTGCTCCAGCTTGCCTTTGGAGACCGCCCGCCCCAGGCTCTTCTCCACCGCGCCCTTGGCGCGCTTGATCGAGGCCTCGCTGCGACCTCGCAGGATGACCTCGTTGCCGGCCTTCGCGGCGACCTCGGCGATGCCGGAGGCCATCAACCCGGTGCCCACGACACCGACCGTGGATATCCCGGAGCCCTCGGCGGAGGTCTCGGACCCGGCCCCGTCGACGACCTTGGAAGACTCGGGCTTCTCGTAGCGGTAGAACCCCCGGCCCGTCTTACGACCGAGGTAACCGGCCACGACGTACTGCTTGAGCAAGGGGGCCGGAGCGTCCTGGTCGTCGCGGAACTGGCGCCACAGGGCCTCGCAGATCTCGTACGAGGAGTCGAGCCCGATCAGGTCCAGCAGCGCCAGAGGGCCCATCGGATGGCCGCAGCCGAGCTGCATGGACGCATCGATGTCCTCGCGGGAGGCGAAGCCCTGATCGAACATCCTTGTGGCCGCGTTGAGGTACGGGAACAGCAACAGGTTTGCGATGAATCCCGCTCGGTCCCGGGCGACGACCGGTTGCTTGCCGATCTTCTCTGCGAACCCCTTGGCCGTTTCGACGACCGACTCGTCCGTGGCCACGGTCTTCACGAGCTCGACCAGCTTCATGACCTGGGCGGGGTTGAAGAAGTGGAACCCGATCACTTGATGGGGACGCTTGGTCGCGACGGCCATGTCGATCACCGGCAGCGAAGAGGTGTTGGTCGCCAGGATCGCGTCGGGGCCGAGGATCTCGTCCAGCTCTGCGAACAGGGCCCTCTTGACGTCGAGTTTCTCCGGAACCGCTTCGAACACCAAGTCACAATCGGCGAGGTCGGCGTTGCTGGTGCTGGACGAGATGCGACCCAGGACCTGGTCGGCCTCGGCCCGCTCGAGCTTGCCGCGCTCGACCGCCCGCTCCACCGAGTTCTTGATCCGCTCGTGTCCCGCCGCAACGGCCTCATCGGAGATCTCGGTGAAGATCACCTCGAAGCCGGATCTGGAACACACCTCGCAGATGCCGGAACCCATCGTTCCGCAACCGACGACACCGACCTTGCGGATATCCACTGTCGACTCCTTCTTTTCGCTATTCCGTGGCGGATTGGTGGCAATAGAGGCTACGGAGCTCCCTCAGAACGCGGACAGCCTACGATTGCTTCGTTATGGGAGCGCTGGAGGGCCGGGACCGGCCCTGGATCTTCAGAACGTACGCGGGCTACGCCACCCCGGCGGCCACGAACGCCCGCTTCCTGGCCAACCTGGCCAAGGGCCAGACCGGGCTCTCGGTGGCCTTCGACCTGCCCACCCAGACCGGCTACGACTCGGATCACGTGATGGCCAAGGGCGAGGTGGGCAAGGTAGGCGTGCCCATCTGCCACCTCGGAGACATGCGCCGCGTCTTCGACGGGATCCCCGTCGGCGAGATGAACACCTCGATGACGATCAACGCCACCGCCATGTGGCTCCTGGCTCTCTACGTAGCGGTCGCCGACGAGCAGGGGGCCGATCGCTCGACGCTCGCCGGGACCACGCAGAACGACATCTTGAAGGAGTACCTGTCGCGCGGAACCCACATCTTCCCGCCGGCCGCCTCGATCCGCCTCACGACCGACCTCATCACGTGGACGTTGCACGAGGCTCCCAAGTGGAACCCGATCAACGTCTGCTCGTACCACCTGCAAGAGGCCGGGGCCGATCCCGTCCTCGAGGTCTCCTACGCACTCGCCAACGCCATCACCGTGCTCGACGCGGTCAAGGCGACGGGCCGCGTCGGCGATGCCGACTTCCCCCGGCTGGTGGGCCGCATCTCCTTCTTCTGCAACGCCGGCATCCGCTACATCGAGGAGACCTGCAAGATGCGCGCCTTCCGTTCGCTGTGGGAACGCGTGACGAAGGAGCGTTACGGAATCACGGACGACAAGTTCCGGCGCTTCCGTTACGGCGTGCAGGTGAACTCACTCGGACTGACCGCGATGCAACCCGAGAACAACATCCACCGGATCATGATCGAGATGCTTGCCGTGACGCAGTCCAAAGATGCACGAGCCCGCGCCGTGCAGCTGCCAGCTTGGAACGAGGCGCTCGGCCTTCCCCGCGCATGGGATCAGCAGTGGTCGCTGCGTGCCCAGCAGATCCTGGCTTACGAAACGGACCTGCTCGAGTACGACGACATCTTCGAAGGCAGCAAGGTCATCGAAGCGAAGACCGACGAGATCGCAACCGGTGCCTGGGAGGAGCTCGGTCGCGTGCTCGAGATGGGTGGCTCGGTCGATGCCCTGTCCTACATGAAGGAGCGGCTCGTCAGCGCGCACGCGGATAGAAGGAGCGCCATCGAGGCGGGCGAGCAGGTCGTCGTGGGTCTCAACCGCTACGAGCAGACGGAACCCTCCCCGCTGGTCGAAGGCCTCGATGAGCTTGCCTTCGAACGGGTCGACCCGGCGGCAGAGGCGGAGCAGCTCGAACGTCTGGCCGACTGGCGGCAAGAGCGCGACGACACCGCTGTGACGAAGGCCCTCGACGCGCTGAAGGCCCTGGCTTCCACCGATGAGAACCTGCTGCCGGCCTCGATCGAAGCCGCCAAGGCGGGGGCGACCACCGGAGAGTGGGCGGATGCCCTGCGAGAGGCCTTCGGCGAGTACCGCCCTCCGACCGGCATGGGCGCCCACACCTCGACCACGGGTTCGGGGCTCGACGAGGCCAGGGAGAAGGTCGCCGCGGCCGCCGGTCGGGCCGGAGCGCCCAGGCTGCGGATGCTCGTGGCCAAGCCGGGATTGGACGGTCACTCGAACGCGGCGGAGCAGGTGGCGCTGCGCGCTCGCGATGCCGGATTCGAGGTCATCTACCAGGGCATCCGGCTCACCCCGCAGCAGATCGCCCGGGCGGCCGTCGAAGAGGACGTGCACGCCGTCGGCCTCTCGATCCTGTCGGGGGCCCACAACCTGCTGGTGCCCGAGGTCCTGGACCTCATGCGGGCCGAGGGGGTCGATCTCGACGAGGTCCCCGTCGTCGTAGGCGGCGTGATCCCGGCAGAGGACGAGCGCAAGCTCCTGGAGCTGGGGGTCGCCCGGATCTACACCCCGAAGGACTTCGACCTCAGCCGCATGATCGGCGAGATCGCCGACCTGATCGCCGCTCCCGCCGGCTAGAGCCCGGGCACCCCGCCGCATCCGGCCCGTCGGCCACCGAGGCCGCGTGCAGGAAGACCCCACAACCAGGGCGAACCCTCCGGGCAGACAACCAAATCTGCGGGAGGAACGGCGATGCGTAAGACGATCGTGATCTTGACGGCGGCCATCATGATGGCCATCACGGGGGGTGCCGGTGCCGCGCCCATCCCCGAGATGTTGGACGTGACCCAGCGCAGCGATTACTCCGTGCTCCCCGACAAGACCGGTGTCTTCTCCGAGAACGTGGAGTGGGTCGGAAACGTCCTCGTGTCTCAAGACGGCGTAGGCGGTCGCCTGATCGGCAACTACTTCTACGCGAACGACCAGAACAAGGTCATGATCTTCGACGTCAAGGACCCCGTGAACCCCGTGATGACCGGGTTCGTCCCCATGCCCCAGGAGTGGGAGCTCAGCCGTGAGGACCTCGACGGGAACAACAAGCTGATCGTGGTTCCGAACCTCGGCACCCTTTACGTGATCGACGTCGAGGACAAGTCCAACCCGCAGATCATCGGAGAGGCCCCCGGCGGCCAGCACACGCAGAGCTGCATCCTGAACTGCACCTGGGCCTACGGTTCCGACGGAAACATCCACGACCTCCGGGACCCCGCCAACCCCAAGCTGATGAAGGAGAAGTGGGGCGACCACCTGCCCGTCAAGGGAGGTCACGACGTGCAAGAGATCGCTCCCGGTCTCGTCCTCACCGCGACCCAGCCGCAGATGCTGCTCGACGTCCGCAAGAACCCCCTGAAGCCGAAGCTCCTGGCGTCGGGCGGGAACCCGGACGGACGTTTCATCCACTCGAGCCGCTGGCCGCAGAACGGCAAGGACAAGTTCCTCCTCGTCGGCGGCGAGCAGAACCTCACGGCCCGTTGCTCGGATGCCCCCTCTCGTGGCGCCTTCATGACGTGGGACGCCTCGAAGTGGAAAGAGACCAAGACCTTCACGATGATCGACCAGTACTACGCGAAGAACGGCACCTACACCGACGGCAACCCACCGGCCAACCCCGGCATCGGCGGCTGCTCCGCCCACTGGATGGAGCCCTCGCCGAAGTTCCGCAACGGGGGCATCGTCGCCATGGCGTTCTTCGGTCACGGCACGCGCATGTTCCGTGTCGACAGCAAGGGCAAGATCCACGAGGCGGGCTACTTCATCCCGATCGCGGGCGAGACGGGGGCCGTGTACTGGCGCAACGACGAGATCATGTACGCCCTCGACTACAACCGGGGCATCGACATCCTTCGCTACACCGGCAAGCAGTAGTCGACCGCGACAGCAACGAGAAGGGGAAGGCGGGCACGATGAAGAAACTCGGAGCACTACTCGCTGCGGCGCTGATCACAGCTGCGTTCGCCGGACCCTCTTCGGCGAAGCCGGTCAAGGCGTTCACCGATGCGGCCGGTGACGCCGGCACGACGAACACGGGTGCGCTGCCCGGCCTGGACCAGGCGGGTTTCGACCTGCTCGAAGGCTCGATCGACAAGGTCAAGAGCAACCTCGAGTTCACCGTCAAGCACGCCGCCATGCCCCCGACCGGCACGATGCCCGAGGGCGCTCGCTTCCTGTGGCACTTCTCGGTGGACGGACACGAGTACCGCTTCACGGTCAAGAGCGCCGACATCGGCAAGCCGGACCCGGCGAGCGGTCCGAACGGACAGGAGCGCGTGGGACAGGTCTACCTCAACGGTCTTTTCCGCCTCGAGGACTTCGCCGAGGGCACGACGTTGCCCGTGCTGACCATGCCCGTCTACAACGTCGTCGCATACCTCGATGGCGTGTGGGACCCTGCCACCGCCAGCTTCAAGGTGATCCTTCCTCTGAAGACCGTGAAAGCCAAGAAGGGCTCGGTCATCGCCGGAGGCACGGGCGGAGCGTCCGACACCAGCTGCCAGATCTGCTGGGTGCCTCAGTACGCCGAGCGTTCTCTGACGCCGCACACCGTCATCGACTTCACGACCCAAACCGCTGTCTACAAGGTCAAGTAGAGGAGACGATGATGAAGAAGATCGCAGCAGCGTTGCTCGCAGGGGGGATGCTGGTCGGCGTGCTGGGCCCGGCATCGGCCAAACCCAAACCTTTGTGGGAGGACGCCTCCGGCGACGCGGACGCGGGGCAGGGCGCCGGCGCATCGGTACCTGCCGGTCTCGACCTGATCGGTGGCGGTATCGAGCTGAAGGGCAAAGAGCTCATCTTCTCGGTGACCCACGCCGACATGCCCCCGACGGGCAGCCTCCCGGAGGCTGCACGCTTCCTGTGGGCCTTCGCGGTCGACGGTAAGAGCTACCGCTGGACCTTCAAGAGCGCCGACATCGGCAAGCCCGACCTCCTCGGCGGACAGACCAACGAGCGGGTCGGACGTATCGACGCTCAGGGTCACTTCCGCCTCGAGTCGGACTGCGCCTCGGAGGTAGTGGGCGCACTGAACGCGATCAACTGCAAGCCGGTCGGCTACTACACCGGCACGATCGACCCTGCCACGGCCACGGTGACCATGAAGGTTCCGCTTGCGGACATCGGCGCCAAACCCGGTTCGGTCATCAGCGTAGGCGGCGGCAACGAGGCGACGATCTGCGCGATCTGTTGGGTCAGCCACGTCGCCGAGCGTTCGCTCAATTCGACGATCATCGACGACGCCACCATGACCTCGACCTACAAGCTGCCGAAGAAGAAGTAGCTTCCGAGCATCCTGTAGCTTTGGCGGGCCCCCTTCGGGGGCCCGTTCTTATTTCTCCTCCGGCGGCGCCGGCGTTCCAAGCGAGGGGGTGTGGCGATGGGCTTGAACCTGGGCATCGGGCTGTTCACCGGCCAGATCCCGCCCGGCTCCCCCCGTTCCTTCCACGACGAGTACCGGGACACGCTGCAGCTGGTCGAGCTGACCGAGGAGGTGGGGCTCGACGCCGCCTGGGTGTCGGAACATCACTTCTCCGCCGACGGCTACCTCCCGGCCCTCGTTCCGATGCTGGCGGCCTTCGCGGCAGTGACCGAGCGGATCCAGCTGGGCACGGGCGTGATCCTGGCTCCCTTCCACGACCCGATCCGCCTGGCCGAGGACTTCGCCGTGGTGGACCAGCTCTCGGGGGGTCGAACGATCGCGGGCTTCGGGATCGGATGGCGCGACGAGGAGTTCCGAGCCTTCAACATCCCGACGAGAGAGCGGGTCCGGCGGATGAGCGAGGTGATCGACGTCCTGCGCCTCGCCTGGAACGAGGAACGATTCAGCTATAGCGGCAAGCACTTCACCTACACGGACGTCGCGGTGACCCCGAAACCGGCGAGGGTGCCTCCGATCCTTGTCGGAGGCTTCGTAGAGGACGCGATCGCGCGCGCGGGCCGGATAGCGGACGGCTACATCTCCTCGCGCGTGCCCACCGACCGGCTACCGGGAGCGTTCGAGCTCGTGGCACGGGAACGACTGAAGGCTGGACACGAGGGCCCTCCGCTCGTTGCGGTGCTCCAGAACGCATTCGTCACCGACGATCCAGCGAGGGACTGGCCGGTCGTGCGCGACGGGATCGGTCATCAGCTGGGAACGTACGCGGGCTGGAGGGCCGGCACCGATGTGGCGGGAGAGCCGCTCCGCGTGATGCCCCCGCCCGAGGAGGAGATCAGAGCCACCACGGCCTACGGGACCTCGCAGGAGGTGATCGAGGCCCTGCGTCCGACGGTGAAGGCGCTCGCTAGGTATCCCGAGAGTCATCTGGTGCTCCGCCTCTACTACCCCGGCATGACCGTCGAGGCCGCCGCGGACGCGATCCGTCGATTCGCCTCCGAGGTCGCACCTGCGTTGAGAGAGGCGGCCACCGCTACGTGAGCGACGCCAGAGCTTCGGGCTTGGCCTCGGTGGCCGCGGTCCTGGCGGGCTTCGCGGGCATCTTCCTGTGGCTGGCCCTCCTGTCCGGTCCGTGGAGGCTGGCGACCGGGCTGCTCGACGCCACGGAGCACTTCAACCAGGCCGAGAAGAAGCTCTCGGCTCAAGCCATGAAGGCGGCGCGCTACGAGACCCTGGCGGGCGTTGCCGCGGCAGCCCGAGCACGCAGTGGCTACGAGCAAGGTGGCCCTCTCCTGGACGTTGTCTCCGCCATCCCCACCATCGACAGAGCGCTGGGACAGGTCGACCACCTGATCTCGGCCGCAGAGCTCACCGGCGAGGCGGCCCAGGGGACCCTTGACGTGGCTCAGAACGCCCTGCGCGGGCCGGACAAGATCATCGTGAAGGACCCAGACGACGACAAAGGCGGCTCTCGCATCCGCATCGATCGGATCGAGGAGATCGCCGAGACGATCCGCAACGTGCGCGAGGCGATCAAGGGAGTTGGGAAGGAGCTGCGCTCGGTCGAACCGTTGGATCTGCCCAAACGCGTTCGGCCGCGCATCGCGGACGGGATCGCCAAGGCAGACGAGACCGACGCTCTGCTAGCGGATGCGGAAGCGGGCTTCTCGATCCTCCCGGCCTTCCTGGGCGCGGACGGACCCAGGACCTACGTGTTCGGGATGCAGAACTCGGCCGAGCAGAGGGGGCCGGGCGGGGCGCTGCTGCAGTACGCCCTGCTCACGATCGAAGACGGCAAACCGGAGCTGATCGATTCGGCCAGCACGATCTACGAGATCGACAAGAACCGACAAACGCTCGACATCCCATTGCCCGAGGATGCGTGGTACGTAGCTGCGATCGAAGACGCTCAGCGCTTCGGCAACGCGAACTGGTCCCCCGACTGGCCTCTCTCAGCGCAGGTCACCACCGACTACGCGCGCGCCAGCAAGGCCACTTTCCCGGACCCGGATGGTGTCATCGCGGTAGATCCCGTCCTCATGAAGAAGCTCATGGAAGGGACCGGGCGGTTCCAGACCGATCGTTACGACATCTACATGACCGAAGAGCGCGTCATCCACTTCCTGCTCTACAAGGCCTACGCGACGTATCCGATCCCGAAGGTCAGGAGGAACCATCTGCGCGATGTCGTGGACAGCTTCTACGCCAACATGCTGAAGCCGAAGCACCCAACAGGGTTGATGGAGGGCTTCGGAAGCGCTCTCGCCGGGAAGCACATGCAGGTCTGGTTGAAGGACCCGAAGGAACAAGCCTTCGTCGAGCGGATGAACTGGGACGGCGCGATCGAACAGGACGTGAAAGGCGATTACCTGTACGTGGTCGAGCAGAACGTCGGCGGGAACAAGCTCGACTACTTCACCGACCACACCAACACCGTCGAGGTTGGTTTCGACGGCAACGACGCTGCCCTGACCACGTCGGTGACGATCGATAACCGCGTCTTCTTGCCGCAGCCGTTGTATCCGATGGGCGACTCGGGGAAAGAGGTCGACAGCAACGGGTTCCACCGGCCGATGATGAACGTCTACGTCCCAGAGAACGCCGAGTTGAGATTGGCGACGGTCGAGGGAACGCGACTGGACACCCCTCCGGGGGCGGCGACCTGGCCGGCGCCGGATCAACCCGCCCAGCACATGGAACGGGGCAAGAAGGTCTGGTCGGCAACGCTCGAGATCCCGCCGCAGGAGTCCGGCACCTTCACCTTGGGCTACGTCGTGCCGGACGCCGTGAGGGAGCGCCAAGGACGTAAGGTCTACCGGCTAACCGTTCAGAGACAGCCCCGCGTGCATCCGGAGCGGTTGACGATCGGCATCACCCTCCCTCGAGGAGTGACGGACGTACGGGCCAAAGGCTGGAAGCAACAGGGCGACCGCTTGGTGTGGGATCGCCCCTTGACGAAAGACGTTGTCTTGGAGGTGTCGTGGCGAAGTTGAGAGCAGCTGTCCTGGCGGCGGGACGTGGCGTCCGGATGGGGGGCCGCAAGCCGAAAACGCTCCTGGAAGTGGGCGACAAGGAGCCGCTGCTCCACTACATCCTGGCCGGGCTGCAGGCCGCCGGGGTCGAGGACCTCATGGTCGTGACCGGATTCGAGCCCGGACAGGTCCAGGGGTTCGTCAACGACCGCTGGGACGAAGACAAGGTGACCTACGTCTTCAACGCGCGTTACGCCTCCTGGGGCAACTTCCACACGGTCCGGATGGCACTCGATCAATCTCCCGGCATGAACCTGCTCTGCGTGAACTCGGACGTCGTCGTGCATCCGGACGTCTACCGGCGAGTGGCGGACACCCCCGGCGACCTGGTGCTCGCCGTGCAGAAGCGTCCACCCCACCGGCTCGACCAGGAAGACATGCGGGTCCATCTGGAGGGCAACCGCGTGCGAGGGATCGGCAAGGACCTGTCGATGGCGCTCAGCCACGGCGAGTTCGCCGGGGTGTCTCTCATCCGCCCGGCCGCCGCGAGGCCCTATCTGGACATGGCCACCAACCTCGAATGGCGCGCTGCCACGACCCTCTACTACGAAGACATCTACGGCGCCATCCTTCCCGGCATCGACGCCCGGGCTGCCCTGGTGCCGGGCGATCAGTACGCCGAGGTCGACACGCCGGACGATCTGCAGTCAGCGATCCAGGTGATCGAGGCGAACTCAGACGCTTGGGGCGCGCGGGAGGCAGCGGCCCCCAGCGCGTAGACCTCCAGCGCCATGGAATTCCCCGAGGTCCACGTCTTCGGATTCGGCGAGTCTGAGCAAGAGGCGGGCCGCGAGCTAGCACAGCAGCTCTCGCTGCGTTCGATCGAACAACCCTTCGTGCTCACTTCACGGCACGGAGAGATCCTGGCCTCGCAGATAACCGGGACCCGGCCCTCGCAGTTGCACGTAGCCGACTCCGATCAGGCCACCGCGGAAGAGCTCGGTTCTCGGGCGAAGCGCTCGGGCGCGGACGCGATCGTGGCGATCGGTGGAGGGCGATGCCTCGACATCGCGAAGCTGGCGGCCGCCCGCGCCGGTCTGACGGTGGTGGCGGTGCCCACCCAGCTGTCCCACGATGGGATCTGCTCCCCCGTCGCCGTGGTGCCCGACGACAGCGGGAAACCCGAAAGCGTGGGTGCGATCGCACCACTGTTCGTCTTCCTCTCGATGCCCACGCTGGTCACCGCTCCCGTGGACTCCGTCCGCGCCGGCCTGGGCGACCTCCTCGCGAACCCGCTCGCGCTCAGGGATTGGGCCCTGGCGGCCGAGCATGGGCACGAGCAGGTCGATCAGCGAGCTTGGGACCTGTCCGTGGAATCCTTCGAATCGATCAACCCCGTCCTGGACGACGACCCCGCGGTCCTCGCCAACGATCCCGGGTTCCACCGCCGCTTGGCGGACGCCCTGGTCCTGTCCGGCATGGCCATGATCTGCTCGGGGACCTCCCGGCCGGCTTCCGGCGGGGAGCACGAGATCTCTCACGCCTTGGATGAGCTGCATGGAGGCGTCGCCATGCACGGAGCGCAGGTCGCCTTCGGCTGCATCGTGTCCGTGGCGTTGTACGGGGAAGACACAGAGCTCTTCCGAAGCAGGCTGCGGAGACTAGGTCTGCCGGATCATCCGAGCGACCTGGGCCTCAAAGAGAAGCAGGTCGTGGAAGCGTTGTTGCATGCGCCCGGCACCCGTCCCGGTCGCTTCACGATCATCGAATCTGCAGACCTCGACAAGGGGTCGGCGACCTCTCTGGTCCGGAGGATCTGGGCCGACTGATGCAGGCGGAGGCCCTCGCCGAGCGGAGCCCCGAAAGCTTCGTCAAGCACGCCCCGGGCTGGCGTCGATTGAGGCGGGATCCGAGCTTCCTGGTCCCTGTGCTGGGGATCGTGCTCTTGACCACGATCGCGGTGGCTCCGGGCTTGTGGGGGGCGGGAGATCCCTTCGACTGCACGCTCGATCGCTCGCTCGTCTCCCCCACCTGGGGACACCCCTTCGGCTTCGATCTCCAGGGTTGCGACTACTACACCCGCGTGTTGCATGGCGCCAGGTCATCGTTGGCGGTCGCCGCTCTAGTGGTCGCGTTCGTCTCCGCCATATCCGTGGCCATCGGAAGCCTGATCGGGTTCAAGCGGGGCGTGCTGGACTCGATCGTCGGACAACTGGGCGACGTCTTGCTCTCGATGCCGCTGATCCTGGCCGCCGCCTTCGTGCTGACCTTCTTCGAGGGCCGCGGGGTGGCGCACGTCGTATTCGCACTCGTCGTGCTCGGATGGCCTCCGATGACGTTGCTCGTCCGAGCACAGGTTCGCTCGATACGACGGGCGGAGTTCGTGAGTGCCGCAGTGGTCCTCGGAGCCGACCGGTTCCGTCTCCTGACGAAGCACATCCTGCCGAACGCGTTATGGGCTCTGGTCGTCTTCGCAACCACCTACACCGCGGTGGCCGTGACGGCCGAGGCTCTC
>JBKHXK010000005.1:0-42265 GCA_046566065.1 Actinomycetota bacterium | reverse complement strand
GGGCTCTGGTCGTCTTCGCAACCACCTACACCGCGGTGGCCGTGACGGCCGAGGCCCTCCTTACGTTCCTCGGTGTGGGGCTCGATCTCCCCGCGATCTCGTGGGGACTGATGCTCGCCCAGGCGCGATTCAGGAGCATCGATAACCCGCACCTGCTGATCCCGGCGCTGTTCCTGTCGTTGACCGTCGCGTGCTTCGTTCTCGTCGGTGAGGCGATCCGCCGAGCGTTCGACCCGGAGGACTGAGTGATGGGTCCGTTCCTGGTCCGCCGCATAGCGCGAGGGGTGCTGACGATGTTCCTGCTAACGCTGTTCGTATACGGCGGTCTCGCCCTGCTTCCGGGTGATCCGATCCGAGCGCTGTTCGGTCCGAGACGGCCCGATCCGGAGATCTATCAAGCGATCCGAGATCAGTTCAACCTGAACGAACCCTGGATCGTGCAGTACGGGCTGTTCTTGAAGGACCTGCTGTCGGGAGACCTCGGTAACAGCTTCCCGGGCAACGTCAGGGGGGTGGAACGGGTCGGGCCCCCGGTCAGGGACCTACTCGATCCTGCGATCCCCGTCACCGCTCGGCTGATCCTTCCCGTGCTCGCGATCCAGATCGGAGCCGGGGTCCTCGCCGGAGCCTTCGCGGCCGCATACCGACGGCGTCCGGCAGGCAGCGCGTTGTACGCCGTCTCGATAGCGGTACTGGGCATCCCGGTCGTCGTCCTCGCCTATTTCCTACAGACCAGCTTCGGTTTCCAACTGAACTGGTTGCCCGTCGCCGGTCTGAGTGAGTGGCCGACATACGTCCTTCCGGTGACTTCGCTTTCGCTGGGAACGACCGCTCTGGTGATCCTGATGACGAGGTCGCACCTACACGACGTCTTGCGCCTGCCGTTCATCAAGGCAGGAGCCGCACGAGGCCTGCAGACGCGAAGGCTCGTGGGGGTCCATGCGATGAAGGTCGCTCTCGGACCGGTCATCACCCTGGTCGCGGCCAACCTGGGCCAGCTGATCACGGGGTTGATCATCGTGGAGACGATCTACGGCATCCCCGGGGTCGGAAGCATGCTTTACGACGCCATCTTCGCCCGCGACCGGGCCCTGCTTATCGGGCTTCTCATGGTCACCACGGCGTTCGTCATCGTGGCCAACATCGCGGCAGAAGCAGCTCACCTGGTTCTGGATCCGCGCACCCAGCAGGAGCCGCAGGAACCCTGACCCTCACCTCTAGGATGCCCCGCATGGGAAAAGCCGTAGTGATCGGACTGGACGGGGCCGCCTGGCACCTGCTCGACCCGCTGTTCGAGCAGGGGGTCATGCCGCGGCTCCAGCGCCTGAAGGAAAAGGGGGCCTGGGGCACGCTGAAGTCGACCGTGCCGACCTACACCCCGCCCGCGTGGACCTCTGCGGCCACCGGGGTGAACCCGGGCCGGCACGGCATCTACGGGTTCATCGAGGGGCACGCGCAAGACGCGCAGGAGCTGGTCCACTCCGGCAAGATCAAGGCCCCCACGATCTGGGAGATCGCGAACGCCCAGGGAGCACGCGCCGGCATCTACAATCTCCCGCTCACCTATCCCCCGCGCGAGCTGGACGGATGGATGGTCTCGGGGATGATGACGCCAGGCTACGGAGAGCAGCAGCGCGGGTTCGTGTATCCACACGACCGGGAGGACCAGATCCTCGAGTGGGCCCCCGGCTACGTGGTCGACGTCAGCGCCAACTACGAACAGGACTGGCGCGATGCAGCGCTGTGCGATCGCGCCCTCATCTCGATACAGCAGCGCGAGAAGGTCCTCGGCGGATTGTTCGAGACGGACCCCCCCGAGATCGTCTTCTCGGTCATGGAAGCGCCCGATCGCTTGCAACACGTCTACTACCGCTACATGGATCCGAACGACGAGCTGTATCCCTCACCAGAGGGACAGAGGCTACGGCCCTCCGTTGCGAAGTGCTTCGCGGCGATGGATCGCATCGTCGGACTGCTGGAGGACTACGCGGGACCCGACGGTGGGATCGTGGTGTGCTCCGACCATGGCTTCACCGCTTGGGAGGTCAGCGTCCATCTGAACGCGTTGTTGGCCGAATGGGGCTATCTGAAACTCAAGCCATCGGCGCGCGCCATGCAGACGGAGGCGGCCCGCAGGCTCGTCCCTCTCGCCAAACGCTTCCTGCCGCGCAAGGTGGCGCGAGAAGCCAAAGGACGAACCTTCGCCGCGATCGACTGGAGCAAGACGAAAGCCTTCGCCTCGCCCATCCCGCAGCAGGGCGTCTTCGTGAACCTGAAGGGCCGGGAACAGCACGGGATCGTCGACCCAAACGAGCTGGAGGCCTTGAAGGACGACCTGGTGGAGCGCTTCACGGCCCTCCGAGCCCCGGATGGCCACCCTGCTACCGATCGCGTCTATCGATCGCAGGACGTGTTCCACGGCGATGCGTTGAAGGGCGCTCCCGATGTGTTGCCGGTGCTGCGCGACCATCGCTTCGAGCTAGACGACGAGCTCTTCCACACGAACGCCTTCACCGACCTGCGTCACCTTCCACGGGGGGTGCACCACCCTGACGGGATCGTGATCGTGGCGGGGCCGGGGGTGAGCCCCGGCACGACGATCTCCGGCTCGGTCATGGACGTGACGCCGACGGTTCTGTACCAAGCGGGCCTGGACGTGCCCGAGGGCCTGGACGGCAAGGTGCTGACGGACGCGTTCGACGGCGGCCACCTCGAGGATCACCCCATCGGGACCACCTCGCCCCTATCATCGGCACGAGAGGAAGAAGCCTCGCCTTACTCCGCGGAGGAAGAGGCGATCATCGAGGAGTCCCTCAGGGGCCTCGGCTACCTGTAAAGGGTGCGCTACTGATGGCACAGCCCGCCACGATCTTGGAACCGCAGACGCCCGCAGCGCGCCAACCGTTGCAACGCCGGAGCGCCAAGCGGATCGCCCTTCGGGTGCTCGCGGATGCGCTAGCGGTCTCGGTAGCCCTGTTCGGCGCCTCGATCATCCGCTTCGAGATCATGGACGCGGCCCCCGCGGCCCGCTGGGACTACACCGCGATCACGCTCGCCGCTATCCCGGTCTGGATCTTGCTGTTCTATCTGTACGGTCTCTACGAGCCGCGTCAGGTGCTGGGCCCCGTCAACGAGTTCAAGCAGGTCTTCCACGGTGTCGTAGCGGGCACGGTCGTCGTCTTCATCGCGGACTCGATCTTCAACATGAACCTGGCCCGCGGGTGGGCCCTGATCGCGATGGTCACGGGATTCTTGTTCGTGGGCGGTGAACGCCTGTTCGTCCGCAAGACCCTCCACTTCCTGCGCAGGCGCGGCGGAGACACCACTCGGACGATCGTCCTCGGCGCCAACCACGAGGGCCGGACGGTCGCCAAGACCCTCGAACGTGAGGGCTGGCTGGGCTACAAGATCCTGGGCTTCGTCGACGACGAGACCGCTCCCGGCACCGATCTGGGAGACGGCAAGACCGTGATCGGGACCACCGCGCAACTGAAGGACCTGGTCGAAGAGAAGAACGCGAGCCTCGTACTCGTGGCCGCGTCCGCCTTCGACACCACCATGCTCAACCGGTTGTTCTGGGAGCTGCAGGACATCGACGTCGACCTCCAGATGACATCCGGGACGATCGATCTGATGGCCTCGCGCATGATCGTTCAGTCGGTCGCGGGGGTGCCCCTCCTCTACGTTCGCCGCACGGGGATGGACCGGGCACAGAAGACCATGAAGCGTGCCCTCGACGTGTTCGGTTCGACGGTCGGCCTTCTCCTGCTCTCACCCGTGCTCATCGCGATCGCGCTCTGGATCAAGAGAGATTCACCCGGAGGAGTGTTCTTCAAACAGGTGAGGGTGGGTCGCGACGGCGAGCTCTTCGAGTGCTGGAAGTTCCGTTCGATGTTCGCAGACGCCGAGGAACGCCGGGCCGAGCTGGAGCATCTCAACGAGGGTCCCGGGTTGCTGTTCAAGCTCGCCGACGACCCGCGCGTGACGAAGGCCGGGAAGGTGCTCCGTCGTTACTCCCTCGACGAGCTGCCGCAGCTGTGGAACGTCCTGCGGGGCGAGATGAGCTTGGTGGGGCCGCGGCCCGCTCTACCTTCCGAGGTCGAGCAGTACGACGACTGGGTGCGCAACCGACTGAAGGTGAAGCCCGGGATGTCGGGGTTGTGGCAGGTCAGCGGGCGCACCGAGACGAGCTTCTCGGACTACGTTCGCTACGACCTCTTCTACATCCAGAACTGGTCCCTGTCGCTGGACCTATGGATCCTGTGGCGAACGGTCCGTGCCGTGTTCACGGCAGAGGGAGCGCATTAGCGCTTCCGCAACACCTGATCGATCTTCCCCACGAGATCCGCCGAGGTGAAGGGTTTCTGCAGATAGTTGTCGTCGGCCTGGAGGATGCCGTGCCGACCGATCATGTCTTCGGAGTAACCGGACATGTAGATGACGGCGGTCTCGGGCCTGGTTGCCTGCACGTGCACCCCCAGCTCTCGACCGGACATGCCGGGCATCACCACGTCGGTGAGGACCACATCGATCCGCTCCTCACTGGAACGACAGATCTCGAGCGCGGCGGAGCCGGTCGGGGCGTGAAGGACCCTGAAACCCTCACGACGGAGCATGTTGGCCACCGCAGCACTCACCGTCGCATCGTCTTCGGCGACCAGCACGACCTGGTCCCTCTTCTTGCCGGGAGGTCGCCGTACGGGGGTGTCCTCGGGGATCTGCTCCACGGCAGGTAGGTAGATCTTGAAGGTGCTTCCGATGCGCGGCTCCGAGTAGACCGAGATCCGTCCCCCGGCCTGGCTGACGATCCCGTAGGCCATCGAGAGGCCCAGCCCGGTCGCCTCGGCCTTGTTCCTGGTCGAGAAGAAGGGCTCGAAGATGCGATCGAGGTTCTCCCTCTCGATCCCGTGACCCGTGTCCGATACGGAGATGCATACATAGCTGCCGGCCGGCACCCGCTCGAGGGTCTGATCGACCTCGTCCGAGATCACGACGTTTCCCGTGTCGATGCTGAGGGTGCCCCCCTGAGGCATCGAATTGCCGGCGTTGACGACGAGGTTCATGAGGACATGGCCCAGCTGGTTCGGATCGATCTTGGTCATGGCGAGATCGGGAGCCCGATTGAGCAGGAACTCGACCCTCTCTCCCACGCTCCGACGAAGCAAAGGCTCGACCTCGTCGATAACGTCGTTCACGTTCAGTACCTTCGGGTTGACGATCTGACGCCGGCTGAACGCCAACAGATGGCGGACGAGCGACGCCCCACGCTCTGCCGCATCCACGATCAGCCTGATGTCCTCGCGGCCCGGGTCCTCATCAGGCATGTCTTCTTCCAGGAAGCGGGCCGCGCTCATGATCACAAGCAGCAGGTTGTTGAAGTCGTGCGCCACACCGCCTGCGAGCTGCCCGACCGACTCCATCTTCTGCGCTTGCCTGAGCTGATCCTCGAGGAGCTTCTGAGAGGTCACATCCTCGGCGATGCCCGCTATGCGGATCACCTGTCCGGCCTCGTCCGTAACCGGGAAGCCCTTATCGCGGATCCACCTGATCGAGCCGTCGGATCGGACCAGTCGGTACTCGACGTCGAACCGGCTCGCTCCGTCGATGGTCTCCACCACGCGAGCCCGATCGTCTGGGTGGATCACCTCCAGCCAGGCACTGGGACGACTCAAGGCCTCCTCGACGGTCTGACCCCACACCTCTTCGTACTGCGGGCTCACGAACACCGGCTTCATGCCGGGGTCGGCCAGATAGAACACACCGCCGATGTTGTCGATCAACTGGCGGACGAGGTTCTCGCTTTCTCGAAGGGCCGCCGCGCTGAGCCGCAGTTCCTCGCGCTCCCTCACGCGCTCCGTCACATCGCGGGCGATCCCGTAGATGCCAACCAGCCGGGCGTCGACGACGCTGGGGAATGCGCTGACGTCTAGGGCGACCTCGGTGCCGTCGGGCCGCGTGATGCTGAGTGTCTGGTGGGTGACCCCTTCACCCCCCGCGACCTGGGTGAAGGTCTCCGCCGCCAGAGGAAGTTGTTCGGGACCGAAGAACTCCGAGAAGTGGGCCCCGATCATCTCGTCGCGTGGACGCCCGGCCACCTTGGCGGCGGCTTCGTTCACGTCCACGACCTCGCCGGATGGGCTCAGACAGAAAACGGCATCGGGGTTCAGGTGGAACAGCGTGTGAGCTCGCACGCGCTGTTCGATGTGGCTGTCCCCGTCGATCATCTACCCTCCAGCCGCCCTTCCGGATCAAGCTCGTCCGACCCTACCAAGGGGCCTTTCTCCTACCTCAGAAGTCTGTGCAACCGGCTCCGGAAGAGGAGTACGCTGGGCCCATGCTGGAGGAGATCATCATCACCGTCGACGACAATCCCGGCGTCCTTGCCCAGATCGGCGAGTTGCTCGGGGCGGCGAGTGTGAACATCGAAACCCTCTCCGCGTCCACGTTCGAGGGTCGAGGCGTGATCCACCTGGTGGTCGACGACGGGGAGGATGCGGCCGAGCTTCTCGCCTCCAACGGCTTCAACGTGGTGGGATCGTGGCCGGTCCTGACCGCCACTCTGGACGATCGGCCCGGAGAGCTCGGTCGCTATTGCAGAAAGCTGGCCAAAGAGGGTGTCGACATCTCCGCCGCTTACGTGGTCAAACGAGCAGACGGCGAGACCGAGCTTCTCTTCGCGGTGGACGACTTGGAGGCCGCAGCCCGCGTCTGAAAGCGGACGCGCCGAGGGCCCGCCGAAGCGGGCCCCCATCTGAGCGAACCGTTAGACCGTTGTGGTCCTGGCGTTGGCTCCGGCCGTCCCGAAGTAGACCGCAACCGCACCGGACACCAGGTGCAGGAAGTTGTCGGCCTGGTTGATCTTGATCAGGTCGTCCAGGAAGTCCGTCGCGACGAACCCGAGGACAGCAACCAACAGATAGGCGACACCTACGGCAAGGCTCACCGTCTTGGCCGTGTCATGCCTGCTCGACCCGGCCACCAGAGCACCACCGATAAGCAGGTGGACGATGTTGTGGAGGGCGTTCACCTCGAAGATCCCGAGGATCGGCTTGTTGATGAAACCGAGCACCCCTACCAGTAGATAAACCACACCGAACACCAGCGCGAACATCTGGGTCGGCGTCTTTCCCGCTGCGACTCTCTCTGCCATCACTTCCCCCTTCGTAGAACCGGACGTGCCTTGGACTCCTCTTATGTCCATTCGGTTACGAAGCAAGCCTCGGATGGGACCTCGATCCACCAACTGGACCGTAAAACCGGCGTTTTCCGCCGCTTTTCCGGCGCGATTGGGCTTAGAGGTAGCCGAGGTTGCGGAGGGATTCCTCGATCTGGGCCTCTTCCTCCGGGGAGTAAGCCGCCACCTCGGCCCCCTCGCCCGCCAGAGGGAGATCCATCGCTTCTATCTCGACCGGCCGGGAGGAGAGGAGATCGGGCGGCAGGACCTCTTCCAGGACCCGGCCGTCCATCTCGGGCAGCTTGCAGCCCGCCAGGTAGAGAGCGGTGGGTGCGATGTCGTAGAGGTGCGCCCGGGCGCCCGAGCCGCGGAAGACACCCGGGCCGGTGACCCCGAAGACCCCGTCCATGTGATGGAACCCGCGAGGAAGTCCTCGGTAGTCGTCGAGGATCGAGGGCGAGTAGATCCCGTCGGAGAGCTCGTAGGAGTACGCCCGGCAGACCGGGAACAGGTCCGGAGCGTTCACGGCCTGGGGGCCGTGCATGACCTCCTCGCGCTTGTGGACCTTGTCGACGACCGGCTTGCCGTCGTCGGGGTCGCGCAACGCGAGGAGGCGCTCGATGATCTCGTCCCGGACGGAGTCGTACTCGGACTCCGGGACGATCCCGTTCGGCTCTCGCCCCGCCAGGTTCACGTAGATGCCTTGCTGCGGGATGGGGGCCGAGAAGGCCTTGGTCTTCGACCAGTCGATAGAGGACTGAGCGGCGCCTTTGGCCTTCTGCCACACCGACTTCGGCAGCGCCTTCTTGGCCTGGCGCGCCAGCTTCCGGAGCCCTGCCGACTTCGTGATGGTCCCGCCCGCTCCGCCCACGGTGAGCAAGCCCCATTCGCGCAGAGCGACGTTGACGTTGACGCTCTTGTCCTTGGGGCCGAAGCCGTGGTCCGACATCGTGATCACGTAGTCGTTACCGGCCCAGTCGAGAAGGTCCCCGATCACCTCGTCCATCTCGTCGAAGAAGGCCCACGCCCGTTCCCGTATGGGCTTCGCGGCCTCCGAATGGAATAGGTCCTCGCGCGGGTCGATGTACTTGTAGTGGACGTGCATCAAGCGATCCGGTTGCTCGAGCACCGCGAACAGGATCGGGAGGTCGCCTTCGCTCTCCAACAGATGCTTGAGCGCGGCGCGCTTCGTCGCCAGGTTGCGCGAGAGGCGCTCGATGATGTCGGTCGACTTCCAGTCCTCGGCGTAATCGACCTCGATGTCGATCTCGTACGAGCCGGTCCGAGAGATGAGCTCGTCGCGCAGCGACTCGGGGTGCGTGAAGCGCTCCGGCGTCTGTCCGCCGCCCTCGGGAGTCAGCATCCCCGAAATCGCCCAGCCGTCCACCGGGGGGGCCGGGTAGGTCATCGGGATGTTGAAGAGACCTATGCGTTTGCCCTGCGCGTTGGCGACGTTCCAGATCGCGGGTGCGGTCACCTTGTCGAGCCGGACGAGGCCCCGGTTCTGCTGCACGTTGCCGAGCGTGAACCCGAAGATCCCGTGCTTGCCGGGGTTCACGCCGGTGAAGATCGACGTCCAACCCGGGGGCGTGTAAGGGGGAACGGTCGAGGTCAGGATGCCCGACGCGCTCCGGTCCAGCAGCTCCTTGTAACGGGGCATGTGCCCAACCTCGAAGGCCGGTTTCAGGACCGAGTAGGTGATGCCGTCGAGGCCGAGAAGAAGCACCTTGCGCGTCATCCCGGCCCACCTTTGTACGGAAAGCGCTGTCTCACGTCCGTTTCCGTCCAAAAGTGCGTGTGGAGGTGCGTGGGCGGGGTCATCGGAGTCGTCTCACCACGGTGAGCAGGATAGCGACCGAGACCATCGCGAGACCGACACCAAGCGCAGGAACCACCAAGCCGGTGAGCGGGCCGAAGATGAACACGATGGCCTGCACGTCGGGCATCCCCGGCGTAGGCAGGAGCCGGTACTGGGCGAGCCGCTGCGCCCACACCCCGCGCACTCCCCCGGCGGGCTCACCCTTGTCGGCCCCGGAGATCTCGAGGAAGTAGTAGGCGAGGACCGCGTACACGAGAAGCCAGAGGAAATCGGGCGGCTCGAAGCGGAGGATGCTTGGCCCCCCACCGTTGACCACATTAAGAACCTGCGGAATGTTCCAAAGGTGATAGCCAAGCCCGAGGCTGGCGCTGGCTCGGCGGCCTCCGTCGGCTAGCGCATCCAGAGCCTCGCCCTTGTCGCTCGTGATCCCGGTGGCCCTGGCCAGCTTGCCGTCGACGCAGTCGGTGACGAAGGCGAGGTAGAAGGCGATGCCTCCGGCGATCAGGCCCCAGCGCTCCCCCGTCGCGAAGAACACGCCGACCGAGAGGCCGAGCACCAGGCTCACCATCGTGACCTGGTTCGGCGTGAGCAGTCGCCGCTTGGCCAGGAACGTCGTCAGCGGAACGGCAACCGGGTCCGTCAGGAGGACGGTGAACCAGTAGTCCCGTTTCTTCGCTCCGCGGGCGTCGGCCTCGAAGCGGCTCACTTGCCGGACTCGAGTGCGGGGTCGACGAGTCCTCGGCCGCGCACCTGCTCCCACGCTCCCGCGATCATCCCGGTAACGAGACCGGGGTCCTTCGTCTGCACGGCCTTGCCGATGTTCAGGATGAACAAGCCGAGCCAGGCCCACCACAGCGCCGCCTTGTGGAACGCATCCTGCGGCATCAACTTGCGATGCAGATAGAACTGGTTGGCGAGGTTCATGCGCTGCAGGTTGTGCGAGTTCAAGCGCGCGCTGGGGCTCTTCAGATGATCGCAGCGCGCCCTCGGTGTCTGCACCAAGGTGTAACGACGCGAGACCCGGTAGGAGAAGTCGATGTCCTCCTTGTAGGCGTAACCGGACAGGGCCTCGTCGAAGCGCTCGTGCTCGAAGACCTCACGGCGGTACGACATGAACCAACCGTTGAAGTACTCGAGCTTGCGAACACCCGCCGAATCCGACACGCCCTCTGCATAGAAACCGGGCCGGACCTTGCCGCTCGCCTCGGGCCACCATCCACCGATGCCGAAGATCTTGCGGTAGATCCGTGTCGGCAGCGACGGCTTCGCGGGCCGGACCGGTGTCGCCCTAACGCCACCTAACTCCGGCCCCCAGCGCTCGTATTCGGCCAGGACCTCCTCGTGGCAATCGGGGGCCAGCCACACGTCGTCGTCGATCAGGAAGACCGGATCGCCCTTGGTGCGATCGATGCCGACGTTGCGCTGCACGGTCAGACCTCTGGGGGCCGGGTGATGGAAATCGAGAGCGATGCCGGCCTCCTCGCAGAGCTCTTCGATCTGCACACGGGTCGGGGTCTCGTCGCTCGAATCCACGATGCAGAGCTCGGCCGGCAGCACGGTCTGCGCCACCAGGCTCTGCACGGTTCGCAACAGGTCATCGGGCCTGTTGCGGGTCGCGATGACGAAGGCCGAAGGCGCCCGTTTGGTCTGGTTTTCCACGGCGAGCAGGTTACCTTCGCAGGCATGTCCGCCTTCAGGCCCTCCTCGCGCGCCCCCGCGCTCTTCCGCCGGAAGAGGCGCTCGCTGCTGCCCGTGATCCTGGTGGTGCTGGTGCTCCTGGCGGGAGGAGGCGGCTACTTCCTCTTCCTCCGAGACCCCGAGCCCCCCAACCCCGAGCGGGTCCGTTTGGTCAAGGCGTGCGACGTGCCGGAGGGCATCCTCGAGAAGGTCTGGCGAGGCTACGTGCCGGGCCGTTCCGGCGATGTCCTGACGATCGAACAGCTCCCGAACCAGTACAACACCCGGCATTCGACGCCGTTCGCCTACACCCAGGACGTGCCTCTCGTGCTCTACGGACCGGGATACATCCAGAGCGGAGTGAACAGCGACCGGGAGACGACGGTCGCGGACCTGGCCCCCACCTTCGCAGAGCTTCTGGACTTCGAAGCTCCGCCGGAAGCGGTCGGGAAGACGCTCGAAGAAGCCTTGCTACCCAAGAACAAGCGCAACGGGATCCCCAAACTGATCATGACCGTCGTCTGGGACGGGGGCGGCGACAACGTCTTGGAGTACTGGCCCGAGTCGTGGCCGCAGCTGAAGAAGCTGATGGCGGACGGCGCCAACTACACGCAAGCCACGGTCGGCTCCTCGCCGTCGATCACGCCCTCGACGCACGCCACGATGGGGACCGGAGCCTTCCCCAACCGCCACGGGTTGGCGGACATCAAGATGCGCGTGAAAGGCAAGATCGTCGACGCCTGGGAGGGCTCATCCCCCAAGTACCTGAGGCTCGACACGGTCGCCGACACCTGGGATCTCGCCAACGACAACGTGCCGCTGATCGGGATGATGGCTCGGGACACCTGGCACCTCGGGATGATCGGACACGGTGCTTACAAACAGGGCGGCGACCACGACATCGCGATCATGGACGACCTGGGCGACGTCGAGTTCCGCACGAATCCCGACTACTACTCGATGCCCGACTACGTGCTGGGGAACGAAGGGCTCCAAGAAGCGATCGATTTCATCGACCAACGCGATGGCGAGGCCGACCAGCGGTGGCTCGATCACCCCATGTTGCCGATCGACGGCAAGATCCGCTACACCCCGGCCTGGTCGCTCTATCAGACCGAGGTGATGAAGGAGGTCCTCACCACGGAGGGTTTCGGGCAAGACGACGTGGCCGACCTCTTCTACGTGAACTACAAGAGCACCGATCTGGTCGGACACGAATGGAACATGATCGAGCCCGAGGAGCGAGAGACCCTCGAAGAGCAGGACCGCCAGCTCGGAGCGCTCGTGAGGTTCCTGAACCGCGAGGTCGGCCGCAAGAGCTACGTGCTCGCGATGACGGCCGACCATGGTCAGACGCCGTACCCCTCGGAAACCGGTGGTTGGAACATCATCATGGCCGAGACCGCCAAGGACATCGACGCCGAATTCGACAAGGTGACGCCGGACAAGTCCCTGATCCTGTCCAACCGCGGCTACCAGATCATGTTCAACAAGAAGGAGCTCAAGCGCAACGAGGTCGAGCCCGCCGACATCGCAGAGTTCCTGCGCACCTACACGATCGGCGACAACGCTCCCAGCGAAGACGCCCTCGGGAGGTTCGAGGACCGGACCGAAGAACGCGTGTTCCTGACCGCCCTTACGCCGGACGAGCTGAAGTCCGCTCTCGACTGCGCGCGCAAACAGGACTAGCGCCGAGAGAACCGGTCCCTCAGCACGTGGGCGAGGAACACCGGGTTGCCCACCACGTAGCGGCGCCACAAACGGCGCGGCTCCTGCAGCAGACGGAACACCCACTCGATGCCCATCCGGTTCATCCACGCGGGGGCGCGCGGAACCTCGCCGGCCGCGAAATCGAAGAAGGCCCCCACACCGACCCCGAGCCGGGCACCCGTGGCGGCCAGATGCTCGGCCAACCACCGCTCCTGCATCGGGTTGCCGAGCGCGGCCATCACGAGAGTGGCGCCGGACGAACGGATCTCGGCGGCGACCTGATCGTCCGAGCCCGCCGGCCAGTAACCATCCCGGGTGCCTGCGATCTGCAAGGCGGGATAACGCGCTTTCATCGCCGCTCCCGCACGCTCCGCCACTCCGGGCCTCGCCCCGAGCAAAAACACCGGCCAGCCGTTCTTGCCGGCGAGACCCAGGATCAGGGGGTTGAAGTCGCTGCCGTTGAGGTTCGCCGGGAACCTGTCCCCGTTCACCCGGGCCGCGATCGCGATACCCGCTCCGTCGTTCAGAACGATCGCAGCGTTGCGCAGTAGTTCTCTGTAGGAGGGGTCCGAGGTGGCCAGGTTCAGCGTGTGCGCGTTGGCGTAGGCGATCAGATGGGCCCCCTCTTCGGAGGCGATCCGTTCGATCTGGATCAGAGCGTCCTTCGGCAGCAGCTTCGCCACCGGGACGCCGAGCACCTCGATCGTGGGGAAGGGCCGGTCCATGGCGGGCAGTCTGCCAGGGCCGGAGCCCCCGAACGCGACCTTTGTACGGAACCCGCTGCCTGGCAGCGTCTTCCGTACAGAAGTGGAGTTGGCGGGGGGGTTGGGAGCGGGCCGGGCGCAAGCTACCTAGAGGAGATGCCTGCGCCCGACCCGCAGATCTGGCTTACGTCGCTATGGGAGAGAGGTCCCTCCACTGACGGAGGGCACGATGCTCGCGAAGGTTGCCGTCACCGTCTTGTTGGCGTTCATGGTCACCTGACACGTGACTGTGGACCCGGCCGAGGCGCAGTCACCGCCCCAGGTGGGAAGGGGGCCGAAGCCGGCTGACGGAAACACCGTGACCGTGACAACGGTTCCGTTGTCATAACCACCGTTGCACGTAGTCATGATGGTGGTCCCGACCGCGCAGGTCGCGGTCCCGTTGGTGACGGTGACGCTGAGGTTCCGCACCACAGCTAGAGGCGAGAACGTGGCCGTAACGGTCTTGTTCGCGTCCATCGTCACCTGACAGGTGGACTCCGGGCAGGTGGCGCCGCCGCTCCAGCCATCGAACCTGTAACCGGACGCGGGGGTCGCGCTGAGTGTGACGTTCGTGCCATTCGCATAGTTCGCGGTGCAGTCGCTCCCGCAGTTGATGCCGTCGGCCTGGCTCGGAGAGGTCGAAGTGACCGAGCCACCGCCTGCAGGAGTGACCGCTACAGTCAGCGTGCGCTGTGTCGCGCTGTTGAACGTGGCGGTGACGGTCTTCGCGGCATCCATCGTGATATTGCAGGTCATGGACGTTCCGGTGCAGCCCCCGCCACTGAAGCCGGCGAAGGTCATCCCCTGGTCCGGTGTCGCGGTGAGCGTGACCTGCGTGGCCGCGGGATAGCTCTCGGTGCAGTCGGCGCCGCAGCTGATCTTTGCCGGATTCTCGCCGGAAGTGACGGTTCCCGTCCCGCTTCCTGCCTTCGTCACCTGCAGGTCGAAGTTCCCGAGTTTGTTGAAGGTGGCTGTAACCGTCTTGGCCGCGTCCATCGTAACGACGCAGGTGCTGAGGGTCCCGGAACAGCCGCCGCCACTGAAACCGGCGAAGGTGGAGCCACTCGCCTGATCGCTGGTCGCGGTAAGGGTGACCCTTGTGTCCTTGGCGTAGCTGGCGGTGCAGTTGGCGCCGCAGTTGATCTGCGCAGGGCCGGTCGGAGGGTTATCCGAAGTCGAGGTGACGGTCCCCGTGCCCTGACCTGCCTTCACCACGGTCAGAACGAAGCTGCCCGTCTTCGAGAAAGAAGCAGTGACTGCCTTGTCGGCGTCCATCGTGACCGTGCAAGACGGCGTCTCGCTAGTGCAGCCGCTCCAACTCGCGAACGTTGCCTTAGTGGCGGCATCTGGTGTGGCGGTGAGCGTCACGCTGGTCCCCGCCGCATAGGTTGCGCTACACGTCGTCCCGCAGTCGATCTTGGTGTGGTTGTCGGTCACAGTGCCAAGGCCGTCGCCACCCCGGTTCACCGTCAACGTGAACTCCTCAGGTGGTGGGGGCGTCACGGCGAGCCCGATGATGTTCTTCGTCAACAGCTGCTTCTGGGCTTGCAGCCTGTTCAGGTCGACGACCGGCTGACGACGGGTGCGCGTGTACTTGATCGAGGTCGGCTTCTTGGGGGCGTTCGCGTTCTCGTGCAGCATGATCGTGAGACGCAGAGAGCCGCGGGCCGCGTTGATCTTCTTGATCCTGTAGCCCTGGACCACGAACGGGAACCTCGAGGTGTCGAGCTTGTGCTTGATCTTCTCGCTGTAGGTCAGCACGACGCGATCGGCGAGGCCGTTGCCGTCCTTGTCGACCATGACGGCTCGCATGATGCGAGGCGCCCTGTTACGCGCCGCCAGGGCGCTCGAAACCGGTAGTGACCCGATCACCACCGCTAGAACCAACAGGCTCCACAACGTTCTCCGCGGCATAGCAGGTACCTCCTCTAGGTGTTAGGGGAGCTATCGGCGGACGAACCGGGCAGGCTGAGGGCCGAAAAGTGGCCCGTCCGGGCTATTTAGCGCGTAGCCCGGGTTTGCTTGCTCCGTCCACCCGACAAGGACCTAACCGGACGAGCCGGACAGGGTCGGGCGGTCCCCCCGCCGGTAGGATGCGCCCCTACCAGCTCAACCCCCCGCATGGAGGTCTGTTTGCCCGCGCCGAACGTGTTGTTCCTGGCCATCGACTCGCTGAGGGCCGATGCCGTCTTCGGGAGCGAGATCCCGACCCCGAACATCGACGCCTACGCCAACCAGGGGTCCGCCTTCCGGGGTTGCGTGTCCACCACTACCTCCACGACGCCCTCCTTCTCGTCGATGCTCACCGGCTGCTACCCACCCAAGCACGGCGTGCGGGGCCTGCAGGGGTACCGGCTGAACAGCTCCTTGACGACGATGGCGGAGGTCTTCTCGGCGGCCGGCTACCAGACCCATGCGGAGGCCACGGGCCCGCTGCTGCCCCAGACGGGGATCCTGCGGGGCTTCGAGGACGCCAACCACCGCCAGGGTTACAAGGTCCCCTTCTTCGAGTGGCGGGACGATGTCGTGGCCAAGATGCACTCCTACGTGGATCCCTGGTTCATGATGCTGCACATCTGGGAGGTGCACCGTCCCTACCGAGCTCCGCCCGACTTCACCAAGCGCTGGGACAAGGCCGGCTATCAGGCGGCAGTGGCGGCGACGGACGAATGGCTGAAGCCCGTCTACGAGGCCTGCGGTGACAACACCATCATCGTGATCACCGGCGACCACGGTGAGGACTACCCGGACACGCCGTTCGAGCAGAAGCTGATCCGGCTCGCCCGCAAGTCTCGCAAGACGCTGAAGCTGAAGAGCTGGCTTCCTGCTCTGGACCAGCGTTTCCAGTCGCTGTCCGTGGGCCACGGATTCGCCCTGCACGAGCATCTCGTTCGGGTCCCACTCATCATCGCGGGGCCGGGCGTGCCGCAGGCGGTGGTCGAAGATCAGGTGCGTCACGTGGACCTCCTCCCGACGCTCTGCGATCTGCTCGGTTTCCAGATACCCGAGGGGATCGACGGTCGCAGCTTGCGCCCGTTGATGGAGGGCGGCTCGCTTCCCGAGGAACCGGCTTACATGGAGGCCGTCGGAGTGAAGCTCGAGGGCAACCGCATCGCGGGTGCCCGGACGACGGACTGGAAATTGTTGCGCGTGGGGTCCAACAAGCCCTCCCTGTACAAGCTGAACGGCAACGGAGGCCCTCCGAACGAGAAGCGCGACGTCTACTCACGCTTCCCCGAGGTTGCCCATCCCCTCGAGCAGTTCATCGCCAAGGTCGAGGCCTCCACGGTGACGAGCGAAGAGGCGCCGCTGTCAGAAGAGGACGAGGCAACGATCGAGCAACACCTGCGCGACCTCGGCTACCTCTAGTGGCAGAGCCTGCACCTTTCTTCATCGTCGGGTCGGCGAGATCGGGCACGACCTTCCTGCGCCTGACGATGAACGCCCATCCTCAGGTGGCGGTGCCTCCGGAGTCGCGCTTCATCACCGAACTGCATGAGGGCCGCGATGAGGTCGACGTGGACGAGTTCCTTGACCGTCTTGCTCAGCACAAACGTTTCGCAGCCTGGGAGTTGCCGATCGGGTCCGTGCGGGAGAAGTTGTCCGGTCGTACGCGGGTCGGTTACGCAGAGGCGATCTCGGCTGCCTACCTGGCCTACGCCGAAGCGCAGGGGAAGCAACGATGGGGCGACAAGACGCCACGTTACGTGGAGAACATCCCCGAGCTGGCCTCGCTCTTCCCCGAGGCCCGTTTCATCCATCTGATCCGGGACGGACGCGACGTCGCTCTCTCGTACGCCGACGTTCCCTTCGGGCCCAAGAACGTCGCTAAAGCCGCAGAGCTCTGGGCCAACAGGGTCGCGAGGGGGATCCGCGACGGCCGCGAGCTGGAACGGGGCCGCTACATCGAGATCATGTATTCGGACCTCGTCGAGGACAACGAAGGTGAGATCAAAGACATCTGCTCGTTCCTCGCCCTCGACTTCGATCCGGCGATGCTCGATCCAGAAAAGACGAAGAAGGGCGCGCTGGCTCGCGCAGAGAGATTCAATCCGCACGTCAAGGAACAGCCGATCCGGCGCGTCCGTTCCTGGAAGACCGACATGCCGCCGGAGCACATCGAGATCTTCGAGGCCATCGCCGGCGACGTCTTGAGCGAGCTCGGTTTCGAACGCCGCTTTCCGAGTCCCGGCCTGTCGGCGCGCATCAAGGCCCGGGCCGGTATCGCCGGTTTGCCCGTAGCCAGGGTGCGATCCCGTGCACGAGCGGCGGAAGGTCCTTCCTAGCCAGCCCTCATAATGGTGCGATGGCATCCGCAGCCGCTGCCTTGGAAGATGCCCGGGCGAAGTTCAACGCGCACTCGTGGGGGGAGGCGTTCGATCTCCTGTCTCGATGCGATCGGGATTCACCGCTCGACGCGGATGATCTCGAGAACCTGGCTGAAGCGGCCTGGTGGACCTCCCGTCTCGATGATTGCCTCACTGCCCGCGAGCGGGCATTCGAACTTCACTGTCGCAACGGCGATGAAGCACGGGCCGCCGCCGTCGCCATCCTCATCGCCAAGGACTACTTCGCAAAAGGCAAATCCTCCGTAGGGCAGGCCTGGTTCGCTCGCGCCAGCCGGATGCTGGAGAAGCTGCCTGACTGCGTCGAGCTGGGATACCTGGAGCGAACCCGCAGCGCGATGGCCTACGAGGGCGCCGGCGACTACAGCGCTGCTCTGGAGCATGCAGAGCGGGCTAACGAGATCGCCATGAGGTTCCAAGACAAAGACCTGATCGCTCTATCCATATTCGACAAGGGCCGGTCGCTCGCGGCTTCGGGTCAGGTCGACGAGGGAAAAGCTCTGATGGACGAAGCGACCGTAGCCGCGATATCAGGAGAGTTGAGCCCTCTTACGACCGGGTTCGTCTACTGCAACATGATCTCGACGTGTGAGGAGCTAGCCGACTTCCGACGCGCCGCAGATTGGACCGAGGCCACTCACCGGTGGTGCGAACGACAATCGATCGCGGGCTTCCCAGGTCTCTGCCGGGTCCATCGCGCCGGGATCATCCGTCTGCGCGGCGACTATCAGCAGGCGGCGGACGAAGCGGTGAGAGCTTGTGAGGAGATCCGCACCTTCCACCGCTCCTACGCCGCCGAGGGCTTCTACGAGCTCGGACGGATCCGTCTCGAGATGGGCCTCTCGGATGAAGCCGAAGCGGCATTCCGGCAGGCTCACGAGATGGGGCGAGACCCCCAGCCCGGCCTCGCATTGCTCCATCTCCGGCGCGGCAAACCGCAAGCAGCGTTGTCGGGTCTGGAGCGGGCGGTCGAAGACGAGAAGAGGGAGCTGTTCTTGGCCCGCCTCCTGCCGGCCCTCGTTGAGGTACGGATCGCGAACGGTGACGTGGAGGGCGCGAGCGAGGCCGCCGAGCGGCTGGGTCGCATCGCAGATACCTATGGCACGCCGGCATTGTGGGCAGACGCTCACGGAGCCCGTGCTCGCGTTTCCCTGGCGCAAGGAGACCCCACGTCGGCGCAGAGCGAGGCACGCGCAGCGATCAAGTTATGGACGGAGCTCGAGATCCCCTACGAGATTGCAAGAACCCGGGTGGTCCTCGCCGAGGCATACGTGGGAAGCGGAGATCACGACGGTGCGGGGCTAGAGCGTGACGCCGCAACGACCATCTTCCGAACGATCGGGGCGAGCTCGGATCTAGCACCGCAGACTGCACCGGCCGATGTCTCAGGTGCCCGCGCCTACGTCTTCCGCAGAGAGGGCGACTACTGGACCATCGAGGGCGAGGGAACGATCCGCGTGAGGGACTCCAAGGGGCTGCGCCACCTGGCTCGGCTGCTGCAGGCACCTGGGTCACAGATCCACGTCCTCGATCTGGTCGCGGCGGAAGAGGGAACCGTCCCCTCCCAAGGGACCAAGGCGGGTGGTTCGGAGTCGAACGTCTCGTTCGGCTTCGGGGACGCCGGAGAGCTCCTCGATCCAGAAGCCAAAGCGGCCTACCGCAGGCGGCTGAAGGATCTTCAAGATGAGATCGACGAGAGCGAAGGCTGGGGCGACGCCGAGCGAGCCGCCAGGGCGCGCGAGGAGATGGAGGCGCTGACCGAGGAGCTCGGCCGGGCGATCGGGCTGGGAGGACGTGACCGCAAGGCGGCGTCGGCGGCCGAACGAGCCCGGGTCAACGTCACTCGGGCGATCCGAGGCGCCCTGGAGAAGATGTCCGAACACGACGAAGGCCTGGCGCGCTCGCTCGATCGGGCCGTCAGAACCGGGACATTCTGCACATATGAGCCGGGGCCGAGCCTCGAGATAAAGATCGTGGGTTGATCGTTCACTTCGAATGAACATCGTTCTTCGCTTCCTTACGCATCCCAGGTGACACCGGGAAACACGAAGGGAGCAAGAGATGGCAACGAAGGCAGAGGTTCTCACCACCCGCACCTCCATCAGCAGCCTCATCCAGGCCGCATCCGACAGGGCTCGCAGCGGATTCGCCGCCTGGTACCGCAAGGGCCAGCTAGGAGATGGCGGTCGCGACCTGGCTCGCTGGACGGGCGCCCGCTGCTAGTCGGAAGGGATCACCGAAGAGGGACCGCCACGGCGGTCTCTCTTCGCGTCGGCCCTAACCACTGAGGAACGAGAAGCGCACCTTCCGTTCGGGGTTGTCGACATTCGTGTCCACGAAGACCACGCTCTGCCAGGTGCCCAGCTGTAGCTCTCCGCCGACGACAGGGATCGTGACGCTCGGAGAGATGAAGGCCGGCAGGACGTGATCGGCCCCGTGGCCCGGAGAGCCGTGGCTGTGACGCCACCGATCGTCTCGAGGGAGCAGCCTGCCCAGGGTTTCTTGAAGATCGGCCTCGCTCCCGGAACCCGTCTCCATGATGGCGACACCGGCCGTGGCGTGGGGCACGAAGACCGAGGCAAGTCCGTCTCCCTTGCCCCGTACGAAACCGCTCAGCTCCGACGTCAGGTCTGCGAACGTGCGGCCCGACATGTCGAGGGACCGAAGCTCAGTCTCCATATCCGAGCGCCTCCATCGTCGGGCGGATCAGCGGGAGAACGTTCTCGATCTCGGTGGGATTCTCACGACGCCACTTCCCCTGCTCCGGCGGGGTCACGACGTTCACCGGCTTGGTCCGAGCGGCCGCCGCTTTGGCTCGCACGGCGCTCTCGTAGGGAAGCTCGAGGAAACCCATGAGACGACCCACCTCTTCTTCCGGATCCGCGACCAGATCTTCGTAGCGAACGCGCTCCCACCGCTGCTGCGGGACTTCGCTCAGAGCGCTCAGTGCGAAGTCGTTCGACAACTTCCACTGTTTGGCACAGACCACCTCAAGGGGGCCGCTGATGTCCTCGCGCCAGCCGGGGTAGAGGGTGAACTTCCACCACTGCGGATCGGTCCCCGGTATGTGATGCGGTTCCGGCAGACGATAGGTGCGGTAGCGGGGTGTCCTCCAGGCATTGATCAGCGAGTTCACGTTGTCTCGTCCGTCGCGCAGGAGGTAGACGTAGCGGGCATCGGGGAAGACGCGATCGATGAACGGGATGCGCAGGGCATTGCGAGGGGTCTTGTCGATCAAGCGCTTCTTCGCACCGGTCACGAGGAAGAACGATCTGCGGATCCGTCCCGTGGTCTCGGGATCCGCGTCACTCGTCCCCAGAGCGTTGGAGTCCCAGCCGCGTAGCGCGGGGTGGTGGTCCGCCTCCCAGACCTCGTGGGCCTCGCCGGGCCAGTGCGCCAACCCGGACGACTCACGGAGGATCGCGAAGAGCATCGAGGTCCCGGAGCGCGGCGCCCCGATGATGAACACGGGCTTCTCGAGCTTCCCGCCGGCGATCAGGCCCGGGAGATGAACGGCCTGGCGCGCTCTCAACATCACTCGGTTGAGACGGTCGCGGGGGCCGGGGTTGAAGTTCGTGCGAAGACTCTTGCGCAACTCTCTCTTGTCCACTACTTGTCTTTCCCCCGTTTGAACGCGCGCTTCTTGATCCTCCGCCACACGAGCGCTTCCTCTTCGTCGAGGCCCAGCAGCTTCAGCGTCATGACGTAAGCGACCGCTGCAACGGCGATAGCACCAACCTCCAACCAGGTGTTGTCGTTCGTAACGAGACGGCTGGCCACCAACACACCGGCCCCCACGATCGTTGCGATGACGGGTTTGATGAAGGTCTTGCCGAACGGCTGGACGCCGACTATCCGCTTCGCCTGGATCACTCGAAGGATATTGATGAAGGCGGTCACGCCCAGATCGACCGCAGCCATCCCGACGACCCCATGGGTCGGGACCACGAGGAACCCCAGCGCGATGTACATCGCCACGGAGATGGCCGAATTGATGAAGTTCACACCCGGGTGGCCCGTCATCGAGATCACGTAGCCCGTCGGGCCGGTGCCCGTGTAGAAGATGTTGCCGATCGCCAGCAACATCACGATCGGGACGGCGCCGTCCGCCTTGCCGCCGGAGAACAGATCCACGAACACGTCCGGTTCCAGGATCAAAGCGGCGAAGACCGGGAACGAGAAGGTGGCGATCCACCGGTTGATGGTCTTGTAGAGCGAGTCGAGACGGTCGATCTCGCCCTTCTCGTGCAGGTCGGAGACGACGGGAGCCCAGATGTTCACGATGCCGCCGAGGAAGACGTTGCCGGGTCCCTGCAGGGACAGAGCGATGGCGAAGAGCCCCGCGGCTCTGTCCGTGCTCATTGCTCCCAGCAACAGGATGCCGAGCCCCAGCGTTTGGATGCCCAGCATCGAGGCGCCTGCTTGGGGCAGGGCGAACCGGATGATGGGCCCCGGTTCGGCTGCCCCCTTGGCGGCACGCTCCTCCGCGGTAAGCAGTCGCTTGAGGAACCATGCCGCCACGACGGCTGCGATCGCGACGCTGACGAGCAGGCTGACGAGCGCACCAGCGACGCTGAACCCTGCGAGCAAGAGGGCCGCGCCCAGCACGAAGCGTCCCACCGGCTGGACGATGTTGCCCGCCGTCACCGAGGGCACCATCGTCTTGTAGCCCTGCGTGCAGTAACGCAACACCTGCAAGAGAGCGAAGAGCGGAACGTAAGCCGCGCCGATCCGGATCAGACGCGCGAACTCGGTCTCCTGGGCCCCCTCCTCGGCGAACCAACCTGCCACCACCTCGGGGAACGCAAGCAGGAGAGCGAACACGGTGAGTGACGCGAGGGTCGAACCGATCAGAGCGACCTTGATCGTTCCCTTCACCGCGGCATGGTCACCCCGGGCCCGGGCGCGCGTGATGAACCGCATCGCGGCGTAGTTGAAGCCCGCCAGACCAAGCTGGCTGAAGTTCGTGAGCAGTTGCGCGATCTGGCGATAGAGACCGTAGAGGGCCGGGTTCCAGATCCGCACGAACATCATCCCGAACCCGAACGACAGCAGTCGTTGGGTGACCTGTCCGGCCAGTTGCACGGCGCCGCCCTTGGCTACGACCTTGAGGTCACCTGCGGCCTCGGTGGAAAGGCGCTTCTCCTCCGGAGGCTGGCTCATGCTTCGTTCGTACCTGCGCCCGCTTTCCGGGCGCTGTTACGCGCAGAGTCTCCGGGGCGGCGGAACCACACCGAACGCGGGAGCTGCCACGACCCGGCCATGGCGACCCCGAGGAGCAACGAGATCGTCAACGTGTAGATGGGCTCGACGTAGAGGCTCAGGATCGCTGCGTGCGAGCCCGCGATGACGATCGACATCGCCGCCAGAGTGGCGAACAACGCCTCTTGCTTATCTCTCAACCACGCGGCGGCCCGAGCGTGCAGCCACACCGAGAGATAGAGGGCCATGATCATCAGAGCGCCCGGGATGCCCAGACGGAAGAGATAGTTCAGATACGTCGAGTGCGTTCCCGCACGCGGCACGTAGCGGGTCCCCTCCTTGACCGTTCCGCTCTCGGTCCGGGGCTTCTCCGTTCCGTAACCCAGCAGCGCGTAGATCGGGTTGTCCTTCACGATCGCGAACGTGTCGCGATAGAGGTCGTCGCGGGTGTTGATGCTGGCTCCCCCACCGGCGCGTCCGGTGACCGGGTCGACCCCGTACTTCACGAGGAACACGCCGGTCAGGACGAGTGCGGCCGCGACGAAGGCCACCAGCACCGTTCGCTTCTGTTGCCGGGAGGCGACCCCGTCCACGAAGAGATAGACGATGCCGAGAGCGATCGCCACCCAGGCCCCCCTGGCGAGAGAGAACCCCGCTCCGAACAGGCACGCCACGATCACCGCCCACCCGAGCCGGCGCCGCCCGCTCCACAAGAGGAAGAACGCGAGTGGCAAGAGGGCCGCGCAGATGCCCGCGTAGGTCAGCGCGTTGCGCGGGAACGAACGCATGCGCGGCACGGTGTTCGCGGGCGCCAGGCCGACGTTATCGTAAAGCAGCTCGACATCGTGCGCGGCCAGCTTGTCCTCGAAGGCCCGGGCGGACCCGTCAAAGCGGACCACGAGGCTGTTCTCGTAAGCCTGGAACTCGGGCCTGAAGACGTTGAAGGGAGGGAGATCCTCCTCTTTCTCCGCGAACCGCCGCAGCTCCGCCCGAAGCTCTTGGGCCCCCGCCTCGATACTGCGCGCGTACTTGATCATCCCGATGTTGTTCGGGAATGCGTCGACGCCGTAGGCCGCCTCCACCCGGCGGCGGACGTCCTGGTTCTGAAGGGACTGGATGTCGACCCCGATCCATTGCAGGAACACGGCGACGGAAAGCAGCACGATGAACGCCCCAAGCCCGGACACCAGCCGGGTCCGATCCTCGAGAGCTCCGAGTTGATCGACGACCGCCAACAACGCCCCGCTGGCGAGCACCTGGATGCCGAGCAGCAGCAGGAAGTGCTTGAAGTCGAGTGACGTGATGACCAGGATGCCGAGCGCGGTCCACACCACGAGAGCCACGGGCAGCCAGACCCAGCGGCCTCCGCGAGGGAGCCGCCGCTCTCCCAACAGCCCGGCTCCCCACCGCAAGATGACACTGGCCCACCCGATCAGGATCACCAACGGGAGCATGTCGACCAGCCAACCCAGCACGCCCATGAACAGAGGCGAGACCAGGGCCATGGGAAGAGGAAGGACCAGTGCGAGGGTCGCTGCGGCGAGACAGAACGCCCACAGCGCGAGGACCCCTCCTACAAGGGTCTGAGAAGCGAAGCCGCCGAGCCCGGTGAGAACGGCGAGTATGGCTACAGCCCACAGGATGCGCGACGTCACCCCGGGCGACGACGAGGGCAGCCGATCCAAACGGCCGACAACCGTGTGCGGTGCGTTGCTATCCGGAGAGGGGCTCACTCAGACGAGGCCCGCTAGGGGCGTGCGGCCCGGTCGGATCCGAACGACAGCCCGCCGCCCGAGGCGCCGAGCAGAGAGGCCACCACCGCCGCGGCGACCAGGGAGACCACCGCGAGGGTCGCAGTGAACGGCGCGCGGGCCACCGCCAGCACCAGGATCGCCGCCAGGGACAAGAGCGCAGCCGAGAGCGCCGGCACCATCCCGAGCGCCTCCGGCAGCTCTCCGTCCGGCAGAAGGCCCTTGAACGCGATCAGACCGGGGATCAGCAACAGAAGCAGCCCGCCGATCACACGCAGGAGATGGATGGCGCCCGCGCCCGGAGGTTCTTCGAGCTCGGAAGACTGGACACCGCCCGCACCGGCCATGACCTCACCCTCCTGCACCAGGACGACCCCCTGGGGGGGCGGCCCGGTGGTCGGCTCCGCGTTCGCGCCCTTCTGGTTGAACTGGCTCATCAGTACGACGATCGGCTCCTTGCGGCTGCGTTCGATGCCCGCCTCGACGTCCTCGAGCAGCGCGGCGGACCACTTGTCGTACGTCGCCTCGCCGGGCTGGGTGGGCTCGCCGTTCAGGTAGTTCTCGAGCGAACCTAGGTAGAGATAGCCCTGGTCGATCATGCCCTCGGGCAACCCGTAGCGTGACGTGTTCCCGGTCAGCTTGGCGAAGGCGTAGATCTGGAACGGGAGCTCCGGCTCGTCATCCGCGACGAACACGACCGGACGATCCTCGTCTTGGGTCGCGAGGTAGGCGCGGAGCGCATCGAGATCCTCGCGCGTCTGCGGCTCGATCCACTGGTTCGCGGGGTTCGTCCAGCCCGAGACCTTGAACCCGTTGGTGAAGTTGGTCGCCAAGATGAAGACGATCGCCAGCACGCCGACCCACGCGAGCATCCCGACCCCTCCGCGAGCCGCTATCGACATGAAGAACCTCATAGCGAAATACGCGCCGACGCCGACGAGCAGCACCCAGGCGAGCGTGGTGTTGAAGAAGCGGTAGTAGGTGTAGGCGATCCCGGCGAGGAACCCGAAGATGCCCACGAGTGGCGCGAGCCATGCAACGGAGAGGCGCGCGAAGTCGTCCTCGCCGAGCTTCCTCCAGGGACGACCCGCGAGGATCGCCACGAGCCCGATCACAAGCAGTGGTCCGTTCAGCAACGGACGCATCGCCTTCACCCAGAGGATCAGCCGGTCGAGGAAGAAGTCGACGCCGTACGGCGGCAACAGCGCGGCCTCGGCGAGCGAGACGGACCTGCCCCACAACCCGACCACCCAGATCAGGACCGTAAGGACGGTCGCAAGGAACGCGGTGACGAGCATCGGGCCGTCGTCCCGGATCACCGACCGAAGGTCGAACCTCCTCACCAGCAGACGGAAGAACGACATCAGCCCCAGCACCAGGCAGAAGATCACCAACGTGGTCGGGTGGGTCAAGCCGCAGAGAAGAAGGAACAGCCCCAGCGCGAGCCGAGCGGTCCAAGAGTCTCGGGACGGTGCGAGGAAAGGCAGCGCGGCCGCGATGAAGAACAGCACCAAGATGTTGTCGAGGTACCCGACGAACGGGGGCGTCAGCATCAACCCGCCCGCGGCGAACGCGACGGCATGGAACATCAACGGATCGGGCCTATAGCGGTAGGCGAACCCGGCGAGCAGCAGCGCTGTGAGCACCGGCAGACCGACCATCATGAAGGTCACGCTGGAGAGCACCGCGACGTCGGGAAGCTGACGCAAGAAGGCACCCAGGATCGGGGCCGTGACCCGGTAGCCCGCCGCGAACATCCCCTCGGGACCCTCGATCTCGAGCAGCCGCTGCGGCTCCTCGGTCATCAGGGCCTCGATCCGCCAGGTGTAGAAGGCCGGGTCCCTGGTCGGCCCCACCCGGCTCTGGTCGCTCAGGAACGGCCACGCGAAGAGCAGCAGCAGGACCGTTGCGGTCAGCACGTAGGCGAGGGGGTGGCCGAACTGCCGGCTCCCGAAGCCGTAGTCGTCGACGCCCGCAGGCGCCTTCGGGGGGCCCGGAGGCTGGGCGCGGTCGGTCAAGGTCTCAGTAGCCATCGGTCGGCGCATCCTACCCACCGGTGCCCGCTTTGGGCCGCTTGGGCCCGCTCCACCGGGCCGACGACCGACCCCGGCGGGGTGCGCGACGGCCACCGCGTCAGTCTCGCTCCGGCGGGGGATCCCTCGGCTCGCCTCAGGACCGCAGGTAGCGCGCCGTTCAGGCGCCCGCCTGCGTCCGTCGGTGAGCCGACGGAACGCCCCCCGGCCGGAGCGGGGCTAAGCGAGGGCTAGCTAAGAGCAGGTCAGGGTCGGGAGGAGGTGGGCGGGGATCGCCATCGAGAAGATGCGGTCTTGGGAGTGGAAGCGGCCGGCGCCTCCGACCAGCATGTCGGGGCGCTGGGTGTTGTCGGCCAGGCGGTAGTCACCGACGAAGCGGGCGATCTCCTCGACGGTCACGCCGAGCTCGTCCATCTTGTCCTCGAGCAGGAAGATCTCGGTGGGCCAGACCGCCCGGACCACGTCGCCGAACTCCTCCCGGATGTCGGCCTCTACCTCGCGCGGATCGATCCCGTACCCGTTCACGTCCTCCGCATCGGGCTGCTGCCCGTGATCGGCGGTGACGATCAGGGCCCAGCGCTCTCGTCCGACCTCGTCGTCGAGGAACTCCACGATCTCGCCGAGCTGACGGTCGGTCTCCTCAAGGGCATCGCGCACTTCCTCGGATGCCATGTTGAAGTAATGACCCACGCGGTCTATCTGCTTGAAGTTCGTGAAGAGAAGGTCGGTGATCGCGTCGTCGCCATAACCCTCGTCCGCGATCATCTTCATCATCGTGCGGCCGTGGTACTTCACGAAGGCCGGGGTCTCCTCGGAGCGGCTGGGGTCGTCCAGGATCTCGTGGCCGCGCCAGGCCCGGTCCACCTCGCCGTCCGCTGCGTCGAGCTCGGCGATATCGTCCTCGAGTCCTCCGCTCTCGAGTACCGAGGGGGGCAGCCGGTAGTGATCGGGATTCGTTATCCACTCGTTGGTCTCGACGTCGAGCCAGATCGCGTCGTCTCTGTCGCCGTCGTCGCGCTCGGCCCCCTGCCCGATCATCCCTAGGTGCCACGGCTCGTAGCCGAACATCCCGATCAGGGCTTGGTTGTCGTTCTGCTCGTCCCACCGCTCCGCGATCGTCGGGACCTGGATGAAGCGAGATGACTCGCCTTTCAGGAAGGCATCGACGACGACTCCTTCTTCGTCACGCATCGGGACGCCGGTGATCCCGTGCGCATGAGGGAACACGCCGGTGCCAAGCGTTGTATGCACCGCCGGCGTCACCGACGGGTTCGAGCCGACCTTCGCTGCGGTGAAAGACACTCCTTCTTCCATCAACCGAGCCAGGTTCGGCCACGCGTCGGGCCACTGCCGCAAGGTGTTCCATCCGCCACCGTCCCACACGATCGTGACGATCAGTTTGGGTGGCGGCTTGCGCAGCATGCGTCCGCTGAACCTCACCGCCTCGTCCAGTGACTCGCCGTCCTCGGTCTGGATCGACCCCCGCAGCATCGTCATGATCGTCGGTGCAACGTCGGCCATCGTCACCGGCCGATCGACCTCCGCAGGTTCCTCGATCACTCCGGGGCCGTAGAAGACCAGGGGGACGTCCTGCAGATAGGGCCAGGGGCCGGAATGACTCCAACCGCCACCACCGCTCGCCATGTAAGCGGGGGTCCTGGGAAGGATGGAGATCTGCCCGGAGCGAGGCTCGAAGTATCCGCGCTGGGTCAGCAGGAGGTAGTCCCCCGGCAACGCGCACGCCTGCGCCTCGAACGAGGGCAACTCGCCCTCGCGGTCGAACCATCCCAAGAAGGTCGCGGCTACGACCAGAGCCGCGAGCACTGCGGCGGCAACTAGAAGCCGGCTACCGCGCTTCACTATGCGCCGATAAGGCCAGGAGTCCCGCTCGCTTGAACCAACGGGCCAGCAGGACCAGGCCGATCAGGAACACGACGCCGATAGCGGCGATCAGCGCTCCCCTCGTCTCCGCGTCGTAGAAGAGCTTCATGATCACTGCGGCCACGACCCACGCCAGGTTGTAGGCGATGTCGTACAGAGAGAACGCGCGTCCGCGGAAATCGTCACCCAGCGCCTGCTGGACCATCGTGTCGAGCGAGATCTTGCCGAGGAAGAACCCGAAGCCCAGGAAGAACGTCAGCACTGCGATCGTGAGCTTCGCCTCGAGGCCACCGAGGATCGCGACCGCCAACCCCGCGACCGTCGATGCGGCGAGGACCAGGTGTGCCGTGGTCTTGACCTTCTCGTGCAGTCGTGCGGCAGAGACGAACCCAAGGACGGCCCCCACCGCGCCGGCCCCTCCGGTCAGAACCAGCACCTGCAGGTCGTCGTCCGCCACCAGATCGCGAGCGATGAAAGCGACGCCCACGATCGTGAAGCTCCACAGGAAGCGCAACCAGAAGTAGGTGCTGATCGAGGCCGCCGCTTTCGCGTTGCCGGCGACCTCTTTGAACCCGGCGAGGATGCTGCGGAAGACCCGTGCGATCTCGGCGCCGAGCCCTTCCGATACATGAGGCTCCCCCGCTCGCTTGATCAACATGGCCATCGCGGCCGCAACGCCGTAGACGGCGGCGCCCGCGAGGACGATAGGTGCGGAGGGCAGGACGGTCGACGCCACGAAGGCGAGGCCCGCAGCGCCCAATTGGAACAAGGCTCCGCCCAACTGCGAGACGGCGTTCGCCTCTACCAGGGACGAACCGTCGAGCGTGGCCGGAAGGGCTGCTGACTTGGTCGCCAGCACCACCCTGGTGGCGGCGAGGGTCAACATGAAAACGAGGAAGAGGAAGGCCGAGGGCAGGATTTCGGTCCCCAGCAGCCCACGCACCGGATCGGCGGCGGTCGTCTGTACGCCGAAGAACGCGATGACGCCAACCAACACGGCGCGGAGCCCGTTCGACACCGATAGCAGCTTGCGCCGGTCCCAGCGGTCGATCACGACTCCGAGGAAGGGACTGATGACGGTATAGGGGACGAAGAGGAAGAGCACGATCGTGATCAGCTCGTCGACGCTGCTGGCGCTCTCGACGTCGAAGCCCTCCTGGCCCCCGAACGCGACCGCCTTCGCCACCGCGGTCTGGAACAGCCCGTCACCCGCTTGCGCGAGGAACTGCACGCCCATGAGAAGACCGAAATCCCTGCGCTGGAAGATGAGCGCCAGCCCGCGCTTGATCATCCCCATCTACGGCGTCGGCTCGCCCGACCCGAAGGGCAGGTACAGGTCGCCCTCGGGATACTCACCCGGGCCGAAGTCCTGGATCGACTCGAGATCGAGCCCGCTCAGATAATCGGTCGAGAAGGCCCCCGCGAACAGAAGCTCGTCCCTCCTGCCTTCCGGCACCCGATCCTCTCCCGGCATCCCCTCGGGGATGTTGTCGCCCAACGTGTAGGTGCCGAGGTAACGAGCCACGTCGGCCAGGTCGATGTCTTCTTCCTCGAGCTTCTCCTGATCGAAGTAGATGTCGACGGGCGTGGCTTTCTCGACTATGTCACCGAAGCGCGACCTGATGTCTCGCTCCAGCTCCTTGTTGTTGATGCGCCATCCACCATAGAGATCCGGCAATGGCTGCTGCCCATGGTCCGCTGTGATCGCGAACACGTAGTTGTTCTTCCCCACGGTGCGGTCGAGCTCTGCCTTCATGCGAGCGAGCTGCCGGTCGGTCTCGCGGAGCACGTCTTCCTGCTCTGCGTTCAGCATGTTCCAAGCATGACCCGCATAGTCGGGCATCTTCATCTCGACCCAGAACATGTCGGTTACGTCGTCACGCCCGATCTTCTCGTTCCGCATGATGTCGATGACTGCATCGCCGGTGAATCGCACGAAAGCCGGAGTCCCCGGCCTGATCAGAGGCTCGCGCAGATAGTCCAGGGTGTGTCCGTACCAGGTCCCGTCGGCGAGGCCGTCGCGTTCGTCGAGTTGATCCTCGTAACGCTCTAACTTCTCGATGTCGGTCTCTTGGAGATAGGACGGCAGCTCGTAGTAGTCCTCGTTGACCCACCACTCGTTCAGAGGATCGTCGGTCTCGCGGTCCTGCGCGTTCCACAGCACGGCGATGTCCTTGTCCCCGCCCTCGCGCATGGCGCCGCTGCCGATCATCCCGAGGTGCCACCCCTCGTAGGACACGGTGCCGACGACGGGCTCGTTGTCGTTCTGTTCGTCCCACAGCTCGGAGATCGCGGGCACCTCGAGATAGCGCGGGTCCGCGTTGTGAAGCCACGTGTCGGTGTTCTTGCCGTCATCGCCTCGCATCTGGTTGCCGGGGATGCCGTGGGTCAACGGATAGACGCCGGTTCCGACGGTCGCGTGCAGGGCGCCCGTGATCGAGGGGGCCGAGCCGATCGTGGCGTTGACGTAGGTGCTCGACGTGTCGCGCAGCGAATCGATGAACGGCCATGCGTCGGCGTGCTGCTGCAGAGCGTTCCAGCCCCCGCCGTCGATCACAACTGTGAAGATGACCTTCGGAAGAACGACACAGGTGCCCCCACCGAGCGGTCGCGTGGCCCCGCGACACGGCCCCGTGGTGCGACCGATCCCATCCAGAGGTGCGGCCTCGCCTTCGAAGCCCTCCACCCCACCGAGGATCTCCGCGTAGGTGGGGGCCAGGGCCGCGATATCGGTCTCTTGCTCGAGCGTGACGCCTTTCGGCCCCCACTGCGGCGCGTGGACGATGATCGGGACCCGGGCCAGGTAGTTCCACGGGTTGGGGTGCGAGGTGCTCATCGTCGGTGAATCGGTCCCCAGGGTGGTCAGGTCCCACTCGCCGATCAGGAAGTTGTGAGGCTTGGGGACCAACATCACCTCTCCCGAGCGCCCGGGGACATGGCCGCGGTAGATGTTCGTCATGACCTGAGCCCCGATCTCCTGGGCCATCTGATCTTCGGTGGGAGCGTCGTCCGGTACGCCGGTCTCGGGCCGTAGGAAGAACAGGGCGAGGAGAGCGGCCGTTACGGCCACGGCCGTAACGAACAGCACGCGTTTGGTCAAGGTCTCTCCTTCTAGTGGATCTTCCGCTCGGGCTTCGAGCGCCGACCGCAGCCAGTCGAACGGAGCACTTCGGCGGTCAGAGTAGTACAGCGGCGCCGCCTGAAACCGGCTACCAGTAGGTCATTGTGCTAGCCTCGGTTGTGTCAAAAGGGCTTCTGACCTGCACTTTCTCTTCGGGAGGCACACCTAGATGGGCTTGAGGATCTTCGGCGCGGCCGTTGCGCTCTTGCTCGCCTACTTCGCCATCGTTCGATACCGCAAGGGGCAGCTACGCCGGGGCGAGATGCTCGTCATCGGAGCGGTCACCGCCGGACTCGCCGTCGCTGCCGCGGCCCCCGACCTGCTGGACCCGGTGCTCAGCGCCATGGGCTTCCAGCGTGGCGGCCCCCGTCGCATCGTCGGTCTCCTCGTGATCTCGAACCTGCTCACCCTGGCTCTCGTCTTCCGAGGCTTCACGCGGGACGACCAGCTCTCGAACGAGCTGGGCGATCTCGTCGACTACCTGGCGATCCGCCGGCTGGACGAGTCCGATATCTCGAAGCTCAACGGCGCACTCGCGGTCGTGCTGCCGGCGTACAACGAGGCGGAGAACATCGGGGCCGTGCTCGGCGAGATGCCGACCGAGGTCCGCGACATGAGGGTTCAACCGATCGTGATCGCCGACGGCTGCACGGACGCAACCGAAGCGGTCGCCGCGAACCTTGGAGCGCTAGTCATCCGACGCGACCTCCGTCGCGGTAGCGGAGCCGCCGTCCGGCTGGGATACACCGCCGCCCTGCAGGGCCGCGCCCAGATGATCGTCACTATCGACGCCGACGGCCAGCACGACCCGAAAGAGATGGAAGCCCTCGTGCAGCCGCTGCTCGACGGTGACGCCGACATGGTCCAGGGCTCGCGTGTGCTGGGCTCGTTCGAGGTCGAGTCCACGGCTCGCAAGTGGGGCGTATCCGTATTCGCCAAGCTACTGACCACCCTGGGCCGTACGAAGATCACCGACCCTTCGACCGGCTACCGCGCCATCACCGCCGGAGCTCTGCGGCGGCTCCACCTGAAGCAGGATCAGTTCTACGTCTCAGAGGTCATCCTCGACGCGGCCCGCAAGGGCCTTCGGGTCGTCGAGGTGCCGATCACCTTGCGCAAGCGAGCCAGCGGGACCACCAAGAAGCCGACGACGATCCGCTACGCGTGGGGCTTCAGCAAGGCCATAGTCCGCACCTGGCTCCGCTAACCACGCTTTGTTCGTAACCAAGTCCGAAAAGCGGGCGTAGTTACGCGCAAAGCGAACTGGGGTCAGATCGTCTCCAGGTACTCGACCCCTTCACGCAGCAGCCCTTGGGCCTTGGCCAAGACGTCATCGATCAGAACGTTCGGAAATGGGAAAGGCACCTCGTTTCCACCTACCCAGACCTCTGCGATCACGTTGACGCGCCAGCGGTGTGCAACGCACTCCGCGTACCAGTCACCGGTTGTGCGACAGAACGATGTGGTGACTTCGGGAGCGGGGGCAAGGAAGCGGGCTCGGTGTCTGGGTGGGATGGACCCTTGGTTGACTCGGGCAAGAGAGTTCATTGCCGACGAACGATCCCCTTCCCTGTGGCCGAGGTAAGCATCGCGTGCCGTTGACCCCTCGTCAGAGATCTCGTAGCGGATACGAGCACGGAACCAATCACCCTGGTAGTTGAAGGTCACGCTCACATGGCCGCCTACGCGCTCGGTCGTGACCCTCCCGACTTCTGCGCTCAAACTGCGGGGAAGCGAGGGAGTCGAGCTTGTCATGCGATCCTTGAGAGCAGCAGATGAGGGGTTCGCATCGGCAACCAATGCAGACGAAACTCCGATCGTGCTGCAGACGAACACTGCTAGGGCTACCCAAGTCCACGTACCGCTCGACCTCTCCGCGTTCACTGCCGCCGAGCGGAAGTCATGACGGAAAGAGCTAGATCGAGCCGGTCGAGAGGATGTAGTCCTCGGCCTCGTCGTCCCACTCGAGATCGACGTAGCCCTTGGCGCTGCCGGCTTTGACGAACTGCAGGAAGCCCCCATAGCCGAAGTTCTTCTCGGAGAAACCGGGGCTGCGCTTGCGCAGCTCGGTCTTCAAGCCGGACAGCGGAGGAGGACCCGTGCGTTGCTCGAGCTCGGTCACCACTTCCTTGAGCAGCCCGAAGGCGGCCTCCTCACCACCGCCGTCGGCCGGGAAGTCGACGACGGGATCTCCCTCGGCCGCGCCGGGCCGGAGCTCGACGACCCCCATCGTCTCGAGGTGCCTCATCAGCTCGCCCCACGTCCTGAAGCCGTAGTCGCTCTCGGCGAAGGTCGGGTCCTTCCTCAGGATGACCCGCTTGATCATCGAAGACAGAGCCGGGCCCGCCGAGCTCTGTTGCAGACCGACCAGGGTTGCCGTGATCGAGCGGGCGATGCTGGCGAGATCGGAATCTTCGGTCTCCGGCTCGGCGTCCGGCTCCCCGTTCGACTCGGTCTTGGCCTTGCGCCGCCTACGGCGTGGAGGTGCGGACCCTGCCCCCGACGGGCCGGCGAGCCGTTCGTAGAAGAGGAACTCGTCGCAAGCACCCGGCAACAGATCGGAGGTCGAGCCCTCGACGCCGACCCCGATCACCTTGCGGTTGAGCTCGCGCAGCTTGAGCACCAACGGGGTGAAGTCGGAGTCGCCGGAAGCGATCACGTATGTGGTGATGAAGTCGCGTTGAAAGGCAAGCTCGATCGCATCGACCGCCAACTTGATGTCGGCCGCGTTCTTGCGGACCATCCCCCGCTTCTGGGGGATCTCGATCATCTCGATACGCTGTCCGACGACCCCCTCGCGGTGCTCGGCGAACAGGTTCCAGTCCGCGTACGCACGCCGCACCACTACCCTGCCCCGCTCGGACAACGCGTTCATGATCACCGACATGTCCAGCACGCCGCCGCGATCCCTCGCGCCGAGCGCCAGGTTCTCGAAGTCGACGAAGAGCGCTATCCGCTCGTCTTCGTTGTTAGCTGCCATCGATCTTCACCTCTTGGATATAGGGCGGCGTGTCGATCACCTTCAAGGCGATCTCGCCACGGGCCAGGCCAACCACCGCGTCGCCCGCCAGGGTCTTCCGCCATCCCTGGAGGAGCCGGTGTTTCGACGGATCCGTGGTCCCGGAGACCAGGTCCGCCAACAGTGCTTCCAGCTCGGACCGTGTCATCACGACCTCCGTGGCGATGGCGGCCCCCTCGCACTTAGCCCGGACCAGGGCGTCGGCCAGTCCCGCCATCATCCGGGCTCTTATCTGCACCGTACGGGACGGGGGCTTCCCGAGGTCGATCTTGGGAGCCTTCCGTCCCCGCTCGACGGCGGCGAGGATCTCTCCGCCCGAACGATCCACCTCTTTCGGATTGAGTCCCCGGATCGCCCGCAGGGCCGACGCGTTCGAAGGGCAGCGACGAGCAAGCTCGATCAAGGTCGGGTCTTTCAATACCCATCCTCTCGGGAGGTCACGCCGAGCCGCCGTCTCCTCACGCCACAGGGCCAGCTCGCGCAGCACCGCCGCCTGACTCCCCCGCAGCGCCCCGCGGCCGGTCACCTTCTTCCAGATCCTTTCGGGATCGATCCCGTAGGCATCCGGGTCCTCTAGCTCCGCCAGCTCCTCCTCCACCCAGGCCAGTCGGTCTTGCTCGATCAAGGTCGCCTTGAGCCTCTCGGCCACCCCGGGCAGGTAGCGCACGTCGTCGGCCGCGTAGCGCAGCTGTGCATCCGTCAGAGGACGCTGACACCAGTCGGTGTAGGACTCGCCCTTCTCGAGAGGAAGGCCGAGCGCGGCTTCCACGAGACGACCGTAAGGGAGCGAGGCGCCGTAGCCGGCGAAGGCTGCGGCGACCTGCACGTCGAACACGTTCTTCGGCACCACTCCGTAGGCCTCGTGGAAGATCTCGAGGTCCTGCTTGCCGGCGTGGACGAGGACCTCGATCTCCGGATCGCCGAGCAACTCTCCGATCGGTGCGAGATCGAGTTGAGAAAGTGGATCCAGCAAGAAGATGTGGTCGAGTGCTGCCACCTGAACCAGGCACAGGCGCGCTCGGTAGGTCTTCTCCCGCATGAACTCGGTATCGAGGGCCATCGAACCCGAGGAGCGCACCGCGTCGACCGCGTGCTGCAACTCCTCCGTGGAGGTCACGAGTGCACTGCGGCCGGTCCTCGTCTTTGAGCTCAAGATTCCGGCAAACCCAGCTCCCGCGCGATCAGGATGCGCATGACCTCAGAGGTGCCTTCGCCGATCTCGAGGATCTTCGAGTCCCGGAAGTGACGGCACACCGGGAACTCCTCTATGTAGCCGTAGCCGCCGTGGATCTGCACCGCATCCCGGGCCGCATCCACTGCGATCTTGGATGCGTACAGCTTGGCCATCGCCGCTTCCTTCTTGTACGGACGACCGACCGCTTGCAGCCAAGCCGCCCGGTAGTAAGCCTGTCGTGCCAGCTCCACCTTGGTTGCCATGTCCGCGATCATGAACTGCAGGCCCTGGAAGCTCCCGATCGCTTTGCCGAAGGCCTTGCGCTCGGTGGCGTACTTGATGCTCTCGTCGAGACAGCCCTGGGCCAGACCCACAGCCAGAGCGGCGATCGCGATGCGCCCGTCGTCCAGGATCTTCAGGAAGTTGGCGAAGCCCTTGCCGCGCTCGCCCAGGAGGTTCTCCTCCGGGACCCTGCAATCGCTGAACGACAGCTCGTGGGTATCCGAGTGGTGCCAGCCCATCTTGCGGTAGGGCTTGCCGACCTCGAAGCCGGGAGTGCCGTTCGGCACGACGATGGCCGAGATCTCCTTGCGGCCGTTGCTCTGGTCCGTGATGGCTGTGACGGTGACGAACGAGGTGATCGGGGTGCCCGAGTTCGTGATGAACGACTTGGCTCCGTTGATGACCCACTCTCCGCCGTCCAGCTTCGCCGTCGTCCTCGTCCCTCCGGCGTCAGAGCCTGCCTCGGGCTCCGTCAGTCCGAACCCGGCGAGGTTCTCGCCGCTCGCGAGCGATGGCAGCCAGCGCTGCTTCTGCTCCTCGCTGCCGAAACGGTAGATCGGCATCGCGCCGAGACCCACGGCTGCCTCGAGGGTGATAGCGAGGGACGAGTCGACCCGAGCTAGCTCCTCGATCGCCAGACAGAGCGTCAGGAAGTCGGCTCCGGCCCCCCCGTACTCCTCGGGGAACGGCAGTCCGAAGAGCCCGAGCTCGGCCATCTGCTTGACGGCCTCCATCGGAAGCTCGCCCTCTTCGTCCCATCGCTCCGCGTTCGGGCGCACGACGTCATCGACGAAGGCCCGTACAACTTTCTGGAAATCCTGTTGTTCCGGAGCGAGATCTAGATCCATGCCCCGAGACTAGACCGTGCTAGCTGAAGAGCCGAGGGAGCTTCGCCTTCGCCGCGAGCGAACCGTGCACCTTGAGCCTGCGCTTGAGAAGAGCCCAGCGAGGATCCACGCGGCCGACCGCGATCTTGGCCCAGTCGGCAGAAGACGCCTCTAGACGAAGAGCGGCTTCACCCGCCTTGCCCGGCTTCGCTTCCGCGTGACCGTTCGTCACCACGAGGTGCCACGGATCGGCGTCGGTGAACGCCCACTCGATAGGGCCTCCCAGGGACCGGGCGACATCGAGATCGACCGTCTTCGCCATCCCCTCGAACAGGATCTCGTAGGCCTCTGCGCTGAGCGAGGGCTCGATGTTGTCGTTGCCGATCACCCCGTCGTCGATCAGCACCCACGCGCGCCGCGCGCGCTCCTCGTAGGTGAGCGAAAGGTCTTGAACCGCGAGCATCCTGATCTCGCTCGGGTCGACGCCCAGCCTCTTCAACTTGGTCTCGTACGAGCGAAGACCGAAAGCGAAGATCTCTTCGAGGGTGAAGCCGAACGACTCCGCATAGGACCGGTCGCGGTTCGGCGGCACGAATACGCCCACCGTCCACGCCGTTGCCTTCTCCCACATCTCGAGCGCAGCATCGCGGCACTCGCGCGACTCTCGCATCAGGTCGCCGAGGAACTTGATGCCGAACGCGACGTGGCGCGACTCGTCGCGCGACACGTTGTTGATGCCTTCGGTGAACCCGGGGAGGATGTCGTACTTCTCTACGTAGCGTTGGATGAAGTGCTGACCGGGGATCGCCAGGACCCCCTCGACGATGATGTGGTACAGCGCTACAGACTGGGCGAGAAGGGCGCGATCCTTCGGCTTCCTACGCAACGCATCCGTCACGCGATCCAACTCGCCGAAGACCTGCTTGAACCCCCACGTGAGATGGCGCTCCATGGCCTCGAGGGTGGACTTCGTGTCGCTCCCCTGCCCCGCGACCTCGCGCATGAACCGGTCGAAGAAAACGTGATGGCGCGCCTCGTCGACGATCTGGGTGGTGAGGAAGATCTGTTGTGGATAGTCGGGGGCCGCGTCGAGGACCGGGGTCAAGGTGCGAGCGACCGCCTCCTCGCCCACCAGGAACAGGGCGTAGTTCCAGAGCGCGGCCTCACGCTGGGTGTCGTCGAGCTTGGTCCGCCAGTGCTCCTTGTCGACCGAGAAGTCGATCGCCGTGGCGCTCCAGGGGTTCTCCTCCCAGCGCCTGTAGAGCTTCTCGTACGAGATGGATTCCGGCTTCTGAACCTCTTCTTCGGCCATCGCTCCCCCTTAGGTCGCCCCGCCGAAGGATGCAGGCGGGTCGGACGGGCTATCCTTTCGCATCGGTAACTTGACCGCTCGGTCAAGTATGCAACCCGGTCCAGGGAGCATGCGACGGCTTCGAGCCGCGGCACGAAGGAGGAAGTAGATGGATTTTCAGCTCACCGAGGAGCAGGTAGAGATCCAGAAGTGGGCGCACGAGTTCGCCGAGCGGGAGATCCGTCCGGTAGCGGCCGAATACGACGAGTCCGAGGAGTTCCCGTGGCCCGTCTTGAAGAAAGCGGCGGAAGCCGGCCTCTACGGGATCGACATCTATCTCCAGGCCCAGCAGGACCCGACGGGATTGACCCTGCCCCTGATCGCAGAAGAGCTGTTCTGGGGCTGCGCCGGCATCGGTCTCTCGATCATGGGGACGGGCCTCCCCCTCTCCGCGCTCGCGAGCGTCGGCACGCAGGATCAGTTGTTCGAGTGGGCTCCGAAGATGTTCGGCACCCCCGAGGACCCCAAGCTGGGAGCGTTCGCCGTCACCGAGCCGCAGGCCGGTTCGGATGTCCGTTCGCTGCGCACTCGAGCCAAGCGCGAGGGTGACGAGTGGGTCCTGAACGGTCAGAAGACCTACATCACCAACGGTCAGTACGCGGACGTGTACATCGTCGTCGCGACGGTCGATCCCGAGCTCGGGCACCGCGGCCAGGCCTCGTTCATCGTGCACAAGGACGACGGCGGCATCAAGCCCGGCAAGAAAGAGAAGAAGCTGGGCATCCGCGCTTCGGACACCTCCGAGGTGCTTCTCGAGGACTGCCGCATCCCGGCGGATCGCGTTCTCGGCGGGCTCGACAAGCTCGAGGCCAAGCTGGAGAAGGCGCGCAAAGGTGAGTCGAGCGGCCGTTCCTCAGCAGCCCTTCGTACGTTCGAGGTGACACGTCCCGCCGTGGCGATCCAGGCCGTCGGCATCGCGCGCGCCGCTCTCGAGTTCGCGACGCAGTACGCCAAGGAGCGTCACGCTTTCGGCGTGCCGATCTCTCAGCACCAGTCGATCCAGAACCACCTGGCCGACATGGCGGTCGAGGTCGAGGCCTCTCGCCTGCTCACCTACAAGGCCGCGTGGTTGGCAGCGAGCGGTCAACCGTTCCACAAAGCGGAAGGATCGATGTCGAAGCTGAAGGCCGGCGAGACCGCGGTCAAGGTCACCGAGATGGCCGTGCAGATCCTCGGCGGCGCCGGGTACATCAAGGACTTCCCGGTGGAGAAGTGGTACCGCGACTCGAAGATCTACACGATCTTCGAGGGCACCTCCGAGATCCAGCGGATGGTCATCGCCAGGGCTCTCCTCGCCTAAGAGTTCATCTGAACGAGGATCCAGTCACGATCCTCAAAGGTGCCTCGCACCAGCGCCCGGCGGTAGGGCCCGTCGGGCGCTGGAAGCACCATGAAGTCGGCCGGGAAGCCGCCTTCAGACATGGTGCGGTCGTACTCGGCCGCCAGATCCCGGTAACGGATCCGCAATTCGTTGTTTCCCAGCCGCGGGTCATCGTAGGTAGCGAGCCGCGTACCCGAGAACTGAAACAGCAGGAACGCCAGGTCGTTACTGCCTTGCACCTCGACGATCGTTGCGGGTCCCAGGTAAGCGGCCGCCCGGCGCACGAAGGACCCGGGTTGCAGATCCGACCTCGCGTACTCGAAACCTGCTCGTCGCTCGCGCATGATCTCGGTGAGCTTCTGGGAAGCCAGGACCGGGGAGATGCCGCCGAGCACGAAGACCCCCGCCACCACAACGTGAGCGAGGACACGCTTCCGGCGTCGCAAGAAGGTGAACAGGAAGGCGAGCGCCACACCCCCGAACACCCCGCCGAGCAGATGAGCCGGCGGCCACATCCGGCCTTGATGGAACAGGGTTGCGTTCCCCGCGACGTCCCAGTCGAAGCGGCCGCGCGCTACGGCAACCACTAACAGGACGGCCGTCGCCGCGGCGAACGCCGGCAACATCCTGTCTTGCACCGAGCGCCACACGAGGTACAACCCAGCCGCCGCCAACGGCAGCAGGATCCCCCACGATGCAAGCGCTACGGGCAGCGGCCACTCCTTCCCCAGCTGCGGGGTGATGTTCACGAACCCGCCGAAGCGGATGAACTGCGAGAGCACCGGCCCCGCCCACAACCCGAACACCGCGAACGCAGCGGCCGTCGCAGTGAGGTACCAGCGCGAGCGAACACCCTTGCGCACGAACAGCCCGGCGATCGCCAGCCACAACAGCCCGGAGACGAACAGCGGCACGCTAAGCAGGCCCACGCACCCGACGGCCGCCCCCGCGATCGCCCACTGGTTCGACCTCTCGGAACGCACGGTGGTGATCAACAACCAGGCCGCGACCGCGAGCATCACGAGCCCGATCTCGCGAGGCAGCCCGGGAGGGAACAGCTCGTAGACGGAGTTCGGAGAGGCGACGACGAGATCGGCCCCGTAACGCGCCTCGCTGGGACTCGTCACGAAGTCCGCCTTGCGGGCGGACAGCCAGCCGAATCCCCCTATCAGGGAGACGGCCCCCGCCGCGAACCAACCGGAGTCGGGCCGCACCCGGCGAGCCAGCACCGCGGCCCCCAGCGGAAGAGCCCCCAAGAAGACGAGGTTCAGCATCTCCAGAGACACCACCGGCGTAGAAGCCGGCACGAGGCGGACGGCCGTCGCCATCACCGCATGGAGACCCCAGGGATAGGCATTGCGTCCGAACTCGGGAGCGGGGCCGGTGGGAACGGGTTCGCCCTGGAGGAGTTGCTCCGTCCAACCGAGGTGCCAAGGCGGATCGCCGGTGCGGAGGCTGGATCCCCCCGCGAGGGCGGGGCTCATATAGATGAGGAGCAGCAGGGCCGCGGCGAGGACCAGCTTCAGCGACGGGACCGCAGCGACGCGCAACCGTCTGCGCCCCACGATCAGGATCGCCAGGCCGAGCGAGGGGACGACCCCCGGCACCCCGAAGACCACGCCTCCGAGAACGATGTGAAGCGTCATGAGAGTGACGCAGAAGACGAAGGCGCCGCCGAACGCGGCCAGAGCTCGTTCGGGCGAGCCGATCGTCGCCTTCGTCTCGCGAGGAGAGATGCGCTCCAGGATCAGGTCTCCGACGACCCAACCGATGCCGCCGAGAAGAACGAGCTGGAGGAAGGTGCCTGCGAGCGTCCCGGCGCTCACTCGAGTACCGCGACGACCTGGCCTGCTCCGACGGAGTCGCCGACGTCGACGGGCAGCTCGCTGATGGTCCCTGCTCTGGGGGCCGCGATCGTCGTTTCCATCTTCATCGCCTCGAGGACGACGACGGCCTCTCCCGCCTCCACCGTGTCGCCTTGCTTCGCCAGCACCTTCAGGATCGTTCCCTGCATCGGAGCGATCAGCTCGCCCGAACCGCCGGTCTGTACGGCGGCAGAGGCAGACGCGGCCATCGCCGGGTTCCACAGCTTCACGGCGCGGCCCTGGACCAGCAGCACGTTCGCTGCCTGTTCCGCGTGCTGGGGGGCCGCGGCCAGCCCTTCGAGCACGCCGCCGCCCTCGATCGTGCGCGTGGTGTGCGTGCCCTCCACGAAGGACCCTTCCTCCAAGAGGACCCGGTGCGCCGGGATCGAGGTCTGGATACCTTCCAGGACGAGCTCATCCAGAGCCCGGAGCATGCGCGCTCTAGCTTCTTCGCGATCGTTGCCCCAGGTGATCAGCTTCGCAACCAGCGAGTCGTAGGCCTCGGGAACGGTGTCGCCGCCCTCGTAACCGGAGTCGAGACGGACACCGAGGCCGTTGGGCTCCGAGTACCTCGTGATCGTTCCGGGGGCGGGAAGGAAGTTCAGGCTCGGATCCTCCGCGTTGATGCGGCACTCGATGCTGTGGCCGCGCATGCGCTCGGTGACGGCCGCCTGGTCGAACCCTAGAGCGTCACCCGATGCGATCTGCAACTGGCACGCGACCAGGTCCAGACCCAGCACCTCTTCGGTCACGGTGTGCTCGACCTGCAGGCGCGAGTTCACCTCGAGGAAGTAGAAGGAGCCGTCGGAGTCGACCAGCATCTCGACCGTGCCGGCGTTGACGTACCCGCAGGCGGTCGACAGGGCGACCGCAGCGGCCCCCATCTCCGGCATGCGTTCTGCGAAGAGCGGCGGAGGGGTCTCCTCGACCAGCTTCTGGTGGCGCCGCTGCAGCGAGCAGTCACGT
>JBKHXK010000004.1:55525-90615 GCA_046566065.1 Actinomycetota bacterium | reverse complement strand
CCCGGGTCAGACAGGGTTACGCGCATCAGGCGCGCGCAGCCTGTTGGCGGATGCGCGTTGTCAGCTCGCGTACCTGTTCGAACCAGGTCTCTCGCTCCTGCATGTGCTGCCGAACCTTGTTGACGGCGAACACCACGGTGGAGTGATCGCGGCCGCCGAAACGCTCACCGATCTTTGGCAAGGAGAGATCGGTGAGCTCTCTGCAGAGGTACATCGCCATCTGTCGGGCGTTCACGAGAGGCCGAGACCGGCTCGGGGAGCAGATCTCCTCGGGCGTCACGTCGAAGTACTCGGCGGCGACGGAGATGATCAGGTCGGAGGTGACCCGGGCCTCGTTGCTGTTGGGGAGAAGCGATTGCAACACGCCCTGCGCCGCCTCGAGGGTGATGTTGGATCGAGTTAGAGAGGCGTAAGCGGCGACCCGGATCAAGGCGCCTTCGAGCTCGCGGATGTTGGTCTGGATCCGGCTCGCGATGTAGGACATGACCTCGGGTGGAACGGAGAGACGTTCGGTCTCGGTCTTCTTGCGGAGGATGGCGAGCCGGGTCTCCAGGTCCGGAGGCTGGATGTCCGTGATCAGGCCCCACTCGAACCGCGTGCGCAGACGTTCTTCCAGGGTGGGAATCTTCTTCGGAGGCCGATCGGACGTGATGACGATCTGGCTCTTCGGGTGCAGGGCGTTGAAGGTGTGGAAGAACTCCTCTTGGGTGCGCTCTTTGCCCTCGAGGAACTGGATGTCATCGATGAGGAGAAGGTCGGCGGCGCGGTAATGCTGATGGAAGCTGGCGATCGTCCGGCGTTGAAGGGCGACGATGAAGTCGTTCATGAACTGCTCGGTCGAGACGTAGCGGACGACCGAGCCGCGGTGCCACTCGCGGACGTACCGCCCGATCGCGTGCAAGAGGTGGGTCTTGCCGAGACCGGCCGCTCCATAGATGAACAACGGGTTGTAGGCCTCTGCCGGCGCCTCGGCGACGGCCAGAGCGGCCGCGTGCGCGAACCGGTTGGACGAGCCGATCACGAAAGAGTCGAAGGTGTACTTCGGGTGGAAGGGGACCGAGTCGTCAACGTCGGGGAGCGGGTCGGCTCCAGGGGCGGTCATCTCGTCGACGGAGCTGGTTGCCTGTTCCGGCTCTTGGGCCAAGGCCTCGTCGACCACGAGCGCGATCGACAGGTCCCTTCGGGCGGCGCTCGACGCGGCGTCTCTCAGCTGGGCCGAATATCGGTCCTCGATCCACTCCTTGACGAACAGGCTGGGAACCGCCAAGACGAAGCTGTCTCCGTCAAGAGCAACGGCCTGGCTGCGACCGAACCACGCCGGGTAGTTGCCGCGCAGCTCCTGCTTCAAGGTCTGTTCGGCGATGCGCCAGAGCTCGTCGGCTCCTGTGGCTGCAGCGCCGTCGCCTCCGGGGCCTTCTACAGCAGACCGGAGATCGGGCTCTCGGGCGCGATCAACCAGGATGACGTCGTTCGAAGTCTCCAAAGCCTCCCCCTTACCAACAGATGTATCCACACCCCGAAAGTCATCTAAGTCCCAGCCGTAGAGCAGGGTCGTCTCCGCGAGATAGCGCGAAGAAGGGCTGGAAAGCGGGTCTGAGCAGGCATTTCGCGCCGGTCAACAGCTTTATCCACACATGTGGAGAACCCGTCGCAACAAGCACTACTCGTGTCGTGCAGCAGGGGAAGTGCCGCAGTCCGGCCCCGACCCAAGCAGGGCTTTTGGACCGGTTGGCATCGTAGACAAACCACCTCCCGTCCCGTCAAGGGGATTCTCCGAAGGGGGAAAAGTTGCGCGCGAACCTCGGCCCTACTTGGAGATTCGTGGCTCCGCTATACTCCTGCGGACGTCGAAGAGCCCCGAGGATTTCGCGATTTCGATTCTGCGGCATCGAGCGGGCGTGAAGGATCGGATGAGACCCAGTGACCAAGAGGACGTATCAGCCCAACAACCGTCGCCGTAAGCGGAAGCACGGCTTCCGCGCTCGTATGAAGACCCGCGCGGGCCGGGCGATCCTCAAGGCTCGGCGCACCAAGGGCCGCGCTCGGCTCTCTGCTTAGCCCACCACGACATGAAGCGACCTCCCTCTCTGTCTTCCAAACGCGACTTCGAGAGGGTGCTCCGTGACGGTCGGAAGGCCAGGACTCCCTGCGGGACGCTATCCGTGGCCCCCGGCCCGGACCCCGACGGGCCGGCGCGCCTGGGCCTTGCCGTTCCCGCCCGAGTGGGCGGCGCCGTGACGCGCAATCGGATCAAGCGGCGCCTGAGGGCGTCGTTCCAGGCAGCTGAGCTGCCGCCCGGCATCGACGTGGTCGTGAGGGCCAACAGGGCCGCGACCACTCTGGACTTCCAGGAACTGGCAGAAACCTTCGCCGGGGTGAAGAGATGATCGCCAAGGGTCTGATGGGGCTGATCGCCCTGTATCGCCGTCTGATCTCGCCGTTGCTGCCGCGCAGCTGCCGGTTCCATCCGTCGTGTTCCGAGTTCGCGCTCGAGGCGATCTCGGCCCACGGTGCCCTGCGCGGGGGTCTGTTGGCCCTGCGCAGGATCGGCCGCTGTCACCCGTGGTCGGCCGGGGGGGTCGATCACGTGCCTCCGAGGGGAACGGCCTGATGGGGTTCTTCGAGGTCTTCGCAGCCGCCCTCGCGGGCTTCTACGCGGTGGTCCAGAACTACGGTCTCGCCATCATCCTGCTCACGATCGCGGTCCGGATCCTGCTGCTGCCGCTGTCTATCAAGCAGACTAGATCGATGAGGGAGATGCAGCGCATCCAGCCCGAGGTGAAGAAGCTGCAGGCCAAGTACAAGGGTGACCGCCAGAAGCTGAACGAAGAGATGATGGCGCTCTACAAGGAGCACGGCGTCAACCCCTTCGGCGGGTGCCTACCTCTGCTCATGCAGTTCCCGGTCTTCATCGCTCTGTACCGGCTGATCAACTCGCCGCTGGATTACATGGGCTACCGCCTGGAGGGCAACGACTGGGTCCGCACCGAGGCGTCGGGGGTGATGGCCCAGGTCCAAGACTCCGAGCTCGCCCGCGGCCTCGATACCTCGCCCGACACCGTGAACAGCTTCCTCGGGGTCTTCGATCTCGACGTCCTTCCCAAAGATGTCTGGCCGGACGTCGTTGCGTTCCTGCCCTATCTCGTCCTGATCCTGCTCATGGGTTTCACGACCTACTACCAACAGAAGCAGATGCAGAGTCAGAGGGGCCCTGCCCAAGACGCGCAGGCCCAGCAGATGCAGATGATGATGAAGTTCATGCCGCTCATGCTCATGTTCTTCTCGTTCACGTTCGCGGCCGGCCTGACGCTGTACTGGCTGACGACCAACGTGTGGAGCATCGGCCAGCAGTACCTGATGCTCCGAGCGGCCCCGCCGATCCCGGTCTCGTCGGGAAATGGGGGTAAGGATCCGAAGTCCGCGGGTAAGGCTGCCAGCAAGCCGTCGTCCGGCAAGCCCCCGAAGGGGGCCCCGACGAAGCCGAGCACCGGGGAGCCTCGGGCGGAAACCCCCAACAAGGCCACCAGCCCGTCCAAGAACAGAAAGAAGAAGAAGTGAGCGAAGAACCCGAGAGCAACGTCGAACCTCAGACCGAGCCCCTGGATCCGGACCCGAGCCCGCCGTTCGCGTCCGAGACCGAGATCAGCTCCGAGCCGGCTCGCCCCGAAGACGTGGCCGAGACCGCCACCGAGTTCGTCGCCGGCCTGCTCAAAGCCATGGGATTGGAGGCCGAGGTCAGCCACACGATCGAGGGCGACAGCGCCTCTCTGGACGTCACGGGCGAGGACCTCGGAGTGCTGATCGGTCGCCGGGGCCAGACGCTCGACGCCCTGCAGGAGCTCGCCCGCACAGCAGTGCAACGCCGCCTTCGGACGAGGGTCCGCTTGATGGTCGACGTCGAGGGATACCGGGCCCGCCGCCGGGATTCGTTGGCCGACTATGCCCGCTCGATAGCCGAGCGAGCCAAGTCTCGGGGCACCGAGATCGAGCTCGAGCCGATGTCCAGCTGGGACCGGAAGATCGTCCACGATGCCGTCTCCGACATCGAAGGTGTCGTCTCCTTCAGCGAGGGCGTCGACCCGAATCGCAAGGTCGTGATCCGCGCCGAGTAGGCGTTAGTGCAGGTAGAGGGGTGTAAAACGTGAAACACCCTCCCTCGGGAGACCCCCAGGAGCGCCTCGCCGTCCTGCACGACATGGTGGTCACCTACTCCAGGCGCCTGGATCTGATCTCCCCGCGCGACCTCCCCAGGCTTTACGAGCGCCACATCGAGGATTCTCTGCGCGCTCTACCCCTGGTCCTGGCCGCCCGGTCGGGACCCTGTGTGGACGTCGGGTCGGGCGCGGGCTTCCCCGGCATCCCCTTGGCGATCGCGTCGGGCCGCCACTGGCGACTGATCGAGCCGCGAGCCCGCAGGGCGGCCTTCCTCGAGGAGGTCGTGCGAGAGCTCGATCTGGAGCGCTGCGAGGTCCTGCCGGTGACCGCGGAGCAGGCGGCCCTCCGTCCCGGCGTGGGCGCCTCGCATGTTCTCGCGATCGCCCGGGCCTTGGCTCCGCCGCCTGAGGCCCTGGACATCTGCGCCCCCCTTGTCGCTCCCGGGGGGACGATCGCCCTGTTCGTCGGTGCGAACACAGAGATACCTCCAGAAGCCGAGGAAACCGCACCCGGGCTGATTACAATCGTGAAAGATGGCGGCTGACCTGGGTGTTTCTGGAAATAAAGTGGAGATTGAGGGAGGGCCTCCCCTGCTGAGCTCGGATTGGAAGTTACTGGAAACACGGCCCGTATCTCCGGGTGCCGGACGGATCGTCTGCGTGGCCAACCAGAAAGGGGGGGTGGCGAAGACGACCACCTCGGTGAACCTCGCGGCGGCTCTCGCGTTGAGGGGCCACAGGATCCTCATCGTCGACGTGGACCCGCAGGCCAACGCCACGACAGGGGTGGGGTTGGATCACCGCTCCGTGGAGCTCTCGTCCTACGACCTCCTTATCGGAGAAGCCTCTCCAGAACGCGTGGCCCGCCCGACGCTGGTCAAAGGGCTCGACTGCGTGCCCTCCTCGCTGGACCTGGCCGGGGCCGAGATCGAGCTGGCGGGGGCGATGGCCCGGGAGCGGAAGCTGGCGGAGGCACTCGAGCCCATCCGAGACCGGTATGACCTGATCTTCCTGGATTGTCCGCCGTCGTTGGGACTGCTCACGATCAACGCGCTGGCGGCTGCGCAAGACCTCATAGTGCCGGTGCAGTGCGAGTACTACGCCCTCGAGGGCCTCGGCCAGCTGCTCGCCACCGCGGAGAGGGTGCGGCGCTCGTTGAACGCCGAGCTGCGCATCGTCGGGTTCCTGCTGACGATGTTCGATGCGCGCACCAAGCTGTCGAGTCAGGTGACCGAGGAGGTGCGGAGCCACTTCGGCGAAGCCGTCTTCGCAACCGTGATCCCGCGCAGCGTGCGACTGTCGGAAGCGCCGTCTTTCGGCGAGCCCGTGGTCACGCTGGACCCCTCGTCGCGAGGCGCCGTGTCGTACCGGCTGCTTGCGGCCGAGGTCGAGGAGCGGTACGGGCTCGAGGTGCACGTACCGCCACCGCCACCACCCAAAGGATCGGTCCGTGCCGAGCTCGCCGGCGAGCGCGGACCCGGGGGACGTGGATACGGAACCGTCGCCCCCGAGCCGGCAGGACTGGATGAGACCTGGCCACGGATGGAGCCTTGGACCGTGGGTAGTCGGAAGTGAGGGGAGCTAGATGAGTCGACGTAGTGGCCTGGGCCGGGGGTTGGACGCGCTCCTGCCTCCGACCAACGAACCTGGACTGGAGCGTCGCGGCGGGATCGCCAGCGCGGGGATCGATTCGATCGTGCCGAATCCGCGTCAGCCGCGCGACACCTTCGACGAGGAGGCGCTGCAGGAGCTCGCGGCTTCGATCGGCGAGCTGGGCGTCCTGCAACCCGTGCTCGTTCGGCCGACGGCGGGCGGCTACGAGCTGATAGCGGGGGAGAGGCGCCTTCGGGCGGCCCGCTTGGCGGGGTTGACGGAGGTGCCCATCGTCATCGTCGAAACGGACGAGCGCGGGTCACTGGAGAGGGCACTGGTAGAGAACGTCCATCGCTCGGACCTCAACCCGATCGAAGAGGCGGCCGCCTACAAGCAGCTGATGGAAGAGGGTGGCCTCACGCAGGAGGCTCTGGGATCGAAGCTCGGACGCAACCGGGTCACGATCGCGAACGCGCTCCGCCTCCTCGAGTTGCCGGTGGAGGTGCAGCGGTTGCTCACGTCGGGGCGTCTGACCGCCGGGCATGGCAGGGCCCTGCTGGCGCTGCAGGGCAACCCGCTGCAGCATCGTCTGGCGCGCCGCGCCGCGGACGAGTCCCTTTCGGTTCGGGAGGTCGAGGACCTGGTGCGGCGTTATCAGGCCATGTCGACGGGGGGGCCGCGGAAGAGCGCCACCGGTGAGCGGTCCGCCGTCGCGCTCGAAGCGCAACGTCGTCTCTCGGATCACCTCCAGACGCGCGTGCGAGTGGAGATGGGCAAGCGCAAGGGAAAGATCGTGCTCGACTTCGTTTCGGTCGACGAGCTCGAGCGCTTGCTTCAGATCATGACCGGGCGTACGGAGGGAGCGAGCACCTCGGTCGCTGCTGTTGAGTCCGAAGAGGTGAGGGTCTCCTAGACCGCGCTCTCGAAGAAGTGGACGACGCCGCGGGATATCGCGTCGGCCAAAGCCGACAGGACGTCGGGGTCGCTTAGGCGCTTCTCGTCGTCCGGATTCGTGATGAAACCGGGCTCGACCAACACAGCCGGCATCCGGGTCTCGCGCAGGATCGGATACGAGCGAGCATGGCTGCGGCAATCTTTGAATCCCAACTTGACGATCTCGTCCTGCAGCGTTTCCGCGAGTTGCTCGCCGGAGCGCGACTCTCCGAAGTGGAAGGTCGTGACGCCTTCGGCGGGCCCGCCGGAGGTATGGGCGTTGAGGTGTAGCGCGAGGTAGAGATCGGCGTCGGCCTCGTTCGCTCGTCGAGCGCGCTCGCTGGCATCGGGGTTCTCCACCTCCGTACGGGTGAAGCGGATGTGGGCACCCAGGGGCGCGAGACGCTCGGCGACCCGGAGGGCGAGCCGCCAGCAGACGTCTGCCTCGGCCGTTCCGTTGGGCCCGATCTCTCCAGGGTCGTTGCCGCCGTGGCCCGGATCGACCATCACCAGGGCGCCTCGCAGACCGGTCTCGGCACGCCGGAGCTCCTCGCGCAGCTTCGAGGCGGTTCCCGGCCTGTCGACGCGAAGACCCATCAACGCGGCGTGGCTGGCGCGCCCGAATATGCCGTCCTCCATGACGCCGTACTCGCGCTGGAAGGCCCTCACCCCTTCGTAGGTAGACCGCCCGAAGATGCCGTCCTCGCGGCCGGCGTCGAACCCAAGGGCGTTGAGTCTGCTCTGCAGGGCCAAGACGTCGTCGCCGCGCAGCACGGGCACTTTCAGATAGAGCGGCCGGTCGCCCAACTGCCACGAGGCTTCGACGAGCTCGTCCCAGGTGTTCGGCCCGACGATGCCGTCCGCCAGGATCCCGCGTTGCTGTTGGAACTGGCGAACAGCCTCCTTGGTCGAAGCTCCGAAGTAGCCGTTCTCGTCTTCGATCCGAAGCTTCAGGGCGCGCAAGCGGGACTGGACGTCGGCGACCTCCTGGGAACGGTCGCCCTCGCGGATCAACCCCCTCACGAGCTCGTCGCCACCCGGTAGAGGTCGCGCAGCAGCGGATACGGGTTCGACCAGTCACCGTTGCCCTCCTGGATGCCGAGGTGCAGGTGGGGGGAGAACTCGTCTGCGTGTCCCGGGATCTCTCCGTAGCCGGTGTTGCCGACCTCACCGAGAGGTGTCCCCGCTTCGACCCGCTGCCCCTCGCTCAGGGCTGGAGCGAAGCGCTGCATGTGCGCGTAGAACCAGTAGCGGCCGTCATCACCTCTCACACCGACCCGCCAACCCGAATAGAAGGTCCAACCCAGATTCTCGATCCGTCCGCCGGTGATCGATCGGATGGGGGTCCCCGGCTCCGCGTAGATGTCGACACCCTCGTGGACGCCGGTCTGGCGCCATCGACCTTTCTCGAATCGCATGCGTGGCGCGCCCCAGTCGTTACGGAAGTTGATGACCGAATACCAGGACGTGCGAGCCACGGGGAACGTCCGCTCCTCGACGATCTTGGCCGGCAGGTAACGCGCTGTCGTGCGGGCGATCGCAAGGGGGGAGCCAGCGACCGCGAGCAGCACCGTTCCGAAGATCAGAGCGCGTTTAGACATGATCAAGCAGCGTAGCTTCGGTGAGGAAGGGGTCGGTTACCAGGCGTGTTCTGTGACGGGCATGCCCTCGAGGTAGCGCTCGGCGTCGATGGCGGCCATGCAACCCATGCCGGCAGCTGTGATCGCCTGTCGATAACGGAAGTCGACGACGTCGCCGGCGGCGAAAACCCCGGGGACCGAGGTCTGGGTGTCCTCGCCACGGGTCACGATGTATCCACCCGCCAGCTCGAGCTGACCTTCGAACAGCTTGGTGTTGGGGGTGTGGCCGATCGCTACGAAGACGCCCCCGGTCGCGAGCTCGGTCTCTTCGCCGGTCTTGAGGTTCTTCAGGCGAACGCCGGCCACCTTGCCGTTGCCGAAGATCTCGGTGACCTGCGAATCCCAGATGAACTCGATCTTCGGATTGTTCATCGCCCTGTCCTGCATGATCTTCGACGCACGCAGCGTGTCGCGGCGGTGAACCACCGTTACCTTCGTCGCGAAGCGTGTCAGGAAGTTGGCCTCCTCCATGGCGGAGTCGCCTCCGCCGACCACGACAAGCTCCTGGTTACGGAAGAAGAAGCCGTCGCAGGTCGCGCAGGTGGAGACGCCGTGACCGAGGAGCTCCTTCTCGCCGGGCACCCCAAGCATCAGAGCGGACGCGCCCGTGGAGATGATGACGGTGTCGCTCTCGATCTCACGCTCAGACGTGGTGATGTGGAATGGCGGCTTGCTGAAGTCGACGCCGGTGACGTTGTCGGTGAGGTACTCGGTGCCGAAGCGGGCGGCCTGGGCCCGCATGTTCTCCATCAGCTCCGGGCCCATGATCCCGTCGATGAAGCCCGGATAGTTCTCGACCTCGGTGGTCAACATGAGCTGTCCGCCGGCCTGGATCCCTTCGATCACTAGTGGCTCGAGATTGGCTCGAGCGGTGTACACCGCCGCGGTCAATCCGGCGGGGCCGGAACCGATGATCGTCACCTTGCGCTTCTCGCTAGACATGGTCATGAACCTATCAACGAGAGGGCTCCCGGCTTGATTCCCCGCCTTCAGCGCTCCGGCTGGATGACGTTCTTGAAATATTCGACGGGCTGATCGCAGTTATCGGACGGCCATGCCCAGACCATGGATTGGTCGAGAGGGCCGGAGGCAGCGTCGGTCCAGGCGAACGCGAGCACGAGGACCTCTCTGCCCTTCAGCTTCTCGAGCGTTGCGAGCGCGCCGTAGGCCGGCAGCGAGTTGGGGAAGGCAGAGGTGACCAGGTCCGAGCACTGCTTCACGATGTCGCCCTTCGGGCCCGCGGCCGACGCCAGGCGATCGCGGAACGCGGTCTGCAGTCCCGGGACCTGTTCGGCGCTGTAGGCCCGGGAGAAGATGACCAACGGAAGCCCCCGGCGTCCGAGTCTCGCCAACCGTTTGCCGGTGATCTGTCCTAGCGACCTACGGAAGGTGGGCTCGGGGGCGGCCGCACCGGAGGTCACGGACGAACCGGCTCCGTCGTCGGCCTCCAGAGCCTCGGCATCCTGCGCCGGTGCGGAAACCTCCCTGCTCGACCCCGCATCCCCGCCCGCGCTCTCCTGAACGGCGGAGTCGTCTCCACCGAGCAGACCCGAAGAGAACATGAAGACGCCGATGATCACGAGCAATGCTGCCGCGCCGAGAAGCTGGAACGCCCGCGCGCCTCTCTGGGGTAGAGCCGTCACGGTGGCGGTCTCGACTCCGGTCCTCTGGACGCTGCTCAACACGGAGCGCCGCAGCCGTGCTCGCTCCGTGTCCGACAGGGGCTCGACCTCTCCCGCCAGCAACGCCTGGAGGGCCGCTCGCTCCGCTCTGCAGTCGGAGCAGGTCGCCAGGTGCTCCTCTATCCAGGCGGCTTCCTCCGCGCCGAGCTCACCCCGGACCTGTGAGGCCAGAAGCTCTGAGCAGCGCTCGTGATCTGAAGCGTTCATATCTGTTCCTTTGACCCGCCCGGGGGGGTGGGTTGTTCCAGCAGCTCGGCAAGTCGCCGCCGCCCCCGGCTGATCCGGGATTTCACGGTCCCGATCCTTGCGTCGGTGATGCGGGCGATCTCGTCGTAAGGGACCCCGCCGATGTCGTGCATGACCACCGCTTCTCGGTACTCGGAGGGTAATTCCGCAAGAGCTCGCGTGAGATCCAGCCGCAGGGCGACAGCTTCGTCCAGGACGGGCCCCGTTCGGTCCGGCTCCTGCTCGTCGTCGTCCTCAGATCGCAGGGTCCACCTCTTGCGCTTACGCAGGAGGTCGTGGCATGCGTTGATGCCGACGCGATACAGCCAGGTCCCGAAGGACGAGTCGAAGCGGAACTGCGAGGCTTGCCGGAAGGCGGTGACGAAGGTCTCCTGGGTGGCATCGAGCGCGTCTCCTCGGTCACCGGTCATCCGGAAGGCCATGGCGAAGATGCGATCTTCGTGGCGCCGCATCAGCTCGGTGAACGAGCTCTCGTTGCCGGCTACGAAGCTGCGCAGGAGGTCTTCGTCGCTCCGGGATTCAGCCACGGAACTCCACCTCGTAGACGGAAGCGGTACCCGCGCCGCTCTCCGAAAGCACGGTGATCCAGATCAACCAGTAGCGGGCTTCGGCCCCCTGGGTCTCCACGCTCGTCGCGCCCGATCCCGTTCTTGCTTCTCCGGCCGTCTCGAAGCCCACCTCGTCCGAAGCCACCTCGTCCGCATAGCGGACCTCGAACGTGATCCCGGGCGACCCGGTGACCGACACCTCCTCGACGGCGCGCGGCTCGCCCAGGTCGAAGACGAGACCGACGCCCGGCTTGCCCTGCAGCTCCAACGAAGCGGAGTAGCTCTGCGTGGTCCAGGCGGTGCCGTCGTCCCCGTCGGCCGCGAGCCTGGCCTCGTCTGGGTGCTCGCCGTCGCCGCCGTGGGGATCGAAGTCCTCCACGGCCGTCACCTCGAAGGGGGCCGCGCCTCCCCCGCCCGGCTGCTCCCGCCCGCCCCGCCCCGGCAGGTCGCCCGAGTCCTCGTCCGTGAGGCTCGCAATGGCCAGCGCCGCCAACACCACCACGGCCAGAGCGACGATCACGCGCACTATCCATCCGGTATCGCCTGAGGGTCCAGGTGCCGATGTCGAGCGCGTGGGGGCCGGGGCCCCAACGGCGAACGTAGCGGTTGCGCCGTTGCCGCCACCCTGGGAGGCCAGCGCTCGCCGCATGTCGTCGGCCGACTCGAACCGCTCGCTTGGGTCCTTCGCCAGTGCTCGCATGATCACCGTCTCCAACGAGCGCGGTACTCCAGCGCGGATGCTTCTGAGCGACGGAGGTGGGTCCTTCACATGCATCATCGCGGTCGCGATCTGGGTCTCTCCGGCGAACGGGGGGCGGCCGACGGCCAGTTCGTACAGGACGACCCCCAGGCCATAGAGGTCCGAACGATGATCGGGCTCCTCCCCGCGGCCTTGCTCAGGGGACAGATAGGTGACGGTCCCCAGGATCGATCCCGTTGTCGTGATGTCCTTCTTCGCGAACGCGGCTTTGGCGATCCCGAAGTCGGCAACCTTCAAGGAGCCATCGTTAGCGATGAGCACGTTGGCGGGCTTGACGTCTCGATGAACGATGCCGTGTCGGTGGGCGTAGGACAGTGCCTCACAGATGCTTATACCGATCGCAGCGACACGCTCTGGTGAGAGGGGACCCTCCGTGCGCAGGAGGTCCTCAAGCGTTCCTTGGCTGCAGTGCTCCATGACGATGTATTGGAGGTCCGGCTCTCCGTCCGTGGACTCCACCGTGCCCGTGTCGTAGATCGACACGATGTTCGGATGGGTCAGTCGGGCGGCCGCCAGGGCCTCGCGACGGAAGCGCTCGAGGAAGCCGTCGTCCTGCGAGAGGTGTGGGTGGAGGATCTTGATAGCGACGGGCCGGGCGAGCACGTCATCGCGGGCCTGCCAGACGGTCGCCATGCCCCCCTGCGATATCCGTCGTTCGAGGACGTAGCGCCCTGCGATCGAGTCGAGCTCAGAGGGCATGCGGAAAGGGATCCGCTAGGTGGTGCCGGCTTGACCGTCCGCGGTGGCGCGGGCCCACTTCTTGATCGCGCCGATCCGCTTGACGATCAAGCTGTCGGCCACCCGCGTGAGGCGGATATGGACGATCCCTTCGGGCGAGACCCCCGTCCCCTGTCTCAGGACCCTCGCGTTCGCCACGCCCCCGTCCTCGGCTTCGACCTCGGCCTTGGCCATCCGGAAGATCTCGTCCGGGGTGTAGTTGCGGGCCGACGATGACGTGCCGACCTCGGTCGAGACCGCGATGGCCACGTCGTTGGCGGCGGAATCGAGGGTGAAGTAGTTCACGGCGATGGACCCGGCGTCGTAGCCGATCACACCGAAGATAGCGATGCCGAGGACTACCTTGACGAGCCAGTCCGCGATGATGCCGCGCTCGTCTCGGATGATCATCGGGCGATTATCGCAGGAGAGTGGCGGCGCTCAGCGTTTCTCGGACCTACGGCTGATGATCCGCTTGACCGAAGCGAGCTCCTCGACGCCCAACAGCAGGGCCAGCCACCCGTACACCGCCGCTCCCAGGACGACCGGGATCGCCAGCGCTAGGGTCTGTTCGGGGAAGGTCTCCGGCCTCAACCATCGCTCTACGCCCTGGGCGCAGAGCCAGACCACGCCGCCCATCGCTAGCGCCGCCGCAGAGATCTTGGCGAGGCTCCTGGATATCCGAGCACCATCGAGCCTGCCGATGCGCCTTTTCAGCGCACGTGCTTGGAGGAGAACCCCGAGCATGTAAGAGAGCGCATGGCCGAGAGCCAGTCCCTTCACTCCGATCCAAAGGAACAGGGGGACGTTGACGGCCGTGTTGAACGTGACCGCGACGACGTTGATCTGGAACGGGGTCTTGCTGTCCTGGAGGGCGTAGAAGGCGCGGAGGAAGAGCTGGAAGATCGAGAAGGGGACCAAGCCGATCACGAACATCCGAAGGACATCCGCGATCAGATCGGTGGAAACCCTGGTCATCACCCCGCGCTCCAGAAGCAACCGCACGACCGGCTCACCAAGGACGAGATAGCCGACCGCAGCGGGAAGGACGAGCAGGAAGGTGGTTCGGATACCGGTCGAGAGGTGCTCGGTGAATTCGTCCCAGCGAGCGTTAACGGCGTGCCTGCTCATGCCGGGGAGGAGGGCCGTGATCACGGACACCGCGAAGAGGCCGTGGGGCAGCATGAAGAACGTGAATGCGTTGACGTAGGCGGTGTAACCGCCGGTCTGTTCGTTGGCCAGCCACTGCACGATCAGGTAGCCGATTTGATTCGTCGCCACGTAACCGATGACGAAGACCGATAGGCGCGCCAGTTTCCTCAACGAGGGGTGGTTCGCCGACAAGGTGGGTCTATAGGCTCCCAGCCCGCGCAGGAAGGGGATCTGGGCGACCGCCATCAGCACCACCCCTGCTGTGGTGCCCAGCCCGATCACCCAGAGCTGCTCCGATGTAACCGCCCCTAGGTTCTCGATGTCTCCGTACACCTGATGGAACGCGACGAACACACCGATGACCGCAAGGTTGTTGAGGATCGGTGTGTACATGGGCGCCCCGAAGCGTTTGTGTGCGTTCAGCAAGCCGGCTGTCAGAGCGGCGAGCCCGTAGAACACGATCTGTGGGATGAACAGCCTCAAGAGGAACGTCAGGACCTCAACCTGGCGCGCCGCTTCGGCACCGTCGAGCCGAACCGCGTAGAACTTCGCTATCAAGGGGGCGGCCAGGATCCCGAGCGTGGCGATCGCCACGAGCACTACCAGCGAGAGATTGATCAGAGCGCTCGCGACCTGCCAAGCGCGTTCTTTGCCTTCCTTCTCCAGCAACTCGACGAACACGGGGACGAAGACCGACGTGAGGACCCCGCCCAGCACGAGCTCATAGATGATGTTCGGAGCGGTGTTGCCGATGTTGTACGTGTCCGCCAGCCGCCCGGACTCCACGACCCCGAGGGCCGCGGCTATGGCGGCGAGCCGCATCAGCCCGGTTATGCGCGAGAGGACCGTGCCCATCGACATGAGCGCGGTCGCTCGTGCGAGCGTGCTCACTCCACGGCCTGCGGACGACGTTTCTTCACGAGTCGCACTACATAGAAGAGAACCAGGAAAGCGAACGCCCCCAGCGTGACGGCGAGGGCGACCCGGTTGAACTCGGTCGAGCGAACCGTGACCTGCTTCGTTGCGATCTCGAGCTCACCTTCGGGCGTCTCGACGGTGACTTCCACGGGGAAGATGCCGCTGGATCGAGACGCCGCCTGGACCGTGAACTGGAACGCGTCGTGGGCGCTGATCCTCTGCGGTTCTAGCTCCAGGGGGTTCAAGGAGAGATCCGGTTGCAAGGAACGCACCGAGATCCTGACCGTCGTGGGGAAGTTCGTGCCGTTCGAGACCACCAGTGGGATCTCGCCCTCTTGGGATGTGAGGTTGATCTGAGCCGGGCCACCGATCGTTACCTTCGAGACCTGGCCTTCTACCTGAGCCTCGGTTCCGGCCAGGTAGGCGGCGCCGTTCACGAAGAGATCGGCGCTGGGCCACCACAACCTGCTCTCGGCCACCAGGGTGTTGCGTCGCAGGCGGGTGATCAGTGGGTCTGGAGGCTGCATGCGCCTGAAGTCTTCGACGAGCTCGGTGGTTTCGCCGATCTGATCGAAGAACGTCTCCTCGGGCTCGATGCTCAGGGCAGTCAGATCGGTCACGAAGGCGTCGGTGCGGGGCACGGGCTCACGCAGGGCAACGGCTTCGTCGGGCGTCACCGTTGTGAGCCAGGGAGCGTCGCGGAGCCCGGCGAGCAGGACGTCCCACATTCCAGGCGCCGCGTGCCATAGGGACGGCACCGTGACGTGAGCGACCCTGTCCGGAACCGAGGGAACCTCCTGGCGGATCGCGGCGGTTTCCGCGAAGAAGCGCTGGAGGTCCAGCCTCTCGTCGCCCTTCTGCCCGATCTCGACGAATCGATCCTGAAGCCCTTGATCGGACACGAGGCCGGTGGTGGGACCCATCGAGGTCCGCACGGCCGCGGGGCAGGTGAACGAGGCGAAATCCACCGGGCAGCCGACCGGAGCCGTGGTCGGATCGGTGGCGAACGCCGCCGGCTGGAAGAGAACGTGTTCCGCAGTATCGGGATCCTGGAAGCGGATCTCGTCCAGTGTCCGCGCTCCCAAACGTCCCGCGGGGGGGAACAGCCACTCTCGGCTCAGGCCGACCCCTAGTGTGGACTCGATCACCTCGGCCCCCTCGTCCAACTCGAGCTCGACGCGGTCGGGGGCGTGCTCCACCAGAGCCGGCAGATCAGGGAACGAATAGGGGACTAGGAGGGGCTGTACCCCTTCCTCTTGAAGGAGGTCGCGCAGGGTGTCGAGGGCATCTCGCGCCGCGGCCGCGACCGGCTCGTCCGCAGCGACCGCCTGGGATCCATCGCCGGCGACGCGGCGGTAGCCGTCGGCGGCGTCGGCCAGTTCTTCGATGAGCCGGGGGGTAGGTGCCAGGCCCAGGTGGAGGCCCCGCTGGGGCACCTCGATCATCCGGAAGCGCGGCCCCCGAGCGCGGTCGCCCTTGCGGCGAGGCGGCTTGACCCGGACCCGGCGTTCGATCGGCGGTAGCTCCCCGGCTTGGGCCTCGAGGGCCGCGATCAGGCCGGTCAGCCACCCCTCAGCTCCCACCGCTTCCTCGAGCGGGATCCCCCCGTGGTCGGTCGGGTCCCGGAAGGTGCCATCGGCCCCCCGGCTGGGCAGTGCGTTCAGGGGCAGGACCACGGCCAGGTTCAAGGGGACCTCGGGAGGCGTCGGATACACGATCAGGGGGGTGGTCACCTCGCCGTACTGAACGACCCCGGTCGGATCCGAGACCGTGATCGTGAGCGGATATACGCCGCCCTCCGAGATCCCGGCCAGCGAGGAGAGGCTCGACAGCGGTTCGTCGATCAGCACGGAGGCCTTGTCGCCGGGGGCGATCTCGAGGTCGTGCTCCTCGGAGAGGGCGCTCGCCACCGCCCCGGGGGTGCCCTCGAAGCTCAGATGCAACGCGGAGCGCGTGCCGACCACGGGGTGCGCTGTCAGGCTGAGCAGGAACCCCTCGATCGGGACCTCGCCGTTGTTGCGGATGGCGATGCGGAGGTCCAGGGGGTCAGAGGGTCGATGCCAGACCGGTTGATCGATGAGGTCGACGACGTAGGTCTCCGGGAGCTCCTGGGCCGCCAGGGGCCGCGGGGACGCCACGACGGCCGCGAGCAGTACAAGCACGCAGCAGAGGAGCCGGGGGGCGTGGCGAGGGGCCGACATCTCGCCTCAGCATAGAGAAAGGGCCCCGGTTCTCTCGGAAACCGGGGCCCTTCAGGTGGTTTCTGGGGGGCGGCTCGAGGGCCGCGGGGCGCTACTTGGAGCCGCCGAGGCGCCCGATCTTCTGGTAGAACTCGGAGCCGTAGCGCTCCTTGGTGGTCTCTCCGCCCTTCTTGCCGCCGATCTTCCCGATGCGCCCGAAATGCTCCTCGCCGTAGCGCTGCTTGGTCGTACGACCCCCCTTGCGGCCGGCCTCGGCCCGGGACATCTTGGTGCTCTCGTTCGTAGGCGGTGCTGTGTGCGGTGCTGTCTCTGGTGATTGGTCCATCACTGCCTCCCTGAGTAACCTGCGGCACCCTCTGCTACAGGACCTTTACCCCTTGCTAGATACGTAAAAACAGGGATGATTGGTCCGCAGGGTCAATCGGAGGGGTGCCGATGCCGATTGAAGACAGCGCCCGCCGAATCAGGAGAAAGCACACAACATGAGCAGCAACGCTATGGACGTCCAGGAGTTCCTCCGTTACGTCGTGGACAAGAAGGCCTCGGACCTGCACGTGAAGGCCGGAGGCCCCCCCTACGTCCGGATCAGCGGTCACCTCGTGAAGACCGACTTCGCGGCCATGTCTGCGGCTGATTGCGAGCGAGCGGCCATGGAGCTCATGAACGACGAGCAGGCGATGAGGTTCAAGCAGGTGGGAGAGGTCGACTTCGCCTACTCGATCGCCGGTTTGGGACGCTTCCGCGTGAACGTCTTCCGTCAGAGGGGCTCGGTCGGGATGGCGCTCCGCCGCGTGCTCCCCGGCAGTCCTTCCTTCGAGACACTCGGCCTGCCGCCCGCGGTCCGGAGCCTCGCCGACGAGCACCGCGGCCTGCTCCTGGTCACCGGCCCCACGTCCTCCGGTAAGACGACGACGACCGGAGCCATGATCAACCACATCAACGCCTCTCGTTCCTGTCACATCCTCACGATCGAGGACCCGATCGAGATCCTTCATCCGGACCGCTCCGCGATCGTGAACCAGCGCGAGATCGGGTTGGACACGAATAACTTCGCGACGGCTCTCCGAGCTGCGATGCGTCAGGACCCCGATGTCATCTTCGTGGGCGAGATCCGCGACCCCGAGACCGTGAAGGCCGCGTTGCAAGCGGCAGAGACGGGCCACCTCGTCATCTCGACGCTTCACACCACGGACGTCACGGAGACCGTCAACCGCATCATCGACTTCTTCCCGCCGCACCAGCAGAAGCAGATCCGGGTCTCGCTGGCCGGGTCTCTGAAGGGCATCCTGTCGCAGCGGCTTCTCCCGCGGAAGGACGGGCGGGGGCGCGTACCTGCGATCGAGGTGCTCGTGATGAACGGCCGCATCCGCGATCTGATCCTCGACCCGGACAAGACGCACGAGATCCATGACATCGTCAAGGAGTCGGCTTTCTATGGGATGCAGACGTTCGACCAGGCGCTCCTAAGCCTGTACCGGTCGGGGTTGGTCAACCTGGAAGACGCCAAGAACGCGGCCACGAACCCGCACGACTTCGAGATCGCTCTCAAACAGGAAGGGCTTCAGCCCGTCTCATAGGGTGAGGAGGTGGCTACCTCCCGCTCGGTGACGGCTGCTCCGCTCGCGGAGCTGCTCTCTTCCGGCTCTCCGGTTCTGAAGCTCTCGGATCGTTTCCGCGAGCAAGGGCATGCGCTGTACCTCGTTGGCGGGACGGTCCGCGATGCCTTCCTCGGCCGCAGCGGTTACGACTACGACTTCGCGACGGATGCATCCCCGGAGGAGACTCACGCGCTGGTGAAGCCCGTGGCTTCGGCCGTCTGGCTGCAGGGCATGAGGTTCGGCACGGTGGGGGCCGAGATCGATGGCGTGCGCATGGAGATCACGACCTTCCGGACCGAGCACTACCAGCCCGACTCGCGGCATCCTGACGTCGAGTTCGCATCTGACATCGCCGTGGATCTGTCCCGGCGCGACTTCACCGTGAACGCCATGGCGGTGAAGCTCCCCGAGAAGGAGGCGATCGACCCCTTCGGTGGGCTCGAGGATCTGAAGGCGAAGGTGCTGCGGACGCCGATCGATCCCGACGAATCCTTCTCGGACGATCCCCTGCGCATGTTGCGTGCGTTCAGGTTCGCGTCTCAGCTCGACTTCGCCATCTCTCCTGAGGTCATGGAGTCCATCGCGCGCTCCAAGACGAAGCTGGCAACCGTTTCGGCAGAGCGGATCCGGGATGAGCTCTCGCGCCTGCTCGTCGGCCGCTCTCCGGCTAAGGCCCTAAGTCTCGCCGACGAGTCCGGCATCACGGACCTGTTCCTTCCGGAGCTGGGGGCGCTCAAGCTGGAACAGGACCCGGTACACAAGCACAAGGATGTTTTCCGCCACACCCTGACCGTGGTCGAGCAGACCCCGCCCGAGCTGATCGTGCGGCTGGCCGCGTTGTTGCATGACATCGGAAAGCCGAAGACGCGCAAGATCGATGCGGAAGGTGTCACCTTCCATCATCACGAGGTGGAGGGCGCCAAGATGGCGCGTCGTCGGTTGAAGGAGCTCCGCTTCCCGAACGACGTCGTCGAGGCCGTCGGCGACATCATCTTCCTTCATCACCGGTTCCATACCTATCGCTTGGGATGGAGCGACTCGGCCGTGAGACGTTACGTGCGCGACGCGGGCCGCCTGTTGGAGCCTCTGAACACCCTGGTTCGAGCGGACTGCACCACGAGGCGCGCGGATAAGGCCAAGCGACTGCGGGAGCGCATGGACGAGCTGGAGGAGAGGATCGCTGCTCTGGCGGCGGAAGAGGAACTGCACAAGATGCGGCCTCCGCTGGACGGCACCCAGATCGGCGCTTATCTCGGGGTACCTCCCGGCCGTGAGATCGGCGAGGCCTGGCGCTACCTTCTAGAGCAGCGGATCGAACATGGCGTGCTGTCCGAGGAAGAGGGCTACGCCAAGCTGGACGAGTGGGCGCGCTCGCGGGGCATCGAGCCCGCGGGGGAACGCGTTCCTGCGAAAGAGAAGAAGAAGAAGGAGTGACCAAGCCGCACCCCGGCTCCCCATATTTCGCCGAGGTGGCGGAACGTCTGGGCAAGAGCTACCTGAGGTACAGCTTCACGAAGGGCAGCGACCAGGAGGTCGGTTTCCTCCTGGATCTTCTGAAGCTTCCTAGCGGAGCGCGGGTGCTGGACGTCGGTTGCGGACCGGGCCGTCACGCGATCAGGCTGGCTCAAGCCGGACTCTCCGTCACCGGGGTTGATGTGTCTTCGCGTTTCTTGGAACTTGCCGCGGAAGCTGCCCGCGCCGCCGGCGTTCGGCCCTCCTTCTTCGAGGTCGATGCTCGCCGGATGCCCTTCGAGGACGAGTTCGACGCGGTCATCTCGCTGTGTCAGGGGGGGTTCGGGCTCATGGGTGCCGACGACTCGCTCGTCATGAAGCGGATGGCCGAGGCGCTGAGACCGGGAGGGAAGCTGGTCATGTCCGCGTTCAGCGCTCTCTTCGAGGCGCGCCACCCGCGGGACGAAGCTGACTTCGATGCCGACCACGGGATGGTGCACGAACTGGCCCCGATCAGGAACGAAACCGGCACTGAAGAGCCGATGGATCTCTGGACGGGCGTCTACACGCCTCGGGAGTTGAGGCTGTTGTCGATCGGTGTTGGCCTCGTCCCGGAGCACGTGTGGTCGGTCGCGCCCGCCGACTACGCCCGCCGCAAGCCCGATCTGGAACATCCCGAGTTCCTGCTGGTGGCTCGTAAGCCGGCCGGAGGGGCACGTGGGTAACTGCGGCCAGGCTGGCCTCGAGGGGAACAGCGAGCGGAGTGTTTAAGGGCAGGGATGGACGGTGAACTCGCGCGACTGCTCGCAGTCGTGACTCACGTGAACGTGTGGCTGGAGAACCCTCACGGCGACCCGCCGGATCTGTTTGCCGGCAACACGACCTTTCGGTTCGTCAAGGAGATGCGGTTCGAGCTGAGGAAGCGCTTGCGGACGGTGACCTGGGACACGACCCAGGATTGGATCGAGGGGCTGCGTTATCGGCAGATCGAGCGTCTGCTTCTCGGTGCCCGGACCTGGCGGAACCCCGACCTGGCGAATATCGGTGCGGCAGGGCCCGGACGCGGCGCGATCTTCACCCGGGGTTCCGTCAGGCCCGAGGCCTGGGCGAGCTATTCGGAGACGATGTGGGATCCCACCACCGACTACCCGCCCGACAGACGGATCTGGCGCGTCACCTATCGGGGGGTCACGGCCAGGACGCCTACCGCGCCCGCACCGGCAACGCTCGCTCGGTCCCTAGGCGAGCTCTTGGCAGCCCTTGAAGAGATCCGCCTGTTTGCCATCGACCAAGGGATGGATGAGTGGGCCGAGTGGTTCGAACAAGCCATCCAACTCGCTAGATCCGACGATCCTGAGATCCCGTATCACCCGGACGCGATCCCGAGCGATGCTTCTTTGGAGCGCCGACGCGTCGCGGCTGCGGCCTTCCAGGCCTGGGTCTTCGGAGGGATGGGGTCGTGGAACGACAAGTACCTGACCGACCCGGCCGCCGTTCAGCGGGACGGGGTCGTCAGCGAGCGTCTCTACGGGGCGATCCTTGGGTGCCTGGACGCGGTGGCCAACGCGTAGGCCGCCGGCACCAGGCACTAGACGTCGTCGAGGCTTAGGTGACGGCTTTGTCCGCTGCGTCTGCGACTGGTGGGGATGCCCGCCCGGCGGAACGCGTTGGCCATGACTGCTGTCAGCGCCAGGCCCACAGATCCGCCCACGATCATCAGCGGCCGCAGGCCGCCGGGGTCGTCCGGGTAGAAAACCACCATGACGGCGCCGGCCGCCACGCTGGCAAGGTTGTAGAGGATGTCGTAGAGAGCGAAGGCCCGGCCACGGTAGTCATCCGGCAGGGATTCCTGGACCGACGCATCCGTCGCGACCTTCGATACGAACCCGCCGTAGCCGCCCAGGAAGGTCAACGTGACGACCGCGTAGATGTCGAGGATGCCGCCGAGGGCGATGATCCCCGCGCTCGAGACCGCGAAGCCGAAGAGGATCAAGCCGGCGCGGTGCAGCCGGCGCCCCACGATCGGCGCGGTAAGCGCGCCTACGAACGCGCCGACGCCCGCGCCACCGAGGGCGAACGCGCTCGAGGACAGCTTCCCGATGCGCTCGTCTGCACCGAACTCGTTCTTGATGATGAGGATCGCCGAGATCGCGACGAACATCGCGATGGTGCGAAGGAGGAAGATCGAGATCAGAGGCAGCCGGGCGTGTACGTGTTGCCAAACGACCTTCAGACCGTCCCTCAGCTCCCTGCCCACGTTGCCTGCGTCTTGCAGCAATGGAACGTGGGTCCGTTCTCCATGCCCGAGTGGCGTGGATATCGCATGAGAGGCGAGCGCGCCCAGGAGGTAGGTGGCCCCCGCTATAGCGAACGCTGCATCGGGTGGCAGCACGACGATCACGCCGATCCCGATGACGCCACCCGCCAGCGCAGACACCATCCCTCCCCCGCCCGATAGGGAGTTGCCTTGCAGCAGATGGTGCTCGTGAAGCAGGACGGGAAGCACCGCTCCCTTGGTGGTGAGGAAGAGGCGACCCATGCCGAGGAGCACGAGCGTCGCGATGAACAGAGAGGTGTGGCCGGGCAGCGCACCGGACCAGACGAACAGCGTGAGCAACATCAAGCCGCGCAGCACGTTCGTCCAAATGAGCAGGCTGCGACGCGGCCACCGATCGACTAGGACGCCCATGAACGGGGACAGCAGCGAATACGGCAGCAGGGTTACCGCGAACAGCGTGAAGATGCGCATCGGCGTGCCCGCACTGAGTGGCTCAAGGACCAGCACGTCCGCGAACACCGCCTGAGCCAGACCATCGGCTGCTTGCGCCAGGAACTGGGCACCCAGTAGCAGCTTCAGATCGCGCTCGGCCAGCATCTCTCTCAGGACGCGACGGCGCCTGCTTGCGCTCACCTCTTCACTATGCCCCTCGGTACGGGGCAGCCCCTGCTACTTCGAGGTGATCGAAGTGCCGAGGTCGATCGAGGTGTGGCCGTTGCCGTTCATGTGGCCGTGCCCGTTGGAGATGACGGGAGCGTCCGAGATGAAGGTTTCGACCAGGTCGTGCGCCTCGGCGTCCGAGTACTGAACCGGAGGCGACTTCATGAAGTAGGCGCTCGGCGCCAGCAGCGGGCCGCCGACCCCACGGTCCAGAGCGAGCTTGGCGCAACGCACCGCGTCGATCACGACCCCGGCCGAGTTGGGAGAGTCCCAGACCTCGAGCTTCAGCTCCATCGAGATGGGGACGTCGCCGAACTCGCGACCCTCGATCCGGATGTAGGCCCACTTGCGGTCCTTCAACCAGGGGACGTGGTCCGACGGGCCGATGTGGATGTCCTCGGCGTCGATCCCGCCAGTGATCTGTGAGGTCACCGACTGCGTCTTCGAGATCTTCTTGGACTGCAGGCGCTCCCGCTCGAGCATGTTCTTGAAGTCCATGTTGCCGCCGAAGTTGAGCTGGTACGTGTGGTCGATGATCACGCCTCGGTCCTCGAACAGCTTCGAGAGCACCCGGTGGCTGATCGTCGCGCCCACCTGGCTCTTGATGTCGTCGCCGATGATGGGCACGCCGCGCTTGGTGAAGCGCTGCGCCCAGTCCTCGTTGGTCGCGATGAAAACCGGCATGCAGTTGATGAAAGCGGTGCCTGCCTCGAGCGCTTCCTCGGCGTAGAACCTGGCGGCCTGCTCCGAACCGACCGGAAGGTAGTTGATGAGGACGTCGGTCTTCGTCTCCTTCAAGACCTTCGCGATGTCCACAGGGGGCATGTCGGACTCGGTCACTACTCCGCGGTAGTAGTGGCCCAAGCCGTCATAGGTGTGACCGCGTTGGACCTTGACGCCGCTCTCGGGGACGTCGGAGAACCTGACGGTGTTGTTGGGCTCGACCCAGATCGCCTCGGAAAGATCTAGCCCGACCTTGTTGGCGTCTACATCGAAGGCGCAGCTGAACTCGATATCGGACACGTGGTACGGGCCGATGTCGACGTGCATGAGCCCGGGGACCTTCTCGTCCGAGCGAGCTTTCGCGTAGTACTCGACACCCTGGATCAGTGACGAGGCGCAGTTGCCTACCCCGATGATTCCGACGCGGATCTTTGCCATGACTCTCCCCCTGTCTAAGCGTTCGTGGGATTCGGAGCGCCGCCCTCTATGGAGCGCTCCTTCTGGATCAGCTCTTCGATCCACTCGATGTCCGACTGCGTCGAGGCCATCGAGTGGTTCTGCATTGACAACGTGTAGCTATCGATACGTTCGCGGTAGTCCCGCAGGTTGGCCTTGAACTGGGCGAGCTTCTCCTGCAGGTACGCGCGTCGACGCTCTAGGAGAGCTAGACGGGTCTCGGGCTGGAGGTAGCGGAAGAAGGCCAGCTTCAGAGTGAAATGCTCGGTATCCACCGACGCGGCGGTCTCTTCCAGCATCTCGCGGAACATCGCCTCGCCGATAGGGGTGATCCTGTAGACGGTCTTGCGACGTCCCGGCGACAGAGTGGTCGTCTGCTTGGTCCCTCGGCTCGCCTTGGGGGCGCGCTTGGGCTTCTCCTCGGCGATCTTCTCGACCGCCTCGGCTTTGGCCAGCCGTCGCAGCGTGGGGTAGAGAGATCCCCAGGAAACCTGCCAGAAGGGACCAAGCATCGCCCCGAGTTGCTTCCGCAACTCGTAGCCGTGCATGGATCGCTCTTTGAGGAGCCCCAGCACGGGGAGCTCGAGCATGCCTGGCTGCTTCACTGGATGTGTCGCCCTTCTAAGTGTGATCCGATATATCGAAACGATATATCATCCAGATACCTCGCGCGACAAGCCGGGCCCCCTGCGTGGCGGGAGTACCATCCCCGGATGGCTTTCACAGGCCGGTCCTTCGACCCCACCCGGACACCTCCGCCCCCTGCCGGACCCACGGTGGATTACCGCTTGGCCAGGCGAGCCGCGCTTGCTTCGGTTCGCCAGGGGTCTCTGGACACCGCCGATATCTGCGATGCCCACCCCGAGCTGATGCGGGCCGCCAAGAACATCGGAGCCAAGTGCGATCCGGTGTGCCCGGTCTGCTCCCACGACTCTCTGAGGCTCGTCAGCTACGTCTACGGGCCGGAGCTGAAGAGGGATAACGGGCGGGTCGTATACCCCGAGGAGTGGCTCACCGAGCTGGCTACCCGCCACGAGCAGTTCACCTGCTACGTGGTCGAGGTGTGCGTCGACTGCGCTTGGAACCACCTCGTGCGCGCCTACCAAGCCGGGCGGAAGTTCGCGGGGCCCCGCCCTGCGGGTCGCGTCAAGTCCTCACGTAGCGACCGGGGTTGAGCCAGGCCGCTCCCACCGCGGGTGGCTTCCAAGAGGCTTCCCCGGCAGCGTTCGCGTCCGGGACGCGGGCGGCAGGCCTGGTGATAGCTCTCGGTTACCTGCTGGGTGTCGTGGCAGGCCCGGTCGTAGCGGTCGTGGGTGGGCTCGCTCTGATCACCTACGGCAGGAGCCTCCTCCTCACCCGCATCCCGGCTTCGATCGCGGGAGCGGCTGTGGCCGTGCTGGCCGGGGCCATGGGGGTGGGTGCCCTTCGTTGGGAGGCTTTAGAGCTGGCAGAGCTCCGCGGCGTCCAAGCGGTGCTCGGTCCGACCCTGCTCGTGGGCCCGACCCAGTCCGCGGTGGCGACCTCGATCGCGGCCGGCGCGGCCTTGCTGGCTCTGGCCGTGTGGCTCTCCGCTCCGTGGCCCTCGAACAGGTTCGGACTGATCTGGGCGGGCCTCGAGGCGATCGTCGGGGCGCTCGCGATCACAACTGTCTTCTTCGATCCGGCCGAGTCCGGACTCTGGGGGGCGGGGGCAGGCTCGGTCACCGCTCAGCTTTTGCGCTGGGCCGCGGTCGTGACGGTGGCGGCGGCCGCTTCGTCTGGCCTCGCCTGGTTCCTTAGCCGCAACAAGCTGATCTGGCGCGCTCTTCCTGTCGTCGTAGCCGGCGCGGCGGTTCTGGCGGCCGCCGCCCTGCAGATGAGCGTGCGCTGATGGGGTTCTTCGTCGTGAGTCACATGGTCCTGGCCCTGGCATGCCTGGCCCTGCGCGGACTGCCCGACGAGCAGCGTCAGTCCGGATCGAGACTGCTGGCCGCGCTGGGGGCGGCATCCTCCGTCATCCTCTTCCTGGCTCGCGGGGCCGAGGCCACCTGGAGCACGATGGAGTTCGGCTCGCAGCGAGCCGCCCTGGTGGCGATCGCGGGCTTCTGCGCATGGCTGTTGGTTCTGGCAGGTGACGACAGCTCGGCGGCGCGCTGGGATCTGGGGGCCCTGGTCGGAGCCGGCGTCACCGCTCTGCTCGTCCTGGCGACGACCCGCTGGATAGTGCCGGCCTTGCTCTTCTGGATCGCCTTGAGCGTCGTCGCCCTGGTCGGAGCTCGTTCTCGTACGACCGGCCCTCACGTCGCCCTGGCGATAGCGCTGGGAGATCTGTGCTTCGTCGGGGGCATGGTCGGTTACGCGCTCGAACACGAGACCTGGGCGCTTCCCGCTGCGGTCGACGGCGTCTGGATCTTCCCGGTCGCCATCGCCGTGCTGATCCGGGCCGGCGTGCTTCCTCTGGTGGGCATCGGAGCCGCCCTGGGGAGACCCGAAGGAACGATCGTTCCGCTGGTCGTTGCTTCCGGCTTCGCCGTTGTCCCCTTCGCCTCCGCGGGCGACGAGGTGGCGATCGCACTGCCGTTGCTCCTCCTCGCAGCCGGAGCGATCGCGTGGAGTTTGGCTCTCGACCGCCCGCGACTCTCGGTGGTCGCCACCTGGCCGGTCGCGACCATGCTCGGGATCGCCTGGATCGAGCCGGACGCGATAGCGAAAGCGGGCGCGGCAGCCGCTCTCGCCGTTGCCTTGATCACGCTCTGGCCCTGGACCTCGGGCCGGGCGCAGTCCGAGCGGGGACTGATCCTGGCCGCTCTCCCCGTAACGGTCGGCTTCGGAGCGATCGTCGCCGGAGCCTCTAGCTCCTTCGAACGGGCGGTGACCGCGCCTTCCATCCTGGAGGCGGCACCCTGGGACGCGTTCGCCGCCCTGCTGCCCGCCGTCGTGGCCGGAGGCGTTGCTCTGGGCGCCACGATCGGGAGACGTACGGAGCTGGAGCATTTCCGTCCCGAAGCGGTGCTGGTCGCCTGGGTGCTCGCCGGAGTGGGCTTGATCACCGGGCTGGCCCCCGTCGCGGAACTGGGGCTCTCCTCCGGAGTAGGCCCGGCGGGGCGCGCGGTGCCGCTGTTCGTGGTGGCCGTCCTGGCCGCGATCGCAGCGGCTCGCTTCGCACCCCGCTCGAACGTCCCGGTCACTCCGGCCCGTCCGGCTCCGACCGCCGGCGTCGTCGACCTGGGGGACAAGGCCGCGCTCTGGTTGCACCGCGGCGGACTCGGGGGCTCGGTCGCGGCTGCGGCCGCGGTGTTGTGGCTCACCTACACGGGGCTTGCGACCGGATTCCTGTGAGCGAGATGGCGCCGCTTTGCTTGCGAGCGCCCCTAGACTGGCTCCGATGAGCAGGCGCAGGCGGGCACCCGCGGGCAAGGCTCGCCCGGCTTCCCGTTCCCCGAAGAAGACACAGCCCAAGTCGCGGCTGCAGCGCTTCCTGCTTCGCTACGGGTGGCTTCTGCCCTTGGGGGCGATCCTGGTCGGCGGAGGGATCCTCGGTATGACCTACGCGTTCTCCAAGATCCCGTTGCCTCGGGACATCACCCTTCCATCGTCCGCAGAAGTCTTCGACGTGAACGGGAAGTTGATCGGAACGTATTCCGACGAGATCAAACGATTCCTGATCGACACCGACAAGTTGCTCGATAAGAGACCGTTCATCGGGCAGGCGGTCATCGCGGCAGAGGATCGCCAGTTCTACGAGCACAATGGGATCTCTCCGCGCGGCATCGTGCGCGCTGCCTGGGCCAACCTGACCGGTGGCGAGATCGCCCAGGGAGGGTCGACGATCACTCAGCAGTACGTGAAGAACGCGGTCCTGCGCGACCCGTCGAGGACGGTGACGAGGAAGGCGAAGGAGGCCATCCTGGCCATCAAGCTCGAGCGGCGCTACTCCAAGAGAGAGATCCTGGGCTTCTACCTGAACACGATCTATCTGGGCCGTGGGGCGTACGGGATCGAGGCCGCGGCAGAGACCTACTTCAACCGCGATGCGGACGAACTCACCCTTCCCCAGATGGCGTATCTCGCCGGCATCATCCCGGCCCCCCAGGCCTACCAGCCGGACGAGAACCCCGAAGGAGCGCGCTCGCGCCGGGACCGTGTCCTTGACCTGATGGAGGCGGAGGGCTTCATCACTTCGGATCAAGCTCGCAAGGCCAAGCGCGGCAAGGTCAAGCTGATCACGGACCCCGGTCAGAGCGCCGAGGAGTCCGATGCGGCCTACTTCATGGAATGGCTGCGCAAGGAATACCTCTATCCCGAGTTCAAAGAAGAGCTGTACACGCGCGGCTTCAAGATCCACACCACCCTCGATATGGAGATGCAGGAGCTTGCCGAAGCGAAGGTGGCGGAGATCCTCACCGAGAAAGAGGACCCCCAGGCCGCGGTCGTCTCGATGACGCCCCGGGGCGAGGTGCGCGCCTTCGTTGGGGGCCGCGACTTCCGCAACATCCGCACAGCGCGCGGCTTCAACTACGCGTCGGATCCACCCGGCCGCCAGGCCGGCTCGGCGTTCAAGCCGTGGACCTTGCTGGCCGCGATCGAGCAAGGGATCTCTCCCACCTCCACCTTCTCGGGTGCTAGTCCACAGAACATCGGCGATCCGTGCGCGGGCGAGAACGGTCTCCCACCGTGGGAGGTCGAGAACTATGGCGGAGCGACGTACGGATCCATGTCGCTGGTAGAGGCCACTACGAACTCGGTCAACACGATCTACGCCCAACTCATCGAAGAGATCGGCCCCCCTGCTGTCGTCGACATCCTGGATGTCTTGCAGTTCGACAGGGAGGACACCAGAGGACGGGAGCGCGAGATCTCTCCCGATTGTGGGTTGTCGTTAGGGATCCTGGACGTGACGCCCTTGGAGATGGCGCGCGCCTACGCAGGCATGGCCGCGCGAGGGCGTCTGCCGGAGGTCGCGCCGATCACCTACATCGAAGATTCCGCCGGGAACTGCGTCAAGGAGTACCGGGCGCAGAAGGGTGATTGCGAGGAAGAGTCGACACCCGATGCGGAACAGGTCGTGGAGCAGAACTCCGCCGATGTTCTGAACCAGTCCCTGACCCAGGTGGTGCAGTCCGGGACCGCGACCGTCGCCAACATCGGACGGCCGGTGGCGGGCAAGACCGGTACGACGCAGAGCAACCGGGACGCCTGGTTCGCCGGCTACATCCCGCAGCTCGTGACCGTGGTCTGGGAGGGCTACGCGTTCGAACCGGGGCCCGACAAGAAGGTGGGAACCGACGATGACCTCGTCCCCGAGATGCGCTATTGCAGCGACTCCAACCTGTGCCGCCCGGTCCACGGTTACGACGTCACCGGTGGCGGAGCCCCCGTCAGTCCGGCGGTCATATGGGCGAACTACATGAGAGAAGTGACCGCTGACATGGAGATCCTCGACTTCCCGACCCCGGTCGACATGCCGGACGAGGTGATCAACGAGGCTCCACCCTCGCCGACCGTGACCGCCTCCCCCAAGGCGGAGAAGACCGAAGAGCCCGAAGCGGAACCAAGTGAGGAGCCATCGGTGGAGCCGACCGAGGAGCCATCTCCGGTGCCGACCGAGCAGCCGACCGAGGAACCCTCCCCGATACCGACGGTCAACCCTTCTCCTTCGAGCGAAGCCCGGCGCGATGACGACGATCCCGGAGACGACCCGTAGATAGCGACCGCAAGACCGTCCGCGCGTCCGACTGGGTGAACCTCGTCGTGGCGGTATGCCTCTTGACGCTTCTGGGCGGATACCTGTTCAAAGCGCAGTGCACCGCGGCCGAGGGCTGGGATGGCCGGCAGTATTCGCGGCTCTGCTACAACGACATCCAGCCTCTCTACGGAGTGCGAGAGATCGGCTCTCGCACCTTTCCCTACGTCAACGGAGAGCTCACCGACCAGGAGCTGACCGGGGGCGCGATCGAGTACCCGGTGCTTACCGGGCTCTTCATGTGGCTAGCGGGCCTGCTGGTGGCGGACGCGAACGCATACCTGAGGGTGTCGGCCCTGCTGTTGGCGCCCGTCGGGGTGCTCACGGCCTATCTCCTGGCCCGGATGAGGGGGCCGCGCTCTCTGATGTGGGCCGCGGCGCCCGCGCTGGTCCTCTATGCGTTCCATAACTGGGACCTGCTTGCGGTGGCCGCGGCCGTAGCGGGGATGTGGTTCTGGTGGCGCGGCGCGCCGTTGTGGGCCGCGGTGGCCTTCGGTGTCGGCGGCGCGTTCAAGCTCTATCCGGCGTTCCTGTTGGCGCCCCTAGCGCTCTACGAGCTCAAGGAACGGGGCCTGCAAGCGGCGGTTCGCACCGCCCTCGTCGGTGGCGGCACGCTGGCCGCGATCAACCTGCCCTTCGCCCTCGTCAACTTCGAAGGGTGGTCGGCCACCTATCGCTTCCATTCGGCCCGCGTGGGCAACTTCGATTCGATCTGGAACCTGGGGTTCCCCCACCTGGGAGCCGACGCCCTGAACCTCGTGACCGGTGGCTTGACCGCTCTGGCCTTCGTAGCTGCGCTGGCCGTGGGTTGGCGTCGCTCCCGGACGGACGGTGTCTATCCCTTCCTCGAGGTGAGTGCCGCCCTCGTCGCGGCCTTCCTGCTGTTCAGCAAGGTGCACTCGCCGCAGTACACGCTGTGGCTACTCCCCTTCTTGGTGATGACCAGGGTGCACCTCGGTTGGTGGATCGCCTATTCGATCGTCGACCTGTTCGTCTACGTGGGCGTGTTCCGCTGGTTCTACGACTCGATCTACGAGGGCCAGGACTTCACGTTGTTCAAGAAGATGATGATCGCGGGGGTCTGGGGCCGCGCCGCCCTCCTGCTCGCTCTCTACGTCGTGTTCCTCCAGGTGCGAACGCTGCGCCGGGGCGAGGCGCCTGCCACATCTATGTCTCACCCCGTCCCTATCGTGGGGTCGTCGGAGGATCTTCGGCCCGCCTGAGGTCCCTTCGCTTCAAGGAGAGCTCGGGAAAGGAGGTGCTAGCATCTTCGAGCTAACAGGCAGCGCGTGAGCGTTGCACAAGTCCCCTGCCCGACCCGGCCGACCGCCTGATGGCGATCCACGTCGCGGGAGGGCCTCGGAGCCTTGAGGCTCGAGTCCGGAGGAGGAGATATGCGTAGTTACGAAGCGATGGTGATCGTGGATCCGCGCCTCGAAGAGGGCGACATACAGAAGGCGGTCGAGCGGTTCAGCTCGACGATCGGCGAGCATGGCGGGACCGTTTCCAACGTCGACCGCTGGGGCAAGCGCCGCTTCGCTTACGAGATCGACCATCAGCACGAGGGCTACTACTTCGTGACGACCTTCTCGGCCCCCGAGTCGGCCGTAGACCAGCTGAAGCGCACCTTGCAGATCTCCGACGAGTTCATCCGAGGAAAGATCGTCCGTCCGGGGACGGACGACGAGAGCAAGTAAGGAGCTCGAGTTATGGCAGGTCTTCAGAACAGCGTCACGATCGTCGGAAACGTCACGGACGACCCCGAACTTCGGTTCACCCCTTCCGGTCTCCCCGTCGCGAACTTCACCGTCGCGGTCAACAGCCGGGTGAAGAAGGGTGACCAGTGGGAGGACCGCAACGACGGGTTCTTCCGTTGCAGCTGCTGGCGAGACATGGCTGAGAACGTCGCCGAGTCCATCACCAAGGGGACCCGCGTGATGGTGATCGGTCGCCTCCAGGAGCAGAAGTGGGAGGACAACGACGGCGGTAAGCGCTCTCGCATCGAGATCCAGGTAGACGAGGTCGGCCCCACCCTCCGTTGGGCGACCGCAACCGTGCAGAAGTCGCAGCGCTCCACCGGCGGCGGCTATCAGGGTGGCGGCGCGCAAGGGGGCCAGGGTGGCGGCTCCTGGGGCGCTCCGGCTCCCCAGGGCGGAAGCTGGGACGCGCCCGCTCCCGAGCAATCTCCACCGGCTCAGCAGGGTGGTGGCTCCTGGGGCGCTCCGGCTCCGGTCGGCGGCCCCGAAGAAGAAGGAGGGTTCTAGCAGTTGGGAAAGGACAGAAGAAGCTCGAAGCCTCCCGTCGTTAGGCGCGGCAAGAAGAAGTACTGCCAGTTCTGCGCCGACCAACAGGACTACGTGGACTACAAGGACATCGCTCTGCTCCGTAAGTTCATGAGCGATCGCGGCAAGATCAGGGCCCGTCGTGTGACCGGCAACTGTTCGCAGCACCAACGTCTCGTCGCAACGGCTGTGAAGAACGCGCGCGAGATGGCACTTCTCCCGTACTCATCGAGATAGAGGACAAACGATGAAGGTCATCCTTTCTGACGACGTAGAGAAGCTCGGGCGCAAAGGCGACGTGGTAACCGTCGCCGATGGCTTCGCGAGGAACTTCCTCGTGCCGAAAGGGCTGGCCATGATCGCGAGCAGAGGTTCGCTCAAACAGGCCGAGCTGATGCAGAAGGCCCGCGCCGAGAAGGATCAGCGCGACAAAGAGATCGCCGCCGCTAAGGTCGCGACCCTCGCGTCGACCCCCGTTTACATCTCCGCCCGCGCCGGAGAGGAGGGGCGTCTGTTCGGCTCGGTCACGAAGTCCGACGTCGCTCGGGCCGTCGAGGACCAGCTCGAAGAGGTCATCGACCGGCACAACATCCGGCTTGACGAGCCGATCCGGACGTTGGGCACCCACCAGGTCGAGGTGCATCTGCACCCTGAGGTGAACGCTCTCGTCACGGTGGAGGTCATCAGCCACGAGGAGCTCGATCAGCAGGGTTAGGTCCCTGTTTCTCCACCGCTGTCCACAGCAGATACCGGGTTAACTAACAGGCTCTGGCCCTTGTTGTCCACGGGCCTACAGGCGTAGCTTCGTCCCTGGCTCTCACCATCACGGGAGGCCGGGAGCCACCTTCCCCAGGGTCGCGGGTCGTTGATTTCTGTCGCACCGCGTCCTTACAGTACGAACATACGTTCGATTATCTAGAGAAGGCGGTCGACAGGTGGCACTGGCAGCACCCAGAGACATAGGCGGGTCCAACCGGATCCCTCCGCACAACATCGACGCCGAGCAGTCCGTTCTGGGCGCCATGCTCGAGTCCAAGGAAGCGATCGCGAACGTCCTCGAGATCATCCATCCCGAGGACTTCTACAAACCCGCCCACGCCGAGATCTACGACGCGATCCTCTCGCTGCACGCGCGCGGCGAGGCTCCGGACGCGATCACCGTCGCGGAAGAGCTTGCCCGGCGAGGCAAGCTCGACTTCATCGGAGGTCGTCCCTACATCCTGGGATTGATCGAGGCCTACCCGACGGCTTCGTCGGCCAAGCACTACGCGCGCATCGTCGAAGAACACGCTCTGCTCCGTCGTCTGATCACCGCGGGTAACGAGATCCAGGAGATCGGGTTCTCTTTGCCGGAAGACACCAACGAGGCCGTCGACCAGGCCGAAGAGATCATCTACTCGGTCGGCGACCGCCGGTTGCGCGACGACATCCAACACATCCGACCGTTGCTCACGCAGTCCATGGTCGACATCGAGAAGCTCTACGACCGCGGTGAAAGCGTCACGGGGGTCGCGACCGGTTTCACCGACCTGGACGAGATCACGTCGGGCTTCCAACCATCGAACCTGATCATCCTGGCTGCCCGGCCGGCTATGGGTAAGTGTCTGGATAAAGCTTCCAAGATTGATGACCCGCTTACCGGGGAGCGGATAACGATCGAGGAGTTCGGATCTCGCAAGCGTCCCAGCGTGGCTTCACTCGATGCACGCGGTTATGTGCGTCCCGCGCAAGTGACCGACTGGATCCTCAACGGGGTGAAGGACTGCTTCGAGGTTCGCACGAAGACCGGCCGCACCATCGTCGCTACGTCGAACCATCCGTTCCTTACTGTGGATGGCTGGGTGCCGCTGGAGGAACTTGCGGCGGGCTCTGGACTCGCGGTGCCGCGTCGACTCGGAGTCTTTGGGCAGAACGATACCTGGTCGCCGCTTCGAGTGCGGCTGCTGGCGTACTTCATCGCTGAAGGAGGTCTCACCGGTCGTTCGCCCATCTTCACGAACGCCGATCCGGACATAGTCGACGACTTCACCCAGGCGGTCGCAGAGTTCCCCGAATGCTCGGTAACAGGTCCCAACCGTTATGGCTACCGAGCTAGAGGGCGGAACAAGGGAGTCACGAATCCGATCACGACCTGGCTCCACGAGTTGGGCATGATGGGCAAGAGGGCCGAGGAGAAGTACTTCCCCGACGAGGTATGGACTCTCACCAAGCCTCTGATGGCCGAGTTCCTGCGGGCGCTGTTCAGTTGCGACGGCACCATCTACTCGATGTCCGGCTATCCCCGGATCGAGTTCACCGTGGCTTCCGAGAAGCTCGCGGAAGACGTTCACCACGCTCTCGTGCGCTTCGGGATCGTCGCCAAGCTCTGGCGCAAGACTGAGCGCTCGTGGCGGGTGGAGATCACCGACCCGGCCTCGGTCGAGGTCTACCAGTCCGAGATCGGCTGGATCGGCGAGAAGACGCGCCGCACCTACAAGGCACTACGGGACCGCCGCCCCCACTCGAACTGCGGGCACGTTCCCAAAGAGGTGTGGAAGTACGTGCGCAAGGCTCTCGACAACAAGGGAATGTTGCTCGCCGAGCTCGGCCGCCTAGCGGGCGAAAAAGGTTGGTCGAACCTCCACTGCGACCGTTCTCTGCCCCAGCGCCGTCTAGCGGTTTACGCGGAGATCCTCGACGACGACGACCTACGGTGGCTGGCGAGCCCCGACCTCTACTGGGATGAAGTCGTCTCGATCACCCCGGTGGGAGAGCGAGAGGTCTATGACCTGACCGTGCCAGACGGCAGCAATTTCGTTGCGAACGACTTCTGCCTTCACAACAGCTCGATGCTCAACGACTTCGCGCTCAACGTCGCGATGCGGCAGAACGTCCCCGTCGTCATCTTCTCGCTGGAGATGAGCCGTCACGAGATCGTCAAGCGGTTCCTCGCATCCGAGTCGCGCGTCGACGCGCAGCGCCTGAACAAGGGTTCGCTGCAAGAGCAGGACTGGACGCGTCTATCGGCTGCTCTCGGACGACTCGCAGAGACGCCGATCTTCATCGATGACTCCGCCAACATCACCTTGATGGAGATGCGGGCCAAGTGCCGGCGCCTCAAGGCGAAGCACGGCCTCGGCCTGGTCATCATCGACTACCTGCAGCTGATGCAATCCCCGCGTCGTTCCGAGAACCGTCAGCAAGAGGTCTCCGAGATCTCGCGTTCGTTGAAGATCCTCGCGAAGGAACTAGAGCTTCCAGTCATCTGCGCGTCGCAGCTGAACCGAGGTGTCGAGTACCGCTCCGACAAGCGCCCGTTCCTCGGAGACCTCCGAGAGTCAGGTTGCCTCACCGCGGATACGCGCATCGCCAGGGCGGATACGGGCGAATGGGTGA
>JBKHXK010000004.1:0-55515 GCA_046566065.1 Actinomycetota bacterium | reverse complement strand
ACGAGGTCTACAACCCGGACTCGCCCAACAAGGGCGAGGCCGAGTTGATCATCGCCAAACACCGCAACGGTCCGACGGGCACCGTGAACCTCGCGTTCATGAACCAGTACACGAAGTTCGCGAACATCGCGAAGGGTCCCGGCATCTGAGCGAAGCTCTCAGCGCTCGCCGCGTACGCGCGGTGCAGCGTCGGTTGCGCAAGAGCCAGGGCCCGTTCGAGGAGAAGCCTCGGCTCCCCATCCTGGACGAGCTCGTCCTCACCGTTCTGTCGCAGCACACCTCGGACATCAACCGAGACCGCGCTTTCACCAAGCTCAAGGAGCATCTCCCGACCTGGGAGCAGGTCCTCGAGGCGCCCGTCGAAGAGGTCGCCGACGCGATCAGGCCCGGTGGCATCGCCGAGGTCAAGTCGCGCCGCATCCAGGCCATCCTGCGTGAGATCGAGGAGAGGCACGGCTCATTGAACCTCGACCATCTCAACGATCTGCCGGACGAGCAGATCGAGTCCTACCTCTGCAGCCTGCCTGGCGTCGGACCCAAGACCGCGGCCTGCGTTCTCGTGTTCTCGATGGGTCGTCCGGCCTTTCCGATCGACACCCACGTACACCGGATAGTGAAGAGACTCGGCTGGGTAGCCGACAGTGCCAGCGCGGAGCGTGTGCATCGCGAGCTGACGCCGAAGGTTCCTCCAGACATCCGCTACGACCTACACGTCGCTTTCATCGAGCACGGCCGGACCGTCTGCAAGCCGCGGATGCCGCGTTGCAGCGACTGTGTCCTCTTCGATCTGTGCGCGGCGGGCTCTCAGTTGCTGGCCGCAGGGGAAGCCATCTGAGCCGACCGCTTCCGACGGACGCGTTCTTCGCTATGACAGCACGGTAGGGCCACCTTGCCGTAGCGATGTTCGCGATGGTTCGAGATGTGGTGAGCGCGGGGCATCCGCCGGGCCGTTGGGGAAGCGATCTAGCCGTGCGGCTTCCTGGCGACGTAGAGCCCTCGGCCCATCAGATCGGCGGCATCGGACAGTTCGAGACCCGCCTTGGTAAGCGCGGCTCGGTACTGGTCGTCGGAAAAGAGGCCCAACCTGTGCTGTTCGGTGAAGTACTCGACGCCATCTGAAGTGCCGACGAGGTATTCGAAGTCCAGCACAGACACGTCGCCGTCCCGCTTCGAAGAATCCATCCTGGCGATCTTCAGGTGGGGTTTGTCCACGGTCAGGAGGCCGATGTGACCCTCTTCGTAGATGTCCGGCATCAGCCACGGCTCGACCATGAGCAAGCCCCCCGGTGCGACGTGTCGTGCGAGACGTTCACAAGAGCGGCCCAAGCGATCGGGGGTCTCCATGTAGCCGATGCTGCTGAACAAGCACAGCACGATGTCGAAGGTCTTTCCGAGATCGAAGGAAACCATGTCGGCCTGGTGGAGAGGTACCCCAGGAACCCTTCGCGCTGCGATGTCGAGGAACTGGGCGTCGAGATCGAGACCTTCTACCTCGAAGCTCTCTTGGAGTAGCTCAAGGTGTCTCCCTGTGCCGCAGGCGACATCCAAAAGCGTGCGAGCACCAGGATGGAGGGCCGCGGCGAGCTCGACGATCCTTTGAGCCTCCCCTTCGTAGTCCTTCCAGGAGTAGAGCGCGTCGTAAAGGTGTGGTGAGCGGTTGAACATCAGGCCATGGCGTCGGTGCGCCTCGTCACCACCTTGTGGAGAGCGGCATCCTTGCTGCCCTTCTTCACCTCGTACATCAGCTCGTCGGCGGCGTGGAGGATCTCTCCCGTGCCGGCCGGGGTGTCCAGGAAGGTCACACACCCCAGGCTCAATGTGACCGGGAAACCGAGGTCCTGCATCGCTCCGGCGACGCGCGTTCGTAGGTTCTCGATCACGACCCGCGCCCCGGCCTCGTCGGTCAGGGGCAGCAGGATCCCGAACTCGTCTCCACCGAGACGTCCGACGACGTCGATGTCACGCGTGTTCGAGTCGAGCGCCGCTCCGAGTCGTTGGAGGACCTCGTCTCCACCCGCGTGGCCTTGCGAGTCGTTGATCGTCTTGAAGTCGTCGACATCGATGTAAGCCACGGAGATGGGACCCGGATGCCTTTTCACGCGTTCGATCTCGGATCCGATCGCGCTCATGAACGTGCGACCGTTGGCCACCCCGGTCAGAGCGTCGACCTCGGCCAGCTGGCGTTGCTCGGCCACGGCGCTCCGCAGGTTCTGGAGCAAGATCACCACGATCGAGAAGATGGCAAGCCGTGTAGCGGTGTTCCAGAGAGGCACGAGCACGCTGCTGTATCGGGCTCCGGCCGCGATGTCGGCGGCGATCCAGGTGAGGGCAGCCAAGACCGACGCCAGACTTGGGAAGAATCGACTGTCGGCGCTCAGCCAACCGATGATCGATAGAGGCAGCAGGTAGAAGACCGAGAACGCCATCTCCGGGCCGGAAAGGTAGTCGACGAGACCCAGCGCCGGGATGGAAAGGACCGAGAACAGGCGCGCCCTGTCCGCATCCCATCCCTCGACCCGCGCGGCGAAGCGGGCCAAGAGCCTGTGCTCAGCGGTATCCATCCTCGAGTCTCCGTCCCTCGAGCCTCTGTCCGGGCCGACCGCTACTGCTTCGCAGAGCGGGTGAAGGGAATCGAACCCTCGTCACTAGCTTGGGAAGCTAGAGCTCTACCATTGAGCTACACCCGCGGTGACCAGGGATTATAGGCGTCTGCCTAACGCGGTCTCGGGACGACGAAGACGCCGTCGCAGGTAGCGGTGACCTCCCCGCCTGCCTCGATCCGGCTCTCCACGACTACCTTTCGCTCTCCAACCTCGGAAGCCCGTCCGAAGATCTTGACGGGCTCGTCGACCGGAGTCGGGCGCAAGAGCTTGACCGCATATCGAGCGGTGACGAGCTGACCCGTGTCCTTGGTGCCTCCCTCGCTCAAAGCCCAATAAGAGGTAGCTGCCGAGTGGCAATCGAGCAGGGTGCCGATGATCCCTCCGTTCAGCACATCCGGGAAGGCCTGATGGTGCTTCTCGGGCTGCCACTCCGCGACGACCTCGTCTCCGTCGGGGAAGCTGCGGATGTGGAGACCCTGATCGTTCGAGGGGCCACATCCGAAGCAGATCCCGTCGGGCCAGTACGTCTCCTGGATCGATCTGGGTCCGTTCACGTAGCGCAGGCTACCCAAGACGGAGGTGGCCGCCTGCGGCGGCTTAGACTCCTCGACGGTTCGCCGGCACTTCCAGTGGAGGCTCGATGATCCTGTCCGATCGCGACATCCGTACGGCCATAGAGCAGGGCCGTATAGGCATCGACCCCTTCGACGAGGCCGACGTCCAGCCCTCGAGCGTGGATCTCCACGTGGATCGCTACTTCCGCACGTTCCACAACGCGCGCCATCCATTCATCGATGTGAAGAAGCCGATGGAGGACCTCACCGAGATGGTCGAGGTGCAAGGGGACGAGGCTTTCATCCTGCACCCCGGTGAGTTCGTCCTGGGATCCACCGCGGAGTACGTCAAGCTGCCGCACGACCTGGTGGCGCGCCTGGAGGGGAAGAGTTCGCTCGGACGCCTCGGTCTTCTGATCCACTCGACCGCGGGCTACGTGGATCCGGGCTTCGAGGGCCATCTGACGCTCGAGCTCTCGAACGTGGCCAACCTGCCGATCACGATCTATCCGGACATGAAGATCGGCCAGATCAGCTTCTTCCAGCTGACCTCGAAGGCGGAGAACCCGTACGGGTCCAGCAAGGTCGGCTCCAAGTACCAGGGCCAGCGCGGCCCTACCCCTTCTCGCTACTTCGAGAACTTCAAGTAGTCAGGATCGGCGAAGCCGATCCTTCGTGCTGCATCGTCCTCGGCGAGGCCGAGTCCGATGGAGTAGCCGCTAGGCGGTCTGTGGGTCGTCCGGCCCCGCTGCCTGTCCCGTCATCTCTTCTGTGGCTTCGGTGAGCGGGTAGCCGTCGGTCGAACCGCCCCCGTCTCCGTTCCCGTTCTTGGCCATGCTCGACTCGGGGTGGAACTCGATCGATTGCAGCAGGAGCTGCGCCACGTCGCGCACGATCATGCGGTCGTCGGCCTTGCGCTCGGTGACACCGTCCGCCAGCATGATGTTGCAGAAGGGGCAGCCCACCGCCAGTGTCTCGGAAGCTGAGGCGAGCGCCTCGTCGGTGCGCTCCATGTTCATCTTCTTGCCCATCCGCTCTTCCATCCACATGCGACCACCACCGGCGCCACAGCAGAAGGTCGTGTGGCCGTGCCGATGGAGCTCTCCGTACTCGGCCCCCGGGATCGCCTCGATCACCTCGCGAGCTCCCTGCCAGACGTCGTTGTGGCGCGCGTTGTAGCAGGGGTCGTGATAGGTGACCTTCTTGGCGATCTCGCCCTTGGGCTGCAGCCGACCCTTGTCGACCAGCTCCGCGAGGTATTCGGTGTGGTGGATGACCTCGAAGGTTCCTCCGAACTGCGGGTACTCGTTGAAGAGCGTGTTGAAGCAGTGTGGGCAGGTCGTGACGATCTTCTTCACTTTGTGCTGCTTCAGTAGCTCGATGTTCTGCTCGGCGAGCATCTGGTAGATGTACTCGGCCCCCATGCGGCGAGCCGGGTCTCCGTTGCAGGACTCGTCGGGCCCGAGCACCGCGAAGCTCACCCCGGCGATCTGCATCAGCTTCGCGAAGTCGTAAGCGACCTTCTTGTTGCGATCGTCGAAGGCGCCCGCGCAGCCGACCCAGAACAGCACCTCCGCGTCCGGGGCTTCCGAGATGTGTGGGATCTTCAGTTCTTCTTGCTTCGCGGTTCCCTTCATCCATTCGAGCCTCGCCTGCGGTGGTTGGCCCCAAGGGTTACCGGTGTTCTCGAGGTTCTGCAACGCAGGTTGCATCTCTTTCGGGAAGCGCGACTCGCGCATCACCAGGTTCCTGCGCATGTCGATGATGTGGTCGATGTGCTCGATGTTGACCGGGCATGCCTGCACGCACGCTCCGCAGGTGGTGCAGTCCCAGATGACCTCGTCCTCGATCACTGCCGGGTTCAAGGGCTCGAGCTGACCGACGAGCTGCTGGAAGGCCTCCTCGCCGGTGCGCTTCGCCTCGAGAAGTGCCGGACCGTGCTCGAACAGAGCGTCGCGCTCGTCCATGATCAGCAGCTTGGGGGATAGGGGCTTGCCGGTGTTCCAAGCCGGGCACTGCGACTGACATCGACCGCACTCCGTGCAGGTCATCCCGTCGAGGATCTGCTTCCAGGTCAGGTCGGTGATCTTGCCGGCGCCGAACTGGTCGTCCTCGCTCATCTGTTCGATGTCGAGGTACATCGGCTTCAGTGCACCCTTCGGGCGTTCGGAGGTGAACAGGACGTTGATGCCGGCGGTGACGATATGCAGGTGCTTGGAGAACGTGATGTAGACGAGGAAGCCCAGGATGATCAGGGAGTGCCACCACAGGAACACCGTGTCGATCGCTTCCCTCGTGGCCACCGAGAACCCATCGAACAGCCGTGAGGTCAGCTCCGACGCAGGTGCCCAGCGGGGGTCGTAGGGGAAGTGACCCAGCGAGATCTCGGCCGCGCGGGTGAACAGGATCGTGATCATGATGCCGGAGATGGCGATCAGGATGTAGTCCGCTTCCTTCAGGTGCGATCCTTCGAAACGACCGGGCCGCTGGATCTTCCTGATGATGAAGGCGACGCCGATGCTCGCCAGGACCGCGACGACGAAGAAGTCCTGCAGCGCGGCGAGTGGCCCCCACTGACCGATCAAGGGGATGTGGAAGCCGGTTTGGTAGACCGCGCCGAACGCCTCGATGATCGTCGTGAACAGGATCACGAAGCCCCAGAAGATGAAGAAGTGCATGAGGCCGGGGATCGTCCACTGCATCAGCTTCCGCTGCGCGAACACGACCACGATCTGGTCCTTGAGCTTTCGGCCCCAGTCACGCGGGCGACGGTCGTCACCTTGGCCAAGCTGGACGTATCCGACGAGGTCGCGGGTCCGCATCAAGAAAGCGCCCATCGTGGCGAGGATGAGCAGCGTCATGACGATCTTCTCGAGCACCTGCGGGCCCTCCTTGGAAGAGCTAGGTAACCAAGCGGGCGGAGTATAGGTCGTCCAAGGCATCATCTCCCGATGGAGGCAACACTGGATACGCCGGCGGGGACGATCCCTTTGAGGCGGGATGGCGATGGCTCCGGAGCGGTCTTGATCCTCGCTCACGGGGCCGGCGCCGGGATGGACCACCCCTTCATGGCCACGGTCGCCCGGGAGCTGTCGCACGAGGTCGACGTGGTGCGGTTCAACTTCCACTACATCGAGGCGGGCCGGAAGGCTCCAGACCGCCAACAGGTGCTGGAAGAGACCTACCGCCGGGTAGCCGAACACGTCCGGTCGGAGCTGCGGCCCGAACGACTGATCCTGGGAGGCAAGTCGATGGGCGGCCGGATCGCCTCTCACATCGCCGCCAGCGGCACCGGTTGTGAGGGGCTGGTGTTCCTCGGTTACCCACTGCACCCCCCGGGCCGCCCCGATCGCTTGCGCGATGCCCACCTCTACGAGATCGACGTACCGATGCTGTTCGTCGAGGGCACCCGCGACCCGTTCTGCCCTCTCGAGACGCTCGAACGCGTGCGAGCCGGTCTCCGAGCGCCCCACGAGCTGGCGGTGATCGAGGACGGAGACCATTCCTTCCGGGTCAGGAAGTCGTCCGGCCGCGATAACGACGAGGCGCTATCGGAGCTTGTGGATCGGGTCAGAACCTGGATCAGACACCTTCGTTGACGGGATAGGCCGGCCCTACCGTGCTCTCCCGCAGGGCCGCGATGCGGGCTTCGAGAGGAGGGTGGGTGTTGAACATCCGGTTCAGCCATGCGCCCTGCTTGCTCGCTCCCTCGTTCGCGTGCCGCGCTATGGGGGCCTCGATCCATAGGTGAGCCGTCGCCTTGCTCGCCGTCCGCACGACGGTTTGGTCCTCGCGCAGCTTGTTCAGAGCGTTGATAAGACCGTCCGGGTAGCGCGTGATCATCACCGCCTCGGCGTCAGCGAGGAACTCCCGCTGTCGAGAGATAGCGAACTGCAGAAGCTGGGCTATGAGTGGTGCGACGATCATCAGAACGATCCCGATGATGGCCAGGGGGGCCGCGAGACCCCCACCGCGCTCGTCGCGGTTTCCTCCGCCGAACCACAACGCGCGCAGGAACCAATCCGCTAGGAGGACGATCACACCGACGAGCGTGACCGCGAGGGTCATCACGAGGGTGTCGCGATTCTTCACGTGGGCGAGCTCGTGAGCCAGTACGCCCTCCAGTTCGTCTCTGTTCATCTTGTCGATGAGGCCTCGGGTGACGGCGATAGCGGAATGCTCGGGGTTGCGGCCGGTCGCGAACGCGTTGGGAGCCGCATCTTCGATGACGTACAGGCGAGGCTTGGGCATCCCGGCCCCCAGAGCCAGGGCTTCCAGCAGGTTGTTGATCTGCAGGTCCTCCGGCTTGTCCGCAGGGCGCGCCCGGCTCATCGCCAAGGCGATCGAGTCGGACTTGAAGTAGGCGCCCCAGGTCATGGCGATCGAGATCCCGACCGCGACCGGCACCGCCCACGCGCCGTAGCCGGTGAGGTAACCGAATGACCACCCGATGGCGGCAACGAGCACGATGAAGGTCAGGATCAGGATCCAGGACTTGCGGACGTTGCTAGAGACCCTGTCGTACAGCACGTTTGTCTAGGCGTCGGGAGAAGACGGTGGTGCGCTCTGCCCGAAGTCGACGCGTACGTTCTCGCGCGATGCAGCCTCGGCTTCGAAGTAGGGCTTCGCTTCGAAGTTGAACATCCCCGCGACCAGATTGGTGGGAAAGGTCTCGCGAGCGTTGTCGTAAGCGAGCGCCGACTCGTTATAGAACTGCCTCGAGTAGGCGATACGTGACTCCGTCGCAGTCAACTCTTCCTGCAGCTGCAGGAAATTCTGGTTCGCCTTCAGATCGGGATAGGCCTCGGCGACCGCGAAGAGCTGGCGCAATGTCTGGGTCAAGAAGTTCTCTGCCTGAGCCTGCTCCTCGATGCCCCGGGCATCGACCGCCTGCTGGCGGGCCCTGGTTACGGCTTCGAGGGTCTCGCGTTCGTGGGCGGCGTATCCCTTCACGGTCTCGACCAGGTTGGGGATCAGGTCGTACCTGCGTTTGAGCTGGACATCGATCTGCGCCCACGCCGCCTCGACCCGATTCCGTAGTTGGACCAATCGGTTGTAAACGGCGATCGTCGCTACAACCAGCAGCACGATCACACCGATCACGATCCATCCGGCTCCACCCATAAGGCTCTCCTTCTTCAAAGCAGTTCCGCTCTATCTCTGACTCACCTTGAGGCAGGTTGGAGCTGTAAGCAACCGTAGACTCGAACAATGAGGATCTCGATCGAGTACTGCGCGCAATGAGGCTACGCACCTAAAGCCGTCGGTCTGGCGGCTCGCATGCTGGAGGAGTTCGAGCAGGACATAGAAGACCTCACCCTCATCCCCTCCATGGGCGGTGTGTTCGAGGTCGAGGTCGATGGAGACCTGCTGTATTCCAAGAAGGCAACCGGCAAGCATGCCGATGACGAGGATCTCCTAGCCAGACTGAGAACGCGCGGCAGGTGACGGGCTAAGCCTGCAGCATCTCTCCGATCTGGAAGGCCAGATCCACCGATTGCCGGGCGTTGAGTCTCGGGTCGCACAGCGCCTGGTACCTCTCGGGCAGGTGTGCGTCGAGGATCTCCTCGGCCCCCCCGAGGCACTCGGTCACCGCCTCGTGCGTGAGCTCGAGATGGACGCCCCCCGGGACCGTGCCTTCTCGCTCGTGCACCGCGAAGAACCCCTTGATCTCGCCAAGGATGTCGTCGAAGCGCCGGGTCTTGTACCCGCCCGTGCTGGAGAAGGTGTTGCCGTGCATGGGGTCGCAGACCCAGGTCACGACCCGGCCGGCGTCCCGGGTTGCGCTGACCAACGGCGGAAGTGCGCTCTCGATCTCTCCGGCACCCATCCTCGTGATGAAGGTGAGCCGTCCCGGTTCGTTCTCCGGATCCAGGCGGTCGCAGAGGCGCAGTACTTCGTCGGCCGTTGCGGTAGGGCCGAGCTTGCACGCGATCGGGTTGTCGACACCGGACAGGAAATCGACGTGGCCGCCGTCCAACTGGCGGGTACGTTCTCCTATCCACAGCAGATGCGCGGAGCAGTCGTAATACCTGCCCGAGAGGCTGTCTTGCCGGGTGAGTGCTTCCTCGTAACCCAAGAGGAGCGCTTCGTGCGAGATGAAGAGGTCCACCTCGTGCAGGTGGGAATCGCTCGATAGATCCACACCGCAGGCCTTCATGAATGACAGAGCCCGATCGATCTGTCGAGCCATGGCCTCGTAACGCTCTCCTTGCTTGCTGCCCGCCACGAATTCCTGGTTCCACATGTGGACCTGGCGAAGGTCGGCGAAGCCTCCCTTGGTGAACGCCCGGACGAGGTTCAGCGTCGCGACCGATTGGTGATACGCACGGAGGAGTCGAGCGGGATCCGCTTGACGGGAGACCTTGTCGAAGGCGAAGTCGTTCACGGAGTGTCCGCGGAAGGATGGCAGGGTGACGTCGCCGACGACCTCGTTCTCGGAGCTGCGCGGCTTGGCGAACTGACCTGCGATGCGGCCGATCTTCACGACCGGCAGGCCGGACGCATAGGTCAGGACGACGGCCATCTGCAGGATGAGCTTCAACTTGTCGCGGATCCCGTCGGCCGAGAAGTCAGAGAAAGACTCCGCGCAATCGCCTGCTTGGAGCACGAAGGCTTCTCCACGAGAGACCTTCGCGAGGTTGTGCTTCAGCCGCCGCGCTTCTCCCGCGAAGACGAGAGGCGGAAGCGAGCGGAGGTGGTCGAGGGTTGCCTCGAAGCTCGCCTCGTCCGGCCACTCGGGCTGCTGCGCCGTCGGAAGTTGCCGCCATCCGGCGGGGGTCCATGTGGTTGCCATCCCTCCATGCTCGCGTACGTGGCACGATGCCGGGGTGACGACCCCCCAGCTCGTGGAGCTGCCCGACATCGAAGCGGCCCGGGAGCGTCTCCGAGGAGTGTCGGTCCAGACCCCTTTGGACCGCTCTAGGGCGCTTTCGGAGCACTGCGGCGGCGAGGTCTTCATCAAGTGCGAGAACCTTCAGCGCACGGGGTCTTTCAAGATCCGCGGTGCCTACAACCGCATCAGCCGATTGACCGAAGCGGAAAGAGCGAGCGGGGTGGTCGCCGCTTCGGCGGGCAACCACGCCCAGGGCGTCGCCCTGGCCGCCTCTCTCACCAGCACGCCCGCCACTGTGTTCATGCCGCAAGCGGCCTCGCTTCCCAAGGTCCAGGCGACGAAGCGCTACGGGGCGGAGGTGCAGCTGACGGGCAAGGACTTCGGTGCAGCCTTCTCCGCGGCGGTCGAGCACGCCGAGAGAACCGGAGCCGTCTTCGTTCATCCCTACGACCACGCGCACGTGATCGCGGGCCAGGGCACGATCGGCTGCGAGATATTCGAGCAGCTGCCCGGGGTCGAGACCGTGGTCGTACCGGTGGGAGGCGGCGGGTTGATGGCGGGCATCGCGGCTGCGATCAAGAGCCTCAAGCCATCCGTTCGTCTGATCGGGGTCCAGGCTGCAGGGGCGGCCGCCTACCCACCCTCGCTCAGCAAAGGCGAGCCGGTCCGGCTCGATTCGATGTCAACGATCGCGGACGGCATCGCGGCGAACCTGCCGGGGGATCTCACGTTCGCGCACATCTCCCAGCAGGTGGACGAGGTCGTCACGGTGACCGACGAGGCGATCGCCGAGGCCCTCGTCTTCACGGCGGAGCGGATGAAGCTGGTGCTCGAAGCCGCGGGTGCCGCCGGGGTTGCGGCGGTGCTCCAGGGTGTCGCGGAGCTACGACCGCCCACGTGCGTGGTTCTCTCCGGAGGCAACATCGACCCGTTGCTGCTGCTGGGCGTGATCCGCTTCGGGATGTCGGTGTCCGGCCGGTATTTCGCCTTCCAGACGCGCATCGCCGATAGCCCGGGAGAGTTGGCAAGGCTGCTCACTCTGATAGCGGAGGCCGGGGGCAACGTGGTGGGCGTCGAGCATCGTCGTGAGGGGATGTCGCTTCACCTGGGGGATGTCTCTGTAGCGCTGCAGATAGAGACGAAGGGCCCCGGTCACATCGACGAGCTGGTCGGTTCGTTGCAGAGCTACGGTTACCCGGTCGAGCGGCTCTAGTCCTCGCTATTTGCTCGCGGGGCCGACGGAGAGGCAGCGATAGCGCCGACCGAAGCGATCAAGCCGATCATCCCCGCCGCCGCCACGAGCGTTAGACCGAGACCCGGCCTGGGCCCGCTCCCGATCCCCTCCATGTCGAGGTGCACCTCTTCGATCCCTCGGTAATCCGAGATGGCGATCCCGCCGATCACGATCGCGGCGAGGAAGGCCAGCCAGCCGAAGCCCGACGTCCCCTTCATGACCACCAGGAACGCGGCCAACAGCAGAACGAGAGCGGCCCCCAGGACGGCCCATCCATCTCCCAGTTCCAGTCCACTGAAAGGCGGGAGACGGTGAGCCTGTTCCTGAGGAACCTCGGGCGGCACCGCTTCTACCGTCACCCAGTCGAGGAACGACCCGATCAGTGCGGCCGCTCCCGCGGCGAACAGAACGGACGCGGCTACAGCGCGAGCTCGTTCGAAGAAATCAGAGGTATCGGGCGACGACATGCGCTTGTAGCCTACAGGCGTGCCGGACAAGCAGCGGTGCCTGTTAGCGATCCACGCGCACCCCGATGACGAATCCTCGAAGGGCTCGGGAACGATGGCGCGTTATGCGGACGAAGGTGTTCGCGTCGTCCTCGTGTGCGCGACCCGAGGTGAAGAGGGCGAGATCCTCAACCCACGCATGGACAAACCCGGGATCAGGGAGCGCATGACCGAGATCCGCGAGGCGGAGCTTGCCACCGCATGTGACCTTCTCGGAGTGGCGAAGATCTATCAGCTTGGCTATCGCGATTCGGGCATGCCGGAGTCGCCGGCGAACAAGCATCCGAAGGCTTTCTGCAACGCGGATCCAGACGAGGCCGTGGGACGTCTGGTCGAGATCATCCGCCGGGAGAAGCCCGAGGTGATCCTCAGCTACGACGAATCCCGGGGATACGAGCATCCCGACCACGTGAAGGTCCACGAGTGGGGGCGCGAGGCGTTCTTCGCAGCGGGCGATCCCGACCGGTTCCCCGAGGCCGGAGAGCCGTGGGAGGTGAAGAAGCTCTACTACTTCGCCACGTTCACGAAGCGACGCTTCCAGATCCTTTCCGACGCCGCCGACGCGGAGGGTGTCGAGCACCCCTACCGGGGTTGGCTAGAGAACTGGGATTCGATCGGTTTCCAGGATCCAGAGATCACGACTCAGATCGACGTCACCGACTACATCGAGACGCGTTCGAAAGCGCTACTGGCCCATGCCACCCAGATCGATCCCGACAGCTTCTGGTTCGCGATCCCCGACGAGATCCAGCGCAAGGTCTACCCGTGGGAGGACTACACGTTGGTGGCGACCACGATCGACAAGGACCTCCCGGAAGACGATCTGTTCAAAGGGATCGATTGATCCCTCAGTAGAGGTCCGGGATCTTCCCGTCCCCGGCCTTGCCGTTGGCGCCCTCGGCGGCTAGTGCCACCGCCACGAAGGGGATGCCGCAGGCGCGGGCGACGCTCGAGGCCAGCGCCAACGCGAGGAACGCGCCGTCATCCGGCACGAAATCCGCTACCTGTCGAAGGGTCGATTCTGCTGCTACGGCGATCACGAGGGCGATCCCGAGCGCCGGGATCCAGGCCTCCGAAGAAGGCCGGCCACCGTCCGACCCGCGCCGCGCGCGGATGGCCGCCAGTGCGGTCCGCACGCTGGTTACCTCACCTCTGCGGGCCTGGTCGAGTACCGCACGACAGGCTTTGACGATCAGGGGAAGCAGGGCGATCTCGATCGCGATGACGATCCAGAACCACAGCCGCGCATTGGTGACGTCTGCCTGGCCCACCCCTCGCACCTGCCGGGAGGCGGGGAACTCGGCGATCGCGCCGTGGAGCTCCCGCACCGCAAGGACGTCCTGGAACATCCAGGCGTATACGAGATGCACCGGGAGGATCAGCGCGAGCACGACCAAGAAGAACGTCGAGAAATCCCGGAAGGTTGCGTTCACCGTGCGTTCCAGATCCATCGGCGGAGTCTAGATTCCACGCATGAGGATCCTGCTGTGGCACGGCTATCTCCTGCGGGGGTCCGGGTCGAACGTGTACACGGCCAACATCGCTCGCGCGTGGCGGGATGAGGGCCATGACGTTCTGGTGATGTGCCAGGAACGCGATCCAGACGCCTTGGAGATCTTCCAGCAGACGGAGGGGACGGGGCGCTGCATCCTTCGACGTCCCGAGATCGGAAGAGTGCTACCGGTGTACGTCTACGACCACTACGAAGGGTTCGAGGCGAAGCTTTTCATCGATCTCTCGAGCGACGAACTGCAGCGTTACACGGATCGGAACGTAGCGGAGTTGATCGACGCCTTGACATCCTTCGATCCCGACGCCTTCATCACGGGCCACGAGGTGATGGGCCCCGAGATCGCGCGCCTGGCCTGTTCTGAGACCGGTCATCCCTACCTAGCGAAGCTGCACGGCAGCGCTCTCGAGTACGCGGTCAAGAAACAACAGAGATACGCGGCTCTGGCGCGTTCCGGGTTGGGGGCGGCTCTCACCGTGGTGGGTGGGAGCCGATACATGGTTGCCGAGGCGGCGGCTCACATCCCCGGCTGGGACGATCGCGCCGCAGTCGTGAACCCCGGTTGCGACGTGTCCCTGTTCTGCCCGGTCGAACGCAAGCCTGGAGCGCCGAAGGTCGGCTTCGTCGGCAAGCTGATCGCATCCAAGGGGGTTCACGACCTGCTCGGAGCTCTGCCGCTCGTACAGGCGAAACACGAGTCGATCATCGTCGGCTATGGGGGGTTCCGCGATGGTCTCGAGCGTCTGGCCTCCGCGCTGCAGGCCGGAGACCTGGACGCCGCTCGAGAGGTAGCGGAGCTAGGTGAGCAGGGGCGCCTCGAGCACCTCGCGGCCTTCCTGGAGGATCCACCCCCGGGTTACGTAAAGGCTGCCAGTGCTCTCGAGATCACGTTCACCGGCAGGCTGGAACACGGTCCGCTGGCTCAGGTCCTCCCCACGCTCGACGTCCTCGTGGTGCCCTCGGTGGTGCCGGAGGCGTTCGGGATGGTCGCCGCGGAGGCTGCCGCGAGCGGAGTCCTGCCCATCGTCCCCAACCACTCCGGGATCGCAGAGGCGGGGGCCGCGGTCGAAGAGGCGATCGGACGGCCGGGTTTCCTGACCTACGACGCCTCCGATCCGATCAGGGGGATCGCCGCCGCGATCGATCGTGTGCTCGCTCTCGACGCCGAGGAACGCAGAGAGATGGAGCGGACCGCCGTCGAGCTGGCGCGCGAGCGGTGGTCGTGGACCCAGGTTGCCCGCCGGCTGCTGGATCTGGCCACCCGGGCCTAGAGGTCGTCCGGCCCCACCTTGCGTTTCCTCTTGATGTCGCTTCGGTGCCTCTTGCTCGCCAGTCGCTTCTCCTTGGCGGCCTTCGATGGCTTCGTCTCCACCCGCTTCTTGGGAGGAACGAGAGCGCGACGCACGAGCGTCCGGAAGCGGTCGATCACGTCGTTGCGGTTCTGCAGTTGAGACCGCTGTCGGTCGCTGGCGAGGCGCAGGTTCCCGTTCCCGTCGATCCGGTTCCGCAATGCCCCCATCAGCCGCTGCCTCTGCCGTGGTCCCAAAGAGGGCGATCGGGCGACGTTCCATACGAGCTCCACACGCGTCGAGGACCTGTTCGCGTGCTGCCCTCCCGGCCCCCCCGATGGCGTGAACCTGAATTCGAGCTCGTGTTCCGGGATCTCGAGCTTGCGATCGATACGTATCGAGCTCATCTCAAGAGAGCTGGGCTCGCAGTAGGGCGACGTCGGTCACCGGGGCGAGGCAGATCCCCCGGTGACACACGTAGGCAGCTGCTTTGCCATCGATGGGCTTCTTGTCCGCCAGGATCGGAGGGTCCTGATCGGTGCCGTCCGTGTGCAGCAGCAGCGCGTTCGGTGCATAGGTTGCCCGCACCTCCGCGAGGAGAGCTTCGCTGTCGGGGTGGTCTCGATCTCCTGCGATCACCACTTCGACGGGATCCCCCGTATAGAAGTCGATCGCACACAGGAGATAGGTGAACGCCAGAGGTGAGCGGTCGAGGACGGGCGTGACCAGACGCACGATCTCGAGGGCCCGATCCTCGTAGTCGCGTCGATCCGTGATCAGCGCCAGCTTCTGCAGCTCGAGGGCGAACACGGAGTTGGCGGACGGGACCGCATTGTCATCCAGGTCCTTGGCGCGGGTTACGAGTTGCTCCGCGTCGGCCCCGTTCGTGAAGAACCCGCCCGTTCCCAGATCGTGAAAGAGGCGGATGGCTTCGTCCGCGACCCACCGAGCGTTGTTCAACCATTGTTTGTCGAAGGTCGCACGGTAGAGAGAGAGGCATGCCTCCAAGAGGAACGCGTGGTCTTCGGCGAAACCCAAGTGTTTGACCACCCCCCGGCGGTACGCCCGCATCAGTCGTCCGTCCACGACGAGGGTGTCCAGAACGAAGCGGGTCGCTTCGGCGGCGGCCGCGATCCATCCCCGCTGTCCGAGGATGTCGCCCGCCTCTGCGAGAGCGGAGGCCGCGAGCGAGCTCCACGCGGTGAGGACCTTGTCGTCGGTGGCGGGCCGGACCCGCTCTTGCCTCCGTCGGAGCAGGGCTCGACGGATCCGTTCCACCGCGGCCCGATCCGTGGCGTGGCCCGCCTGCACGGGGATGTTGTTGCCTTCGAAGTTGCCTTCCGCGCGGAAGCCCCATTCGGCCACGGCCGTCTCGAAGTCCGCGCCGGCGACCTCTCGGACCTCGTCCAAGGACCAGACGTAGAACCTGCCCTCTTTCCCTTCGGAGTCCGCATCGAGTGAAGACCAGAACCCGCCGTCGGGATCGCGCATCTCGGTGAGCATCCAGTCCGCCGTCTGCTCGGCGACCCAGCGGTCACGCTGATCCCCGGTCTGCTGCCACGATCGGGCGTACGTCCGAAGCAGCTGGGCGTTGTCGTAGAGCATCTTCTCGAAGTGCGGTACGAGCCAGTAGCGATCCACGCTGTAGCGCGCGAAGCCTCCGCCTAACTGATCGAACATCCCCCCAGCACTCATCGCGTCCAGCGTCCGGCGGACCATCTGCCCCGCATCCGTATCGCCGCGCGCCTGTAAACGCATCAACAGGTCGAGGACCATCGGCTGGGGGAACTTCGGCGCATGACCGAAGCCACCCCACTGGGCGTCGAAGCTCGCGCGCGCCGCCGCGAGCGCCTCACCTAGAACGTCTTCGGTGACGTCCTCGGTGCTCGGAAGCAGCCGAGATAAGGGATCCATGTGCTCGAGCAACCGCTCACCCTGCTGTTCGGCGTCTTGCCGCCGCTCCTTCCAGGTATCGGCGATGGCCTGTAGGACGCGTCTGAACGAGGGGAGCCCATGACGATCGTCGGGTGGGAAGTAGGTGCCTCCATAGAAGGGCCGTCCGTCGGGAGTGAGGAACACCGTCATCGGCCAACCGCCCTGCCCTGTCATGGCCTGAACCGCGTCCATGTAGATGGCATCGATGTCCGGTCGCTCTTCACGATCGACCTTCACGCAAACGAAGTTCTCGTTCATCAGCTCCGCCGTGGCCCGATCCTCGAACGACTCGCGTTCCATCACGTGACACCAGTGACAGGCCGCATACCCAACGGACAGCAGGATCGGTCGGTCCGAGCTGCGGGCGGTCTCGAGCGCTTCCTCTCCCCACGGATACCAGTCCACAGGGTTGTCCTTGTGTTGCAGCAGGTAGGGGCTCGTTTCTCCCGCGAGGCGGTTCGGCATGCAGTCATCATGCCCTCGCATGCGGAGGGTTCACCACCGCTCGTACGATGCGGCGGTGGCCGCTCTAGCGTACGTACTTCTGCCCGTGACGGGGCTGATCGCGTTCCTCACCGCGAGCGACGCGCGCGTTCGCTTCCACGGCTTGCAGGCGATAGTTGTGGGTCTCGTCTGGGCGCTGCTCTTATACGCCGGATCGGCAGTGTCCGAAGCCATCACTCGGGCCGCGTTCGCCGTGGGCTTCCTCGTCTGGCTCGGCTTCCTGGCCGCGACGGCGGCCGGCAAGGACCCAAGGCTGCCCGTGATCGGTCGGGCTCTCGCCCACACGGCCGCCTACGAAGAAGAGGACTGAAGCTCGGCTACGGCCGCGCCGCGAAGCACATCCGGCAGGTGGCCGCGGTGGAGCCGTTGACGGCGCCGCAGGTGGGGCATTTCCAGAAGGTGGCGACCTGGTCTGCGACCTCCGGCATCGTCTGAGTGGACGTGTCCGCGGTGGCGGTGGCTTCCGTCGGGCTCGCCTCCGCGCTTGCGGGCGGGCCCGCTTCCGCAGCTGCCGCCGGGATCGCGCCTGAGGAAGCCGGGGTCTCACCTTCCGGCGCGGGCTGCCATTGGCCGGACGCCTCGTCGTACAGGAGGAGCTCGTCGCCTCTCCGGAACCACCAGCGTCCATCGCGCTGGAAGGGCTCCTCTTGAGGATCGTCCGCGTGGGCGGCGAAAGCGCTGTCGACCACAGCCTCCTGAGCTGCAGGTGTCTCCGTGGCCTGCTCCTCGGCTCCCGCCACGCCGTGACCCTGCAGCACCGACCGGATCGAATCGGCTTGATCGGTCGCGCTTGGGGTGGTCTCGCTCGCCGCCGGGGTGGCGTAGCTGCCCACGCCGGTGTATCCCGTGGTGGGTTTAACCTCGGCCTGGGCCGACTCGGCTCGGGGTGGGGCTTCGTCCTCGGGTTGGGATCCGGGGCTGTCGCTGGGGACCGGCTCGTCCGCCCTCGAAGCCGTCCGTTGTTCGAGGGCCCGGCGGATCCCGCCCAGGGTCGCAAGCAGGGCGATCAGGACGATGAGACCCACGGCCAAAAGGCCCAGGAGCACGCCTTGGAACAGGTCTGTGTCCATCGGTTTTCCCAGTACCCCCGTTAGTGAACAACAAGCACAGCTTGCACTAGCTTTACACGGCAAAGGTATATCGGCCCCGGCGAAGGGGTTGTTTAGGGCGTTTGGGAGGTAATCCGGGCTCGGGGAGGGGGCCGCGAGGCGCTAAGTACAATCGCCCTCGCCGACCGCTAGATCCCCCGAGGAGGAGCCTCATGGCCGTTATCAAGACGATCGATCTGGTGGGCGTTTCCTCCGATTCGTGGCGAGACGCGGCCGTTCAGGCTCTGGATGAAGCGGCGCGGACGATCCGTGGGATCACCGGCATGGAGGTCCTCGACACCTCATGCACCGTCTCGGACGGCAAGATCACCGAGTACCTCACCCACGTGCGGATCAAGTTCCGCATCGAGCGCTGAGCGGCTCCACGGCCTCATGCCCGGGATAGCTCTGGTCGGCACCCAGTGGGGTGACGAAGGAAAGGGGAAGGTCACCGACCTCCTCGCCGAAGGCACCGACCTCGTGGTCCGGTACCAGGGCGGCAACAACGCGGGCCACACGATCGTGGTGGAGGGTGAGCGGTACGCGCTACACCTGGTTCCCACCGGGATCCTGTACCCGCACTGCGTCCCGGTGATAGGCCCCGGGGTCGTCGTCGACCCTCAGGTCCTGATCGAAGAGCTGGACGCGCTGGAGACTCGGGGGATCTCGACCGCACGTTTGTTGGTGTCGGGCAACGCGCATCTGATCATGCCGTACCACCTGGAGCTCGATCGGGTGACCGAGCGTCGGCTCGGCAAGAATCGCCTCGGCACGACCAAGAGAGGCATCGGACCCGCGTACGCGGACAAGGCGACGCGCGTCGGTCTCCGGGTCCAGGACCTGTTGGATCCGAAGATCTTCTCCGCCAAGCTCGAGGTTGCCCTCAAGGAGAAGAACCTGTTGCTGACCCGTGTGTACGGGCGCCTGCCGCTGGAGCAGGGCGAGATCGAGCAGCAATATCTCTCCTATGCGGAGCGGCTCGCGCCGCACATCACCGACACGGACCCGTTGATCCACGATGCGCTCGATGCTGGGAAGACGGTTCTCTTCGAAGGAGCTCAGGCGACGCTTCTCGATCTCGATCACGGCACGTATCCGTTCGTAACGTCCTCCAACCCGATCGCAGGCGGTGCTTGCGCGGGGGCCGGGGTGGGGCCGCGCGATATCCAGCGCGTGATCGGTATCTCCAAGGCCTACTGCACGCGCGTGGGATCGGGCCCATTCCCCTCGGAAGCCGATCCGGCAGACGCGGAGATACTCGTGGAAGCCGGTGGGGAGTACGGCACGACGACCGGTCGCAAACGCAGGTGCGGGTGGTTCGATGCGGTCGCAGGACGTTACGCGGCCCGGCTGAACACGTTGACCGAGATCGTCGTGACGAAGCTCGACGTTCTGTCGGAGTTCTCAGAGATCAAGGTCTGCGTTGCTTACGAGTACGAAGGGGAGCGCTACGAGCACTTCCCTCCGAACCAGACCATCTTCAACAAGTGCCAACCGATCTACGAAGAGCTTCCGGGTTGGTCGCAGGACCTGACGCAGGCTCGCAAGATCGACGACCTGCCCAAGGAGGCACGCGCTTATCTGGAAGCCATCGAGCGACTGGTGGACACACCCGTGTCGTGGGCTTCGGTCGGCCCGGGCAGGGATCAGATCGTGTCCGTCTCCCACGAGGCCTCTTGAAGGTCCTGCTGCTCGGGTCGGGAGGGCGTGAGAGCGCGCTCGCGTGGTCGCTGTCTCGATCCGCCAGCGTGTCGGAGTTGGTCGTGGCACCGGGGAACCCGGGCATCGCAGGGTTGGCCGAGACGGTTCCCTGCGATATCGAAGACGTCGTCCAGGTCGCCGCCCTCGTGAAGGAGATCGCTCCCGATCTCGTCTTCGTGGGGCCGGAAGCCCCTCTGGTAGCCGGGGTCGCCGACGCCTTGACCGAGGGGGGAACACCCGTATTCGGACCCTCCGCGGCCGCAGCGCGCATCGAGGGCTCGAAATCTTTCGCCAAAGAGCTGATGGAACGCGCTGGTATCCCCACCGCGGCGTGGCGCTCCTTCACCGACGTACAGGAGGCCACGAGCTATCTCGACGAGCTCGGCCCTCCCTATGTGATCAAGGCGGATGGGCTCGCGGCGGGGAAGGGTGTCGTCGTTACAGAAGACCGCGACACAGCGATCCGCGCGTTGCAGGAACGTCTGATCGAGGGCAGGTTCGGCGACGCGGGTAGAAGCGTGGTCATCGAGGAGTTCCTCGATGGGCAGGAGACGTCGCTGATCGCGCTCTGCGATGGAAGCAACGTTGTCGCATGCGAGCCGGCTCAGGACTACAAGCGCGCACGAGACGACGATCGAGGCCCGAACACCGGGGGCATGGGTTCGTATAGCCCCGTGCCGGCCTGTCCGCCGGACACAGAGCGTCAGATCGTCGACGAGGTGATCCGTCCTTTGGTTGAGCAGACCGCCGCGGACGGCGCCCCTTTCGTCGGGGCCTTGTATGCAGGCCTAGCGCTGACGAGCAAGGGCCCGAAAGTCGTCGAGTTCAACGTCCGTTTCGGCGATCCCGAGACGCAAGCGCTCCTCCCAAGATTGGAAAGCGATCTCGGAGCAGCGGCTCTCGCTGCTGCGACCGGGGATCTCCGCGGCGTGGAGCTGAAGTGGTCACCGGGCGCGTGCGTCACGGTCGTAGTCGCGAGCGGTGGCTATCCCGGCAAGCACTCCACCGGGCACGAGATCTTCGGGTTGGAGTCGGCAGCCGCGGTCGAGGGAGCGGTTGTGTTCCATGCCGGGACCAAGGTCAGCGACGGCCGTGTCGTCACAGCCGGCGGACGGGTGCTGGCGGTGAGCGCTCTGGGGGCCTCGTTCGCCGAGGCTCGCGCTCGGGCTTACGAGGCGGTTTCATTCATCGACTTCGAGAGGAAACACGTACGTACCGACATAGGGCTGCGAGCCCAGGAAGCCGAAAGGAGCAACTAGTGGCACCGTTGGTAGGGATAGTCATGGGTAGCGAGTCGGATCTGCCGATCATGGAGAAGGCGCATGCCGTGCTGGACCGGTTCGGTGTCGCTCACGAGACCGAGGTGATGTCCGCACACCGGAAACCCGCACGGGTGAGCGAGTACGCCTCGAGCGCGGCGGATCGAGGGCTCAAGGTTCTGATCGCGGGCGCGGGTCTCGCCGCCCACCTGCCGGGCGTCGTTGCCGCCCACACGACGCTGCCGGTCATCGGGGTGCCGCTGTATCAAGAGGGCTTGGCCGGGGCCGACGCGCTCTATTCCTGCGTGCAGATGCCTCCCGGCGTCCCGGTGGCGACCGTGGCGATCGGCGGGTCGAAGAACGCCGCCGTGCTCGCCGTCCAGATGATCGCCACCGGCGACGACGCCCTGATGGCCAAGCTGCGCGACTACAAGAAGGAGTTGTCCGAGGGCCTGAAGCTCTGATCTAGAGAGGGCTCTCCATAACGCTACAAATCCGGGTTCGCGGAGGTTTCCGAGGCTAGTCTCTAGTCGTGGCGCGGCCCCCGAAGTACTCGAGCGACCAGATCCTCGACGCCGTCGTCGAGGTCGTGAAGCGCAAGGGAGTGGCCGCAGTTTCGGCCACCGGGGTGGCCGCTCTGCTCGGCGCGCCGAGCGGGTCGATCTATCACCGGTTCCCGTCGCGCGACGTGCTGGTGGCGTCTGCTTGGTTGAGGGCTGGAGAGCGCTTCCGGGGCGAGCTCGCCGGCGCCCTGGCCGGCCCGGACCCCGAGGCAGCGGCGCTGACGGCCGTCCGGGGCACCCTGGATTGGGCCCGGAGGCGGCCGTCCGAGGCCTCTTTCTTCCTTGCCTACGGGAAGGCCGACCTGACCAAGAACGAGTGGCCGCCGGAGGTGTTCCGGCGCGCCAACCGCCTTGGGAACGACCTGACGGACACCCTCCGGCGCTTCTCGGCCCGGCTCCCGGGGACCTCTCTGGCCCGGCTTCGTTTCGCCCTGATCGACGTCCCTCAGGCGGCGCTGCGCAGAGCGCTCACGAACGGGTCAGCCATCGATTCCGAGGTCCAGACGCTGGTCGAAGAGACCGTGATGGCTCTCCTCGGCCGCTCCGAGCCCGTCAGTAGGATGGCCTCGTGATCCCCCGTTACAGCCGCGACGAGATGGCGGCGATCTTCTCGGAACGGGCGAAGTTCTCCCGCTGGCTCGAGATCGAGATCCTGGCCGTTGAGGCGCGCGTGCGCCTCGAGCAGGTCAGCGTCGACGATCTGACCCAGATAAAGGAGAAGGCCGCGTTCGATGTGGCCCGGATCGAGGAGATCGAGGCGACGCGCCATCACGACGTGGTGGCTTTCGTGGAGAACGTGCGCGAGAACGTCGGCGACGCCGGTCGGCACATCCACTACGGAATGACTTCGTCTGACGTCCTGGACACCGCCACCGCCGTGGCCCTGCGGGACGCCGGAGACCTGCTCCTCGAGGGTGTCGGCCGCCTCATCGAGACGATCCGCCGCCGCGCGCTGGAGCATCGCGAGACCCTGATCGCGGGGCGCACACATGGGGTTCACGCGGAGCCCACGACCTTCGGAGCCAAGCTTGCCGGCTGGGCTGTCGAGCTGTCGCGCGACCGGGAGCGCCTGCGCCGGGCGCGCGACTCGGTCGCGGTTGGAAAGATCTCCGGAGCGGTCGGGACGTATTCGCAACTGGACCCCGAGGTCGAGAGCTACATATGCGATCGCCTGGGTCTGGGTATCGAGGATGTGGCCACGCAGGTGACGGCTCGCGACCGGCACGCGGAGTTCCTGGCGGCGATCGCGATCACCGGCGCATCGCTCGAGCGGTTCGCCCAAGAGATAAGGCACCTCCAGCGAACAGAGGTGCGCGAGGCGCAGGAGCCCTTCGCCAAAGGTCAGAAGGGATCCTCGGCCATGCCGCACAAGCGGAACCCGATCATCTGCGAACGTATCTGCGGGCTGGCGCGGTTGTTGCGCGCGTACGCGCAGACGGGGTTCGAGAACGTGGCGCTGTGGCACGAGCGCGACATCTCCCACTCCTCGGTGGAACGCGTCACATTCGCGGATGCCTGCACCTTGCTCGATTACATGCTCGAGAAGATGCGTTGGGTGGTTGACGGCTTGGTCGTCGATCCCAAGCGCATGCTCGAGAACCTAGAGAACTCATACGGTCTGGTGCACTCGCAAACCGTACTGACCACGCTCCTCGCGAAGGGCTCGCTCCAGCGCGAGGACGCGTATGCGCTGGTGCAGCGCAATGCGATGACGGCCTGGGACGAAGGCCGCCATCTCAAGGAGCTTCTCAAATCCGATCCCGACGTCACGCAACATCTAGAGCCCGATGAGATAGAGCAGTGCTTCGATCAGAACCGTTACGTGCAGAACGCCCAGACCATCTTCGAGCGCTTGGAGAAGCTATGACAGACGCTAGACATGTAGGTTCCGGCAAGGTACGCGAGCTCTTCGAGGTCGGCGACGACCAACTCCTCTTGGTGGCGTCCGACCGGATCAGTGCGTACGACGTGGTCCTGCCGCAGGACATCCCCGACAAGGGCAAGGTGTTGACGGGTCTCTCCTATCACTGGTTCGGTTCGATGCAATCGGTCTGTCCCAACCATCTGATCTCCGTGAAGGAGAGTGATCTCCCGGATGTCGGCATCGACGATCTTGCAGGACGCGCAACACTCTGTCGCCGAGCGGAGCCCCTGCCTATCGAGTTCGTAGTGCGCGGCTACATCACCGGTTCGGGCTGGAGCGACTACCAGAAGACCGGCGAGGTCTGCGGTCATCGCCTTCCCGAAGGTCTGCGCGAGTCGGACCGGCTGCCTCAGCCGATCCTTACGCCGGCGACGAAAGCAGTCACGGGACACGACGAGAACATCTCGGAAGAGGAAGCCGCGCGCATCGCAGGACCCGAGCGTTACGAGACCGCCAAGGGCTACGCTCTCGCGTTGTACGAGAAGGGGGCGCAAGAGGCTCTGGGTCGCGGGGTGATCATCGCCGACACCAAGTTCGAATTCGGTGTCGTCGATGGCGAGGTCATCCTGATCGACGAGGCGTTGACCCCCGACTCGAGTCGGTTCTGGCCCGAGGATCAGTACGAGCCCGGTCGATCCCAGCCCTCGTTCGACAAGCAGTACGTGCGCGACTGGCTGAGTCAATCCGGCTGGGATCGCAACCCTCCGCCTCCAGACCTTCCAGATGACGTCGTCGACGCGACGCGGAAGCGTTACATCGAGGCATACGAGAAGGTCTCGGGTCGTTCCTTCGATCAATGGCTATCGGAGGTGAAGGGCTGAGTCGCAGCGCAGCAAGAGCCCGGCGCGCCGCCGTCGGGGCGAAGGAAAGCCGAAACCGCACGCACGAATCTGCCCGGCTCGGTCTCACGCTCAGGTCGGTGCTTCTGTCTCCTAAAGCTGGTTTCTCCGCAGCGCTGGCGCACGCGGAGCGCCGCAGCAGAACCGGGAGCAGGCCCGCCGAAGGGATAGCGCCTCTCTTTTTGGGAGCTATAGGCGGCGCCTCGCTGTCGATGTTGTGGTTGAAGATCGGCGCGCTGCTCGGGGTACGCGAGGTCTGCAGCGCCACCTATCTGACGGGGTTCATCGTGGCGGCGGCCGTCCTGGGATCGATCCTCGGACTGCTGACACAGTCGTTGTGGGGTGTGGCGGGTCCGCACATGCTGTCGGCCCTCGGGGGGGACAAGCCCGAGCCCTACGAGTTGCGACTGGTCTGGGGGGCGTCTCAACTCCCTCAGGTATTGCCGCTCCTCCTTCTGCTCCCGCTCGATCTTCTGATCGTCGGACGCGACACGTTCACGACCGCAGAGTTGGTCGATCCTGTCTCGACGGCCTGGGCCGCGTTCTCGATCGCCCTCGGTCTGAGCGCTCTCGTGTGGACGCTGTTCCTGCTGGCGCGCGGTGTCCAGCGCACCAGCTCGCTGCCGCGCTGGCGGGCGGTCGCCGGGGCGGCAACCGCGTTAGCTTGCCTAGCCCTAGTCATCGCCGCGTTCGTCGGCGCCACCTTCCTGATCCCAGAGGGGGCCGGATGTCCTACTCAGCTCGGGTAGACGTGATGCTGAAGCCCGGGATCTCCGATCCGCAGGGCCAAACGATCGAGAAGGCTTTGCCGGTCCTCGGATACGACGGCGTCACTGGGGTCCGCGTAGGCAAACGGATCGAGCTCGAGGTGGAGGCGGCGAACGCGGACGAGGCGCGCTCCAAGGTGCAGGAGATGTGCGAGCGGCTATTGGCCAACCCCGTGATCGAGTCCTACGAGGTGTCGATCGGATGAAGGTCGGGATCGTCGTGTTCCCCGGATCGAACTGCGAGCAAGACTGCTTCCGGGCTTTCGATGCGCTGGGGGCCGAGCCCCAGATGTTGTGGCACGGGGACCGCGAGCTGCCCGATGTAGATCTTGTCGTATTGCCCGGCGGGTTCGCTCACGGCGATTACCTGAGGACCGGGGCTCTGGCTCGGTTCTCCCCGCTCATGGATGCCGTACGGGCTCACGCGGAAAGCGGCGGTCTGGTGCTGGGTATCTGCAACGGGTTCCAGATCCTTTGCGAGGCCGGGATGCTTCCGGGGGCGCTTAGGAAGAACTCCGGTCTGAAGTTCCTGTGCAAGTGGGTGACGCTCCGTGTGGACAATGCCGAGACCGCGTTCACGGCGCGCGCAGAACCGGGGCAGTTGCTCACGATCCCCATCAACCACTTCGAGGGCAATTGGTACGCCGAGCCGAACGAGCTCGAGCGTCTCCGTGCGAACGGACAGATCGTCTTGAGATATCAGGAGAACCCGAACGGTTCCCTCGACGATGTCGCCGGGATATGCAACGACCAGGGCAATGTCTTCGGGCTGATGCCCCACCCGGAACGCGCTTGCGAGGACCTGCTCGGTTCAGCCGACGGCCGCGTCTTGTTCGGCTCCTTGATCGACCACGTGGCGGCGCGCCGGACGGTGTCCGCGTGACACTGGCGCCGGATCTTCACCGCGAGCTGGGACTCACGGACGATGAACTCGATGCGATCAAACAGCGTCTCGGGCGCGACCCTTCGCATACTGAGCTCGCGATGTTCTCGGTCATGTGGAGCGAGCACTGCTCCTACAAGTCGAGCCGGATCCACCTGCGCGATCTACCGACCGACGCCCCGCATGTGCTGGTGGGACCCGGCGAAGGTGCCGGGATCGTGGAGGTGTCGCCCGGCGTCTCGGTCGCGTGGAAGATCGAGTCGCACAACCACCCTTCGTTCGTCGAACCCTTCAACGGGGCGGCGACCGGCGTCGGTGGGATCGTTCGAGACATCTTGTCGATGGGAGCGCGCCCGATCGCTCTGATGGACCCCTTGCGGTTCGGACCATTGGATGATCCTCGTACCCGATACCTCGTCGAAGGTGTCGTCCACGGCATCTCGAACTACGGGAACTCGATCGGCGTCCCCACCGTGGGCGGTGAAGTCGTCTTCGAGGATTGTTACGCGGAGAACCCGCTCGTCAATGTGGCCTGCCTCGGATTGATCGAGGACCGGTTGATGCACGGTCGCGCCGAAGGCGAGGGGAATGCGGTCATCCTGATCGGATCCTCTACGGGCCGAGACGGGATCGGTGGAGCAAGTGTCCTGGCCTCGGCTGAGTTCGACGACTCTTCAGGAGACAAGCGGCCTTCGGTTCAGGTGGGCGATCCTTTCACCGAGAAGCTGTTGATCGAGGCGTGCCTGGAGCTCGTGCGGAAGGACCTCCTCGCCGGATTCCAGGATCTCGGTGCGGGCGGCATCTCGTGCCCCACTTCCGAGATGGCTTCCAAAGCCGGAACCGGCATGACGGTCGACATCCGCGCGGTGCACCTGCGAGAGGCGGACATGGAGCCCTTCGAGATCATGATCTCGGAGTCCCAGGAGCGGATGCTCGCAGTGGTGGACCCCTCCAACGTCGACGAGGTCCTGGCGATCTGCCGCAAGTGGGAGCTCGAGGCCAACGTGTTGGGCCAGGTGACGAAGTCGGGCAAGGTCGAGGTGGTCGGCGAGGGCACCGTGCTTGCCGACGTGCCCGCCGCCGCCCTGGCCGAGGAGGGTCCCGTCTACAACCGCCCGATGCAACGACCTGGGTGGTTGGACGAGCTGCACGCCGAAGGCCCGGGCGACGACGCACCCGCCGATCTCGAGGCAGCTTTCCTGAAGCTACTCGGATCTCCCGCGATCGCTTCCAAGCGATGGGTATGGGAGCAGTACGACCACATGATCTTCCTGGGTACCGTCCAGGGCCCCGGCGGGGACGCCGCAGTCATCCGGTTGCCGGGTCACGACGTCGCCGTGGCTATCAGCGTCGACGGTCCGGGGCGCTTCTGTTATCTCGACCCCTACGAAGGGGCGCGCCTCGCGGTTGCGGAGGCTGCGCGGAACGTGGCGACCGTCGGCGGCACGCCGCTGGCGATCACCAACTGCTTGAACTTCGGCAATCCGGAGAAGCCCGAGGTGATGTGGCAGTTCGCGGAGGCAGTGAGGGGCATAGGGGATGCGTGCCGAGACCTGCGCACCCCCGTCACCGGCGGCAACGTGTCCTTCTACAACGAGACGAAGGGCAGAGCGATCTACCCCACGCCGGTCATAGGCATGCTGGGGTCACTGCCCGCTCCCGATCGCTCGGTCGGCCTTGCGTTCCGCGCCGAGGGGGACCTGATCGCTCTGTTGGGCGTCACGGATCCGAGTGACTTCGGCGGCAGCGAGTTCGCCAAGACGATCCATGGGGTCGTTGCCGGCCGGCCGCCGCGCCTGGACATGACGGCCGAGCGCAACCTCCAGGGCCTGCTGATAGCCGGAGCAGCAAGCAACCTGTTCTCCTCGGCGCACGATTGCAGCGGGGGCGGGCTCGCGGTCACCCTCGCTGAGTCTGCGCTGGCCGGCCGCGTGGGCTTCGACATACAGCTCGGACCAGGGGAGGCCCATCGCTTGCTCTTCTCGGAGTCGCCGTCCCGCGCTGTGGTGTCCTTTCCCGAGTCGGCTCTTGAGGCGGTGCGGCGCGCTGCCGATGAGCATGTAGTGAGCTTCCAAGTGATCGGCTCGGTGACCGCCGGGCCATTCGATTTCGGGTCATTTGTCGTTGCCCGAGACGTCGCTCGGGACGTGTTCGAAGGCGGTTTTCCTGAAGCTATGTCCGCTAGTGTGAGCTGATGGCAGGTGAAGCGCGCGACGCCTGTGGCGTCATCGGGATCTATGCACCCGACGAGGATGTAGCGCGCCTTACTTACTACGGTCTGTACGCCCTCCAGCATCGCGGCCAGGAGTCTGCCGGTATCGCGATCTCTGACGGACAGACGATCCTCGTCTACAAGGAGCTCGGCCTGGTCGCACAGGCCTTCGACGAGACCGTTCTGCAGAGCCTGCGCGGGTTCCTAGCGATCGGGCACACCCGTTATTCGACGACGGGGTCCACCTCCTGGGAGAACGCTCAGCCCACCTACAAGAGCTCCCCCCTTGGCCAGATAGCTCTCGCTCACAACGGGAATCTCGTGAATTCGATGCGGCTTTCAGCTGCACTGGCAGAGGCTGGTGGGGACCCCACGCCGAAGGGGGCCCGGCTGCGGTCGACCTCCGATACGGACCTGGTGGCCGCCCACATCGCTCGGGCTAACAAGGGCGACATGAGGGCGGCGATCCTCGACGTTCTGCCCAAGCTCTCCGGGGCCTACTCCTTCACGATCATGAATGAGGACGTGTTGTTCGGAGCCCGTGACCCTCAAGGTTTCCGTCCGCTGTGCATCGGACGGCTACCGGGCGGTGGCTGGGTGCTGGCGTCCGAAACCTGTGCCCTCGATCTTCTCGGGGCGCGATTCATCCGCGACGTGGAGCCCGGGGAGATGGTGTGTATCGACGCCGATGGGTTGACCAGCGAGCATTTCGCTCAGCCCTCGCATGCCGCCTGCATCTTCGAGCACGTCTATTTCGCACGTCCCGACTCGACCTTGATGGGTCAGAACGTTTACGCCACGAGGTATCGCATGGGACAGCGCCTGGCGGAGGAAGCTCCGGTCCAGGCCGAGTTCATCATGCCGGTGCCGGACAGTGGGGTCCCGGCCGCTCAGGGTTTCTCTCAAGCAGCAGGGATCCCCTATGGCGACGGCTTCGTGAAGAACCGTTACGTCGGCCGCACGTTCATCCAACCCACCCAGTCGATGCGGCAGCAAGGCATCCGTATGAAGCTCAATCCCGTTCGAGAGGTGATCGAGGGCCGCCGCGTCGTGGTGGTCGACGATTCCATCGTGCGGGGCAACACCACGCGCCAGATCGTTGGGATGCTGCGCGACGCGGGTGCTCGTGAGGTTCACATGCGGATCTCGTCCCCTCCGATCAAATGGCCCTGCTTCTACGGCATCGATATGCCCAACCAGGACGAGTTGATCGGAGCCAACAAGACCGTCGAGGAGATCAGGGAGCACATCGGGGCGGACTCGCTCGCCTACCTCTCCACCGAGGGCATGGTCGCGGCCACCCAGGTGCCGGGAGAAAGCTTCTGCACCGCTTGCTTCACCTCCCGTTACCCGATCCCCATCCCAGAGAGCGATCTGCGCGACAAGCACGTGCTAGAGAGCCCATCTCGTCAGGCTCGGGCATGGCAGACCAACCAGGGTTAGGGACCTCCGAGCAGACCTACACCGCCGCCCGTCACGCGGGGGTTAGGCGAAAGACACTCACTCTTTCCGATGTAGACAAGCGGCGCACCCAGCTCTGGTCGACCTCGCTGTTCCTGGTCGTCGCCGTGACTGTGGCGATCGCGTTGGTGTACGTCGGTGGCGACTTCATCCCCGACGAGTTTCGGATCTTCGAGGACCTCACGAACTGGGTCGTGGTCGTTCTGGTCGGCGGACTGGCGCTGGCCTTTCTCGTCTACGTGATCGAGAAGGAGATGAGCCTGCGGAAGCTGGCGGCGCTGCTGGTCGAGGAGCGCGTGCTCTCCGCCGCCTTGTCGAATCGGCTTGCGGAGATCTCCGCGTTCTCCGAGGTGGGCAAGGCCATAAACACGACGCTCGACCTGAAGGACGTGCTCAACATGATCCTCTCCTCTTCGCTCGAGCTCCTCGGAGGGACCGAAGGGTCCGTGATGCTGCTTAACGAAGAGAGGACCCATCTGGAGGTGGTCAGTTACCGCGGTCCGGTGATGGAGCCGGTGGTGGCCGGGCGCAAGGCGATCGGCGAGGGCATCGCCGGCACGGTGGCCGAGCGAAGGACACCGATGTTGATCCAGGGCGACCGGGTCGACGGAGAGCTGAAACCGGACGCTCACCCCGAACGAGGGATCCGCTCCTCGATGTGCGTCCCGCTCATGCGTCGAGATGAGTTGTTGGGCGTGCTCAATCTCAACGAGACAGAAGGCAAACGGGTTTTCACCGAGCACGATCTCGAGGCGCTCGGGCTCTTTGCAGAGCATGCAGCGATCGCGATCGGCAATGCGGCGCTCTTCGAGCAGGAGCGCGAAACGGTTCACCGCCTCGAAGAGCTCGACCGGCTGAAGAGCGATTTCGTCGCGACCGTTTCGCACGAGCTGAAGACGCCGTTGACGGCGATCATCGGTTCGGCCACCACTCTCTCCAAGAGAGCCGCTCGGATGAGCCCCGAGCAACAGGCGACGTTCGTCGAGATGATCGAGAGGCAGGGCCAGAGACTTCTGCGCCTGGTCCAAGACATCCTCACCACCGCCCACATCGAGTCCGGGATGCCGAGGCTGCGGCGCGAGCTCGTCGACCTGCGCGCCGCGGCCGAAGTCATCATCGGAGATCTCAGTCATACCCACGCGGGCCGCGAAGTGGTGCTGACGACCGACCCCGAGCGACCCCAGGTATGGGGCGATCTGGGGGCCCTCCAGCAGATCCTCACTAACCTCGTGGAGAACGCTCTGAAGTATTCAGAGAAGGGGGTCGTCGAGGTCAAGCTGTCGGAGTCGCAGGTGGAGACGCTGATCCAGGTGAGCGATGAGGGCAGAGGCATCTCCACGGAAGAGCTCGACTCGATCTTCGATCGTTTCCGCCAGGTCGATCAATCGGACACGCGCGGACAAGGTGGGGTGGGGCTGGGCCTCTACATAGTCAAGAGCCTGGTCGAAGCGCACAATGGCGAGATCAGGGTGCAAAGCAAGCCCGGAGAGGGCTCAACGTTCAGCGTCCATCTGCCCAAGCGATCCCGAGACCAGGAGACCCGGCTACTAGCCGACGCACCACCACCCCCACCACCTCCGACCTAATAGCCTCAGGGCATGGTGCTCCAGCGTTCCACCGAAGACGGCGTCGCGATCCTGACCCTCGATAGGCCGGATGTTCTGAACGCGTTCAACGACGAGCTCGGCTCCGCGTTGCTGCAGGCGGTGAGCGAAGCGTCCGACGACGAGGCCGTGCGCTGCATCGTCATCACCGGTGCGGGACGCGCGTTCTGTTCGGGCGAAGATCTAGGGGCTCTCACCTCTCAGTACGAGCGCGGTGAGGTACCGGATCTGGGAGACACGCTGGTCGAGCGCTATAACCCTCTCATCCGTGCCCTGCGCGCGGCCCCCAAGCCGGTGATCGCCGCGGTGAACGGTGTCGCAGCGGGGGCGGGCGCCAGTCTGGCTCTGGCTTGTGATTTCAGGATCGCTTCCGAGGACGCCAAGCTGATACTGGCTTTCATCCGGGTCGGTCTCGTCCCCGATTCGGGCGCCTTGTGGTTCCTCGCCAAGATGGTCGGCGCGGCACGCGCCCTGGAACTGGGTGCCAGTGGCCATCCTGTCGACGCCCAACGGGGGTTGGAGCTCGGGCTCTTCTCTCAGGTCGTCGCTCGCGACGACTTCGAGACCACGTGGCGGGCTTTCGCGAGTCGCCTGGCCACGATGGCGACGGCTGCTTTCGCTCTAACCAAGGAGCTCACCAACGCCGCTCTGGAGCGCGGCCTCGAGGAGCAGCTGCAGGCCGAGGTGAAAGCTCAGAGTGCGGCGGGGAGAACGGAAGACCATCTCGAAGGTGTCCGCGCCTTCTTCGACAAGAGGCAGCCCGGATTCAAGGGCCGATAAGCTGCCCGGAGACCACAAGGAGGTGGAGCGTGACCAACACTCATGAAGATTCCTTCCCGATCCTCGGCATCGACTACCTGCAGTTCTTCGTCGGGAACGCCAAGCAAGCCGCGCACTACTACAGGGCGCTCGGGTTCACTCCCACGGCCTACATGGGCCTCGAAACCGGCACCAGAGACCGCGTGTCCTGGGTGGTCCAGCAGGGTGATGTGAGGTTCGTTTTCACCGGCGCTCTTGACCCATCCAGCCCTATCGCCGAGCACGTGAAGCTTCACGGGGACGGGGTCCACGACGTCGCGCTTCGGGTGCCCGATGCGGAAGAGGCGTATCGCGTCGCGATCGACCGGGGGGCCACATCGGTCCACGAGCCTCAGGTCTTCGAGGACGAACACGGCAAGTTGGTCAAGGCGGCGATCGCGACGTACGGCGAGACGATCCACTCCCTCGTCAGTCGTCAGGACTACTCCGGTGTCTTCTTCCCCGGCTTCGAGCCGATCGAGGGAGCAGACACGACCGGCTTCGGCATCCAGTACATCGATCACGTGGTCGGCAATGTCGAGCTCGGCAAGATGGACGAGTGGGTCAGCTTCTACGAGCGGATCATGGGCTTCACCGAGCTCCGCCACTTCTCCGACGAGGAGATATCCACCGAATACTCGGCCCTCATGTCCAAGGTGGTCTGGGACGGCGAAGGCAAGATCAAACTGCCGATCAACGAACCCGCAGAGGGCAAGAGGAAGTCGCAGATCGAGGAGTACCTCGAGTACTACAAGAGCCCCGGGGTCCAGCACATCGCCATGGCAACGGAAGACATCGTCGGCACGGTCGAGGCCATGAGCGCGGCGGGCATCGAGTTCCTGCGGGTCCCAGGTACCTATTACGAGGACGTGAAACAGCGCGTTCCCGAGACGGCGGACAAGATCGATGCTCTGCAGCGCAACGGGATCCTGGCCGACAAAGACGAAGACGGCTACCTTCTGCAGATCTTCACCAAGCCCGTGCAGGATCGTCCCACCTGTTTCTTCGAGGTGATCGAGCGGCACGGCGCGAAAGGCTTCGGTGCCGGCAACTTCAAAGCTCTGTTCGAATCGATCGAGCGCGAGCAGGCCGCTCGCGGCAACCTCTAAGGGGGCCGCTCGATGGACGTCGTTCACTCGAAAGGCAAGGTCACCAAGCAAGCTCACGTGAGCGTCCCCGAGGGGACGTACGAGGAGGAGCATGGGCGTGAGACCTTCTTCGGCCGTGCCTCCCACCTCTACAGGACGCACCCCCCGACCGCCTGGACCCGGATCGAGGGGAAGCTGAGACCTCGGGCGATCAACGTCAACGAGATGAAGCCCGACGATCAGACGAACGAGGACGGCTTCTGGCAGCTGATCGCCCACAACGAAGACGTTCGCTTGTTCGTATCGCGCCGGACGCACGCGATGCCTTATTTCCTAAGGGATGCAGATGGAGATGTCTGTTACTTCGTCCATCGCGGCAGAGGCACGATCGAGAGCGACTACGGTCCGCTCACCTACGCACCCGGCGATTACGTCATCATCCCGAAGGGCACCACACACCGTGTGGTCCCCGATGGGGACGACAACTTCTTCTTCGTGATCGAAGGGTCCGGCGAGTACCGCTTGCCCGACCGGGGTCTTATGGGGAAGCACGCTCACTTCGATCCCGGCGTTATGCAGGTTCCGGAGCCCGACCCTCACGACGAGGAAGGTGAGTTCGAGGTGCGCGTGAAGCGCGACGGAGAGTTCACGTCGCTGTTCTTCGCGTGGCACCCACTCGACGTGGTCGGGTGGCAGGGAGACGTATCGCCCGTGAAGCTGAACATCCTCGACCACCGGCCGGTCTACTCGCCCAGCTATCACATGCCGCCGTCGGCTCACTGCACGTGGGAGAACGATGGCTTCGTGATCTGCTCGTTCGTACCGCGTCCTCTGGAAGAGGATCCCGAGGTCTTGAAGGTGCCCTTCTATCACGCCAACATCGACGCCGACGAGGTGCTCTTCTATCACGAGGGTAACTTCTTCTCCCGAGCTGGGATCGACGTCGGCTACATCACTCTTCACCCGCAAGGGATCCATCACGGGCCACAGCCGGCCGCGATCGAAGCCTCGAGAACGAAGGAGCGAACCGATGAGGTCGCGGTGATGGTCGAGACCCACCACCCGCTGATCGTGTCTCCCGAAGCAGACGCCGTCGTTGCGACCGAATACGAGACCTCCTGGGCCGCGGGTATGGGCCTCCTCGATAAGTAAGTAGCCGATCCAGTTTGCGGCTGTACCGATATGTGTCGAACAGAGGTGGGTTCCAGCCGCGCCTGGCTGTAGCCGTCGACGACCACCCGCTGGTCGATCTTCTCGATGGCTGGAACGAGGTCACAGGCACGCGCCTGACGCTCGAGAGCGGCCGTTTCCTGGTCTCCACGTTCGCCTTGATCGAGCAGGGGCCTGAGGTGTGGGGCGAGGTACGCGACGTTGCGCGCGCCGCCGCCTCGCTTCCAGCTTTGACCCTTTCTCTCGACGAGCCCGACGTGCGCCTGCTTACTCCCTTGGACCGGGTCTCGTCACTGCGTGACTTCCTGGCCTTCGAGGATCACGTCAAACGTGGAGCGCAGCGTCGCAACGGCGAGGTACCGGACTACTGGTACGAGGCGCCGATCTACTACAAGGGCAACCACCGCACCATCCTCGGGCCGGACGATGAGTGCAGATGGCCGCACTACACGGAGCGACTCGATTTCGAACTAGAGCTGGCCATGGTGGTCGGACGACGCGGACGGGACGTATCGATAGCGGAGGCTCCGGGTTACATATTCGGCTTCACGGTCTTCAACGACTTCTCGGCCCGGGACGTGCAGGCGAAGGAGATGTCGGCATGGCTCGGTCCCGGGAAGGGGAAGGACTTCGCGAATGCCCTGGGGCCCTGCATAGTCACCGCCGACGAGGTCGGGACGGAGCCCGATCTCGAGATGATCTGCAGGGTGAACGGGCAAGAGTGGGGCCGCGCTAGATCGTCTGAGGCGCGCTGGGGGTGGAGCCAGATGATCGCCCACGTCTCGCAGGGCGAGGACGTCTATCCAGGTGATGTGTACGGCTCGGGCACTCCCGGGGGGTGCTGCGGACTCGACCTCGGCCGGAGCCTGGAAGCAGGAGATGTCGTAGAGCTCGAGATCGAGCACATCGGGGTATTGCGGAACAAGATATGTCCGCGTCAGAGCCCTCGGACCTAGAAGAGGTTACGACTCCAACGCGAGCACGGCCGGGTGCTCCAACAACCGGACGACATCGAGGACGAATCTCGCCGCGGTCATCCCGTCGAGGATCCGGTGATCGAAGGTGATCGAGAGGTTCATCATCTTGCGGATCACGATCTGACCGTTGCGCACGACCGGCCGTTCGGTGGCGCGATGCACGCCGAGGATGGCCGACTGAGGGTGGAAGACGATCGGCGTGGCCATGAGCCCGCCGAAGGGTCCGGGACTAGAGATCGTGAAGGTGGCGTCCTTAAGGTCCTCGGCCTTGGAGGTCCCGGCTCGGGCCGCCGAGGCCAGCCGGTCCACATCCGCCGCGATCTCTCGGAGCCGCTTGCGGTCCGCGTTGCGGACGACGGGGACCGTGAGTCCTGCGGGAGTGTCCACCGCGATGCCGATGTCGTACCTGTCGTGGAAGACGATCTCACCGGCTTCGTCATCGAGCGACGCGTTCATGGCCGGGTAGTCCTTCAGGGCGGCAACGACCGCCTTGATGATGAAGGGCATGTAGGTGAGGCGGATCTCGTCGGGCGATCTCTCGTTCGCGAGCTTCCGCGTCGCGTCCAACTCCGTGACGTCGCATTCCTCCACGTGCGTAACCGGCGGAACGACGCGATGCGCCTGGGTCATCCGCTGCGCGATCACGCGCCGCACCCCCCGCAACGGCTCGCGCCTGCCGCCGGTGACGGCCGGGGCCGAAGGTCGCGGCGCGTCACCGTTGGCGGCCGCCTCGACGTCCTCCCGCAAGATGCGCCCCCCCGGCCCGCTACCAGCGAGGGCCGCGATATCGATCCCGAGCTCCCGGGCCAGCTTGCGCACAGGAGGCATGGCCTGCACCTGCATGGCCTTTCCAGCTGCTGGCGCAGGGAGCGGGGACGACGCGGAGGGGGCGGGACCGGCCGGACCATCGACCCCGAAGGCGTCTGGTCCGGAGGGGCTCGCCCCCGCAGCGGCGGCCCCCGACGCAACCGGCTCCTGGTCGAGCGAAATCGACTCACCGATGGTCACCAGCGCGGTACCGACGGCGACGACCTTGCCCTCCGGCACGTGGATCTTGGACACGACGCCGGCGAACGGTGAGGGGATCTCGGCGGTGGCCTTATCGGTGATGACCTCGACGAGGGGGTCGTCCTCCGCGACCGTGTCGCCTTCCTGGACGAGCCATCTGTCGATCTCCGCCTCGGTGAGGCCTTCTCCGAGGTCGGGGAGGAGGAAGTCGGGCATCAGAAATCCAGGACCTTCCGCGCTCCGGCCACGATGCGGTCTACCGATGGGAGGTAATCGTCTTCGTTGGCGAACTGCGGGAAAGGTGCGTCGAACCCGGTTACCCGGCCCACCGGCGCTTCGAGATCCAGCATCGCCTTCTCGTGGATGATCGAGGAGACCTCGGCCCCCAGACCTGCGGTCCTGGGGGCCTCGTGAACCACCAGGGCACGACCGCAGGTGGAGGCGGCTTCGACGATGCAGTCCACATCCAAGGGAAAGAGCGACCGCAGATCGACGACGCGCGCCTCTACACCTTGCTCGACGGCCAGACGCTCGGCGGCGTCGACGGTTAACGGAACGGTGGCGCCGTACGTGAAGATTGCCAGATCGTCGCCGTCCCGTGCGGTCCGGGCCTTCGACAGATATTCGCTCGCGCTTCCGTTGGAGTGACCGTCGGCGAGCGAGAGCGGCGGGTCTTCGGGGATCTCTTCGCGTCCGGCGCGGTAGATGCGCTTGGGCTCCATGAAGACGACTGGATCCGGATCTGCGATCGCGGCCAAGATCATGTTGCGCGCGTCTGTCGGTGTCGACGGACACACGACCTTCAGGCCGGGCGTGTGAACGAAGAGAGCCTCGGGAGAGTCGGAATGCAGCTCCGGCATCCGGACGCCGCCCCCGTAGGGGATACGGATCACGATCGAGGCCGGAACCTGTCCCTTTGTTCGCCATGCGTAACGGGCGGCGTGCACGACTATCTGCTCGAAGCCCGGGTAGACGAACGAATCGAACTGGATCTCGACGACCGGCAGAAGGCCGTAGACGGACATCCCGATCGCGGTTCCGACGATGCCTGCTTCCGCCAGGGGGGTGTCGACCACCCGATCCTCGCCGAACCTATCGAGCAACCCCGCTGTCACGCGGAACACCCCGCCGGTCTTGGCTACGTCCTCACCCATCACGACGACGCGGTCGTCGGACGCCATCGCTTCGTGAAGCCCTTTGTTCAGAGCCTCGACCATGTTCGCCGCGGTCATTGCGTCTTTCCTTCTTCGCCGGCGCCGGGACTGGTGGGGGGGCCAAGCGGTTTGACCTCGGGTGGGCGCTCGACGGAGCGGATCTCAGCGAGCCCTTCTTCGAAGTTCCAGGGGCGGCCCGACGCGTAGACGTGGTCGAACAGGATCTCCTGTCCGGGTTGCGCGATCGACTCCATCTCGATCACCGCGTTCGCGATCGTCTCTTTCGCCTCGGCCCGGATGCGTGCTTCCGTGTCGTCATCCAAGATCGAGAGCCTGCGAAGGAACCGGGACATCCGGGTCAAGGGCTCGAGGGGCTTCCACCGTTCGGCCTCGGTTTCGTCGCGGTACAGACGCGGGTCGTCGGCGGTGCCGTGGGGCATGATCCGGTAGCAGTAGGCCTCGATCAACGTGGGCCCGTCTCCCGCGCGTCCCCGCTCGAGAGCTTCGCGGGTCACCTTCCAGCAAGCCAAGGGGTCGAACCCATCGACCCTCACGCCGGGCATCCCGTAGGCCACCGCCTTCTGGGCGATCGTCTCGCTCGCCATCTGCTTGCTGATCGGGGTCGAGATGGCCCACTGGTTGTTCACGCAGAAGAAAACGGTGGAGGTCTTGAAGACCGACGCGAAGTTAAGCGCCTCGTGGAAATCGCCTTCGGACGTCGCACCGTCTCCGAACCAAGCGAGAGAGGACACCGGGTTGTTCCTGATCTTGGCTGCCCACGCTACGCCGACGGCGTGCGGGAGATGGGTCGCGATGGGTACACAGATCGGTGCCACGCGGTGTTCGCGCGGGTTCCAGAAGCCGTGCTCCCCTCCGTAACCGCGCCACCATGCCAGGACGGTGGAAGCGGGAACGCCGCGCAGGATCCCGATGGCGTTCTGCCGGTAGGAAGGGAAGACCCAGTCCGCGTCCTCGCACGCATACAGCGCTCCGGCTTGGGTGGCCTCTTCACCCCAGTAGAGGGCGTAGGTGCCGATGCGTCCTTGACGCTGAAGCGCTACCGACCTCTCGTCGAAGGTGCGGAGCAGCACCAGCCACCGGAATAGCTCGATCAGATCCTTGTCTTCGAGTCCGTCGGGGACGGGACCGTCTGGCTGATCGGCGCCGTTGCCGATGACTCGGAAGATCTCGCTCATCAGTTGGTGTGACTGGGACCGTACTCGGCGGTCCGCACCAATCGGATGCGGCTGATCTTGCGGATGCGCTCTTGCGCGTGCAGCTCGGCCGCTTTCGCGGTCGACAGATTGCGTTCCTTGGCAAGGGTGAAGATGTGTTGCATCTGCTTGTAGATGCCTTCGACCCTGCTCATGGCGCGCTCCCTGTCGTAGCCCCTGAGCTCGTCCTCGACGTTGATCAGGCCGCCGGCATTGATCACGAAGTCCGGCGCATACAGGATGCCGAGGTCGCGCAGCTTCTCGCCGTGCTCCTCCCGGGCCAGCTGGTTGTTGGCGGCACCGGCGATGATCTTGCAGCGGAACTCCGAGATCGTGTCGTCGTTGATCCCGCCACCCAGCGCGCACGGAGCGAAGATGTCGCACTCCTGCTTGTGGATCTCGTCGAGAGGCACCGTCTCGACCCCATGGTCCTTAACAGCGCGAGCCATGTTGTCGACGTCGATGTCACCGATGGTCACCTTGGCTCCCTCGCCGACCAGATACCCGGCGAGCGCGTAGCCGACCTTGCCGACCCCTTGCAGGGCGACGGTGCGGCCCTTCAGGTCGGCGGAACCGAATACCTCGAGGCACGACGCCTTGATCCCATTCAGCACGCCGTAAGCGGTCACCGGTGAGGGATCGCCGGAGCCGCCATAGGTGTGCGAGCACCCGGTAACCCAGCGAGATTCGCGTCGCACGATGTCCATGTCCTCGAGGGCCGTGCCGACGTCTTCCGCGGTGATGTAGCGGCCACCGAGGGTCTCGACGAAACGACCGTAGGCGCGCAGCAGCTCTTCCGACTTGATCCGTCGTGGGTCGCCGATGATCACGGCTTTGCCTCCGCCCAGGTCCAGACCCGCGGCGGCAGCCTTGTAAGTCATACCCTTGGCCAGCCGCAGGACGTCGACCAACGCGTCCTCTTCCCTCTCGTAGGGATAGAAGCGCGTGCCGCCGAGGGCCGGTCCAAGCGCCGTGGAATGGATCGCGATGATGGCCTTGAGCCCTGACTGGTCGTCCGAGCAGTAGACGATCTGCTCGTAGCCGTCGCCGGCGATGTGCTCGAAGACGCTCATGATGAAGTGGGTCCCCCGTAGTTTCGCCAGAACCCCGTTGTCCTGGCCTGGGGGGCCATGCTACCGCCTAGCCGATTTCCCTCTCCTGGGCGCGAACGGTGAGTAGCATCGATCCGAAATGATCAAATCGGCTTACTTGAGGGTGTACCAACCTCTCAGCGCGTTCCCTGCAGAGGAGCGGTCTCAGTGGATGGAATCTGGGCACGACTCAGAGGTCATCGATACCGGAGCGGGCCGACGCTGGTTGCTCTCGGGCGCACTACCCGACCAGACCGACCTAGCTGCTCCTACCGAAGGCGCCTTCTTGCGTCAGATCGACGGAACGACGCTGGTCTGTCCGTGGCGGACCAAGCTCAGGATGCTCGCGGGCCTCTTGGCCTTCCGCAACAGCATCCCTGAAGAGGTCGCGGACGCCTTCGTCCCCGAAGGTGAAGCTCATCGGGCCGCTCACGAGCTCGCCGTCCTGGGCGACGCCCGGCCCGAGGTCCGCTCTCACATCTTGCACGCGAACTGGCACGTGCCCATCAGGTGGTTCGCAGCTTTCGATGAGTCCGAGCGCATCCTGACCGAGGACAAGGACGGCTTGCGGATCCGGTACGAGGCGGATCTGGCGGTGGCCAAGGCCCGCCTCGCCCGCTGCGTCGCGGTCCTCGAAGAGACCTGGATCGACGACGGTGTGACCACCGCGGTGCGGGAGCTCGTCGAGTGGCTCGACGGGTTCGGCACGCAGGGCCTCATCGAGCTCGATTACGCCTCGGTGGCGGCCATGTTCTCGGATGAGGACCTCCTCGAGGACCGCTCGGCGGCCGAGGTGGGGGCCTGTCTGGACGCGCTCGAGAGTGGAGACCTCATCAAGGCGGGCCGGTTATTCACGGGCTTGACTGAGCGCTGGACCGAGGTCAGAGCGCGAGAGGTAGTCAACTAACGTCCGTTTCGCCCCTTTAGGGCTAGTTCGTCCGGGCCACACGGCCATAGTCCACGAAAACGCCCGAAAATGGCCCTATCTAGCCATTACAGTCAGCGGCTGCTCGTCCGATGATTCAGTACAGCAGAGCATTTCAGGCATCTGCGGCAACACGGGTCGGACGGGCCGATCCGGTGGAATCAGGAGGCTAGAGATGGCGCAGAAGGACGACACCCTTTTGACGCCGGCCGAGGTCGCAGCGCTCTTCCGGGTGGACCCGAAGACCGTTACTCGTTGGGCCAAGGCAGGCAAGCTCTCCTCGATCCGAACCCTCGGCGGCCACCGTCGCTATAGGGCGGATGAGGTTCGCAAGTTCCTCGAGGGAGCCAAGCAGCTGCAGGACTGAAGCTATCCAGGGGGGCGGGGACGGAGACGAGCGCTTAGGCGCTCGTTTCCGCGTCCGGACGGCCCGGGGTGGTGGCGAGGGACAGAATCGAACTGTCGACACCGCGATTTTCAGTCGCGTGCTCTGCCAACTGAGCTACCTCGCCAACTCCGGCGCAGGATAGCAAGGCTTCCAGGCCACTTCGGTACCGCCGTGACTCCTAGGTGGGTCTGTTAGCCTTCGTCACTCTCGCCCCAGTGGAGCAGTCTGGAGTGCTCATCTCCCTGTCAAGGAGAAGGTCGCCGGTTCAAGTCCGGTCTGGGGCGCGCTCTATTCGACCGTGATCGTCGCCGCCATATCGTGGTCCCCGGGGTCCTCCGGGCTCGAGGTGTGCGGCTTGCAATAGACGATGTACGTGCCTGGCTGCTCTGGGACATCGATCAGTTTCTCGCCGCTCGGGCCGAAGGACTCGTCGATCTCCAGGTCGTCGATCGTGAAGGTGTGCAGGAACGGGTCTTCGTTCCTGACGAACACCTGACTCCCTCCTTGCACCGTGTACTCAGCCTGGTCGAACTCGAAGCCCGTCAGCGACACCTGTGGCGCGTCTCCAGGGTCGTCCACGGTCGACCGTCCGAGGAACGTCAGAACGGCGGAAACCGTAGCGAGACCCAGGACCGCGGTGAGCAAGATGCGTATGGCCCTCTTCTCGCCACCTTCGGCAGCGGTCGTCCGGTGACCGCGTCTGGCAGCCACTAGAGCAGCTATGCAGCTCACCAGAGCGACGAGACCTCCGGGGATCACCATGAGGCCCGGAACGAAGTCGAAGAAGGCGTTGGGGGTGAACAGACCGAAGGCCGTCCAGAACAGCATCATCATCAGGGCGAGGGCCGCGAGGATGCCCACGACCTTCGACCATGAACCGAACCGACGCACGAGGAACGCGGCGATCAAGCCGGTGGCTCCCATGATCAAGAATAAGCCACCCCCCTCGTCTGCTCCCAATCCCCAGGCCAAGCCTGCGACGAGCATCAACAGGGGGGCCAGGCCGGTAAGTAGCAGGCCCAAGCTGGCGAGACGCGTCCAACGAGCTACTCCGGTACCAGCGTCGACCTGCGTCTCCTGGTCCACTGCTCCCTCCTTGATCGATCTGCCTAGCCATGACGGTACGTCGATAGCTGGCCGGAGTCTCGGTTTTCACGCTCCGGCACTGGTTAGGGGTGGGCGTTGTCTCTAAGCTGATGGGATGGCCGTCCCACGAGAGTCCTTGATCGAGACGATCCGAGCTTCGGTGATCGGCGAGAACGAAGTGTTGGTTGGGCCCTACGGTCCCCGGAGGGTTACCTACGCCGACTACACGGCCTCCGGGCGCGCCCTCACGTTCATAGAGGACTTCATCCGCGCCGCGGTCCTCCCGCTGTACGCGAACACGCACACGGAGACGTCAGGTACCGGCCTGCAGACGACGCGCTTCAGGGAGGAAGCCCGGGACATCATCAGGGGGGCCTTCGGCGCCACGGAGGAACATGCGGTCATCTTCGCCGGCTCTGGTTCGACCGGCGCCATCGACAAGCTCATCACCGTTCTCGGCTTGCGCCTGCCCAGGGAGATCGCCGAAAGGTATTCGCTGCTCGATCGCATCCCCACGGACGAGCGACCCGTCGTTTTCATCGGTCCGTACGAGCACCATTCCAACGAACTTCCGTGGCGGGAGTCGATAGCCGACGTTGTCGAGATAGGAGAGGACGCGAACGGAGCGATCGATCTCGAGGAGCTGCGGTTGCAACTCGAGCGCTACGAGGCGCGCCCGCTGAAGATCGGAAGCTTCTCGGCCGCGTCGAACGTGACCGGTATCGTGTCGGACACTGCGGCGGTCTCCTCACTCCTGCACGAACACGGCGCTCTGTCTTTCTGGGATTGCGCGGCCGCGGCCTCTTACGTCTCGATCGAGATGGGCGACCGGAGGACCTCCTCCTATAAGGATGCAATCTTCGTCTCGCCGCACAAGTTGATAGGAGGGCCGGGAACCCCCGGGGTCTTGATCGTTCGCAAGGAGCTGCTGACGAACAGCGTTCCCTCCGTCCCGGGGGGCGGCACGGTTGCCTACGTGAATCCCGTCGAGCATCGTTACCTGACCGATCCCGAGCAACGAGAGGAAGGCGGCACGCCCGACATCGTGGGCTCGATCCGGGCGGGTCTCGTCTTCCAGCTCAAGGAGGCGGTGGGGACCGAGGAGATCGAACGCCGAGAGGAATCGTTCATCCGTAGAGCGATCGCATCCTGGGACCGGGATCCGAACATCGAGATCCTCGGCAATCACGACGCACGGCGACTCTCGATCGTGTCCTTCGTCATCAAGCATGGGCGGCGCCACCTCCATCACAACTTCGTCGTTGCACTGTTGAACGACCTGTTCGGCATCCAGGCTCGTGGGGGATGCTCGTGCGCCGGACCCTATGGACACAGATTGCTCGGGATAGACCTCGAGCGCTCGCACGAGTTCGAACGCGAGATCGCCACAGGTTGCGAGGGCATCAAGCCGGGCTGGATCCGGGTGAACTTCAACTACTTCATCTCGGAAGAGGTGTTTGGGTTCATCCTGCAGGCGGTGCATCTGATCGCCGAGCACGGCTGGCGACTGCTGCCGCACTACAACTTCGAACCTCGGTCGGGTCTCTGGATCCACAGGATGGGCGTCGCCGAGCCACCCATGAGCCTTCACGAGTTGAGCTACGAGGAGGGACACCTCACCTTCGAGCTCCATCGTTCGACCGAGCCCGAGTCGGTGCTCGGCGACTATCTGAAGTACGCCCGCTACATCTTCGAAGAGGCCGAGCTCGGCGATGGAGAGGAGCCCGGCCCACTTGCTCTGAGTGACGACTTCGAGCACCTGCGCTGGTTCCCGCTCCCTTACGACCAGACCTAGTGCTCGGCTGGGTCTAAACGCCGCCCGGTGCTCCGACCGGGATCTGTGAAGGTCCCGGCATGCTCCTCTAGGCCTCGCACATCGAGACACGATCCTTGCCTGGCCCACCACTGCACGTGTCCTGGCCACTTCCTCCGTTCAAGCGATCGGGGCCACTGCCGGCGACGAGACGATCATCCCCGGCTCCGCCCGCGAGTGAGTCGTTGCCTGCGCCACCTTTGGCAACATCGTTGCCCTCGCCCCCCTTTGCGACGTCGTTCCCAGCCTGTCCGATGAGCAGGTCGTTCCCCAGACCTCCGTCGATCAGGTCGTTACCACCTCCGCCTTCTACCGAGTCTGCGCCTTCGCCTGCTTGGACCGTGTCATTGCCCGGCCCGGCGATGATGATGTCGTCGCCAGGCGTGGCCACTAGGTGGTCGTCGCCTGGGCTTCCGCAGACAACGCCGGGCTCATGGCAGCGGGGGTCGTCTAAGGTCGGATCACCTTCGCTCGCGTCCATCCAATCCGAACAGTCGCTGTCCGCGAGGTCTGCGGTCCCGTCGCCATCGTTATCCACGCTGTCGTCGCACTGGCCGGCTCGCGTATAGGTATGCGTTTCCGTATCCGGAGATTGAGGGTCTATGGTGTGCAAGGTAAGTGTTGAGCCCGAGACCGTCCAAGTCGTTTGACCCCATCCTCGCGGAGAACAATCCTCTGCGTGATACCAAGCGTGTACACCGCTGTATCCCGTGTCGCTGGTCTTCTCGACGATGTTCCAGATGATTTGGCCGACGGTCCAGCAGCTGTTCGCCTCGGTTCTCGTGATCGTTCCCAAGAATCCGCCGTCGTCCGTTGCAGTCACCCGCATCTGGCGTCCGGCACACGTCGAAACCGTCGATTGACACTCCGTGCGATGCCACACGCCGACGATCGGGTCCTGCTGGGCGTGGGCAACCAGCGGGTATAGGACCGGAGCGATGACAGCGGTCACCGCCATGATCAGAAGACTCCGTCGAATATGCATCCTCATCCCCCCTCAGTTCGTCCCTCGAAGTAGACATGCGTAGGGCGCTGTCCACAAGAGGGTTGTGTCACTTAGGCGCTTGCTTCGCTTGTCCTAGAAGTGAACAAGGCGGTGGCCCCAACGGGATTCGAACCCGTGCTACCGCCCGTGGATGTGGTCGGCGTCCCCGACGCCCGGGTCTCGCGGTGGCCCCAACGGGATTCGAACCCGTGCTACCGCCCGTGGATGTGGTCGGCGTCCCCGACGCCCGGGTCTCGCGGTGGCCCCAACGGGATTCGAACCCGTGCTACCGCCTTGAAAGGGCGGCGTCCTGACCTGGCTAGACGATGGGGCCGCGTAGGTCGTAGAGGGTAACGCCGCGGCCCTCTCTTGCGAGAAAGCGCAACCCCCGGTCTGACGGAAACTACGTATGGCGGAGCAACGGCGGTGCTTCCATCATCTTCCTATGGGGCCAGGCGCCCTTTCTGGGAGGAGTGGAGTGGAGCCAAGCAAACGACGGGTTCTGATCGTTGACGACGACCCCTCGGTCAGGAAGCTTCTCCGGCTCATGCTGGAGGTTGGGGATTTCGACGTGGTAGGTGAGGCGGTCGACGGTCTCGAAGCCGTCCCTCAGGCCGTGGCCCATCAGCCCGACTTCATAGTGCTGGATCAGGAGATGCCGAACCGGTGCGGCGAGGAGGCCGCCGGGATGATCCGATCCGAGTGCCCGGATGCCCTGATCATCGCCTTTTCGGCCGTTATCGATAAGAAACCCACCTGGGCGGATGCCTTCCTCGAGAAGCATCACATCAGCGACATGGCCCCCTTGGTCGAAGGCCTTATCGACCTACGCTCTCACTAGCTCCCATCTCTTCCCCGGGCGGTGCAATGTTTCGGCCCGCCCGTGCGTCTGTTGGTCATGACTGCGACGACCCTGGCATGGCAACATGCTGGAGAGGTGGGCGCTGTTGGATCGACCCGTGATGAGCGGATCTCGGTGCTCTTCGACGAGCACTTCGATCGTCTACGCGACCTCGCCTACGTCATCCTCGGGGATCGCGGTGCGGCCGAGGAGATCGTCATGGAGGCGTTCCTCAAGACCTTCACCGGATGGAACCGGATCCGAGACCTGGATCGTGCCGACGCCTACCTCAAGCGAGCGGTGGTGAACCTGTGCCGGTCGAAGATCAGGCGCAAGATCGTGGAGGCTCGTTCCAACACCGTCGTCTACAAAAGAGACGAGCGCAAAGCTCCCGACTGGGATCCCGAGATCCACGAGGAATCCCGTGAGTTATGGACGGCGGTCCGCAAGCTGCCCGTGCGCCAGCGGGCCTGCATCGTTCTGAGATATGTGGAGGATCTAGCCGAGCAGGACATCGCGACGATCATGGATTGCTCGGTGGGCACCGTGCGGTCGCAACTCTCCAGGGCCCGCAAGAAACTGGAGGTTCAGTTGGACGGCGTGCTGACAGAAGGTGAAAGGGCATGAACGAGCTCGAGCGCAGGCTGAAGTCCTCTCTGACCGAGGTCAGGGATGCGGGCCGTTCGGAGGATCGCACCGATCGTGTGCTGGCCAAGCAGGAGCTCTTCCGACGGATGCGCCGTCGACAGATCAGGATCTATGTGGGCTCGGCCGCCCTAGCTGGAGGCGCCGCGGTGGCGGCCTTCTTGCTCTTGACGAATCCGGCGGAACCGGGGCCGCGCGAGCCTCGCTTCGCCCCGGCCGACGTCCCGGCTCCCGCCACCGCAGCGGTTCGGGTAGGTCACGAGCCCACCGACCTTTCGGTGGGCGCGCATGGATACGTCTGGTCCACGGATGTCGGTTCGCGCACGCTCTCGCGCATCGACCCCGTGTCGAACTCCCGGGTGAGCGAGATCGGGCTTCCGGCGGTCCCCGGCGATATCGCGATCGGGAATGGGCCCGTATGGGTGGCCTTCCCGCAAAAGGGAACGGTTGTGCGGGTGTCGCCTTCAGCCCAGAGCGTCACTGAAGACCAGATCCCGGTAGCGGACGGTCCGGTGGAGCGCATCGAGCTGGGCCAGGCCGCGGGCGCGCTGTGGATCGTGTCCCCGGGGCAGCTGATGAGGGTTGATCAAGAGACGCGCGAAGAGATCGTGGTCACGCTGGCCAAAGATCCGATCGACATCGCGGTCAAGGGAGAAGTGGCTAGGTTGCTGGACGCGAACGGCCTGATCTATCAGCTCGACAGTCGGACCGGTGAGGAGATCGGCCGTCGGGTGGAGGTCCCTGCGAGCCGGAACGGTGACATCACGTTCAAGGCCGGCACGATCTGGTACTCCACCGGTGACGACGGGACCTTGTACCGGATCGACCAGCGCTCTGGAGAAGTGTTGAACACCCTCGAGGTTCCGGGTCAGATCGTCGACTTCGTAGCAGATCCGGACGTCGCATGGGTGCTGTCGCGCAGCGCCGAGGCATCGTTCCTCACAAGGGTCGATCGCGAGACGGGCGCCGCGATGGGCTCCCCGATAGAGGTGGCGGGCGAACCGGCCGAGGTGATCCTGACGGCGGGCTCGCTATGGATGACCCTCACCTCGGATGACGTTGTCTTGCGCTTCGCCAAGCAGTAGCTAGTCGCTTCTCTGCTCGTCGTTCTCTTCTGACTCGGCCTCGGGCTCTTCGTCCGGGATCTCGTTGCCCTCGTCGTCGATCTGACTGCCTGCGACGAACTCCGAGCCGGCCTCGGGGTCTTCGTGGTCCTCTTCGGAGTACTCGTAGCCGCAGTTGATGCAGGTCGCCCTGACGTCGTCGACGGGCTCGCCGCATTCCGGGCACTTCTTCTCAGACGCGAGCGTGTCGTCCGGGCGGTTGTTCTCTGTCGCGTTGTCGTTCGTTTCTTGCTCTTCCTGACCGTCAGAAGCCTGTTCTTGTTCGTCCGTCATAGCGACCTCCCTCGCTGGATGGCTCGGCGGAGCCTAGCCCGCTACTGCTTTCCGTTCTTGAGCTCGTCGGCGGTAGGGCGCTTCAGGTCGAACAGACCCTTCGCGACATCGGTGTAGGTGGAGCCTCCAAGTCGTCCGATCGGTGCCAGCAGTGACGGATCTACGCGTCCGTCTCTCATCACGCTCTCGTCGACCAGGATCAACTGGACCTCGCCGAAAACCATGCTTCCGTTTCCCAGCTCGACGATCTTCACGACCTTGCACTCCATCGCTGCTTTGGCCGCAGCTACGCGAGGGGCGGATACCGTCTTCGAGGGAGCTGATGCGAGCTTCGCCCAGGTGAACTCGTCTTCGTGTGGTTCGAAGTTCGCGGCGGTGAGGTTCATCTGCTGAGTGAGCTCTCGGCTCACGATATTGACCACGAACTCGCCGGTGTCCCTTGCATTGACGAGAGAGTCCTTAGTCCCGGTCGAGGTGAAGTGAACGATCAGCGGCTGGCTCGAGATCGCGTTGAAGTAACTGTGTGGGGCGACGTTGCGGATCCCCTCTCGAGAGATCGTCGAAACCCAGGCGATCGGTCGGGGCACCACCAACGAGGTGAGCAGGAAGTACGCCTCGCGCTTGTCCACCTTGGACGGGTCGATCTCTTTCATCGTCGCCTTCCTCCTCCCACTGGGCTGTCTTTATAGCCGCGCCGTCGGAACCCATCAGCTGGCTATGCTCGGCACATATGACGCAGCGCATCCTCGTGACCGGTGGCGCGGGTTACATCGGAAGCCACACCTGCCTCGAGCTGCTGGAGGCGGGCCACGACCTAGTGGTCGTCGACAATCTGGACAACTCCTCGGAGGAGGCCCTGCGGAGGGTGCAGGAGCTGACCGGCAGGTCTCTCAGTTTCCATCGACTGGATCTCTTGGATCTCCCTGCTCTACGACGGCTGTTCGAGGAGGCCAGGTTCGACTCGGTCATCCACTTCGCGGGGCTGAAGGCCGTCGGCGAGTCCACCCAGATCCCTCTGCGCTATTACCAGAACAACCTCATAGGAACTCTCAACCTCCTCCAGTGCATGAAGGATCACGGGGTGAGAGACCTGGTGTTCTCCTCGAGCGCCACCGTCTACGGCGAACCGGAGTCGGTCCCGATCACCGAGGATGCGCGTCTGGGGGCCAAGAACCCCTACGGTCGCACCAAGCTGTTCATCGAGGAGATGTGCCGGGACGTCGCCGCCGCCGACTCCGACGAAGCTTGGCGCATCGTGCTGTTGCGCTATTTCAATCCGGTGGGGGCGCATCCCAGCGGGCGCATCGGCGAGGATCCCCGCGGTATCCCCAACAACCTCTTGCCGTTCATCATGCAGGTCGCCGTGGGTCGCCGCGATCGACTGAAGGTATTCGGGGATGACTATCCGACCGAAGACGGAACCGGCGTGCGCGACTACCTGCATGTCGTCGATCTGGCCCTCGGACACCTAGCGGCCCTCGAGTCCCTGCACGCGGTTGAGGGCTGCGTGGCCGTGAATCTCGGAACGGGACGTGGCTTCTCTGTACTCGAGATGGTGGAGGCAGCACGTCGTGCCTCAGGTCAGGAGATCCCTTACGAGATCGCGCCGCGCAGGCCGGGCGATGCCGCTGTCGTGTTCGCCGACCCTTCTCGGGCGGCAACGTTGTTGGGATGGAAGGCCACGAGAACACTCGATGACATCTGCGCCGACAGTTGGCGTTGGCAAAGCTCGAATCCGCACGGCTACGGACAAGACTCCGCTGCGACCTGAGGTCAGGTTTGTCGCAGCTTCGCTGGGGTAACTCTCCATCCCCGGTTAAGACGCGAGCCGAAACCGACCCGAGCCCTCGCGTTCGATCGAGAGGGTTCCTCGCACAGGAGTCAACGACGATGACTGAGGGGTTCTCTCTCACGATCCGCAATCATCAAGATCGCACCGAGATCTGTTGCGCCGGTGTGCTCGATGTCCTACCCGCCGAGAAGCTGCGCGAGGCGCTGAGCACCGCTCTGGAGCGCGACCTCGGCACGGTGGTGCTGGATTGCTCGGGGATCACGCTGCTGACCTCAGCGGGCATCTCCGCACTGGTGGATGCAGGGGTAGAAGCAAGGCAAGCGGATCAGGTGCTGCACTTCACATTCGGCCCGCATGTAAGACGGATCCTGGACCTGGTTGGCCTGTGGTGGCTCGGAGTGATCGACGATGGGGTCGCCGTTCACGAGTCCCTGCAGCGGGCCTTGCGTAGTTTCGCTGAACACTCATACGAGGGCAAGGTTCCCCGCAAAGAAGACGTGTCGCCGACCATCGAGCAGGAGGGCACATGAGCGAAACCCCCCCCGACCGGGAGCGAGAGAGCGAAGACCGCAACGATGATGCAAGTCCCGACAACGAGGGTAAGGACGAGGTCCAGGAACAGTCAGAGGAGTCGTTCCCAGCGAGCGACCCTCCGAGCTTCTAGATCGCAGTCAACCGAGAGGGGATGGTCCAGTGACAGACGCGCGGGCAGCCGCCCAGCAAGAGACAGAGCGCGAAGCCGAGGGTTTCACCGGCGGCCCGGGTGTGGTCGCGTCCAAGAGCCAAGCCAAGGGCAGCCTCGGGGGGCTTGCGGGGGGAGCGCTGATCGGTGCCTTCTTGGGATTGATCGTCGGGTTGCTCTTCTTCAACGGCGCGCTCGGGACCATCATCTCGGTGGTTGCGTTCGCCGTTGCAGGGGCGACCTTCGGTGGGGTCACCGGTGGCTTCGTGTGGCCTCGTCAGAAGCTCAACGGGGAAGCGGCCGATAGCTGATGCGTTTCGGAAACGTCGAGGTTCGGCCGCTCGGTGGCGGTCCGGGTTGCCTGCTCATGATCCTGTTGTCCGTGGGGGCCTCCGTCATCGGGACGATCCTTCTCAATCTGCTTCTGAGGTGACTCAGCGCTTCACCCGTCTCGCTACCGCCGAAGTCGACGTTCAGAACTTCGCCTTGGTAACCCACGCCGTTCCGGCAGAGCGGGTACGCCGCATCCTGCCCGCACGATTCGAGCTAGAGACGTTCACGTCTGAAGACGGCCGCGAGCTGGCCCTTATCTCTTCGAGCGTCTTCTGCAATCGACAGCTTCACTGGTCGCCGGCGCGCTACCCCGCGCACGATTTCGACCAGTGCACGTTCAGGACCTACGTCACCTGGAGAGGTCGCCGCGGCGCCTACTTCTTCGGTACCTACGTCGGCACCCGGCTTTCGTATGTCGCCCAGAAGCTGGTGGCGGCCGGCACGCGGTTGGCGGACTTCGACGTCGACATCCAGGGGGGCACCCACGGGTATCCGGTCTTCGACGTCCGGGTCGTGGCAGGGGACCAGCAGTTAATGCTGCAGCTCGAGGCGCGGGATCGACCCACTGCCAGGCACCCGTTCGTCAGTGGTAACGAGCATGCACAGTTCATCACCTACCGCCTGCATGGTTTCGCCCGTTCTCCCTTCGGAGAGACCTATGGCCCGATCGAGCACCGACATATGGACCCCTGGTCTGGACGGCTTCTTCAGGGCCGCTTCGATCTCTGGGAGCAGCTCGGCATCCTGGAGCCTGAAGAGGCGGAAGATGTGTTCTCGGTCTTGGTCGAGCCTTCGGTTCGTTTTACGCTCCATGTTCCACGGAGAGCCGCTCTGTGACAGAAGGGGCATGAGGTATGGACGGGCCGCGCATCCTGGTTGTCGACGACGAGCCCGCGGCGCAACGCCTCCTGGTCCGGATCCTCGAGAAGAAGGGCTATGAAGCGCAGGCCGTCGGAGACGTTCCCTCGGCGGTGGCTCTCCTAGACCGTGAGGATTTCGCCCTGGTGATGACGGATCTCGATATGCCGGGCGCCTCGGGCTTCGAGCTGATCGAAACCTTGTCGCCGCGGACGCCTGAGGTGGCGACGATCCTCGTGACCGGGCGAGGGAATACCGAGGTCGCTTCTACCGCCTTGATGTCTGGCGCGTACGGCTACCTGACCAAGCCATTCATGCCCGACGAGGTCGAGATCAGCGTGTTGAACGCTCTGCGCAGGAGGGAGCTGGAACTCGAACGCCGTACCCACGAGCAGCGTCTCGAGGAGACGGTGCGCGAACGCACGAGCGACCTGGCTCGTTCCCTGCAGCAGTTGCAGGCCGCCCAGGAAGAGCTGAGGAAGAAAGCAGATGAACTGCAGGAGCTGGATCGGATGAAGGGTCAGTTCATCCAGGTGGTCTCTCACGAATTGAGGACCCCACTGACGATCATCCGAGGCGGCGCACAGACGATCCTGCGGGCAGGTGATGCGCTCGACTCGAAGTTGCGCGACGACCTATTGCGCTCGGTTGAGTCGCATGCGAACGCACTCGGGCGGATGGTGAACAAGATCCTGACCGCCGCGTCGTTGCAACGAGGGGATCGAGAGTCTGATTTCGCGGTGTTCGATCTAGCGGAGATCGCGCGCAGAGCGGTCGAAGAAGCGGTAGGTGAAGAGGCATCGCGCATTGCACTAGACACACGAGAGGCACTCGGGCATGGGCACGAAGATCTCATCCGAGAATCGGCGAGGGACCTGGTCGAGAACGCGTTGATACATACGCAAGGAAGGATCACGGTGTCCACATCGCGTGTGGATGGCGACGCCGTTTTCGCCGTGGCCGACGAGGGTCCTGGCATCCCCGACGATCTCTTGAACAGGTTGCTCCACGAGCCGTTCGTTCAAGGTGACTCATCGACCACTCGTCGGGTTGGGGGTCTCGGTCTCTCCCTCTATCTCGCCCGTCAGGCAGCAGAGATCTCCGGTGGACGCTTCGAGGCTCGGTGCACTCCCTCAGGGAGCACGTTCTCTCTGGTGCTTCCAGCAGACCCCGTCGGTTAGTCGAAGGCGCGGCCCTCGCCCTCGATGCGCCCTAGCTGGTCGCGTGCGGTTTCGATCGTCAGCCTGATCGTCGCTCGACGGGAGTAGTCATCGATGTCGTCCCATTGCTCGTCCAGGAGCTTCAGCACTGTCAGGATCGTCGCAAGAGCGCGCTTGATCCCGGCCTCGCTACCCTGAGCGCCTGTTCTTTCTGACTCCATGGGATACAGACTGACCCTCGCAGCCACGTCAGGGGCTACCGAACCTATGCATCCGCTTGCTAGCTTGGTCGGATGTTGGAGGAACGGGAGGGAATCTCGATATCCCAGGCATCCTTGATGCTGGGCGTCCCCGTCCCGACGATCCGGTCGTGGGAGAGGCGTTACGGCGTCGGCATAGCAGCGCGTACCCAGGGTAGTCATCGGCGGTACGACCTGAAGGCGCTCACCGAGCTGCGTGATCTTCGAGACGCGATCGCGGCCGGCCGAAGGGCGAGCCATGCCGCCACGTTGATCAAGGAGCGTTCCTCGGGCAGGCGCAGGTCGACCTACGTTGACGACATCCTGGATGCCAGTGCGGCGTTCGATACCGAAGGGGTTCGTCGCTCCCTCGACGCGGCAACCCTAGAGCGGGGCCTGTTCGAGACGATCGACGATGTCGTTCTTCCCGCGCTGAGGGAGATCGGAAGCCTGTGGGAGGCGGGCAGGTGCGACGTCGCCAACGAACATCTCGCCTCTCAGGAGGTGCGCGCCTGGTTGTCGGTCGAGCTCAGGAAACAACCTCGCCGGGCCCGCAAGACCGGGACCATCCTGCTCGCATGTGGACCGGACGACCATCACACGATCGGCCTCGAGGCCTTCTACCTGATACTCACGCGACTTGGCTGGAGCTGTCGGATCCTGGGAGCCAGGACCCCAACGGCGTCGGCGGTGATAGCTGCCCGAGAGAGCGTAGCCAGGGCGGTCGTCATCTCGTCCCATCTCAGGTCGGCCCGCAAGGCGGCCATCCGAACCCTGCGCGCTCTGTCATCCGAGACGGAAGCAACCCTGTTCTTCGCGGGCAACGCCTTCGTATCGAAGACCGCCAGGCAGGGCGTTCCCGGGACCTACCTGGGTGAAGAGCTGCGCCGGGCAGCGGCGATCCTGGAGGAGACTCTCGGCTCGGAGCAGAGCGCGTAGTCAGGCGACCTCGGTCGGTTCTCTACGGAGGTTCATCAGAGCCTGTCGAACCCGGGACTTGAGCGTGCCCTCCGGCACCCCGAGATCGATGGCAGCCTGCCGATAGGTCCGGTCGCCTAGGTAGGCGAGGACCACAGCTTCCCTCTGGCTGCTATCCAGCTGCTCGATCGACCTCTTCAGCCAGTCCCGCAGGTCGACCTCGTCCTGGGATCGCGCCGAGTCGATCGCCTGACGAGCGAGTTCGGCGAGGCTCTCTTGGGTTCTCTGCCTCACGGCCGCAGAGCGCAGATGGTCGATCGCCTTGTTCCGGGCGATCCGTGACAGGTAGGAGGAGAGCGATCCGCGGGTGGGGTCGAAGCGGTCGGGACGCTTCCACAGGTCCACGAACACGTCCTGGCTGACCTCCTCGATCGTGCTGGGGTCGAAGGTGATGGCCCGGGCGGCAGCCCTCACGCGTACGCCGTGTCGGGCGATCAGCTCGCGGAGGGCGGGCTCGCTGGCACGACCGACCGCCTGGACCAAGGAAGCGTCGTCGAGCGACTGGAGGGGTCTCACTGGATAGGGCCGAACCTATGCATGAACATGTGTCGACGCTAGCCAGGTGAGGCCCGGCCGAACACACCAAACCTATGCAGTTCGCGCCCGAACCGGAAATAAAGACGCAGGTCAGAAGTTGTGGGCCCTCAGGGACTCGAACCCTGCGAGAAGCGGCGGAGCCGCGGCAGGGTGAGAGGGCTCGGGCGCGGCGAGGGGGCCTGGTTTGTGGGCCCCCAGGGACTCGAACCCTGCCCGCCGGATTAAAAGTCCGGAGCTCTACCAGATGAGCTAGGGGCCCTCATGTTGCAAAACCGCAGGTGAGGCTACCGGAGCGGGGAGAACGGACGTTCGACAGGGTGCCTTGGACCGGTGTTTTCTAACGCTTCGCCTAACCGCCCTGATCGGACATCGTGTCAAAGGTCAGCTCGAGTACACCGGGATCGGCCCAATCGAAGCCTTGGGTGATCGCCCACCTGTGCAGGTCCTGACCTGCTTTGAGCGTGTGTCGCTTCGTCCTCTCGACGTGGGGGCCTTCCGTCAGGTAGCGCCGCCAGCCGGCAGCGTCCAGGGTCTCCGCTTGGCTCTCACAGAATTTCTCGACGCGAAGGATCGCCCGGACGTGACCGCGTACCTGCCAGGGGTCAAGGCCGACACTCAGCTCGAGCCACTCGCCGAAGGCACTCAAGTGGGAGCGGTCGGGCGAGGCGAAGAACTGCCGACGCTGCTGCTCCATCCAGCGGGCCCGACCCAGCTCGCTTTCCGCGTCGCGCATCTGCTGAAGCTCTTGGTCGGAGACGGGCTCGAGCCACTCACCGGGGATGACTCCCGTAGGGGTGCCATCGCTGTCGTGTGTGAGGTAGAGCCCGGCTGGATCGATTGCCGCTGCATCCAATCGTCGGAGGTTGTCAGGATCACCCTTCACTCGTGCATAGACCAGCGGTCGCGAGACTTCCAACCGCGTTTGACATCCCGCCTCAGGGCATCGCCATATCGAACGGGCGTGGTTGTCCCATCCCCCCGCCGAAGCCCCGACCAGCGTCATCGTGGCGCCACAGAAAGGGCAGTCGGGCAGGTCGACTGGGATACCGGGACCCGTCAGTGTCATCGCTTCACTCCTTCTCAGT
>JBKHXK010000003.1:0-110648 GCA_046566065.1 Actinomycetota bacterium | reverse complement strand
GCCTTCGATCACCACGTCCGAGCCGTCGTCGATCCCGAGGGCCTTGGCGTCCTCGTCGCTCAGCTCGACGAACGGTTTCTTCTGAAGGCGACGGAGGGCCGCGCTCTTGGAGACCATCGTCCCCTCGTCATAGATCTGCCGTCCGGTCAGCAGAACGAAGGTCCCGTTCTCGGCCGCGACCGGCTGAGAGTCCTCGACGGTCCCGCCCCGCTCGGTCGCACCCCCGGCTCCGTTCACTGCAGGGATGTGACCGGGGCGTTGTTCGGCCTCGAAGGCTCGCAACTCCCACGAGAGAGGCCAGTTCTGCCCGGTCTGGAAAGGAGCCCCCTGACGGAACCCTTTCGGGTACTGGCCGCCCGGACCGGCGACCGCAGGGTGCGGAGTGTCGGCCCCCATGTCCCCGAACGCGGATTCGTACTGCAGCGCGCTCTGTGGCATGTCCTGCGCGAGGGCCTCGACGTCGACACCGGAGTGGGTCTTGACGTTGGCTTTGATGTCGTTCCACACGTCCATGAAGCTCTTCCACTTCCACTCGGCCCCCAGCGCGGCGGCCAGACCCGCGCAGATCGCCCACGGCTCCTTGGCGGAACCGGGTGGGGGCAGGAGCTTCTCGAGCTTCTGCAGTCTGCGCTCGAGGTTGGTGTAGGTCCCCTCTCGTTCGGCATGCGTCGCGCTCGGAAGAAGAGCGTCGGCGTGCGATGCGGTCTCGGTGGCGAAGAGCTCGACCACGACTATGAAAGTGTCGGACCCGAGAGCGCGCTCGGCGAGGTCACGGTCCGGGAAGTCGCGCAGCACGTCGGCGCCGAACAGGAACAAGACGTCAAGCTCGCCCGCGGCGGCCGCCTCCAGCATCGCCCGGGTGTCCCGACCGGGTTCCTTGACGGGGGTGTAACCCGGGCCGAGCGTCGGGTAGACGCCCATGTCGATCATCCCTTGCGAGCCGGCGTGCGGCGGGCAAACGAGGAGCTTGCCGCCGGTGCCCGCAGCGAGCGCGGCGACCGCCTCGGCGGTACGGGACTCGTCGCGGCCCGGCGAGGCAGGACCCCACACGACCACGACGTCGCCGTCGAGCGAGAGCGCGGACAAGGCGTCGGCCTCGGCCCCCGGGGCGCATCTGTGCACGTCGCGAGCGATCGTGTCCAACGACATCTCTCGCGGCGAGACCACGACGAGGTTGGCTCCCTCGTCCAGAGCCGCACCTCGCAACCTCAGGAAGAGGACGGGCAGCGTCTCCTTCGGGTCGGCGCCGACGTAGACGATCGTCTTGGCGGAATCCAGATCGTCAAGCCGCGCGCTCGAGCCCGCGGCACCGTGAACGGCCAGCGCCGCTTCGTAGCGGGCGCCGGCGTCCTGCAGGCGAGAGTCGATGTCGCCCGTCTTCAGAACGTCGCGGGCGAGGCGAGAGATCCCGTAAGCGTCTTCCGTGGTCAGGTGCCCACCCGCGATCACCCCGATGCGGCTCTTGCCCTCGATCGCATCCGCGATGGCTCTGTAGGCCTGTCCCCAGGTTGTGGGCTGGAAGACGTCGTCATCGCCGCGCAGCAATGGGTTCTCGAGCCGGTCCTCGTCGGACACGAAGTGGTATCCGAAACGGCCCTTGTCGCACATCCAGAACTCGTTCACCTGCTCGTTGGGAAGTGCCTGAACGCGCACCATCTTTCCGGAGCGCGACTCGTTGGTCATCGGGCACCCGACCGAGCAGTAGTTGCAGACACTGGGAGCGGTCTCGAGGTCCCATGGCCGCGACACGAACCGGTAAGGCTTGGAGGTGAGTGCGCCGACCGGGCAGATCTGGATCGTGTTACCCGAGAAGTAGCTGTCGAAAGGCTCGTCGTTGAAGGTAAGGATCTGTGTCCCGGCCCCCCGATCGACGAGTTGGATGAAGCGGTCCCCGGCGATCTCGTCGGAGAACCGCACGCACCTCCAGCACAGCACGCACCGTTCGCGATCGAGGACGACCAGGTCCGAGATCTCGAGCGCCTTCTCGTAGGTGCGCTTCGGCTCGATGTAGCGCGAGGAGCCCGGGCCGTGGGCCAGCGTCTGGTCCTGCAAGGGGCACTCGCCGGCGCGGTCGCAGATCGGACAGTCGAGCGGGTGGTTGATCAGGAGGAACTCGAGCATGTCTCGCTGCGCGTCCACGGCGTTCTGGTCGACGGTGTTCACCTTCATGTCCTCGGCCACCGGCGTGGCGCAGGCGGGCAGCAACTTGCCCTGCCCCTCGACCTGGACGAGGCACATGCGACAGACGGCCACCGATTTCATGCCGGGGTGGTAGCAGAAGCGCGGGACGAAGACACCCATCTCTTCCGCGACGTCGATCAAGAGACGGCCCTTGTCCGTCTTGACCGTCTGCCCGTTGATCGTTACGGAAACGCGGTCGTCTGCCGGCGGCACGCCGTTGCCTTCCGCGCTCATGGCTGCCCCTCCGCATCTCCGTCGGTCCAGATACCGGCGGAGGGCTGCGGGGTCACGCCCGCCTCGCCCAAGCCGACATCACCGCCGGCTCGAACGCCGACCAACATCTCGTGATCGTCGTCGAACGGACAACGTCCGGCGTCTACGTGTGCCTGGAACTCGTCTCGGAACAGCTTCACGTTGCTTCGCACGGCCCAGGCCGACGCGTCGCCCAGCGGGCAGAAGGAGCGTCCGTCCATCCCGTCGCAGATGTCGAGCAGCAGGTCGAGGTCTTCCTGACGACCTTCACCGTGCTCGAGTCGTTCGAGTACCCGCACCTTCCACCAGGTTCCCTCGCGACAAGGCGTGCACTTCCCACAAGACTCGTGAGCGAAGAACTCGGCGGTGACGAGGGCGTTGCGAACCATGCACGTCGTGTCGTCCATGAACACGATCGCCCCCGAGCCCAGCATCGTGCCCGCCTCCTTCAGCGCCTCGAAGTCCATCGGGATGTCCGTCGTGGTGAGCAGCGGAGCGCTTGCGCCTCCCGGGATCACGGCCTTGACCGGGCGGCCGTTGCGCATGCCTCCGGCCAGCTCGAGGATGTCGGCGAGCGAGGTGCCGAGAGGGACCTCGTAGTTGGCGGGCCGGTTCACGTGACCGGAGACCGACATGACCTTCGTGCCCGGCGACTTCTCGGTCCCCCATTTCTTGAACCAGTCGACGCCGTTAGTGACGATGTGCGGGAGAGCGGACAAGGTCTCGGTGTTGTTGACCACCGTCGGCTGTCCGTAGAGACCCTTAACGGCCGGGAACGGCGGTCGCAGCCGCGGCTGGCCGCGGTAACCCTCGAGGGAATCCAACAGCGCGGACTCCTCACCGCAGATGTACGCACCCGCGCCTCTGTGCAAGATGATGTCGAGGTCGAACTTGGAGCCGAAGATCCCCTCGCCGAGGAACCCCTTGGCGTAGGCCTCGCCGATCGCCTGATCCATGCGCCGCGAGCCCAGCGCGAACTCCCCGCGGCAGTAGATGAAGGCCTTGTTGGCCTGGTTGGCCCAGGCAGCGATGGTGATCCCTTCGATCAGCTGGTGGGGATCCATCTCTGCCAGCTCGCGGTCCTTGAAGGTTCCGGGCTCGCCTTCGTCGTGATTGACCACGATGTACTTCGGGAAGACGTCCTTCGGGACGAACGACCACTTCATCCCCGTGGGGAAGCCCGCTCCACCCCGTCCGCGCAGACCCGAGCTCTTGACGAGCTCGATCGTCTCGTCCGGCGTCATCTGCGTAACGACCTTGCGGGCCGCCGCGTAACCGTCGGTGTCGAGGTAACGCTGGATCGTCCAGGAGTCGTCCGGGAACTCGCGCAGGCGCTTGGTGACCATCAAGGTCTCTCGCGGAGCCATCAGTCCTCCTGCTCCTTGCCCATGACCTTAGGTCGGACCCCCGGGTCGTCACCCAGCTTGAAGGACTCGCCGCCCATCGTGGGCATGTCCTCCATCTTGGTCACCGGCCGGCGGATCCCTGCGGTGGCGGTCTCGTGCGAGATCTCTTTCGAGGTCTTCACCGGTTCACCGCGCACGCTCAACACCACCTCGCCGCGCGCGAGCTTGTCGACGATCTCGACCGCCTCGTCCGGACTGACCTTGTAGAAGTCCTCGTAGTTCACCTGCATCGCGGGGGCGCCGTCGCACGTGGCGAGACACTCCGCCGCTTCGAGCGAGAACCTTCCGTCTTCGGTCGTCTCGCCGGCCTCGATGCCGAGATGTTGTTCGAGCGCACGGATCACCTTGCGCGCGCCGAGGTGCGTGCACGAGATGTTCCTGCACACCGACACCAGGTATTCGCCCTGCGGCTTCTTCTTCAACATCGTGTAGAAGCTGCCGCTCGCGAGGATCTGGGCAGGGGTGAGATCCAGTATCTCGGCTACCTCGCGCATGCCCTCGTCCGTCACGTACCCCTCCACCGATTGAACGAGGAACAGCAGGGGCAGCAGCGCCGAGCGCGAGTTGGGGTACTTCGCGGCTATCGCCTCCGCCTCTTTCCGAAGCTCGGGCGTCAGGACCTGGGGCGCCGGCGCGTCAGCCGGTCGCCGCTTCTGCTTGATCGTCATCTATCGACGCCCCCCAACACCGGGTCGACCGACGCGATCGATGCGATCAGGTCGGCGATCAAACCGCCCTCGACCATGACGGGAAGCGATTGCAGGTTGACGAAGGACGGGTCGCGAACGTGGCAGCGATAGGGCGAGGTGCCGCCGTCGGAGACCAGATAGCAACCGAGCTCGCCCCGCGGCGATTCGATCGCCCGGTAGGTCTCGCCCGCAGGGACCCGATAGCCCTGGGTCATCAGCTTGAAGTGGTGGATAACGGCCTCCATCGAGCGGTTCAGCTCGCTGCGAGGCGGAGGTGTCAGCTTGGGGTCCATGTTCTTGAAGTCACCGGACGGCATCGATGCGACGAGCTGCTCGACGATCTTCACCGACTCTCGCATCTCCGCCATGCGCACGAGGTAGCGCGCGTACACATCGCCGCTCTCGGCGGTGGGCACGTTGAAGGTGACCTGGTCGTAGGCGTCGTAAGGAGCGTCGCGTCTGATGTCCGCATCGATGCCGGCGGCGCGCGCGATCGGTCCCGTGGCGCCGAAACGCTCGCAATCCGCGGCGCTGATGGCGCCTATACCCATCGTTCGCTCGATGAAGACGGGGTTCTCGGAGAGAAGCTCCTCGTACTCGTCGATCCGCGACGGCATCGCCTTCAAGATCGCGCTCAAGGGGCGCTCCCAGCCGGCGGGCAGGTCCTCCCACACGCCGCCAGGGATGAAGTAGCCGTTGTTCATGCGAAGCCCGGTGACCATCTCGAAGAAGTCCGTGATCAACTCCCGCTCGCGGAAGCCGTAGAACATCCCCGACATCGCGCCCATGTCCAGAGCTTGGGTGCCGAACCAGACCAGGTGGCTGGACAAGCGGTTCATCTCCGCGATCAACGTACGGATGTGCTTGCCGCGCGGGGGGACCTCGACCCCGAGCAGATCCTCGACCGCCAGGCAGTAAACCTGCTCGTTGAAGAACTGCGCCAGGTAATCCATGCGCGTCACCGCCGTCACCGCGCTGCGCCAGTTCTGGTCCTCGCACTCCTTCTCGATGCCGGTATGGAGGTAGCCGATCCGCGGCTCGCAACGCACGACGGTCTCGCCGTCGAGCTCGAGCAGCAGACGCAGCACGCCATGGGTGGCCGGATGGACCGGTCCCATGTTGATCGTCATGTGTTCGTCGCTCGGGTCGTAGCTCTCGACGAACGCCCCGTGTCCTTGCGCCTCGAACCGCTCGACCACCTCGTGCGTCATCGTCATGACTGCACCGGCTCCGCCACGGGTTGCGGGTCGGGTTCCTCGACGACCTGGCCCAGCCGGTCGAGCTTGACGCCGGCCTCGCCCTTCATCGTCGATTGCCCGGGCGCGTCGATCTGCATGAAGGGCTGCGGGATGAACTCGACGGCGATCTTGCCGACGCCGTAATCCTTGCGCAGCGGATGCCCTTCCCACTCGTCCGGCATCATGATCCGGCGCAGGTTCTCGTGCCCCTCGAATCGGATACCGACCAGATCGAACGCCTCCCGCTCCATGAACCCGACCGTGGGCCATAGGTCGACGACGGAGGGACAGGTCGGGGGCTCGCCGGTTGCGGCAACGTGCACCGTGCGACGCTCCCCGGTGGCGCGGTTGAGCAGTTGGACGACGGCCTCGAAGCGATGGTCGAAACCGAGATCGCGCGCGTCGAGTCCGCATAGGTCGGAGACGAGCCATCCCTCTGCATGCAGCGCCTCGGCCTTAGCGCGCCACTCGTCGGCCGCGACCCACTCCGCTTCGAACTTCGTCACGCGGTAACCCTTCGAGCGTCGTACTCGCCGCGCGAGATCTTGTCGTGGAGGAGCATGATCCCATCCATGAGCATCTCGGGCCGAGGCGGACAACCGGGAACGTAGATGTCGACCGGGACGATCTGATCCACCCCCTGCACGAGCGCGTAGTTGTTGAACATGCCGCCGGAGGAAGCGCACACGCCCATAGAGAGGACCCACTTCGGCTCGGTCATCTGGTCGTAGATCTGCCGGAGCACGGGGGCCATCTTCTGAGAGACGCGGCCCGCCACGATCATGAGGTCCGACTGGCGAGGCGAGGCCCGGAAAGCCTCCATCCCGAAGCGAGCGAGGTCGTGACGCGGCATCGTCGTGGCCATCATCTCGATCGCGCAACAGGCCAGGCCGAAGGTCGCAGGCCACAACGAGGACTTGCGGGCCCAGTTGACCACCTTGTCGAGCTGCGTGGTCACGAAGTTCGCGCCGATCGCGTCGCTCACTCCGCCCATTCGAGGCCTCCGCTCTTCCAGACGTATGCGTACGCGAACAGCAGGATGACGATGAAGACCACCATCTCGATCAGACCGAAGAGGGCCAACTCGCGGTACGCCACGGCCCACGGGTAGAGGAACACGGTCTCGATGTCGAAGATGATGAACAGCATGGCGGTCAGATAGAACTTGATCGGGAACCGCTGCCCCTCTTTGCCTTCTTCAGGAACGATCCCGGACTCGTAGGGCTGCAGCTTCGCGGCCGTCCACTTGCGGGGGGTCAGCTTGGAAGCCGCCAGCATCGAAGCCACCGCGAACACGGTCGACAGGATGATCAGGAACAGGATCGGGAGATAGGCGCCCAGGGTCACGGCTTCAGCTCCGCGAGCTTCTTCATGAACTTGAGACCCTTCTGTTCCGCGTTGTGAGCCTTCGTGTCCTCGAGGTTCGCCAACAACACGAGAGCGAAGCTCATCACCGTGCGCGAATGCATCGCCATCGCGACCAGCTTCTCCATCAGCTCGGGATGTCCGATCAACCTCACGAAGCGACGGCCGAGACGGAAATACGGACCATAGGTGTCGGTGAGCTCGCGCGTGTAGCCATCGAGCACCGGGCTGGAGCCACCTCGTAGAGCCTCGTCGATGTGGCGGCCGGCGATGCGACCGGTCTCGTAGCCGTAGGCGATCCCCTCGCCGTTGCATGGGTTGATCATCCCGGCGGCGTCACCCGCGAGCAGGAAACCAGGGCCGTGGGGGGGCCACACGCTGGCACCCATGAACAGGCGACCCGCGCGCGGCTTGGAGCAGACGGTCTCCGCGTTCACTTCCCACTCGGGCGGAAGCTGCGCGATGAAGTTGCTCTGCAGGTCGTGCAGGTTCACGGAACGCCACCCGCCGTAGGTCGAGAGCAGGCCCACGCCGGCGTTGACGGTTCCGTCACCGACCGGGAAGACCCAGCCGTAGCCGGGCAGTTGGTTGGGGCCGGAACGGACGTCGAGATAAGCCTCGAACCATCCCGAGTGCTCCATCGGGGACTTGAAGTACTGACGGATGGCGAAGCCCATCGGATAGTCCTCGTCCCGCACGCGGCCGAGCGAGCGTGCGAACTTCGTCGCGGCCCCCTCTGCGCAGATCACCCACTTCGCGCGGATCTCTTCCTTCTGGCCGTCGCGCTTGGCGACGAAGCCGCACATCACGCCGCGGTCGAAGAGCGGTTCCTTCGCTTCGGTCTCGTAGAGGACCTTCGCCCCCGCGGCCTCGGCGTTGTTCAGAACGATCTCGTCCAGTTCCTTGCGCGGCTTCACCAGGCCGTAGTTGTCGAAGTCGTCGAGCTTCGGCCAGGGGAGTTCCATCGTGCGGCCCGCGGCGTGTACGCGCAGGCCCTGAACGCGCTCCCAGGTCTGGAGCTCTTCGGTCAGACCCATCTCGGCCAGGACCTTGACCGCGCGCGGAGTGAGTCCGTCGCCGCACGTCTTCTCGCGCGGGAACGACTTCTTCTCGCAGACGATCACGGAGTGGCCCCGGCTCGCGAGGTAATGAGCCGCCGCTGATCCGGCCGGACCACCGCCCACGATCGCGACGTCGAACTCCGTCGTCACCGGCTGCCTTTCCTTTAGATCAGAGCCCGGTTTCCAGGGCGAAACCCGAGCTTGTGAAAATCTTCACAAGCTCCTCTCCGGAGTCTATCCCCGAGCCGCGACCCCCCGCTCGGCCGTTCTGACGTTGGAAAAACACGGCTGAGCGTGTACCAGTTAACCCAGAACGGTTATTCGAAGGTTGCTGTGCCGTTCATCGTCGGGTGCAGGTCGCACTGGAAGTAGTAGTCGCCGGGCTCGTGGGCCGGGATCGGGTAAGTGATCTCCTGGCCCCCGGGGATCGTGTCTCCCACGAAGATGTCGGTCTCGGCCGAGTCGTCCTCGTAGATGGCCACGTTGTGCTCGGCGGTGTCCTCATTCTTGAAGACCAGGTCCCCGCCGTCCGCCGGGATCGTCAGGTGGTCGGTGTCGAAGGCCACGTTGGCGGCCGTGATGCTGAGACCGCTATCCGCTCCGCCCCCGTCTTCGACGACGTGGTCGCCCCCGCCTCCGCCACCAGCGCCGAGCTCGTCCTTGTTCGAGACCAGGAAGGCGACGGCGAGCAACGGGATCAACAGGTAGAGGAGCAGCATCCCGGCCCCCGAGCCCTTCCGCTCGTTGGCGATGCTGACGGCCGGCACTCCGGAGGCCACCAGCTCGTCGATCATCTTGCGGCGCTGGAGCAGGGCCTTCTGGGCGTCGAACTGGTAGTCGGTCGCAACCGAGTCCTCGGGGCGCAGGCGGTTGCCGGCGGGGGTGCCGTGGGTGACGCCGGAGGGAAGCGTCGCGGTCCCGGTCGCCGCGGCTGCCGGTACCGGCGCCGTTGCGGCTGCCGGTGCGGCGGGCTCCGCAGGAGCTGCCGGCTGGGCCGGGGCCACCTCTTGGGGGGCCGCGATGGGCTCGGCAGGAGCCGGTGCCGCTTCGGTCTCGACCTCGGCGGCCGGTGCTTCCTCGACGACGGTCTCTTCTTCAGCGGCCTCTTCCTCTGCGGGAGCAGCGGCTTCGCCACCTTCGAACTGCGGCTGGGAGCCGGGCCACCATTTCGCTTCCTTGGGATGGGGGGATCCATGGACCGCCCGCTGTCGTGCGGCCTTGGCCCGGGCTTCGGCTACCGGGGTTGGGCTCCCCTTAGCCTGCTCTTCTGCGAGGACTTCCGAATAGATCTGTTCTGGATCTGCCACCCCTGCTCCTGTTCAGTCGGTTCTCCGGCCGATGAGGCGCCGTAAATGTACCCGGCCGCGACAGTCGGTTTCATCTTCGCACCGGGCCGGGGCGCCTAGGAGTCTCGGACTATCGCCAGAGCGCGCAGCTCGTCGAGAGCGGCCCCGGCCTCGGGCTCGCAACCCAGAGAGGCCAGCGCGGTCGCGGCCCGGGCGTCCAGCTCCTCCAGCAAAGCCTCGATCGAGGGCCGAGACGTGGACCCCGCGAGCGAGCGAAGGCGCTCCACCTCCTCGGCGGTGAGGTCGGGGGCTCCCCAGCGGGAGACGAACCAGGCGCGCTCGGCGCCGGTCAGAGCGGCGAGCGTCCGGGCGAAGACGATGTTGCGCTTGCCCTGACGTATGTCCGAATCGATCGGCTTGCCGGTAGTCGTCGCGGCCCCGAACGTCCCGAGCAGGTCGTCCCGCAGCTGGAAGGCCTCGCCCAGGGGGGCCGCGAACGCGGCCAGCCTCTCCAGGAACGCGGTCTCGGCCCCCGCCAGGGTCGCACCGATCGCGAGGGGCTCTTCCACCGAGTAGCGGCCGGACTTCAACACGGCGATCCGGCGAACGGTGGCCTCGTCCACGTCGGCGCCGGCCTTGAGGTCGAGGTACTGCCCGGCGATCACCTCCTGGCGCATGCGCGAGTAGCAGCCGAAACCGCGTGCGATCACGTTGGGGCTGAAGCCGGATGACATGAAGAGGTCGTCGGCCAGCACCAGCGCGAGGTCCCCGACCAACAGAGCGGTCTCCATGCCGTGCTGGGCAAGCACGCTTGGCCGGCCCCGGCGCTCGAGGGCCGCATCCATGATGTCGTCGTGCACGATCGCGAACGTGTGGAGCAACTCGAGAGCCGCCGCCACCGAGACGATCTGTGGAGCGTGGTCTCCACCGGCCGCGCGGTAGCCCCAGTAACAGAAGGCCGGACGGAGCCGCTTCCCTCCCGCTTCGATCACGCCTCTGATCGCGCCGATCAGGTCTCCGGCCTCGACAAGGGCCTTGGAGCGCTCGTCGAGGAAGGCCTCGAGCCGAGCATCGACCTCGGCACGGAGGTGCTCTAAAGAGGGAGAAGGGGCGCCCGGCATGGCCTCGAACCTAGCGGCTGGCGCATGGACGACCGTTTAATCTCGCCGCATGGGCCGCCTGAGAACCCTTGCCACCGCGTCCGCGATCGCCACCTTCCTGCTGGTAACGATCGGCGGGCTGGTCCGCGCCACCCAGTCTGGCCTGGGCTGCGGCACCGATTGGCCCGACTGCTCGGGCCAGGTCATCCCGGTCTTCTCCGACTACACCGTCGTGATCGAGTACAGCCACCGGCTCGCGGCTGCGGTCGTCACGGTCCTGATCGCCGCTCTCGCGTTCACAGCCGTGAAGAACCACCGGGATCGGCCCAAGGTCATGTGGTCCTCGGTCGGCGCCTTCTTCCTCGTCTTGTTCCAAGCCGGACTGGGTGCGGTCGTCGTGATGCTCGAGTTGCACACCGACACGGTCGTGCTGCACCTGGGCACGGCGATGACCCTGCTCGCGCTCTTGATCCACCTGAACCTCCGGATCCGAGCTTCCGAAAGCGGCAAGGCCGAGGCCGACCGCTCGGTCAGCCGAGCGTCGCTGGGGGCCGCGCTCAGCGTGTTCGCGTTGTTGTTGGTCGGCTCCTACCTCTCCGGCACCGGCGGCACCGGCGGGTTCCGAGACTGGCCGCTGATGGACGGCAAGGTCGTACCGGACCTGGCCCAGCAGGCACAGGCGATCCACTTCTTCCACCGCGCTCTGGCGGCCGCCGTGGGCGTCGTCGTGTTCGCCGTAGGAATCCGGGTGCTGCGCAGGAAGAACGAGATGCCGCTCGCGGCCCGCTTCGCTCACATCGCCATGGGACTGTTCGCGGTCGAGGTGCTGATCGGAGCGGCCAACGTGTGGACCGGGCTGAACTCGGCTTTCGTTACCGCTCACCTCGCGATCGGCGCCGCCACCTGGGGCGCCTTGGTGGGGATGGCGGCCGCGACCAGTCCTTCTCTGGTCGAGCTTCCTCTCCCCGCCCGCGACCCGGCTCGCAACGCGGCCGTGGAGCCCACGCGCTGATGCGCCGACTGGTGGCCGACGCAGGAGGTGCTCTTCGCGTTGAGGAACAGGTCGACGGGGCAGAACTCGCCTCGCAGCCGACCGAAGCGGATGCAACCAAGGGGGGCCGGATCGCGGCCTACGTCGCCTTGACCAAGCCGCGCATCATCGAGCTCTTGTTGGTGACCACGGTCCCGTCCATGATCGTGGCGGAGCGGGGCTTCCCTCCGCTCGGGCTGATCCTGCTGACCCTGATCGGCGGAACGCTGTCGGCCGGCGGAGCGAACGCGATCAACTGCTACATCGATCGCGACATCGACAGCGTGATGCCCAGGACCAAGAAGCGCCCGCTGCCCGCCCACAAGGTCGAGCCCCGCAACGCGCTCATCTTCGGATCGCTCTTGGGAGTGATCGCCCTCGTGATGCTGTGGGTGACGGTCAACCCGCTCTCCGGGATCCTCGCGACGGCGGCCCTGCTCTTCTACGTCTTCGTCTACACGCTCGGCATGAAGCGCTCGACGCCACAGAACATCGTGATCGGAGGAGCCGCCGGAGCGATGCCGGCCCTGGTCGGGTGGGCCGCGGTGACGAACACGGTCGAGCTGCCGGCCCTGGCACTGTTTGGGATCATCTTCTACTGGACCCCCCCGCACTTCTGGGCGCTCGCGATGCGCTACGAGAAGGACTACGCGAAAGCCGGGGTGCCGATGATGCCGGTGGTCTACGGGAAGGCAGAGACCACCCGGCACATCCTTCTCTACTCGATCCTGCTGTTCGCGATGTGCCTCGCGTTCTTCTCCGTAGCGAAGATGGGGACGATCTACCTCGTCTCGATGCTCGTGCTCAACGCCACCTACATCGGGTGGTCATTCAAGCTGTTGAAGAACCCATCTCCCAAGTCGGCGTGGGGGCACTTCCGCTTCTCGATCTACTACCTCGCGGTGTTGTTCGGTGCGATGGCGGTGGATCAGCTCGTGGCGTAGTACCGCCTAGTAGCCCAGAGACCTATCGATCCGTTCGGCCTCTTTAGCGTCGGCGCGCATCCATCCACCGATCGCCAGGGCGACCGCGAGGACGAAGACCAGGTCTCCGCCGATCCACATGATCAAAGCTCCGAGCCGCTGATCGTCGAGCGACGGATACGCCGCGTAGAGAGGTGACTCGCTCGAATACAGGGCCAGGCCGAGGAACGACTGCAGTGGGAGGGCCAACAAAAGGTAGGCGAGTCGGACCGGCCACGCCAGCCGATGCCTAGAGGGATCCAGCCCGATGACCGGCGCCCAGAACAACAGTGCGGCCAGCAGGTAAGCCGAGTGCTCGATCAGGTGCACGAGCTCGTTCTCGACCGCCAGCTGATAGATCGGCGAGAAGTGGGTGACCCACATCACGAGAGCGAACAGGATCCAGGTGAACAAGGGATGGGTCATGAGCTGGAAGGGCCGGGAGCGCAAGAGAGCCGCCAGACGCATCCTGGTGGCTCCCCGAGACACACGCAGCATCCGGGTGACGGGGGCCGAGAGCAGGATCAAGGGTGGGGCCACCAACGTCATCAGCAGATGCTGGACCATGTGGGCCCAGAAGTGCTCGTGAGCGGCGGAAGCCAGAGGCCCAACGAGAGCGACCCCGAGGACCCCCAGACCGACGACCGTTATTTGACGGTGACGGTTCCGTTCATCGTCGGGTGCAGGTCGCACTGGAAGTAGTACTCGCCCTTCTTGGGTGCCGTGAACTCGTACGTGATCTCCTGGCCCCCAGGGATCGTGTCCCCGACGAAGATGTCTTGCTCGGCGGAGTCGTCCTCGTAGATGGCGATGTTGTGCTCGGCCGTGTCGTCGTTGACGAACTGGATCGTCTCGTCCTCGCCGCCGGTCAGCGTGATCTGATCCGTGTCGAAAGCAACGTTGGCGGCCGTAACCGTGCCGCCGCCCCCCGCCGCGGCCTCGGCACCATGGCCCCCTTCAGCCGCTGCGGCCTCGCCGGCAGAGTGATCGGTGCTGAGACCCATCTGGGTCAGAACCAGCCCGATGATCACCGGGTAGAGAGCGACGATCGCCAGCTCGCCCCAAGACATGCGCGCGGCCGCGGGACGCAAGGCGATGTACGCGCAGGCGATCAGGATGTTGGCGCCGATCGCGATCGCGAGCACGACCGCGATCTCCTTCGGAACCGACAACAGGATCCGGGACATCGTGAAGGCGACAACCGCGATCACGAGAAGCGCTCCAACCGGAACGATGATCGGGAGAGGAACGCGGAAACGGACCTCGTGGCTGAGCGGTGCTTCTGGTTGCTGACTCATCCCTGCCTCAACTCCCACGCTTGGAGTGAACGCTCGAAGTCCTCCCAACTGACCTCTTGCGTCTCCTGATTCTCTTCCTGCCGACTCCATCTGAAGAACAGATACGCGATGGCGAGCCACAGTAGCAAACCGCCGCCGATCTTCATGATCAGGCCCGCCATCTGCTGGTCGGTCACCACATCTATGCCCCAGAGTCGCGGAGCGGTCTCGTAGAACTTGTAGATAGCGCCGTCCGCGAACGTGAGGAACGACGCCGGGACCGTCGGCACGATCGACTGCAGGAACAGGTACAGCATCTTCCCGGGAGGCGAGAGCCGAGAGAGCTCCGGGAGCGGATCGATAGCCGGCCACCACATGATCGCGGCCGACGTGTAGAGGATCACGTGGAGCACGAAGTGGACCGGCTCCGAAGTAAGGGAGAGGTCGACCAGCAGCGGCCAGTGCGTGACCACGATCACCACGTTGAACAAGGCCAGCCCGAACAGCGGACGGGTGATGACCCGGGCAACCTTCAGCACCCTCGGCGACGACAGCGGCATCCGCAGGAGCCACTTCGGCATCCCCATGATCATCAATGGAGGGGCTATCAGCGAGAACAAGGTGTGTTGCACCATGTGCGCCGAGAACAGATAGTCCGCCGAGACCTCGTGTACCGGCCAGTCGGCCCCTATCCACAAGAACGCCACCCCGGTGAAGAAGAAGGCCTTCTGACGGGTGGTGGCGGGAGCCTCCCCGATCGGTGCCTTCGACGGGCCCCACCGCCTCAAGGCCCAGAGGTAGCCGCCCACGAGCAGGATCACCATGAGCCACACGTCGGGGTGCGGACGCCAAGCGAGGCCGGCGGCGCCTTCATGAGCGAGAAGCACTGCCCCGGGTCCCTGTTATCCGGTGATGCCTGCGGCCTCAGGTCGCAGGAAGAAGGTAAGCAGCACCACAGTGAAGATGATGAACGCCAGGACGATGCCCGTGACGAAGAAACGGCGGAAGAGCTTGCTGTCGAACTTCAGGTGCATGAAGTACATCGCGACCATCACGAACTTCAGCACAGCGAAGACGACCAGGCCCGGGATCAGGAAGGCGTCGATGCCCGGGATGTAATAGATCCCGACCTCGAGCGCCGTGATGATCGCGAGGATCACCGCGACCCACACGTACTTGCGCGGGCTCGGGTGATCGTGGAGCTCTTCGTGCTCTCTGGGCGGAACGACCTCGGTTGATGACATCTATGCCAGCCTCACTCGGTGGGAACCAGATAGACGACGGTGAAGATCACGATCCAGACGATGTCGACGAAGTGCCAGTAGAGACCGATCAGCTCGACCTTCCGGGCGCCGTCCGTGCTCAGCCGTCCGGCATAGGACATCCCGACCAGAGCCAGCAGCATCAAGATCCCGACCGTCACGTGAGCCCCGTGGAAGCCGGTAGCCATGAAGAACGCGCTCCCGAACGGGCTCTTGCTCAAGGCCAGGCCCTCTTCGTAGAAGGTCGTGAACTCGTAGACCTGGCCGCCGATGAAGGTCATCCCGAGGAACGCCGTGGCCAACAACCAGGCCCGCATCCCGCTCTCGTCGCCGCGCTGCTTCGCCGACAGAGCCAACACCATCGTGAGCGACGACATGAGCAGGACGAAGGAGCTGACGGACGTGAAGGGGATGTCGTAAATCTCGGCCGGGGTCGGGCCGCTTCCCACCCTGCTGCGGTAGAGCAGATAGGTCGAGATCAGCGAGCCGAAGAAGAGACACTCGGAACCCAGGAAGGCCCACATCGCCATCTTGGTGTTGTCGAGCCCCGTCGAGGTGGCGTGCTCCTCGTGCGCCGGAGGACCCTGAAGCGCCGCGTCGTGCGTGGCCATCTATTCCGCCGTTCCGGGCTCGAAGACCCAACCGAAGAAGCCGAGCGTGGTGATCAGCAGGCCTACGGCTACCGCCGGTAAGGCGAAGATCACCGCGTACGCGCTCACCAGCATCCCGAACGCCGCGATCAGCGGGAAGTAGGACGGGGACGGCATGTGGATGTGGTGCTCGCCCTCGTCTCCATGTTCGTCATGATCGACGGCGCCCCCCGCGAACACCGGCTCGGCGGTCTTGCCCGGGCCGACGAAGTACTTCTTGTGCCAGAAGTCGTCCCGATGCTCGACGACCGGGATCTCGGCGAAGTTGTACTCCGGCGGCGGCGAGGGGATGCTCCACTCGAGGGTACGGGCGTCCCACGGGTCCGAACCGGCCTCGTTGCGGCCCTTCCTGCGACTGACCGCAACGTTGAAGAGGAACACCAGAGTCGCGACCGCGATGAAGCCAGAGCCGATCGTCTCGATCAGGTTCCAGAGGTTCCATCCCATCCCGTCCGGATAGGTATAGATGCGGCGCGGCATGCCCTGCAGTCCGACGATGTGCATCGGCGCGAAGGTCAGGTTGAAGCCGATGAACCAGAGCCAGAAGTTCAAGCTGCCGAGCTTCTCGGAGAGCCGGTGTCCGAATATCTTCGGCCACCAGTAGTAGAAGCCGGACATGATCCCGAAGAGCGCTCCGCCGAAGAGCACGTAATGGAAGTGAGCGACGACGTAATACGTGTCGGTCTGCTGCGCGTCGTGCGGAACGATCGAGTGTGTGACGCCGGACAGCCCGCCGATGATGAACATCGCGATGAATCCGATCGCGAACTTCATCGCCGTCGGGAATCTGAGCGAGCCGCCCCACATCGTGCCTATCCAGTTGAAGATCTTCACGCCCGTCGGAACCGCGATGAACATCGTCGATAGAGCGAAGGCCGAGTTCGCTACCGGGCCGAGCCCTGCGGCGAACATGTGGTGCGCCCACACGCCCCACCCCATGAAGCCGATGGCCGCTCCGGCGAACACCACCGCGGCGTAACCGAAGATCGGCTTGCGAGAGAAGGTCGGAAGGACCTCCGAGATGATGCCCATGGCCGGCAGGATCAAGATGTACACCTCGGGGTGGCCGAACAGCCAGAAGAGGTGCTGCCACAAGAGCGGATCGCCCCCAGCCGCGACGTTGAAGAAGGTCGTGTCGAAGAGCCGGTCGAACATCAGCTGGAACAGGGCCACCGCGATCACCGGCATCGCGAACAGCAAGAGGAACGAGACCACCAGCGTCATCCACACGAACACCGGCATGCGCATCAAGGTCATACCCGGCGCTCGCATGTTCAGGATGGTCACGATGAAGTTCACCGCACCGGCCAGCGAGGCGATACCGAGGAACTGCAGGCCGACGGCGTAGAAGTCCATCCCGTGTGAGGGCAGGTCTCGGCTCAGCGGCGCGTAGCCGAACCAGCCGCCGTCTGGAGCGCCGCCCAGGAAGAAGCTCGAGTAGATGAAGATGCCGCCGAACAGGAAGATCCAGTAACTGAGTGCATTCAGCCGCGGGAACGCAACGTCCCGCGCGCCGATCATCAATGGGATGAAGTAGTTGAAGAAAGCGACACCCATCGGCATGACCACCAGGAAGATCATCGTGATGCCGTGCATCGTGAAGAACTGGTTGTAGAGATCGGCGTCCAGGACCTCGCCGTTGGGCACGGCCAGCTGCGCACGTATCGCCAGCGCCTCGAGTCCGCCCAGCAGGAAGAACACGAAGGCGGTGACTCCGTACATGATGCCGATCTTCTTGTGGTCGACCGTGGTGACCCACGAGTACCAACCCGTGGTCGCGGTGGGTCTCGCGAAGATGCTCCTACGGGGCTGCCATGCCGCCGTTGCCATCGTTATCCCAGCCTTCCTCTTCTATTCCAGCGTTTGTAGGTAAGCGACGACCGCGTCGATCTCGTCAGAGCTCAGTCCATAATCAGGCATCAGAGAGCCGGGCTTGACGCCGGGCGGATCGTCGATCCAGGCCTTCAGGTTCTCGGTGTTGTTCTCGAACATCGCACCGGCGAAGGTGCCCCGGCTGGCGAAGTGAGTGAGGTCGGGGGCGGAGCGACCCTTCGCGTCCGTGCCTTGGATCGCGTGGCACGCGACGCAGTTCTTCATGAAGATGTCCTGGCCCTCAGCGGCCTGGCCCGAAACCGAGGCGGCGGCAGGTTGCAACTGGTCCTGCATCCACTGATCGAATTCCGACGGCTCGTGAGCGATCACACGCAGACGCATGTTCGCGTGAGACAGACCGCAGAACTCCGTGCATTGCCCCCAGTACTCACCCGGCTGCTCGGCGATGAACTGCATGTTGTTGACGCGGCCCGGAACGACGTCTTGCTTGCCGGTGAGCTTCGGGATCCAGAAGCTGTGGATCACATCCCCGCCTTCGAGCGTGAGATAGATGGGCTTCCCGGTCGGAACGTGCATCTCGTTCGCCGTGATCAGCCCGTTGTCGTACTCGTATTCCCACCAGAACTGACGGGCGGTGACCGTCACGTTCATGGCGCCCGGCTGCTTCTCGGCGAGATCGGCGATCGCTTTCACGGTCGGCACCGCCAGCCCGGCCAGGATCAGGGTGGGGATGAGGGTGAGGACCACCTCGACCTTGGTGTTGCCGTGGAACTGAGCGGCCGGTCGCCCGGCCTTACGCCGGAAACGGATCACGGTGTAGACGAGCACACCCTCGACGATCACGAAGATGATCGCTGCGATGGCGAAGGTCAGGTCCCAGAGTTGGTCTGCCCGGCGGGAGACGGGCCCCTCGGGGCTGAGGAAATCCTGGGGGCCCGCGTTGGTGCCGGCACAGGCCGATCCGAACAGAGCGACAACACCCAAGACCACGCCGAGCAGGAGCCGGCGGCGGCGCGCGCTAAGACCCTTCATAGGTTCCATTGGACGCCGGGGAATATATATGACGCCGCAGGCGGTTCGGCCGAGATCACGAGGTCATCCGGCCTTCTCCCGAGACCCTTCTGGGCTGGGCCTGCCATCCGGCGGCTCGCCCTCGCTCTCCCCCCGTCGCTTCGCGAGGTTGCGCAGCCACATGATGAGGGCAACCGGGACCGCAACGTAAAGAACCTCCTCGCCGGCGTGCCCGACCACGAGGATCTGGTTCACGAGCCCACAAGCAGCGCGATTCCCGCGACCGTGTACAGCACCATCACGAGCAGAAGTGGGTACTGGGCCCTCGTCTTGTTGGCTCCCTGGAACAAGCCGACGGATCGGTCGTGCGCGGAGGCGACGCCGACGATGTGCCCGATGACGATGGCCGCCACCTGGACCAGGGCGATCGCGGCCGCGCTGAGCACCACGTAGCTGATTCGCCAGTCCGATATGCCCAGCAGATCCGAGCCGTCCCCCAGGGGATCGGACGCCAGGATGTAGCCCGCTTGCCCCTGGAACACGAGGAGCGAGAAGTAGTGGGCGATCGTGTAGCCCACCGCGATCGGCATCAAGGAATGGGCGAAGAGTCCGCTGACTGGCTCGGAGCGCCGGGCGTCCTCGGGCAAGAACCGACCGCTGAAGGAGGTCGCCGCGATATACGTCGCCGCCACCGCGACGATGCAGCCGAGAAGCCCGAGCGTGCCGTACAGCAGGTTGACTCCCCGCTCGGCCTGACCTGAGAGGTCCTCCCACCACGGGGTTCGGGTCAGTCCATCGAAGGCGGTCGAGCCCAGCAGGACACATACGAACCCGAGCAAGCCGGGCACCCTTTCGATCGCTAGGAGCCCGTCCAAGGGGTTACGGAACACGAGCTGCCCGTCGCTCCGGCGCCCGATCGGAGCGAGATGCCCGATCAGCGTCGAGTAGACCTCGAACCCGTCTCCACGCGAGTACCAGGCCTGCCCGTAGCGCTGGGCCTGGACGATGTGCACCAACGAATAGGCGGCCACGAAAACGAAGACCGTCAGCGGGTCGTCGGCTCGGTCGTACACCAGCTCGAGCCACACGAAGATGACGACCGAGACCGTCGCGGGCCACAGGCCGAGCCTCTCGGGCAAAGGTGAGGTGAGCTCACCCTCTGGGTCCCCCGTCAGGCGCGCCAACCCCGCCGAGACGGTCCGCAGGGGATTCGCCACCCTCCAAACCGGGCCGAAGAGCAGCGAGAGCGGAACGAGGCCGACCCACAGCCAGACGTAGAGCCAGGTTGGGGCCGGATTGCTGGCGCTGCTGTTGCTCCCGATGACCGAGATCACCAGGGTGGCCAGGAACATGAACAGGGCGATCGCCCGAACGACGGTCCGCGCAACGCCCGACTCGAAGAACGCCGCGAGCGCTGCCGGCAAGGGCCTGCCCGCGGTCTCGCCTCGCAGCCTTGGACTCGACCAGAAGGCGCCGAGGGCGAAGAAAGAGACGAGTACGGCAGCCGCCCCTCCCCAGAGGGCCAGCGCGAGCGGGACCGGGAGGTCCGAACGACCCCCGAGTCCGTGAGCCAGGATGAGGGTCACTCGACCGTCAACTCGACCACCACGATGCCCGCTTCCTCCAACTCGACCTCGAAGACGCCGGGGATATCTGCCGTGAACCCGACCGTGCCCGAACCGTTCGAGACATCGGCGTGAAGGTCGTAGCCGTGAACGTGGATCCGATCGTCCGCGTCGGAGGTCACCTCGATCGTCACCTCGGTCCCGGTGGCCACCCTCGCCTCGGTGTCGCCCGAGGCCTCACCACCGTCCACGGTCACCTCGATCGACCCGTCTGACGAGACGTCGCTGCTATCCGAAGTGCAGGCGCCCAACAGGGCGGCACCAGCCAGCAGCGCCAAGACCAACTTCCTCATCGCGCTCTTCCTTCCAGCCTTCACACCTGCCACCACTATCCTCGACCCGATGTCACTCGCAGGGAACCCCGAGGAAGAGATACACGAACCGACCTTTGCTCGACGTCTGTCCGTGATCGTTCCGGCCCTCGTGCTACTCGGGCTGCTGTCTTACGGGATGTTCACACGAGCGGAGCCTGAACCGCTGGGAGGAACCGAGATCCCCGACTTCGAGCTGCCTCTCCTGGGCGGCGGTTCGATGACGGACGAAGACCTTCAGGGCAAGGCGGTGGTCCTGAACTTCTGGGCGTCTTGGTGCACGCCTTGTCGCGAGGAGGCCCCGATGCTCGAGAGGCTGTGGAAGGAGCACGGCGATCACGTCCTGTTCCTCGGCGTGAACACCAAGGACAACGAGCTCGGCGCCCGCTACTTCGTAGACGACTACAAGATCACCTATCCCGTCCTCCTCGATCCGCGAGAGACGCTCGCCGGTGAGCTCGACGTCTACGGGCTGCCCCAGACGTTCTTCATCGCCAAGGACGGGCGCTTCCTGGGTGGCTACCAGACCGACGAGGTCGGATCCCAAGGCGACACCGTCGTGCTCGGAGCGATCACCGAAAAAACCCTCCGAGAGAAGATCGCGCAGCTCCTCGGAACCTCGGAGACACCGTGAGCGCGTCCCGAGCGACCGAACCTGCGGAGATCTCGGCCCCCGCACTGGGGATGCTCCTGTTCATCTCGTCGGAGCTCATGTTCTTCGGCGGGCTCTTCGCCGCGTACTTCACGATCCGCGGCCGCGCCGACGTGTGGCCGCCGGAGGGCACGCATCTCGACCTGGTGCTTCCGTTGATAGGGACGGTGTTGCTCGTGAGCTCGTCCGTGACTATGCATCTGGCCACGGCGCGACTCGAACGATCGGGTGTCGCCGGTCCCTGGCTCCCGCTGACGATCGGGATGGGGGCCGGGTTCCTCGCGATCCAGGCGATCGAGTACGCGCAGCTCGGCTTCTCGGTCTCGGACCACGCCTTCGGAACACTCTTCTATTCGTTGACCGGTTTCCACGGGCTGCACGTCTTCGGCGGTCTGGTCACCTTGGTACTGATGTGGATCCGCATCGGACGAGGACAGCTCGATGCCGAGCGCCCGGGAGGGCTGATCGCCGCGGGCTACTACTGGCACTTCGTCGACGTGGTCTGGCTTCTCCTCTTCGCGACGCTCTACATCTTGCGTTAGCGCAGCTTCGGCAGTTCCTCGAGGAACGGCTCTATCTCGGCGCGCGTTGCCACGTTGTCCCACCGGGCCTGGATGACGCCGTCGGCGCCGATCAGGAAGACCCAAGGCTCGGTCAGGTCATCCTGCCGATAGATCCATTCGGCGGCGCCCTTGTTCACGACGGTGTCTTGGAAGTTCCGCCACACCTCGATATGGATGAAGTTCGCGCGGTCCCCGTGATCCCGCTGAAGCTCCCCCACCATGTCGGTGATCGGTCCACAGAACTGACTGACGCAATAGACCGGCGTCGAGATCACCACAATGGCGGGCTCCTTGCGGCGGATGGACTCGGCGACCGTCATCTGGTGCAGCTCCGGATCGGGGAGCTTCACCCCGTCGCGGGCGCGTGAGTCGATCGCCTCCGTCGGGGCGTCGGCGGTGTCGATGGTGAGGTTCTCCGTCTTGGGGGCGGCCTCTCCCACCGCCGGGTAACGCGGCTCCTCGTAGACCTCGAACACGGCCTGACCCGTCTTGCGCTCTCCGTCTAGCTCCGCGGTCAGTTGGGCCGCCCAGAAGCCGGCGCGATCGAGCGTCACCTCGGCGGCGTAGACGCCACGGCCCTCGGACGCGGGAACGGCCTTCGGCGTGTCGGACGCCGATCCCTCACCGTCGATGGGCAGGAAGGTGGCGGTCACCGAAGGGCCTTGCTCGGCGGTGCCGGCTCCCTCGCGCGTCCCCAGATAGAAGAACTCGATCTCCACCGAGCCGAAGCTCACGAACAGCTGTTCGGGCGTGAGCACGCCGGCGATGAAGCGACTGGTCTCGCCTTCCAACACTTCGTAGTTGGCCGCCTGCACGATCAGTTCCTCCGCCGGGGTGGGAGACGGCCCGGCCCCCGAGGGGCCGGTGTCGCCCGCTGCACAGCCAGCGAGCATCGCCCCGGCCACGACGAGAGCGATCGCGATCCTCATACGCACGCCTCCACCTCCAGGTCCACGACAGACAGTGCCGCCACCGTTGCATCGATCAGCCGATCGAGCTCGGCGCGCAAGCGGGCCCTACCGGTCTCGGGCTCCAGCGCCGACTCAACACTCTGCTTGGCCTCTAGGAGTCTCGCAGCGACCGCTCGGTCCTCGGACGCGATCTCGTCGGCAAGCACGTGAAGGGGGCCATGCACCCGATCGACGAAGAGAGTCGCGGCCGCGTCGGGCTCCGCACGCGAGGCTTCACAGAGAGCTTGCACGCTGTCTCGGTATGAACGCTCCGTGTCGAGCGCGCCCGCGTGCGGATGCTCGGGCGCGTCGGTGGTGAGGAACGTGAAGCTTCCGATCGAAACGACGATGCCGGCGGCGATCAGCACGAGGCCCACCGGAGGGGCCGCGCTCTTCTGAACGAACAGGATCACGCCCAGAACCAGCAACGGCAGAGCGAGCAGGAGGGCGCCGGTGTTGATCCCACCCGCTTCGTGCGCGTGCACTAGGACTTGGAGCGGCGCAGAGCGATGGCCAGGCCGATGACCACGATCGTTCCCAGAGCGAAAGGAACCACGGGGAAGGAGGTCTCGTCGTTCTCCAGCGGAGGCTGGGGCTCTCCCAACTCGACGTCGTCGTCGGGGGACCCTTCCGAGCAGTCCTTCTGGCCGCGGACCCTGAACGTGAAGCTCTCGCGCATGACGTGGCCGTCCGCCGACGAGATCGAGCGCACCTTCACCTTCCAGCGACCCGCCCGGCCGTCCTCGATCGGGGTGGTGAGCATCTCGCCGTCCAGTTGGGCCATCCCGCCCACCTCTCGTTCGCACCCGTCGGTCACCACCAGCGTCGAGCCCTTGGCCGCGGGCTCGGCCAGGTGCACCGATACCTCACGAGGCGGCTGGCCGACGGTCGAGCCTTGGGCGGGGTGAGCCGATCGGATGGCGCCGTGGGCCCAGCCCGGGACCGCCGGGAGCAGCACCAGGGCGAAGATCGCAAGCGCGATAGCGGTCCTACGGGTCCTCATGAAGGGGACCGGTCCTCCTGCGGGCTGCATCGGCCCAGCGTAAGGGCGAAGGGTCCTTGGACGTGCAAGCCGGGCTTGTCCCCTGCACGCTTTATCCTCGAGGCGAGATGCAGCCCGGCCCCCAGAGCCCCGACCGCAAGCGGCGCGCCAAGTTCCTGATAGGCGGAGGCGTGATCCTCCTGAGCCTGATCACCTTGGTCGCGTGGGCGATGGCGCGTCCGAACTCCACCTCTTTCTTCTATACGCCTACCGAGGTGCTCGAACTGCCGGCGGTCGCCGGAGCGGAGGAGTACCGGGTGAACGGCAAGGTGCTCCCGGACTCGGTCGAGCGGGACGGGTTGACCACCACGTTCGCGATCTCCGACGGCCGGACCGATCTCGACCTCACCACGGAGCAGGCGCTCCCGGACGCCTTCTGGACCGCGATGGCCAACGACTCGTCCGAGGTCGAGGTGATCGCCCGAGGCCGGCTCGAAGGCTCGACCTTCGTGGCGACGGAGGTGTTGGCCAAGTGCCCATCCAAGTTCAAGGCCAAGGCCGAGGCGAACGCCTGACCTAGATGGCCTTCTCTCTGGCAAGTCTCGGACGCCCCTCCCTGATAGCGGCGCTGCTGTTGATGCTCGCGTCGGTAGCGCTGTCGGCTTGGGGCGCGTGGAAGAGGAACGCGGCGATGGCAGAGGCCGGCCGGCGCGCGCTGACCGTCGCAGCCGCCTTCGTCGTGCTGGCTGGGGCCGCCCTCGTCACCGCGTTGTTCGCGCACGACTTCTCTCTCGAGTACGTCACGAACTACTCGTCCCTCGCTCTATCTCCGGGTTACACGATGGCCGCTCTGTGGGGGGGCATGGAGGGGTCGCTTCTGTTCTGGACGATCCTGCTCTGCGCGTTCTCCGCCATCGCCGTGCGTCGCAAGACCAACCCCGACACCTTGATGCGCGCGTGGGCGACGGCCGTGCTGGGAGGGATCTCGATCTTCTTCCTGGTGTTGCTGATCCTTCCCGCCGATCCGTTCGTGGTGCTCGCCGATCCACCGCCGAACGGCAACGGTCTCAACCCGCTGTTGCAGTCGCCGGGCATGTTGATCCATCCGCCGTTGCTCTACACGGGCTTCGTCGCCTTCTCGATCCCCTTCGCCTTCGGCATGGCCGCGCTGCTGACGAACCGGCTGGACGAAGGTTGGTTGCGCCAGACCCGGCGATGGACCCTGTTCGCGTGGAGCGCGCTGTCGATCGGCATCGTGCTCGGGGGGGCGTGGGCGTACACCGAGTTGGGTTGGGGTGGCTACTGGGCCTGGGACCCCGTGGAGAACGCTTCGTTCATGCCCTGGCTGACCGCCACCGCGTATCTGCACTCGGTCGTCATCCAGGAGAAGCGAAAGATGTTCAAGGTCTGGAACCTCGGGCTGATCCTCATGACCTACGCGCTCGCGGTGTTCGGCACCTTCCTGACGCGCTCCGGGATCCTGTCGAGCATCCACACCTTCACCGAAGGTCCGATCGGTAAGTGGTTCCTTCCGTTCCTGGCCCTCATGCTCGTAGGCGGCCTGGCGATGATCGGATCGCGTTTGGATCGGTTGAAGAGCGAGAACCGGTTCGACTCCCTGCTCTCACGTGAGTCGGCGTTCCTCGCCAACAACGTGTTGTTCCTGGCCGCGGCGTTCGCGGTGCTGTGGGGGACGATCTACCCGATCATCGCGGAAGCGGTAACCGGCGTGCGGCTCGCGGTGGGGCCTCCGTTCTTCAACTCGGTCTTCGTTCCGATCGGCCTCGCGCTGATCGCGCTGACCGGGCTGGGGCCCCTGATCGCATGGCGACGCATGAACCCCAGAGCGTTCGCGCGCATGATCCGCATCCCGCTCGCGGCCGGCGCGGCGATCACCATCGCTCTGGCGATCGGTGGGGTGCGGAGCGCCGGAGCTTTGATCGCCTTCGGCCTCTGCGCGTTCACCGCGACCGCCGTTATCGCCGAGTTCGTGCGCGGTAGCCGCGTGTACCGGAAACGCCAGGGGGTCGGCTGGCCGGTCGCGTTCGGCAGAACCTTGATGCGCAACCGGAGGCGCTACGGCGGTTACGTCGTTCATCTCGGGGTTGTCCTGATCGTGCTCGGCTTCTCGGGCTCCGCGTTCAAGGTCGAGCGGGCGGCTCACCTCGCCGAGGGCAAGAGCATGGAGGTGGGTGACTACACGCTCGTCTACGAGGAACTGGTCCGCGGTGAGACCGGCGAGAAGGAGATCTATCAGACGAACATCTCGGCCTGGCGCGATGGCGAGCCGGTCGAGGCACTAACGCCACAGCGCAACCTCCACAAGGTGCAGCAGCAGTACCAGTCCGAGGTCGCGATCGCGTCCGGGCCGGTCGAGGATCTCTATGTCGTGGTGACCGCGGTGGATCCGGACGGGGCCGCATCCGTGCGAGCGTTCGTGAACCCGCTCACCTGGTGGATCTGGGTGGGGGCCGCGGTCATGGCGCTCGGCATGAGCGTGCTGTTGTCCGAGACGTCGCCCGCGGCCGTGCGCGCCCCGGCGCCGGCGCGGGTCGCGAAGCCGGCGGTCGCGACCCGATGAAGACGTTCGTGCTCGCCCTGGGCATCGCCCTCATGACGGTGACCGCGTCGCCGGTAGCGGCGGCGCCTGAGGACGTCGCGAACCGCGTCTCCGAGCAGGTCATGTCGCCGTTCTGCCCCGGCGTCACGCTTCACGACTGTCCGTCACCACAAGCAGACGCCCTCCGAGAACGGATCCGAAGGTGGGCGGCCGGAGGGCTCGGCGAAGAACGGATCATGGACCGCCTCGTGGCCGAGTACGGAGAAGAGGTACGCGCGGTCCCGCCCGCAGATGGCGGTGGCATCGCGGCCTGGGTCATGCCCGCACTCGTTGCCCTGGTCGGCCTCACGACCGCCGGCACCCTCGCCCGGCGCTGGACGAAGGCTCGGGAACGGGAGCGGGAACAAGAGGATGCCGAGGCGCGACGTCGCTGGCGAGAGCTGACCCCAGGGCAACGCGAGAGACTTGATGCCGAGCTGGCGCTGCAGGAGGCGCGGATGCTCGGGACGAGCGACACGGGAAGGCTCCAGACCTGATGGCCGGCATGGCGGTGGTGATCGTCCTGGTTGTCTGCGCGCTGCTCTACGTCGCCCAGCCTTTCCGCAGGAAGGACGACGCCGAGATGCAAGCCGGGCCCTCCCCGGCGCAAAGAGCGCACGAGCGCAAGACGGCCGCCCTCACCGCGATCATCGATCTCGAGGAGGAGGCGCAGGTGGGGAAGCTGACGCCCGCAGAGCTCGAAGCCCTGCGCTCCACCTACGAGCGCGAGGCCCTCGACGCGTTGGCGCAGCTCGACGCGATGTCGGCGCCTCCGATCCCCAACGACCCTCTCGAGGCCGAGATCGCAGCGGTCAAGCAGCGGCTGACGTGCCCCTCCTGCGGCGCTCCGCGCGCATCCGGAGGAACATGCAGCCGATGCGGCGCCTAGCCCTACTCCCAGTCCTCGCACTCCTCACCCTCGCCACACCGGCGGGCGCAGCCGAGCGCGGCTCGATCGAGGGCCGCGTCATCAACGAGACGCGGGGGAAGCCTCAAGCGGGGGTGACCGTCATCCTCAGTGGCGGCGGGGCCGGCGTGGAAGAGATGACCAAGACTGCAGTAACGGATGAGCGCGGTCGGTACTCGTTCACCGGGCTCCCAACCGGCGAAGAGATCTTCTATGCGGTGGACGCAACCTTCGAAGGAGGGCTGTTCGCGGGAAGACCCATATCCCTGCCCGACGACACCTCGCGGCCCCCGGTGATCGACACGACCTTGCGCGTGTGGGCTCCGACCACCGATCCGAACGCGATCCTGATCCGTCGCAACGACCTCTTCGTCGTGCAGCAAGGCGGGGCAGTGACGGTCATCGAATCGGTGCGAGTGGTCAACCCGACGAACAACGCCTATATCGGGCGCGGCTCGGCGATGACCGGAGGAGATGCGGACGAGCCCACGCCGAGTCTGGGCTTCGCGCTTCCCGATTCAGCGCTCCCAGAGACCCTCGACTGGGTCGATGCAGACATCGACGTCCCACAAACGGTGAACATCCCCGGGCTGGGGTTCGGCATCACGAGCGCCATACCGCCCGGACAGGTGAGCTTCACGTTCACCTATCAGGTGGAGGGGACGGGAGGCATGTACGACCTCTCCCGGACGGCGCCCTACGCGATCAGCGACCTAGGCGTATTCGCTCAGCCTCCATTGGAAGTCACCGGCAACCGGCTGAAGGACGACGGCGAGGTCGACATCCAGGACGAGACCTACTCCCGCTGGTCCTCGGAGGACTCGATCGACCCCGCCGATCCGATCCAGATCCTGGTCGTGGCGGAAGGGGGGTCGTCTATGACCCTGATCGGCGGGTTGGTGGCCGGGCTTCTCGCTCTGCTCGCGCTCGCCTTCGTCCTGTTCCGAAGGGGGAAACAGAAGCGCAAGCAGCAGTCACGCAGCCCGAGTCGGCCGTCGCTGGAGAGCCGCGAGGACGTCATCAGCGCGATTGCAGAGCTGGATCTTCGACACGACAACGATGAGATCGCAGACGACGAGTGGGCGGCCCGGAGGGCCACCTTGAAGACCAGGTTGGAACAGATGCGCGCGGAGCCGCTGCCATGACCGCCGTGATCGGCGTTCAAGACCTCGGGGTCCACTTCGGTCGCACGGCCGCGCTGAGCGGCGTGACGATCGAGATCCCCGAAGGCATAACCGGGTTGTTCGGACCCAACGCTTCGGGCAAGACCACGCTTCTCCGCGTACTGGCTGGGCTGTTGCGTCCGACGACCGGAACGGTGACGCTCTTCGGGCGCGCTCTGACGACCAAGGACGAATCGCTGAGAGCACGCATCGGCTACGCCGGACATCGTTCGGGTCTCTACGGGCGTCTATCCGTCATGGAGAACCTCGAGCTCTTCGAGCGCCTCTACGGGATCTCGTCCGGGGATCGCTCCTTGGCTCTTCTGGAGCAGCTGGGGCTGAGCGAACGCTCATCCACCCCGGTAGCCGACCTCTCCGCGGGCTACCGCCGGCGAGCCGCGGTGGCGCGCGCTCTGTTGCACGAGCCGGACCTCCTTCTGCTCGACGAGCCGTACGCGAACCTCGACGACGAGGCGGCCGAGTTGGTATCGGACGCGATCACCTCATGGCGAGCGCCGGGACGCTGCGCGTTGATCGCCACCCACGGTGCGAAGAAGGTGAAGCGGTACGCGGACGGAGGGTTGATCCTCCAGCACGGGCGCGTGATCCGGCAGGGCACCTACGAGACCACGGGGTTCACCTCATGAGCGCCTCCACCGGATTCCTGTCGAAGACGGCGGCGCTCACTCTCAAAGACATGCGGATCGAGATGAGGGGCCGTGACACCCTCCCTCCGATGATCGCCTTCGCGATCACTGTGACGCTGCTGCTGGCGTTCGCGGCCCCCGACTCCGGAGAGCTGAGTGAACCCGTCACGCTGCCGCTCGGAACGGTCGCTTTCACCGACGTGACGGCTGCCTTCTTCTGGATCACCGTGCTCTTCGCCGGGCTGATCGGATTCGGCCGCACCTTCGAGGTGGAACGCAACGAAGGCGCGATCGACTCGATGCTGTTGGTGCCGGTCGATCGCTCCGGGCTCTTCCTCAGCAAGGCGACGGCCAACCTCGGGTTCGTCGCGATCGTGCAGTTGTTCCTCCTGCCGTTGTTCGCGTTGCTGTTCCATTTCGAACTGGGGACGGGATGGCTCACGCTGGCTCTGATCGTGGGGCTCGTGGACGTCGGCTTCGTCGCGCTGGGCACACTGTTCGCCTCGGTCGCCGCTCATACCCGCAGCAGAGAGCTGGTGCTTCCGATCCTCGCTCTGCCTGCGTTGGTGCCCCTGTTCATCGCAGCCTTCGAGCTGACCTCGGACCTGTTGGGAGGCGACGGCCTCGAAGCGGTCGCATCCCGTGGCTGGTTCGGCATCCTGCTCGCGTTCGATGTGATCTTCGGCATCGCGGCGGCTCTCACGTTCGAGTTCGTGATCGATGCGTAGGGGCTGGGCTCTCGTTCTCGTCACGCTGGTACTGGCCGCGTGTGGGGGCCGGGATCAGGTCGCCCCGTTCCCGCCCGACCGGCCCTCCGGCGCGACGCGCGAGCTCAAGCTGCCCGAACCGGTGACCGCGGTTCCCGCTTACCGGGTCGATCTGCGCGGGAACCTCTCGGATGAGGTGCGAGCCCGGCTCGACGGGTTGCCGGGTGTCGCCGTCGTGGGAGCCCTCGCCACGCGGCGGTTCGCGGTGACCGGGCCCGGGGGGACGGAGCGCCTGCTGGTCGGCTCGACGCGTCCCTTGCGCTATCGCTCGGTGGCTCCGCCCGCGACCAAAGATGCGGACTTCGTGTGGGCGAGCCTTCTCGGCGGCGAGGCCGTCCTGAGCTTCAAGGCGGGCAAGATGTTGCAGGTCGAGGGCGCCGCGTACGTCGACATCGGGGGCCTCGAGGGCGTCTCGGTCGGGGCGCTGGCCGACAACGGGACCCCGAACCTCGTCGATGTCCTGGTCGCGGACCACATCGGGATCAAGTTGGGGCTGGGTGGTCCGACCGTGCTGGTCATCGGCGCCGAGAGCACCGATGACGTCGAGCCGCTCAAGCAGCGGCTCGAGAGGCTTCTCGACGGAACCGATGCTCGCATCCGGCCCCTCGTGTCGCGGACCCCCGCCCCGATCGAACCCGCCGAGGAACCGGTCGGATATGCCGAGGGCTCCGCGATCGGATCGATGTCCTTCCGGATCCTGAAGGACGGCTTCATCGATCCGGATCCCGCCTGGGAGGCCGCCAACATCGTGCGCGGAGAGGTTCCGATCCTCGGCGGCGTCACCTGCCACCGCTTGCTCTATCCGCAGCTTTATCGAGCGATGGAGGAGGTCGTGGAGCAAGGCCTCTCACAACTGATCGATCCGGCTGAGTACGGAGGTTGCTACGTGCCCCGCTTCATCGATCGCAACCCGGACAAACCGTTATCGATGCACGCGTTCGGGCTGGCGTTCGACATAAACGTCTCGACGAATCACCTGGGCACCAGAGGGGATATGGACCCCCGGATCGTCGAGATCATCGAGCGGTGGGGCTTCGAATGGGGAGGCCGGTGGGAGCGTCCGGATCCGATGCACTTCGAGCTCGTCCGGTTGATCCAGACATGATGGGTCAACGCGCGGCTAATCGCGTCGAGGTTGGGTAGATAGGTGCGATGGATGGACCAAGCGAGCGCGCGCTGGAGGTTGCCCGGGCCGAGACCGAGCAGCTGATCCAGGAAGGGGCAGAGGCCGTCTTCTTGACCGGCAGCCACGCGCGCGGCGACGCCAACGAGCACTCCGATCTCGATCTCCGCGTCGTCGGAAAGGGACCCGACAAGAAGCTCAAACGGCACGACGAGTTCCTGGTCGCGATCTCGTGGATGTCTCTCGCCGAGCATCGGAAGGCGTTCGAGGATCCCTCGGAGGTCGGCAGTGTGGTGCCCGGTTGGAAGAGCGCGGTGATCCTTCACGACCCACACGGGATCGCAGCCGGGTTGAAGAAGGAAGCCGAGGACTGGGGCTGGGATCGCATCTCTGCGGAGGCCGACGAGTGGGTCGCCCAGGAAGTGACCGAGTACGCCGAGGAGATACACACCCTGCTGGGGAACTTCGAAGATGACAAGCCCTCAGCAGCGGCGGCAGAACGATCGCAGCTGGCGATGCATCTAGCGCAGGTCATGTCCGTGCACAAGCGGATCGAGTACGAATCCGAGAACGACCTCTGGGATCTCGTCGCCGAAGCCATGGGCGGACGCTATGGCGAACTGCAGAGCAAAGCCCTAGCGGAGTCGGAGATAAGCCTCGAGGATTCGGCCGCTGCAGCGCGGCAACTGTTCGCGATCGCCGCCGCCGAGATGCGCGATCTTCTCGACGACGACCAACGCGCGGTCGTCGCGCACGCGTGCGAGATCGCCGGCTACCCCCTGCCGGATTAAGGGGCCATCGACTCCATCATCTGACGCGCCTGGTCCGGGCCTCCTTGCGCGATGAACAGCAGGATCGGCGTGTCCAGCCCGGCCTCGCGGAAGGCGGAGATCCGTTCCTTGCAAGCGGCGGCCGGACCGGTGATCACCAACGCGTCGACCAGACGATCCGACATCGCGGCCACTGCGGCCTTGCGATCGCGCGCGTCCCATGCAGTCCGAACGGAACGCGCTTCGTCCTCGAAGCCCTGACGAGCGATCCAGGAGTTGTACCCGTCGGCGGCAACGTAGGGCGTCAAGAGGAAGCGGCCGAACTCGCGCACCTCATCTGTCGGTTGGTCGGGGATGCAGATGAGACGAGCGGCAAGCTCGACGTCGGGCGCGGACTTCTTGGCCAACCGAACGCCTTGCTCGGTCGCGGCGTAGAGGACGATGCCGGCGGTCTCGGAGTTGGCGAGCTCCATCATCTTCGGCCCCAGCGCGGCGAGGAAGATCGGGACCTCGGCGGGGGCACCCTCGAGACGGAAGCCGTTCAGCTTCACGGTCTCGCCCTCGTACGTGACCTTCTCTCCGGCGAGCGCCTGTTTCACCACCTCGATCGTTTCTCGCATGCGGGTCAAGGGGCGATCGAACGGGATGCCCATCCAGTTCTCGACGATCGTCGGCGTTGACGCGCCCAGCCCCATCACGAAACGTCCGTCGGAGGCCTGGCTGGCGGCCAGCGCGCTCATAGCCATCAGTGCAGGGGGACGCGAGAACGCGGGAGCTATCGCGCAACCGATCCGCAAAGCATCCGTCGTGGCCCCGACCGCGGACGCGACCGAGAATCCATCCGGCCCGCTGACCTCGGACGACCACGCATCGGTGTAGCCGAGTTCCTCTGCCCGACGGGCGAGCTCGCAGGCTCCTCGCACCGAGAAACCCGGCAACGGGACGGTCACTCCGAGTCTCTCCCCCACCCTCACTCCATCCTTCCCTCACGAAGCCCCCAACCGGATCGGGGTGATGCGAGGAAAGAATAGGGTCGGCGGTATGAGAGCTCCCCAGGCGCCGCTGGTCCCTCGTGAACGCGCCCTCCAGAGGCTCGGCCTCCTGGCCTGGATAAGCGTGGCGGCCTCTCTGTTCCTGATCTTCTTCGTGGCGCGAGAGGCCGACGTGACCATGGGCGGGCAGCTCCAACGCATCTTCTACTTCCACGTCCCGGCCGCCTGGGCCGCCTACCTCGCCTTCGCGGTGGTGTTCCTCGGATCGATCGCCTACCTGCGAACGGGGGCCCGGCGGTGGGATCTCCTCGCCCACTCGGCGGCCGAGATCGGTGTGGTCTTCACCAGCCTGGTCCTGATCACCGGGCCGATCTGGGCCCGCCCGGTATGGGGGACCTGGTGGCAGTGGGACGCTCGGCTCACGTCGTCTCTGGTGATGTGGCTGACCTACGTCGGCTATCTGTTGCTCAGGGGCCTGGCCGAGGATCCGGCCCGGACCGGCCGGCTGGCCGCGGTCGTTGGGCTGATCGGGTTCATCAACGTGCCGATCGTCCACTTCTCGGTCCAGTGGTGGCGGACACTGCATCCGAGCGGCCCCGCCGTCGCCGCCGTGGACCGCAGTTCGGGCCTCGGCGGACCGGAGCTGTCGGCCTTCTTCGTCTCGCTGATCGCCTTCACTCTCCTCTTCGCCTGGCTGATGGCCGCCCGGGTGCGCCTGGGCAGGCTGTCCGACCACCTGGAACGCTTGGAGATGGCGCGTTGAGCGACGTCGCCTGGTTGTTCATCGCGTTCCTGGCGGTATGGGTCGGTCTGGGCCTCTATCTGCTCTCACTGAGCAGACGGCAGCGCGATCTCGAACGCCGGGTGAAAGAGCTGGAGCCCGGCCCCTAGAGCCTCGTCACAGGTTCACAAGCTCGTCTCGCGCGAGGGCTTCGCGACGAGGTCGCTAGGGACCGCGTTTTCCCTGCTCAAATGCACAATCTCCGCTCCGCGTGAAGTTGATTTCCGGAGGCGGCATAAATGTAAGATGCCCCCCGATGAGCATGCGGGAGCGCGTCTACAAATACACGGACTCCCCGATGACGTGGACCAAAGCCATCGTTCTCGGGACGCTGCTCTGGGTATTCATGATCCTTGCGCTCGGTCAGCTTCCCTCGGTGATCATCTACAAGTTCGACCAGTACATCGCACAGATCATCGAGTTCACCCAGAAGCTCCCACTGGTCAACGAAGAGGGCCTGAACACGGTCCAGATCAAGATCATCCGCGACATCGTGGCGAACTCGGTGCAGATGGGCATCCTCACCGTCATGCTGATCGTTGCCTACTACTGGCAGAAGAGCAAGGCGAAGCGGCTCGGCACCAAGGGTCTTCAGGACCCCGTCAAGGGCTACATGCCCGGGAAGTAGCAGACAAACATGCCGAAGCCCCCAGAGCCGAAGCCGATGGAGATCATCGAGAAGCCCGTCTTCCGCGCGGACTACGAGATGCAACTCGTCGATGCCGACTGGCTGAAGGGTGCCGTCAAGCCGAAGCGGTTCATCGATTTCATCCCGGAGCAGTGCATCCTGTGCGAGGGTTGCGTCGATATCTGCCCCTGGTACTGCATCTTCATGGTCGATCCGACGGCCGTCGAGGAATCAGGGAACGTCGCGCTGGCCCGCCACATGGGCCCCACCGACATCCTGTTCCTCATCGACGACAACGCATGTACCAGGTGCAACCTCTGCGTCGAGCGCTGCCCGACGGGCGCGCTGGTCCAGAGCGAAGTAACAGGCGGTAAGAAGAAGACGGCGGCACGGGCCATGGGTAAGGTCCCCGCCTCGCAGAAGGCTTCGTAGCAACAAGCAACCGAACTATCTAAGGAAGGCAGGGCGTTGGCGAAGGCAGCAGGGTGGAATCCGCGGGAGAAGCTGGCCGAGCGGGTAGATCAGCTTCACAACAGTCAACTGTGGAGGGCGATCTTCCGCCCGGGTTCGATCTTCCGTAGGGGCTACGCGGACTCTCCGAGGAACCGCGCCTACGTGGTCATGAACTCGCTGCTGTACCACCTGCACCCCGTCAAGGTGAAGCGCCATGGCATCAAGCTCTCGTACACGCTGTGCCTGGGCGGCCTGTCGTTCTTCCTCTTCATCCTGCTGACGATCACCGGCATCTACCTGATGTTCTTCTACCGGCCCTCGGTCGAGATCGTGTACTCGGACATGCAGCGCCTGCACACGCAGGTGTCCTTCGGCCTCCTCGTACGCAACCTCCATCGATGGGGCGCCCACCTGATGACTATCAGCGTGTTCCTGCACATGGCCCGCGTCTTCTACACCGGCGCCTACAAGCCGCCGCGCGAGTTCAACTGGGTCGTCGGCGTGATCCTCTTCCTGCTGACCCTGCTACTCGCCTTCACCGGCTACCTGCTGCCGTGGGACCAGCTGGCGGTCTGGGCCGTCACGGTCGGCACCGAGATGATGAAGAACTCCCCGGTCATCGGGGACCAGGTGCAGTTCGCCCTGCTCGGGGGCCCGGTCATCGGACCGGAGACCCTGCTGCGTTGGTACACGCTGCACGTCTGGCTGCTGCCCTTCGTGATCGTCATCTTCATCTCGATCCACTTCTGGAGGGTTCGTAAGGACGGAGGTATCTCGGGGCCCATGTAGGGCTTAGACCGAGGGAGAGACATGCCGACACCAGACGAGGTTTACGAGCAGGTACTGGCCGAGGAGACCGCCAAGGGCTCCTCCCCGGCCGTCGCCCAAGCGAGAGCGAAAGCCGCACGCGTGCGCGCGTCGCGCGGCTCCAAGGACCCGAACAAGCCCGACAGCTCGACCGCACCGGCCCCCAAGCGCGAGGAGTCGGCGGCTCCCGCCGAGGCACCTGCAGCCGAAGCCGCGGCCGAGAAGCCCGCAGCAGCAGCGGAAGCCAAGCCGGCCGCGGCCGCCACGGCAGCGAAGCCCGCGGCGGCGAAAGCCGCGGCCAAGCCCGCCGCGAAGGCCGGAACCGGTGCCCCCGCCAAGAAGGCGGTCGGCAACGGTGGCCCCGCGGTGCCCGAGCGGGTGCAGCGGCTGCTGGCCGTCGTCAAGCCGGAGGCGATCCAGAAGGTCGAACGCCAGCCGATGGACCGCGTCAACGTCTGGCCGCACCTGATGGCGGCCGAGTTCGTCTCGCTGCTGGTCGTGATGGCGATGATCACGATCTTCTCGGTCGCCGTCGACGCACCGCTGCGCGAGCTTGCGAACTTCAGCCAGACCCCGAACCCGTCCAAGGCACCGTGGTACTTCCTCGGTCTGCAGGAGCTGCTGCGTTACTTCCACCCGCAGCCGGCCGGCGTCACGATCCCGACGGTGATCATCATCGGTCTGTTCGCAACGCCGTTCATCGACCGCAACCCGTCGACCCGGCCCGACGATCGGAAACTTGCGATCGTGATCTTCACCTTCTTCGTGATCAGCTTCGCCATCCTGACCACCATCGGCATGTTCTTCCGGGGACCGGGGTTCAACTTCGTGTACCCGTGGGAGACCGGCCCGATCTTCTTCGAGCTGTAGGGGAGGGCAAGAGAACATGAGTCCAGGAACGATCGCCCTCATCCTCGTCGCCGTCGGCATCGTGGTCTGGGCCGCGTTCATGGTCAACGTGACCGTTCGCCGCCAGCGCAAGGCCGCCGGCACCCGCGAGCATCCGATGGCCGGAGACGAGTCGCACGGCGCGCCTATCTCGACCGCGGCCCCCGTGGCGGCGGGTGCGGGCGGAGGCGACGTCGCGGTCCAGAAGATCCCCGAGGAGAAGCTGAAGCCCCTAACACCGGAGCAGCTCGCGGTCACCAGGCGCCAGTTCCTGAACCGCGCTTGGGGTGCCTCGTTCAGCGCCTTCCTCGGCTTCTTCGGCATGGCCACCTTGTCCTTCCTGTGGCCGAAGCTGACAGGCGGGTTCGGAACTAAGATCACCGTGGGGGACTACGAAGAGCTCATCAAGATGATCGGGCCTGACAACAACTACAAGCCCCTCTTCATCGCCGAGGGCCGCTTCTGGTTGACCTACTACGAAGGAGACCCGGGCGACATCCCCGTCTACCTAGCGGTCGGCGCGAGCGAGCACAAGATGCAGGCGCTCTACCGCAAGTGCGTGCACCTCGGCTGCTCCGTGCCGCACTGTGGCACCTCGATGCTGTTCGAGTGCCCTTGTCACGGATCCAAGTACCGGTTGAACGGTGAGTTCTACGGCGGGCCCGCTCCCCGTGGCCTGGATCGTTTCCCGATCAGCGTTGAAGGCGGCAAGGTCGTGGTGGACACGGGCAGCGTGCAGGAGGGTCCACCGCGAGGCATCAACACCTGGGACCAGTTCGCAGAACCGGTTGGTCCCCTATGCGTCCCGACCTAAGAGGAAGGTAGCTAAGCACTAGTGGATACCGGGTCCGTTCTAGCCATCTCGTTCGTCGTCCTCGTACCGGCGGCGATCCTGTGGGCGATCTTCCTATCGCGCCATAAGCGCATGCAGAAGCCCGCGGCGGTCCTCGGCATCCCGCAGGCGATGCGCCCGGCTCCGCCCGACGAGGTGCTCGAGGGACCTCGCCTGCAGCGGGTGATGGTCGGCGGTCTAGTGGCCACGCTGGCGACCGCGATCTTCATCCCCGTCTACTGGCTGCCGGAGAAGGCTCGTCAGGAGGCTTTCGAGCACCGCTTCTTGGAGCACTCCCTCGAGCGCGGCCAGCTCGTGTTCTCGGCACCTCCTCCCCTGCAGGAAGACATCCCGGCGTCTGAGTTCAAAGCGGAAGAGAAGGCCCTCGCTCTGGGGCAGGCGTGCTCCAACTGCCACGGCAGCCCCGGCGCGCTGCACGAGAAGCCGGACGAGAGCGTGGCCGCAGGAGGTTTCGCCAACCCGCCCTTCCGCGACCCGATCACCAACGAGGTCGTGAAGTACACCGCTCCGCCCCTTAACAATGTCTTCACCCGCTGGGACGAGGAGGTCGTGCGTTTCACGATCGAGCGCGGCCGCCCCGGCACCCCGATGCCCGCCTGGGGGGTCGAGTACGGCGGCTCGATGACTCAGATGATGGTCGACGACGTCATCAACTGGCTGAAGACGCTCCCCGGCAACCAGAACCCGCCCGAGGGCATCTCCGACGGCTGCCTCGAGCCCACGGCTGCTACCCAGATCTCGTGTGGACAGGAGATCTTCGAGGCCCGCTGCGCGGTCTGCCACGGCCCCCAGGGCGAGGGCAAGGAAGGCACTGAGACCGGCGTGGTCGAGGTCGAGGGCGAAGAGATCGACGCTCCGATCTGGTACCAGGGCATGGCTCTCTGGAAGGGCGATGTCGCCACCCTGTCGGAGCGCGAGCATCTGTTCACGATCCGCAACGGCCGGCGCTTCTCGTTCATGCCACAGTTCGCCGAGGCACCGGCACAAGGCATCCCCGTCCCGCCCTATCCCTTGACGGACGCACAGATCGAAGCCGTCATGGCCTACGAGAGGACGCTGTAGATGGATATCCCCTTCATCTCAGGGATGGCCGCGTTCATCTCCTCGATCCTGATCTTCTGCGGTAGCGCGTTCCTGCTCCTCATGCTCGTCATGGGAGCCCGGCTCGCCTACCTCGTCACGGCATCGATCACCCTCGCCTTCCTTCTGATCATGGGCGTGGTCTGGTCGATCAACCCGTTGGGACCCGTCGGGCAGCTTCCGGAGTGGGATCCCACCGGTCTGGGCCAGGAGGCGAGCGAGATCGACTTCGGTCCGGCGAGCGCTTATCCGGACAGCCCGTGGCACGTCGCGAACGTCGACGACGAGAAGGAGAACACCCGCGTGGCAGAGCTTCAGAGCGCCGCTCAGGAGTTCGTCACCGAGAGCGCTACGGCAGGCGAGGCGGGCCTGCCTCCGATCGTGTCGACGACCGTGTCGAGCGATGAGGGCACCACGGTGCTGCTCGAGCAGAACGGCACCGAGTACGGCGCCACCACCGTCGAGGTCGAGGACGGCGACGGCGAACCGGTCGGCGACTACCTCGTGGTCATGAAGTACGACCCGGGGAACCCGCTCGGCGAGGCTCGGATGATCACGGCCGGCACGTTCATCCTCCTCGTGCTGCACCTGGTGGCGCTGAGCGTGTCCGAGAAGCGAGCGCGCCGCGAGCGCGAGCCGGTCCCGGCCTAGAACGGAGCTGAAACGATGACTTCCACGATCAAGAGACTGCTGGGGCTGATGGCTCTGGCCGTCGCGATGACCGCTTGCAGCGGAGGTATCAACGCAGGAGGAGAGACCGAGACCAGCAACGGAGGGATCGCCTTCGTGGCGATGGCGGGGATGCTGATCCTGACCGGCATCATCCTGTGGGTGTTCCTGGGGCGCGACGACTAAGGCTTGTCGCCCTCCGCAGGACCTTTAGCTCTGCCTTCCTCGCTGCGCTGCCGCATCTTCATCCCGAAGCCGGCGACCAGGAACCCGTAACCCATGAAGTTGAAGAACATCGACACCCACTCGGGGATCGAAGAGTCAACCAGCGCCACGTAAAGGGCCTGGCCCAACAGGATGAACGCGCCCACGAGCATGACCTTGCGCCACGGCTCGAACGGTCGGCGGGTTCTCCGAGGTTCCCGATCAGCGGGAGCTGAGGACATGCGCCGCCACCCCCACGATGTGATCGATGTGCTCTTCGGTGTGTGCGGCCGAGATGAACAGCGCCTCGAAGCGGGACGGTGGGAGGTAGGCGCCGTGGGTAAGCATGGCTCTGAAGAAGCGGGCATGAGCGTCCTCGAAACTGTCCTTGGCCCGCTCGTAGTTGTCGACCTCGTCGTTGGAGAAGAAGAACCCCGCCAGGCCACCTATGGCGGAGCCCACCATGGGGATCTCCGCGACGTCGGCGGCGTCGACCAAGCCCCGAACGAGTGAACGTCCCGTCTCCTGGATCCGGTCGTAAACGCCGGGGTCGGACCTGATCAGCGACATCGTCGCGATGCCGGCGGCCATCGCCACCGGGTTCCCACTCAGGGTGCCCGCCTGGTAGACGGGACCCGTGGGGGCCAACCGCTCCATGATCTCGGCCCGGCCCGCCACCGCGCCGACCGGGAAGCCCCCGCCGACGATCTTCCCCAGGAGCACGAGATCGGCCGCGACCCCGTATCGCTCCTGAGCCCCGCCGGGCCCAAGCCGGAAGCCGGTGATGACCTCGTCGAAGATCAGCAGTGCGCCGAAGTCGTCGGCCAGCTTGCGCAGACCGTCCAGGTATCCCTCGTGCGGGATGACCAGACCCATGTTGGCGGCGACCGGCTCGACGATGATCGCGGCGATGTCATCGGAGTGCTCCTCGAGCGCGGCACGAGCCGCGCTGAGATCGTTGTACGGAACCACCAAGGTGTCCGCGGCCGCGCCGGGGGTGACACCGGGCGTGCCTGGGAGAGCCAGGGTGGCGACCCCCGACCCGGCGTCGACCAGCAGGGAGTCGACGTGGCCGTGGTAGCAGCCCGCGAACTTCAGGATCTTGTTGCGGCCGGTCGAGCCGCGCGCCAGGCGGACGGCCGTCATGGCGGCTTCGGTGCCGGATGAGACGAAGCGGATGCGATCCACGTTGGGAACGAGACTCAGGACCGTCCGGGCGAGCTCGACCTCGAGCTCGGCGGGGGTCCCGAAGGAGGTCCCCTTGGTCAGGGCCTCGGTTACGACGGACAGGATGCCCGGGTGCGCATGTCCGAAGAGCATCGCCCCCCAGCTCTGGACCAGGTCGATGTAGGAGTTGCCGTCGACGTCGGTGATCGTGGCTCCCGAGGCGCTCTCGACGAAGAAGGGCTCCGCGCCCACGGCGTTGAACGAACGCACCGGCGAGTTCACGCCACCGGGCATCAGCTGCCGGGCTTCGGCCAGCAGCTTCTCGGAACGAACGGTGGTCCTGGGCTCTCCTACGCCAGCCACTCGGCCGCTTTCCGGGCGTGATACGTGATGACGAGGTCGGCGCCTGCTCGGCGGATGGAAGTGAGGGTCTCCAGCGTCGCCTGTCGTTCGTCGATCCAACCTCGTTCGGCCGCGGCCATCAGCATCGAGTACTCGCCACTGACGTTGTAAGCGGCCAGCGGGTAGCCGAACTCCTGTTTAACCGCGCGCACGACATCCAGGTAGCCGATCGCCGGCTTGACCATCACGGCGTCGGCTCCCTCGGCTAGGTCCAGAGCGACCTCGCGCAGAGCCTCTTCGACGTTGGCGGGGTCCTGCTGGTAGGCCCGCCGGTCCCCGAAGCTCGGAGCGCCTTCGGCGGCCTCGCGGAAAGGCCCGTAGAAGCTCGACGCGTACTTGGCCGCGTACGCCAGCACGGGCAGCTCTGCGTGACCGGAGGAATCGAGAGCGGCGCGGATCGCGGCGACCTGCCCGTCCATCATCCCGGAGGGTGCGATCAGGTCGGCGCCGGCCTCGGCCTGTGCGACCGCGATGCGCCCATAGGCCTCGATCGTCGGGTCGTTCGCCACGGTCTCGCCGTCGAGGATCCCGCAGTGACCGTGGTCTGTGTACTCACAGAGACAAAGATCCGCGATCACGAGAGCGTCGTCGGCGACCTCATCCTTGACGGCAGCTATGGCCGACTGGCTGATCCCGCTCAGCGACCAGGCCTCGGAACCCTCGGGATCCTTGGAGGCGGGGATCCCGAAGAGCAGCACTCCGGCAACCCCCAGGCCCACCAACTCGCGGGCCTCCTTCGTCGCCGACTCCAAGGTGTGCTGGAAGTGACCGGGCATCGACGAGATCGCCACCGGCTCGCCGAGGCCCTCCTTCACGAACAAGGGAGCGATCAGGTCTCCCGGAGCGACCGCGGTCTCCGCGAAGGCTTTCCGGAGAGCCGGGGTGCGACGCAGGCGACGGGGACGGTAGGACGGGTATCCGCTCATGGACTTATCGTGCCACGGCCGGTCCCCCAGCCATCCAACGCCGAGATCAGACCCTGGGTGGTGTGAGGGTGAGCTTCCAGGCCGACCTTCAGACCCAGCGCAGTGGCGCGCTCCGACGTCGAGGGCCCGATCGTGGCTACGAGGTGGGCGTCTGTGAGCGCGTCCCCGGCGATCTTCACGAAGCCTTCGACCGCGGACGGACTCGCGAAGGTCACCACGTCGAAAGCCCCGGCCTGCAGTTGCTCGAGCACCTGCACCGGGGGCACGGCTAGCTCGGTCCTGTAGGTCGCGACGTCGTCGGTCGACCATCCGAGGCGTTGCAGCTCGTCGATCACGTCCGGCAGCCCTTGCTCCGAGCGTGGGAGCAGCACCCGGCCCGCGCCGGGTCCCATCTCGGCTGCCGTCGCCACCCCGGTATGGACCGGAGGGACCAGATCGGCACGAACCCCGAACCCCCGCAGTCGCTCCCTGGTGGCGGGACCGACCGCGGCCACCTTTGTGGCCCCGAAGACACGGGCATCGCCGGTCACCATCAGGTACTCGAAGAAACGCTCGACGGCGTTGACGCTGGAGAACACGACCCAGTCGTAGTCCCCGCGCGAGAGGCGGACGATCGCCGCATCGAGATCCGACCAATCGGCGGGCGGCTCGATGGAGATCGTGGGGGCAACGATGACCTGGGCCCCCAGCTCCGCGAGGCCTCGCTCGAAGGATCGATCCGCGCTGGAGGGCCGGGTCACCACCACCCGCGTACCGAACAGCGGCAGGGACTCGAACCAGTTGAGGGCGTTGCGCAGCTTCACGACCTGACCGACCACCACCGTAGTGGGAGACACGATCGCTTCGCGTTCGGCGACCTCCACGGCGCTCGCCAAGGTCGCCACCACGGTGCGCTGATCCGTCGTCGTTCCTCGCTCCACGAACGCCACCGGCTCGTCGTCCGGACGCCCCGCCTCCTTGAGCTTCTCTACCGTGGCGCGCAGCGCGGACACACCCATCAACATGACCAAGGTCTCGGCGCCTCGAGCGAGAGCCAGGAACCGCTCGTCGGATCCCGGACGCGAGCCGCTCTCGTGGGCGGTGATCACGGCGAACGAGGACGCCACCCCTCCGTGAGTGACGGGGATGCCTGCGTAAGCGGGCACGGCCACGGCCGCGCTTACTCCCGGAACGATCTCGAAGGGGACCCCTGCGGCCGCGAGAGCCTGGCCCTCGTCCGCCCCACGCCCGAACACGAAGGGATCGCCCCCCTTCAGCCTGACCACACGTCGCCGCGCCCTCGCATGTTCGACGATCAACGCGTCGATCGATGCCTGGGGAGTGGAGACCGCGCCCGGCGACTTCCCAACGAAGATGCGCTCGGCCCCCTCGGGGGCCTCGTCGAGCAACGCCGGCGAGACGAGACGGTCGTAGAGCAGGACATCGCAGGTGCGGATCAGCTCGAGGCCCCGGCGGGTGATCAGTCCCGGGTCACCCGGCCCTGCGCCTACGAGATAGGCGAACACCTTCATGGCTCGGGTATCGGGGGTGGCTCGAGCTCGCGCAGCTCGTCGAGGATCTCGCGGCCCCCACAGGAGATGATCGCCTCGGCCAGCTCTCTCCCTAGCGCCGCGGCCTCGCGCACGCTTCCGGAGATCCGATCCCGCATCGACATCCCAGCATCCGGATGAGCGAGGAAGCCGTTCACGATCATCCGATCGCCCGAGACGGTCGCGAGACAGCCGAGGGGAACGGAGCAGCCGCCCTCCATGGTGCGAGCGAAGCTTCTCTCCGCGCTCACGCGGGCGTTGCTCACCGGATCGTCCAACCGGCTCACGAGCGCGATCACGTCCGGACGCGACTCCGTTGCCTCTATGGCGATCGCGCCTTGCGCAGGTGCGGGCACCCAATGATCGGCGCCCAGCGAGGCCAGGTCGGCCTCCACGGCGAGTCGCTCGAGGCCGGCGGCGGCGAGGATCGCAACATCCACCTCACCCTCGGCCACCTTGCGCAGACGTGTGTCGACGTTGCCGCGCAGCTCGACGACCTCTAGATCCGGACGCGACTCCATCAACAGGGCCCTCCGGCGCATGCTGGACGTGCCTACCCGGGCACCGGGCGCGAGAGAGCCCAGACGCTCCTCGCCGCTGGCGCCGCGTCCCCCGACGACGACGTCCTCCACCGACGCGCGGGTCGGGATCGCCGCGAGCACGCAGCCGGGGGCCAGCTCGGCGGTCAGGTCCTTGGCCGAGTGGACGGCGAGATCGGCCTCCCCGGCGATGAGCGCTTGCTCGACCTCGGTGGTGAACAGACCCTTGCCGCCGATCTCTGCGAACGGCCTGCGGTCCCGGTCGCCGGTCGTCTTGACCACGACGACCTCGACGTTCACTCCCGGATCGGACCCGCGCAGGAGACCGGCAACGATCTCTGTTTGGGCGAGGGCGAGGCGCGAGCCCCGGCTCGCTATCCGAAGGGTCCTAGTCGCGAGGTTCATCGTCGAGCTCGAACAGCTCGCGCAGAGCGTTCAGGTACAGGTATCCCTGCTTGGAGCTCGAGATCTCCTTGGCCTTGGTGATCGGCACGTGGAGCAGCTTGGACACGATCCTCTGGGTCACGTGATCGACGGCCTCGAGCTGCTCGGGGGTCAGATCACCGAGGCGCTTCTTCAACGCGTCCATCTCGCTACTGCGCACGGCATCGGCGCGCTCGACCAGGGCCGAGATAGTCGGAGCGGCTTCGCCGGCGCGTTCCCAGGCGGTGAACCGATGCAGCTCCTCGCTGATGATGGACTCGACCTTGGAGATCTCGCCTACGCGGCTCCCGATCCCGGTCTCGACCACGCTGCGAAGGTCGTCGATGTCGCGCAGGATCACTCCAGGCACCTCGGCGACCGCCGGATCCACGTCACGTGGAACCGCGATGTCGACGATGAACAGCTCTCTGGCGCGGTCCTTGGTGGCGCGCTCGATCATGGTGCGTTCGATCACCGTCGAAGGCGCCGTCGTCGAGCAGATCAAGATGTCCGCCTCGGCAACCGCTCCTTCGAGTTGCTCCAAGGGCCTGAACTCGACCTCGAGCGCGGCCGCAAGCTCTCTCGCCTTCTCCTCGGTCCTGTTGACGACGATCACCTTGCTCGCGCCCGAAGAGGCCAGGGCATCCGCTGCGAGACGACCCATCTTCCCGGCCCCCACGATCACCGTCTTCTTGCCTGCGAGGGTTCCATCGCTGAAGGCGCGCTTCGCAAGCTCGACCGCGGCCGACGACACCGACACCGGGTTACGGCCGACCGCGGTCTCGGTTCTGGCGCGCTTGCCGACCCGCAAGGCCTGACGGAACGCGGCACCCAACACCCGGTGGAGCACGCCCTCTTCCTGCGCGAGCTGATACGAGCGGCGAACCTGCCCGAGGATCTCGGACTCGCCGACGACCATCGAGTCGATCCCGGCCGACACGCGGAACAGGTGTCGGATCGCGCCGTCGTCGTGGTACGTGTAGAGGTGGTCGTTGAAGTCCTCGGGCGCGACGTGGCAGAACTCGGCGAAGAAGTTGCGCAGGTCCTGGGCGCCACCGTGGAACTTGGATACGACCGCGTAGACCTCGATGCGATTGCAGGTCGAGAGCACGGCCCCCTCGAGGATGTGCTCGTAGCCCTGCAGTTGATGCAGCGCCTTGGGCAGGTCCTCGGTGCTGATCGCCAGACGCTCGAGCAGCGCGATCGGCGCGGTCTTGTGATTGAGGCCCACTACGACCATCGACATGCCGCTCAAGTTATCGCTTAAGCCTTGCCTTGGGCACCGAGACGGCGGTTCGCCTCGCGCGCCGTCGCGATCGCCTGGGTGCGCTGTTGGTAGAAGGAAAGTATCTGCAGCTCGATCGAGAGATCGACCTTTCGTACCGATACGTCCGGTGGGACGTTCACGACGGCCGGAGCGAAATTGAGTATCGACTTGACCCCCGCATCGACCAACCGTTCGGCCACCTCTTGCGCTGCGTGCGGTGGCGTCGCGATGATCCCGATCGAGATCCCCAGGTCCACCACGGCCTCTTTGAGCTCGTCCAGATGGCGGATCGGCAGCCCGTCGATCTCCTCGCCGAGGATGCTCTCCTCGACGTCGAACAGGGCCGAGATCCGGAAACCCCGCTCCGAGAACCCCTTGTAGGAGGCGAGCGCCCGGCCCAGGTTTCCGATCCCGATGATCGCCGCGGGCCAGTCCTGCGTGAGGCCCAGCTCGCGGGTGATCTGGTAGAGGAGGTACTCGACGTCGTAGCCGACGCCCCGGGTCCCGTACGAGCCCAGGTAGGAGAGGTCCTTGCGCACCTTGGCGGCGTTCACCCCGGCCATGCGGGCCAGCTCCTCGGACGAGACGGTGAGCTCCCCGCGGGCCTCGGCGACCTCTAGCAAGGCCCTCAGATAGATAGGGAGCCGGGCTACCGTGGCCTCGGGGATCGGTCGATTCCGCATCGATCACATCCTAGCTTGTGAGCGGAATCACAAAGTCTCGTAGGTGCCCTGACCTGGGGTTTTGTCTTTGTCCACGGCCCACAGAACGCACTGTGTGAACTAGTGCAAACACCCGCTCGGGGCCGAGACGCGATGAGCCAGGGGCGGACCCGCCGTCTACCCTCCGATGTCGGGAACCAGACCAGGAGGTCGTCATGCTCGGGAACTCCCCCGCCTTCAGCGGGTACTCATCGAACGACATCGAGGGGTGTTTGGTCTTCTATCGGGACACCCTCGGTCTCGAGGCCTCCGAGACCAACGGGATGCTCGAGTTGAAGCTCGGCGGAGGGGGCACCGCCTGATCTACCCGAAGGAGAACCACGAGCCGGCGAGCTTCACCGTCCTCAACTTCCCCGTCGACGACGTCGAGGCCGCGGTCGACCAACTCGGCGCCAACGGTGTCGGCTTCGAGCGGTACGAGGGGTTCCCGCAGGACGAAAAGGGCATCATGCGCGGACACGGCCCCGACATCGCCTGGTTCAAGGACCCGGCGGGGAACATCCTGTCGGTGCTGAGCTCCGACTGAGGCTCGGCCTTTCCGAGGAAGCTGTCAGATCCGGGCCAGGAAGTCGAGTCCGATCGACGAGAACGCTTTCTGCATCCAGATCGAGATCCGGAACAGCTGATCGGTCACGAACAGGACCCCGACGGCGACGAGCAGCAGGCCGCTGACGAGAGAGACCTTGCGGGTGTGCTTGCGCAGCCAGCCGACGACGCTCGTCAGGCGGGTGACACCCAGGCCCGCAAGCACGAACGGAACCCCGAGCCCGAGCGAGTAAACGCCCAGCAACACGGCGCCCTCCGCTACCGTGCCTTCCGTTCCGCGGCCCACGGCCAGCGTCAGAACCGAGCCCAGCACCGGCCCGATGCATGGACTCCATCCGAAGGCGAAAGCGCCGCCCAGTACGGCTGCTCCCCCGAGGCCCGCACCCGGGCGGGGATGGAACCTCGCTTCTCTCTGCAGGAACGGGATCTTGATCACGTTCATGAAGACGAGTCCAAGGACGATGATGAAGATCCCGCTCGCGACCCGTAACTCGTTGCGGTAGTCGCTGAGCAACGAACCCAACAAGGTCGCGGTCGCGCCGAGCGGGACGAATACGACGGTGAACCCAAGCACGAAGACCAGGGAGGCGATCGTGGCGCGCGCGGTCTTGGTGCGCGCGTTCATGTCTTCGCTTCCCGCCGTCAGTCCGGACATGTAAGAGACGTAACCGGGCACCAGAGGAAGAACGCAAGGAGACAGGAACGAGATCACTCCTGCGCCGAAGGCGACGGGGATGGTCGCGTCGGCCATCAGAGACTACGAGCGACGAGGAGATCCAACAATGGGAAGAGACTCTCTTCGAAGACGGGGCCGGGCACGTGTTCCACGAGGATGCCATCCTCGTCGATGAAGAAGGTCTCCGGCTGGCCGGTGAGACCGAACGCCTCGGAGATCGAGCGGTCCGTGTCTCGCACGTGGAGGTATCCCCCCAACCCGTACCGTTCGACGAACGCGAGCGCGTCGCTGCGCGCGTCCAGTATGTCGACGCCAACGAATGTGATGCGATCGCCGTAACGCTTCACCGCATCACGGAACAAAGGGGCTTCGTCCCTGCACGGCACGCACCACGAGGCCCAGAAGTTGATGACCGCCGGCTTGCCGTCGAGCCGTTCGGAGTTGAACCTGCCCTCCTCCAGCAAGAGCTCCGCCTGGAAGTCGGGAACCGGTTCGCCGACCTCCGGGGGGTCGGTCTTGCCGGCCACAGCGACGGCCAACAGACCCACGAAGACAACGGCGGGCACGACCAGGAGAGCGGTTCTCAGCCAGCGCGAGCGGGAAGGAGGGGTGTTCTCGTTCACCGACCCATCTTCGCAGGCGCTCGAGCGATAAAGATTCGCGCTTTCCTTTACCCCGCCCCCGCGGGAGGCTAGATTCGTGCCCGAGGCCCGCGCCCTCACGTCGGTTACGCCGAGCATGGAGGTGCGCGATGCGCTACGAGCACAGTCCCCTGATCCAGGCCCTGACCCCGCGGGAGCGCGAGCGCTTGTTGGATCGGGCGGTGCCTCGTGTCTTGGCCCGGGGAGAGACGCTCTACCTCTCCGGCGACGACGACAGGCGGGTGCACCTCGTGACCGAGGGGCTGCTCCTGTTGGCGGCGCGGGACGGGGCCGGAGACGAGACCCTGCTCGGCCTCGCGGTGCCGGGTGAGCTTGTGGGAGACGCCTCGGCGATCGACGGTGATCCACAGCCGTTCGACGTCATCGCAGCGACCCGTTCTGCGGTCGTCGGCATCGACGCTGATCTGTTGGTCGACATCCTCGCCGGCAACGGAGGGGCCGCCCTGGAGTTGGCCCGCACCGTCGCGATGCGGACGCGCTGGCTGTCTGCCATCGCGCTCGAGCGCGCTCACAACGACGTCTCCGCGCGCATCGCGGGGCGTTTGCTCGATCTCGCGGAGCTGCTGGGGCGGATGCGATCCGGGACGATCGAGATGGAACTACCTCTCAGCCAGACCGAGATGGGCAGGCTGGCAGGTGTATGTCGCGAGAGCGCCTCTAAGACGCTGAACCGGATGCGGAGCAAGGGGATCTTGGACTATTCCGGCAAGACCTTGCGCATCTACCGGCCCGACATGCTGGAGAGGATCAGGTGCGCAGGGCGCGCCGCAGAACCTTTCCGGTCAACAGATGCGGCAGCTCCTCGACGATCTCGATCGAGCTAGGGCATTTGAAGCGAGCCAGCCGGCTCTGCACATCGGCCACGAGCTCGGACTCGGTGGCTCGATCGGAGTCGTCCAGCACGACATACGCCTTTACCGCTTCCCCGGTGTAGGCGTGGGGAACGCCGACCACCGCGGCGTCCTTGACTGAAGGGTTCTGGAGCAGCGCCCTTTCGACCTCGGAAGGGAAGACGTTGAAGCCGGACACGATGATCAGGTCGCGCTTGCGATCGACGAGATACAGGTACCCCTCTTCGTCCAAGACGCCGATGTCGCCCGTCCGGAACCAACCGTCTACGAACGCGCGCTCGGTCTCGTCCGGGCGGTTCCAGTACCCGAGGAAGACGTTGGGACCCTTGACGACGATCTCTCCCGGATCGCCGAGCTCGACGTCCTGATCGTCTTCGTCGATCAACCTGAACTCGACCTCGGGCAGGGGCTTGCCGACCGAGCCGGCTCGAGGCCTGTCTGCCATCCGGTTGGACCAAAGGGTGGGCGCGGTTTCGGTGAGCCCGTAGCCCTCGTAGATGTGGACGCCGAAGAGATCTCTGAAGTCGCGCAAGACATCCGCAGGCAGTGGAGCCGCGCCCGAGATGGCCAGCCGGACCCTGGAGAGGTTGTACTGGTCGGCTCCCGGAACGCTGACCCACGCGCCGTACATCGTGGGAGCTCCGAACAGAACGGTGACCTTGTGTTCCGCGATCGCACGCAGAGAGGGGATCGGCTCGAAACGCTCGACCAGCAACCCGGTCGCGCCGTTCATGGCCAGCAGGCCGAGAGTCACGTTGAGGCCGAAGATATGGAACAACGGCAGCGCGAGGAAGAGGACGTCCTCACTCGAAACGTGAGCCTCGGGGATCGACATCTGCTGACGGAGGTTCGCCTGGAGGTTGCCGTGAGACAGCATGACGCCTTTCGGTTCACCCGTCGTGCCCGAGGTGTAGGCCAGCACCGCGAGTTCGTCGTCCTCGCGCTCGACCCTCTGGGGTTTCGTTCCTTTCAGGCGATCCCACTCGTCGACGGATACGACGTGCTCGACGTTGTCGACGTTTCCCGCCGCGGCGCGAGCTGCTTCGACGAACGCTCCCGCACACAGGACAACCTTCGTCCCCGAGTCTTCCAGGATCGCCTGTGTCTCCCGCTCCGTCAGCATGATGTTCAAAGGAAGGACGACGGCTCCCGCGCGCAGGATGCCGAAGTACGCGTACGCGAAGTGAGGGGCGTTGGGCATGCCGATGGCGACGCGATCGCCCGGTTGCACACCGAGCGCTTGCAATCCGGCCGCGACTCGATCTGCCTCGGCCTCGAGCTGGGCGAAGGTGATCCGATCGCCGCTGGATGCCACGATCAACGCGGTCTTGTCGGTGTGGCTGGAGGCCGCACCGCTCAGCAGATCGGCCAGGTTCATGTCCCTATAGTCCCCTTAGAGCGACTCTGCAAACTATTGCAAGCATACGCTAGCCAGCGACTAACAGCACGGCTCTCAAGATTTCCCAGGAGGGGCCGAAGCTATCTGAGAGAGCAGCGAGAGCGGGACCTCAGGATGCACGGCCCCCAAGGGCCGTGACGGAGCCTCCCAGCCCGCCCCAAGCAGTCTCCGTTCTCGAGGCTCTTTAAGGCGCCCCCGGCTAAGACGGGGGCGCTTTGCGTTGGGGGCAGGTCAGGGCCCGAAGAGGCTCCAGCGGAAGGCGTGGAGCGAATAGGCCTTGTCGTTCTCGTCCTTGCCCCACTCGGCCAGCTCCACCGAAGCCCCCTTGGCGAAGATGTAGTCGACCCCTCGCATCGGGATGGCGTCGATGAACCCATGGTCGTTCAGCAGGGTCCGATAGAACGGCGTCGGATCGTTGTCCTCACCTCGCCATTCGTTGAAGTCGCCGCCCATGGTCTGGAGGGTGGCGCCGGTCGCGGTCGCCTCGCGCTGCAGGGCGGCGGCCACCTGGGCGGCGTGGGTAGCTCTGGTCTCGGAGGAGATCTTCACCGGGCGGAACATGTGGATGCTCGCAGCGACGATCGACAACTCGCTCTCGACCTCTCGCAGCGTCCCGTAAGGGTGCTTGCGGACGACCTTCAGATCGCCGTCCATGTAGGAGTTGCGGACGAACCGAGGGGGCCCGGCCATCTCCATCGTGGCGGTGTTGAAGATCACCGAGCTCTCCTGGGTGAACTGGATCAGAGAACCGTCTCGTCGCTCCTTGTGCCACATCGGGTCGACGCCGGCGGGGACGCCTATCGCGTATTTCACCCCGTAGGCCTTCGTCAGAGCCGCGGCCGTGTTCTCCGCGCTCTCGAGCCGTACCTCCTGTGCCAGAACGATGTCGGGAGCATGCGGGACCAGCGGGACCAGTCGCTCTACGAAGAGGTCCACATCGGAGGTGTCGCTGACGTCTCGGACCTCGGTCTCGGTGAGGTTGATCGTCACGACGAGGACCTGGTTCGGCGACGGCTCGGCTGCGTGGATCGGCGACACCACGGCCACCAGCAGCAGCATCGACAGGGCAAGCAGAACCACCAGAGACCGTTTCATCCCATAGGTATCGGACGCACCTCGACCGGATTGAGCCGTTAGCGCCCTTTCCTCTGGCTTCTCCGCGGGCATGCGACGATTCTCCGATGACCCCCGTTGCCGCGCCCCGGCCCGTTCAATGCTCGACCGGCCCCTTCTGGGCCTTCGAGCTCGAACGGGGCATGGATGCCCTGGCGGAGGCGGGCTTCACCGAGATCGAGCTGATGGTGACCCGGGACCCCAGGACGCAGGAACCCGAGATCCCGCTGCGCATCGCAGAGGAACGAGGGCTCAAGATCGCCTCCGTACACGCCCCATTCCTCGTCATCACGAAGACGGTCTGGGGCACGGACCCGCTCGAGAAGATCCGTCGAGGAGCGGAGTTCTGCCGCGCGGTGGGGGCGGATTCGATGATCGTCCATCCGCCCTATCTCTGGGAGCGTGACTACGCGCGCTGGCTGGCCACCGACGCAGAGTCCTTCACCGCGGACACCGGCGTCACGGTGGCGGTCGAGACGATGTATCCCCGGTGGGTGGCCGGCCGTCGGTTGAGGGCGTACCGGTGGCTCGAGGTGAAAGCTCTCTACGAGGCCTGCCACGTGGTTGCCATGGACACGAGCCACGTGACCGTGGCGCGCCAGGACATCCTCGATGCCTACGAGATCCTGGCTCCGAAGCTCGTACACATCCATCTCTCCAACAACGCCGGGGACGGACGTGACGGGCACCTGGAGCTGGAGAAGGGCATACTTCCGTTGGATCGATTCCTGGCCGAGCTCCGCCGCACCGGCTACACGGGGGCGATCTCGCTGGAGCTGTCGGTGGGCAAGTATCTGCAGCGGCACCAAGACCTGGTTCAGATGCTGAGACGCAACCGCGAGTTCGTGGAGAGGCGACTCTCGGGAAGCAAGAAGGTCAGCAAGGGCATGCCTCGAGGATGAGCGCCGAAGGAGGTCCCGATTGGGGATGAAGGTGCTGGTGGTAGACGACACCGACCACGTGCGCAACATGCTCGTCGACATGCTGGAGCTCGATGGGTTCGAAGTGGTGGGCCAGGCCGCCTCGGGCCAGGAAGCGATAGACGTCGCTCCGCAGAGCGACCCCGACGTGATCGTGATGGATTACAAGATGCCCGGCGTGGACGGCCTCACGGCGGCCAAGACGATCCGCGAGGCCCGGCCGACCCAGGCGATCATCCTCTACACCGCCTACCTCGACTCCGAGCTCGAAGCCCAGGCCAAGGAGGCCGGGGTGGCGATGTGCATCGGCAAGGTCGAGGGCCTGAACGAACTGGAAAGGCACATCTCGGAGCTCTGCCGGGAGCTATGACTTAGTCACCTTTCCACCTTGCATAGGGTATCATCTCCAGATGCCCGCACAGAGCCGCCCCCGCGCCGAGGCCCAGTGGGCCCTCGGATACCTGGAGCCACAGAACCCCGCCGAGACGGCCAAGAAGGAAGACGACGGCCTGAACGTGCGGGCCCGGATCGAATCGATCTACGCGAAGAAGGGCTTCGGAGCGATCTGGCCCTCGGATCTCCGCAACCGGTTCCGGTGGTACGGGCTCTACACGCAGAGGCCCGAGACCGACGGTTACTTCATGCTGCGGGTGCGCATCCCCGGCGGCATGCTCACCTCCGAGCAGACCGACGTGATCGGCCGCATCTCGGAGCGCTACGGACGGGACGTCGCCGATGTCACGGACCGACAGAACATCCAGCTGCACTGGATCCGCATCGAAGACGTTCCCGCGATCTGGAGCGAGCTCGAAGCCGTCGGACTCTCTACGACCGAGGCCTGCGGCGACACCCCGCGCAACCTGCTGGGGTGCCCTCTGGCAGGGATCGATGCGAGCGAGATACTCGACGCCTCTGAGGTCTTGCGCGAGGCGAACGCAGCACTGGTCGGCGATCGCCGTTTCTCTAACCTCCCGAGGAAGTTCAAGATCTCGATCACCGGATGCGCTCATCAGTGCGGCCAGCACGAGATCAACGACGTCGGGTTGGTCGGGACCGTGCATCCGGATGGGACGCACGGCTACGACCTCTGGGCCGGTGGCGGACTGAGCACCAACCCGATGTTCGCCCAACGACTGGGCGCCTTCGTTGCTCCCGACGAGGTAGTGCCGGTGGTGCTCGGGATAACGACCGTGTTCCGCGACTGGGGCTATCGGCGAGCACGCAACCGCGCTCGCCTGAAGTTCTTGGTACGCGACTGGGGGGCCGAGAGGTTCCGCGAGATGGTGGAGAAAGAGATCGGGTTCTCGCTGCGCGATCTGCCCGAACCGCCGTCGACCGATCAGACCCACCGCGAGCACGTTGGCATCGGCGCTCAGAAGGACGGCAAGCGCTACGTCGGGTTCACGCCGAAGGCGGGGCGCATCGTGGGACATCAGCTGCGCGCCGTTGCGAGGCTCGCACGTCGTTACGGAGACGGACGACTGCGGACGACCACACAACAGAAGATGCTGATCCTCGACGTCCCGGAAGATCGGGTGGAGGCGTTGGTCGAAGAGCTCGACGTCCTCGATCTCCCCGTTGCGCCGAGCGCGTGGCGCCGGGGCATCATGGCGTGCACGGGGATCGAGTTCTGCAAGCTGGCGATCGTGGAGACGAAGGGCCGGGCGGTCGAGCTCTACCGCTACCTCGACGAGCATCTGCCCGGGTACACCGACCACGTTCGCATCAACGTGAACGGATGCCCCAACTCCTGCGCCCGCTACCAGACCGCCGACATCGGCCTCATGGGGTGCCTCGTCTCGGAGAAGGTATGGACCACGGATCACGACGGCCACCAGGTCGAGGAGAGGCGCAAGGTGGAGGCTTTCCTCGTCCACCTGGGAGGACATCTGGGGGCCGAACGCGCCTTCGGCACCAAGGCCCGAGGCGTGAAGGTGCTGGCATCCGAGGCCGGCCCCTACATCGAGACGCTGATCAGGCGCTATCGCAGGTTGCGCCAAGGCGAAGAGAGCTTCGCCGCCTTCGTGAACCGGCTCGGCCCCGACGAGCTGCAGGACTTCGTGGCCAAGCCCGCATTCGCGAACCTGCCCCCCGCCCCGGCCATCGCGGCAGAACCGAGGGTGTCGTGAGCCGCTTCGTCGATCCCAACCTCGATCCATCCGCTCTGGAGGATGCGACTCCCGACGAGGTCCTGCGCTGGTCCGCAGAGTCGATAGACCGCTTGGCCGTGGCGACCTCGTTCCAGGCCTCGGGACTCGTGATCCTGCACAAGCTTCGGACGATCCGCGGCGACCTGCCGGTTCTGTTCCTGGACACGGGGTTCCACTTCACCGAGACCCTGGAGTTCAAGCAGCGGATCACCGAGCTGTGGGATCTGAAGGTCGTCGATCTGCACGGTCCGCACGGCAACGTCGTGAAGCAGGCAGAGATCTACGGGCCTGAGCTCTACAAACGTGACCCCGACGCCTGCTGCGCGATCAACAAGGTGAAGCCCCTTCAGGCCGCTCTGGAGGAGTACGACGCGTGGATCTCCGGTTTGCGCAGAGATCAATCGCCGCTTCGGGCGGAGACGCCGCTGATCGAGGCACAGCTGCTGCCCTCCGGGAACGAGATCATGAAGATCCATCCGCTCGCACGCTGGAACAAGGCGGACGTCGACGCTTACATCGCCGAGCACTCGATCCCGACCCACCCGTTGTTCGAACGCGGCTACATGTCGATCGGATGCTGGCCCTGCACTCGCGCCGTCGGAGCGAACGAACAGGAGCGAGACGGCCGCTGGTCGGGACTCACGAAGACGGAATGCGGCATCCACTCGTTCGGGAAGCCGCATGGCCCCCGGGAATCCGAGGCCGAGCAGTGAGCATGCGCGCGGCCCCCTTCTACTGCCCTTACTGCGGAGAGGAAGACCTCGAGCCTGTCGGGGAGGCGGGCGAGTTCCATTGCGCGTCGTGTGACCGCCGTTTCATCCTGCGGTTCGGTGGCGTCGGACTATCCTGAGGGCATGCGAAAGAACACACTTCTGGCCCTCGGCTTCTTGCTGGTAGCGATCACGATCGCCGGATTCCTGGGCGCCCTGCAGATCTGGCGCGCCGCCGGCTAAACGTTCTAGAAGAAGGCTCCGCCCCGCTGGGCCAGGGTCTTGTAGAGCATCTGCTGGATCGTGTCGCGGACCCGGTCCGAGAGATCGAAGACCAACATGGCGTCGTCCGCGGCGTCGTCGGGGTAGTCGTCCATCGGGATCGGCTCCCCGAACTCGATCAACCACTTCGACGGCAGAGGCAAGAGACCCAGAGGGCCGAGCAGCGGGAACGTGGGCGTGATGGGGAAGTACGGGAAGCCGAGCGCCTTCGCCAGCCACTTCGCGTTGGCGATCATCGGGAAGGCCTCCTCGGCCCCCACGATCGCCACCGGGATGATCGGGACCCGAGCCCTCAGCGCAGTTTCGATGAACCCGCCGCGCCCGAAGCGTTGCAGCTTGTAGCGCTCGCGCCAGCCCTTGCCGACTCCCTTGTAGCCCTCGGGGTATACGCCGAGGAGCTCGCCGCGGCGGAGCAGCTCGGCCGCATCCTCGTCACAGGCGACCGCGTTACCGGTCTTACGCGCCAACGGACCGACGAACGGCAGGGTGTACACGAGATCGGCGCCGACGTTGCGCACGGCTCGCTCGTTGGGGTGCTCCATCGCGACGGCGTACTGAACCATGACGGCATCGATAGCGACGGTGCCGCTGTGATTGCCGACGAGCAGAGCGGGACCTGTGGCCGGGATCCGGTCGATGCCGAGGGTCTTCACGCGGAAGTACCGCTCGTAGAGGGGCCGCGCCAGAGGCAGCAACACCTCGCGCGCGAGTTCCGGGTCGTATCCGAAATCATCGACGGGGTAATCGCCCGCGAGCCTGCGGCGGATGAACGCCTCCACCCCGGAAGGCGTCCTCTCTCGCTGCTGGATCAGATCGATCGAGGTGACCGGCTCGGGTCCCGGATCGGAAGCGGGGGCCTGGTCCGGGATGGCCGTCCTCGTGTGGGTGGCGCAGTAGCCGGTCCCCGCGGTGGCGAAGTTTCGACAAGGCCTTCCGGTAGACGTGGTGGCCTTGCACTTCACCCGTGCGGTCGCCCGGGTGGGACCCGTACGCGAGGGACGGGTCCGGCTGTCGATCCTGATGATCTCGGCGTCCGCCATCAGCTTCTCCTCATATCGTTGCCCGCTGCGCGTTCCGCTGCCTGAGGTACTCGAACAGCTCGCGCTCCCAGGTCGGGCGTGTGTTCGGTTCTGGGGTCAGGTCCCGGGCCCGGTGGTCCCGGAAATCCTCCAGCGTCTCTCTGGTGGTGAAGCGCGGAACGAACCCGAGGCGCTCGCGGGCGCGGCGCGTGTCGACGACCCGGCCGAAGAGCATCAACTTCAACTGATCCGTGGGGAAATCGACCACTCCGAAACGACGCAGCAGGTTCGCGGCGGTCTGGGCGGCGGGAGCCAGGATCGGCACCTGCGCGTGGGAGAGCATCCTGATCGCCTGGGAGAGGTAGACGACGCCGTCTCCTGCGATGTTGTAGATGCCCGTCGCATCGCTGCGCATCGCCGTATAGAAGGCCTCCACCGCGTCCTGTTCGTGAAGGAGTTGCAAACGGGGGTCGAAGCCGAGCGCGGTCGGCATCACGGGGAGAGAGAGATAGCCGGTCATGTTCGTGCTGACCGTGGGACCCACCACGTTCTGCGTGCGAAGGATCACGAGATCCACGTCCGGTCGGCGTCGTCCGTAGTCACGGGCGTACTGCTCGGCCTCGGCGCAGTCCTTGCCGTAGCCCGAGAGATCGACCTGACGCTGAGCGTGATCCTCCGGCAGCAACGAAGGCTCCCCGGGATGCGAGCCGTAGACCGCGCACGAGGACTTCACCACGACGCGTTCGATGCGCTCGGCCCTCTGCGCCGCGGCCAGCAATTGCATGGTCCCGATGACGTTGTTCTCTTTCATCTGGGAACGTCCGCCCAGGCGGCCGGGACTCGATGCGATGTTGGTATGGACGAGCGTGTCGACCTTGGTCGATTCGAGCACCCGGGCGATCAGCGGGTTGCGGATGTCCACCCGGACGAAATCGAGCTTCTTGATGGGAACGGGAGGCTCGTCGAGGTCGACCCCCACGACGAGCTCGACCGAGTCATCCTCCTCGAGCCTCTTCGCGAGTCGCAGGCCGAGGAAACGAGAGACGCCCGTGATCAGAACCCTTTTGCCGGCCATCGCTCGAGGTTACCCCGGCCTCGGCGTCGCCCACCCCCCTCAGTGGCGGTTCAGGACACCCACGATGGCGGTGGATCCGGCCCGTGCACGCAAGCGCCCGGCCGCATCGCCCTTGTTGATGGCGAGTGAGACGTAGTTGTAAGAGTCCTGGATCAGGACGTACTCGTTCGCTCGGACATCGGCGAACGTGTCCCCAACGGGAACCTCCAAGCGATGCCCCTCGATGCGAACCTCGACACGCTGCCCCGGACCGATCCCCACCTTCTCGAGATGCTCGCTGCCGAGATTCATCTGCAGGTTCCCGAAGCGATCCACCTGCAGGACCTCCGCGTGGAGGTGATCGTCATGCACCCAGGCCTCTGGTATCTCCAGGCGGACGAGATCCTCCGGTGCGATCTGCGGGCCCATCTCCGACGGATCTACCCCTGCGGCAACGTGCGCGGCCACCGGCGCGAAGACATCTCGACCTTGGAACGTCCGCGACACCGGCGTGACCAGGAAACGACGATCCTCGATAGAGAACGCCCGCTTGATGCCGCCAGATGCCTCAGCGGCCGGGATCACCAACCCGTTGTCCGGAGCGACGAACCTCTCGCCCCGCAGGGTCTCCACGACGATCGCCTTACGCCCGGAGCCGACGCCGGGGTCTACGACGGCGAGATGGACCGAGTCGGGAAGGTAGGGAAGGGTCTGCAGCAGGACGACGGCGCCGTGACGGATGTCCTGTCGAAGGATGTTGTGGTGGACATCGACGATCCGGAGCTCGGGAGCGATCCGCTGCATCACCGCGTGGCAGACCCCGACGAATTCATCCTCCAGCCCGTAATCGGACAGGAAGGTGACGATATCGGTCCGACTCATCGCGAACCGCCGCTGGAGGCCATGGCGCGCATCTTATGCGGCCCCCTTGCGCGAAACCTATTGACGCCGTTGGTCGGCGTTCCTAGACTCCGCCTCTCACTTCCCCTTTCAAGAATGGAGTTCGCCGCGTGGCTTCGAACCAACAATGGCAGGACGGGGCCGCGTGCCGGCAGATCCCGGTGGAGCTGTTCTTCCCGCCCGCCGAACAAGAGTCGGAGGTCGCCAAGGCGGTTTGCTCCGACTGCACCGTCCGCCAGCCATGCCTCGAGTTCGCACTCGAAGAGGGTGAACGCTTCGGTATCTGGGGCGGCTTGACCTCTCAGGAACGGCGTTCGGTCGCGGCGAAGCGACGCAAGGCGCGGCTCACGGGGGCCGCGAGCGGCGACGCGGTCGCTTCGTATCTCGGTTAGCTCAGCGGGCTAGGAACTAGAGCTATTTGCCCTGCTGACGCCGCTGCCAGCGCGTCTTCTTCAGCATCTTCCGATGCTTCTTCTTGCGCATCTTCTTGCGGCGCTTCTTGACCAGTGACGGCATACCTACTCCTCTAAGGCCTTTGAGGCCTACTCCGTGCCCAATAGTTGCCGGAGGGTCACCGGCCCCTTGGAACGACCATCGATGTCTATCTTGACCGAGCCCAACCGCAGCCCTCGAACACCTTCGGTGATCGGTGAGACCATGCGGAGGATGCCCTCTCCGGTGTCGTATTCCAGCACACCGATCCCGGGGCACGATCCCTTGCCATCCTCCATGCCCACGACCAGTGAGTCCAACCGGCTCAGATCGAACTCGGGAGGCAGCGTAGGCATGAACACCGTCGGCTTCACCCGCCAGCGTGAAGACCCGGCGGCGAAGTAGGCGGCGAACTGTTCTTCCCGGAACGCTACCCGCTCCTCCGCCGACCGGCCCTCGAACTCGCCTGGAGCCTCCAACTCGATGACCTCGGCAGGGGTGAACCGCTGAGCCATACCGACGAGGTGTTCGAGCTCGCCGCCACGCTCGAATGCGACCACGAAGTCGGGTTTGACGGCATCCATCTTGAAGAACTTGAGGGTCTGGCCGTAGACCCCGGCCACGAAACCGGTCGAGTCCACCACGATCAGGCTGCAACCGGCCTCCCTGGCCCGTCCGACGAGCTTGGTGGTCCCGGAGACGAGCGGCAGCAGGTGCTCCCTGGGGTTCAAGGAGCCCACGAAAGCGAGGGCATCGGCGGTCCGCAGGGTCTCTCGGCCGATCTCCTCCATCCCGCTGATCAGCTTCAGGCCCACGGTTGTAGGCGGCCCCACCGTCGACTGCTCGATGTCGGCGTCGACCAGGGCGGCGGCCATACCGGCTTGGTTGGCACGGCGCAGCAGCTCGATCCCGAAGGTGCTCTTACCGGTGTTCAGCCCTCCCAGGAGGAAGACGACACCCGGACTCGCCAGCACACGCTCGTAGACCTTCTCGACGTCCGACTCCACCGAAGAAACCCTTCACTCAGTGGCGAACGCCTCATGCGCGGTATGCCGCTCTAGTCGAGATCGCGAAACCGGGTCTTAGCCGGCGTCCATGTACCGCTTCTCCAGGTAGGAGCGAACGTCGTCCTCCCGGATGCGATACCCCCTTCCGACACGAACCGCAGCGAGCTGACCGGACTTCACGAGGCGATACACCGTCATGTTCGACACCCTCAGGTGCCGGGCGACCTCGCCCACGGTCAGGAACCGGCCCAGGAAGGGGCCTTCACCACCGGGAGTTTCGGACGAGGTAGCCATGCGTAAGGAAAAGTATAGCAGCGGGTTTTCCCTGCTCAGAGGGGGTTTTTTCGGTTCAGACGAGGAGTCGGCCCGCCTCGACATAGACCTTTCCGTCGATCGTGAGCGTGGGCTCGGTGACGATCCCGTCCTGGTGGGACGACACCCGATTCGTTCCTCCGAAGGTGTGGTTATCGCCGAAGGCCACGTGGATCGTTCCGAGGATCTTCTCGTCCTCCAAGACGTTGCCCGTGAGGATCGCGGCCTCGTTGGTCCCGATTCCGAGCTCGGCAACCGCGAGGGCGGCATCTCCGTAAGGCGCCATCGTCTCGTACCACTCGTCGGCGCGGGGGCCGGAGAACTCGGTAGCCATCCCGTCCTCGATCCCGACGACTATCGGCTCTTCGAGCAGCCCCACGGGCCACACCGAACCGTCGAAGGCGATCGTTCCCTGAGTGGTCCCTTCGACGGGCGCGATGAAACCCTCACCCGCCGGGAGGTTGCCGAAAGAGCCGGGGGCGCTGAGATCACCATCGTCCGAGATCCCCTCGCGGCCCTCGATGCCCAAGGTGACGTCGGTCCCCTGGGGACTCGTGATGTGCACCTCGCGTCCGGCCGTCAGAGCCTCGGCCAGGATCCGGCTGCGTCTTCGGACCTCGGAGTAGTCCGCCGCCATGGTGCGATGCAGCATGTCTTCGGTGATCTGCGGCATCGTCGCGCAGCGCACCCCGCGAGCGTTCGCGTTCTTGCGGGCCGCGGTGTGCGAGATGGACTTGGTGGTCGGAGCGATGAAGACATCGCACTCGAGCATGGCGGCCGCCGCGGGCGGGGGCGGTTCGGTCCCGTTGGTCTCCCGCTCGCTCATCTCTATCAGCACGGTTTCCGCGCCCAGTTCCCTGCCGCGCTCCACGAGGGCTCGGGCGATGCTCGATCGTTTGGGGTCGGTCAACACGAGGAGTGTCTCGCCGGCCTTCAGTCCCATGCAGTCGACGAGTACGGCCTCGACAGAGCGGTTATCCACCATGACCTCCGATGATCTGTTCGAAGAGGCGCCACGAGGGCTCGTAGAGGCGCGGGGGTCTGTTGTCGTCGAGGGGAACGATGGTCACGTCCCGGCCCTCGGCCGCCGCGACCGCCAGAGCGTGGTCGTTGATATCCATGACAGCCACGGTCGGGATGCCCCGTTCGATCGCGGCTCCGGCGAAGCCGTGATCGGCGAACACCATCTCGGGCCAGGGCTCGACCTCTAGCAAGGCCTCCATCGCTTCGGACAGATGGGTGTGCTTCAACTGCCCCCAATCGGCCAGACAGCCGACCCCGCCGGTGTAGCGCACCTCGACGTGGCGGGAGGGCTTGCCGATGGCGAGTCGCTCCTCCTCGCGGGGACGCACGATCTTGCCGCCCGCCTCAACGAAAACGTCCACGACCCTGATGTTGTGCTCCAGCATCCCGGTCGGGTGCCCGGTGGCGACGAGCAGGGTGCCGCCGGCCCGGGCGTGATCCCTGAGGCGCTCGGCTGCCGCCACTATCCCCGCGATCGTGCGGTCCGGGTCGATCAGGTCGTCGTCGTCGAGGCAGGAGATATCGTCGGAACAGCCGGTGAGCCGGGCCATGAAGCCAAGCACATCGGCTTCGGAGTGGCGTTCCATCCCCGAGAGGCCGAAGGTCTTGTCGGGATCGCCCTCGAGCAGCGGAGCGATCTTGCCGATCGAGCTGCGCCGCCCGTGGGATCGGTGAGGGCCGGTGATCCCCGCGGCGATCAAAGCGTCGCGCGCCTCGTCAAGTGAGATGCTGCCCCCTGTCCTCATCGCTAGCATCGTAAGACCCGCCCACCGACCAGGAGGCCCGCCCGATGACCATGGAGCGCTTCTCGCTCGAAGGAAGATCCGCCTGCGTGACCGGAGCATCGCGGGGTATCGGACGGGCGATCGCCCTCGGATTCGCCGAAGCCGGAGCGGACGTCGCGGTGGCGGCCCGCAGCGAGGCCGACCTGGAGACCCTCGCCAAGGAGATCGACGCGATGGGGCGCAAAGCGCTCGTCGTGCCGACCGACGTGACCCAGCGAGACCAGCTCGAGAGCCTGATCCGGAGAACCGTCGAGGAGTTCGGCAAGTTGGACGTCTTCGTGAACAACGCGGGGGGTTCCAACTTCATGGCTCCACTCACCACTCTCCGTCCGTCCGGGTGGGACAAGTTGCGCACGCTGAACCTCGACTCGGTGTTCCACGGCACGCAGCTGGCGGCACAGGCGATGGTCGATCACGGCGGCTCGATCATCCAGATCGCCTCGGTCGCCGGCATCCAGGGGGCCCAGGGGCTCTCGCCCTACTCGGCGGCCAAGGGCGGCGTGCGTCTGTTCACCCAGGCCGTCGCCAAGGAGCTCGCGACCTCGAACGTGCGCGTGAACTGCATCGCTCCCGGCTGGATCGACACCCCTCTGAACGAGTTCATGAAGGCCGACGAGAACGTGCTCAAGATGGCCACCGACATGATCCCGATGGGCCGCTTCGGCACCTCTGAAGAGATCGCAGCCGCCGCCATCTACCTCGCGTCGGACGCATCCTCGTTCGTCACCGGCACAACGCTGGTCGTCGACGGGGGCCAAACCGCCTAACGCTCTGCCCTGAGCCCGCTCCGGCTCTTTCGCCCGCGCTTGTTGGTCGCCTTTCTCTTCCACAAGGCTTTCGCTCAGCGAAAGCTGCGTGCCAGAGAACGTTCTTTTCGGGGTGATAACCGCTCAGCGGTCATGGTTCCGCAATAGAGCGCTTGGCGGGAGCCCCACCCCCGCTCCGGCGGGGGGATCCCAGGACTCGTCGAAGGACACAGGCGGGCGCCTCAACGGCGCGCTGCCTGCTCGCTGGATCGCATGTCGCACGCGCCCACTCAGCTGATGAGCGACATGCGATCCAGAGCCTTCGACTCCTCTACGGGACCCCCCGCCTGCGCTCGTTGCGTGCACCGCCTGCGCTCGTGGCGCTGTTCCGCCTGCGCTCGTTGCGCTGCTCCGGCCCGCCTGCGCCCACTCGGCGCTTTCTCTTCCACAAGGCTTTCGCTCAGCGAAAGCTGCGTGGCGGAGAACGATCTTTTCGGGCTGGTGACCGCTCAGCGGTCATGGTTCCGAAAAGAAGGTCGGTCGGGCGCGGCTAGCGGGTGCAGGAGCCGGTCGAGACCGGGTCGGTCGAGGAGCGGCCCTTGGCGATCTCGTCTTCGACCTCGGCCCCGGTGAGCGCATAGCCGGTGTCGCCGTCGGTCGTCGACGCCGCGAAGACGACCGCTCCGACGTTGCCCTCGGCGGTCACGAAGGGGCCGCCGGAGTCCCCTTGACGAACCGGGGAGCGAACGGCGTAGACGTCACGGCTGACGTCGCGACGACCGTAGATGTCGCGACCGTTCGCCTTCTCGTAGCGGGCCGCGATCGCCGCTCGGTGCGCGACCATCCGGCCATCGGCGTTGCCCGGATACCCCAAGGTCACTCCTGGAGAGCCGGGATCGAGATCGGTTATGTCGAGATCCAGCGGCGGCCCCGACAGACCATCGACGCGGATCACGGCCACGTCGGTGCGCGGGTCGAAGACGACGACGGTCCCCGGATGTTCCCCGCCGCCATCCTCTCTCACGACGATCGCATCGCCACCGGCGACCACGTGAGCGTTCGTGACCACCGTGGAGGGGGCCGCGATCCAGCCGGTCCCGAGCTGCGTCCCTCCGCAGGCGGGCACGGAGATCTGAACGACCGAGCCCTGGGCCCGGGCGGCCAAACGGCGCGCCTGCTTGTTCGGAGGGAGCTTCGGCGGCTCGCCCAACTCGGGGGGCAGGCCGGCGAAGACCTGCGGGAACCCGGAGGTGTTCAGGTAGTGCTGGAACTGCGCGAGCAGGTTGGGGGGTGGTGGGAGGGCGGCGTTCGTGATCTCGAGCAGGCGCGAGTCGCCGAAGGCGTTCGCTATGGCTCGGGATGGGCCCTTCACGAGCAGTGAGCCGATCAACCAGAAGGAAACGACGGTGATGAGGATCCCGAAAGCCGCGCCCAGGCCCGAGTTCAACTCGCCCAAACGAGCACGATCCGCCATGGCTCCGCCGCGACGGCCCAGCAGGTGACCGATCGTCTGTCCGACGGACATCGCTACGAACACGATCACCAGTGAGATGAGGGCTCGCTCCAGCCCCGCGCTGTCGGTGAACGCGGTCGCTATGCCGGGCCCCCACGCGACCCCGGCCAGCAATCCCAAGAAGCCGCCGCCGAGCTCGAACACCTGACCCAGCAGGCCCAAGCGCCACCCGCGGTAGGCGGACAAACCTCCGAGCACCAGAACGAGGAGGTCGACGATGTTCATGCTGGGTCTACGCGGTCGGCGGAAACGTTCACGGCGTCAGTCGACGCCGATCCCCAGACCGGTCATCAAAGCTCGACTGGTCAATCCGAAGTTGATGAAGGAAGCGAAGCCGAAAACGATCCAGGGGATCTCGGCGAACCTCTCCCGTTGGGCGATGCGATGGGCCGCGATCAGGATGACGGCTGGGAACACTCCTCCGTAGACGTAGTGCAGCCACCGCAGGTCCTGAGGTGGGGGCCGCTGTCCAGCCGCGAAGAGGACCGCTCCGACCACCACCTGCAAGGCGATCACCGCTTGCAGGATGCCGAGCAGCGTCCAGAAGCGATCGTGAGGGACCTTGTTCCGGATCAGGGACCAGAGCGTCCACAGCACGAGGATCACGAACCCCGAAGGGATCGCGAAACCTATGTATCGGTGTAGCTCGCTCATGGACTTTGCCTCCTAGGGGAGGAAGGTTAAGCGTCCGCGCTTGCAAGGACGCGGAGCCGAGGCAGGCAGGCATCCAGTACGCCCTCTACCGAGATCTCCAACTGATCCCGGAACGAGCGGCCGGCCTGCTCGGGGGCTTGGTCCCGCAGCCACTCTGCCGGGATCGCCTCGGGCCGTCCGCACATCTCGGCGAAGTGGATCGTCCAGACCTTGGGGACGACCGTCTCGGCCTGGTAGCCGCCCCCGCCGGTGGCGACCCAGCGGCCGTCGCAATGCTCGTGAGCGACGGCGTGGAGGATCTCTGCCATACGGGGATAGGCCGTCATCGTGAGCCCGAGGTTCGCGAGGGGGTCGCCGTAGTGGGTATCCGCGCCCAGCTGGGTCAGCACGAGGTCGGGGCGGAAGGCCTCCGCCGACCCCGTTAAGACCCGCTCCAGGGCCCAGAGGTAATCGGACTCGCCCGTATAGGGCAGCAAGGGGACGTTGACCGAGGTGCCGCGCCCGGCCCCCTCTCCTATCTCGTCTTCGAAGCCGGTGCCGGGATAGAGGTAGCGACCCGACTGGTGCAGCGAGACCGTCAGCACCCTCGGCTCGTCGTAGAAGATCCACTGCACCCCGTCGCCATGATGAACGTCGACGTCCACGTACATGACCCGCCAGTCGGGGCGGAGCTCCAGCACCTTGGCTATCGCGGCGGCAGGGTCGTTGTAGATGCAGAAGCCCGAAGCCTCCCGACGGCGCGCGTGGTGCAGACCACCCGCGGGGTTGAAGGCATGCTCGGCCTCCCCGCGCGCCACCAACTCGGCCGCTGTGATCGATGCTCCGCAGACCGCTGCCGACGCTCGGTGCATGCCGGCGAATATCGGGTCGTCCGGAGTGCCGAGGCCGAAGGGCAGACCCTCTCGCTCGTCGACCTCCCGGGCATCGATCGCCTTCACCATGTCGATGAAGTCTCGATCGTGCACCGCCTCGATCTCCTCGTCCGTGGCCGAGCGCGACGAGATCTCGCGAGCCACCTCGCCGAGTCCCAGATTGCGGATGTGGTCGTAGGTGAGCAGGACGCGCTCTGGCCGCAGGGGGTGGGACGCGCCGAAGTCGTAGGCCTTGGCGATGTCGTCGACCGTGACCAAGGCGACGCTCTCACTCATTCGCAACCGCCTCATCGTTTGTGCTTGGAGCGCAGGCAGCGCCGACGCCGGCCAAGCGGCGACTGAGGAGGCGACGAACGTCGCCGACGAGCCCAAGCCGGAGGCTCGGGCGGAGCTGCGTGACGGCGGCGGCGAGGCCGGAGCGGTCAGACAAGTCTGGTCAGGCGGTGGGGTCGCCGTGGGCTAGCTCTTGCGAGCGCTCCATCGCGGCCTGTATCGCGTTCAGGAAGGCGGCCCGGACCCCGGACTGCTCGAGCACCCGGATGGCACGGGTCGTGGTCCCTCCGGGCGAGGTCACCATCTCGCGGAGCTCGACGGGGTGCATCCGCTCGTCGCGCAACATCTTGGCCGAGCCCAGCATCGTCTGGACCACGAGATCGGTCGACACCTCGCGGGAAAGTCCCAGCAGGATGCCGGCCTCGATCATCGCCTCTGCCAGCAACGCGAAGTAAGCGGGGCCGGAGCCGGAGATGGCTGTGACCGCGTCGAGGTAGGACTCGTCGACGACGACCACCCGGCCCACCTGCGTGAGGACCTCCTCGGCGAGTTTCAGGTTCTCTGAGGTTGCGTATCGTCCCGGCGAGATGCCCGCCATGCCCTCGTGGACGACCGATGGGGTGTTCGGCATCGCGCGTACGACCGGCACCTTGTCCTCGAGCCGCGTCTCGATGAAGCCGGTCGAGATGGCCGCCACGAACGACAGAACGGTCTGTTCTGGAGTCACGTGTGAGGAGATCTCCGAGAGGAGCGTCTCCGTGTCCTGAGGCTTCACCGCGATCACGACGATCTCGGCCCCCGCGACCGCCGCGGCGTTGTCCTGGGAGGTCTCCACACCGTAGGCGGCAGCGAGCTCTTCCAGGCGCTCCGGACGACGTCCGGTGACGATCACATCCTCGGCTTTGCGCCAACCCGACGCGAGCAGGCCACCCAATAGCGCCTGTCCCATCTTGCCGCCGCCGAGCAGGGCGAGCTTGGCCATGACGTTCCTTCCCGTGGTGTTTGAGTGCATGATAGGCGGCCATGTTCAGAGAGAGTTGGTTGTGGGCCTCGGAGAAACCACGGATCCAGCGCTTCGTCACCGAGGGGAAACTGACCAGCTCGGTGGTCAAGCGATTCGTGGCAGGCGATCGGCTGGCAGACGCCATCGACGCGATCCAACAGCTGAACGCCAAGAACATCGGGGGGATCCTCGACCTCCTCGGTGAGGGGGTCATGGACCCCACCGGGGCCAAGGCCGCCTTCGAGGAGTACCTCGCCTCGATCAAAGAGATCGAGACGACCGGCATCGACACGACGGTCTCGGTGAAGCTGACCCAGCTGGGCCTGACCCTCGACCGGGACGCGTGCGTGGGGTACATCCGCACCCTCGGCGCCGAGGCTCAGGCGGTCGGGAGCAGCCTCGAGATCGACATGGAGCAGTCCGAGTACGTGTCCGCCACCCTCGAGGTCTTCAAGGCCATCCGCCGGGAGTTCCCCGAGACGAGGCTCGCCATCCAGGCCTATCTGAGGCGCACGGCGGTGGATCTCGAGGATCTGGCCACCGAGATGCCCCCCAAGGTCAGGTTGGTCAAGGGGGCCTACTCGGAGCCCCCGGAGGTCGCCTTCCAGAAGAAGAGCGAGATCGAAGCCCAGTTCAAGTACCTGACCGACTGGCTGTTCACCAAGGGCTCGGATCCCGGGATCGCGACCCACGACGACGCTCTGATCGAGCACGCCAAGAAGGCGGCTTCGCGGGCGGGAGGCGGAGCTCAGAGCTTCGAGATCCAGATGCTCTACGGGATCAGGCGCGACCTACAGGAGCAGCTCGCGCAACAAGGTCACCGAGTGAACGTGTACGTCCCGTTCGGATCCGCTTGGTATCCGTACCTGATGCGTCGCATCGCGGAGCGACCCGCGAACCTGCGCTTCTTCTTGCGCGCGATGGCCGGCAGCTAGAACCGCAAACTCCGTTCATCTCTCACATCATCCGTTAGACGATCAGGGTGATCCGAGAAAAAAAAGTGGCCCCAGAAACCTTTATCGAGCCGAACCTCGTGCACTTCCCCACACACGAGACCCGACAAGATGCTGGCTTCTGAGGCCGTGCGAGAACATAGCGACCCATCGTGCGAATCGTCAACCTCGTAAACGCCCTGCTCGCGCAACGAATGTGCAGGTCAGGGGCTCGCGATTTTTCTTCGCGTTGTGAGAAGTTTTTTCTGACGCGTCGCGGTCAGCAGGTGCAGACCTCGGGAGATCCTTCGCGGACCAGACATTCGTAAAGCTCGATGAACTCACTCGCGGCCCGCTCCCACGAGAAACCCGCTGCGGTTTCTTCGGCCTCGGCGGAGAAACGCGCGTGTAGTTCGGGATCCGAAAGCACGGTTTTGAGACGTCCCGCGAAAACGGCTGGGTCTCTCTCCGAGACTAGATACCCAGACCGTCCGTCGCGCACGATGTGCGACAGGCCGCCGACCGGAGTACCAACCACCGGTATGCCACACGCGTGAGCTTCCAACGCGGCCAACCCGAACGATTCCGAATGGGAGCACACCGTCACGACATCGCTCGCGTTGTAATAGATCGGCAGCAGGTGATGCGGCTGCGGGCCGACGAACGAAACCCGATCCTCGATCCCCAGTTCCCGGGCCAGACGCTGGAGTCGAACGACCTCGGATCCTCCAGCGGGACCGGAAGCTCCCCCCACGAGCAGCAACGAGACCTCGCGATCGAGGGCAGGAGCCAGCTCCTCGAGCGCCCTGAGAGCCAGATCGGCCCCCTTGAGGCGCTGCAGCCTCCCTACGAACAAGAGGATGGCACCGTCCCCCAGGCCCAGCTCGCGCCGGGCCGCCGCCCGGTCCATCGGGCGGAACACGGAGTGGTCTACGCCTGGATGGAGCCTCTTCAGGCGGTCGTGAGAGGCCCCATAGAGGCAGGAGAGATGCTCGAGCTCGTCGTCGGTCGAGGCCACCAGGACGTCGGCTGCGGCGATGACCTGGTCCTCTCCGTCCAGCCTGCGAACCGGCTCCGGCGCGTCGCCCGGGGCCAGGAATCGGTTCTTCACGCGACCCAGCGTGTGGTGGGAGTGCACGAGCGGAACGTCCCAGGCCCTGCTCAGCTCCGTGCCCGCCAGACCCGACTGCCAGTAGTGCGAGTGGATCAGGTCGTAGGAGATGCGCTGCGTCAGCGAGAAGGCCCTGATCCCAGACACGAACTCTGCGATGTGGGCTTGGAGCTGCTCCTTCGGCAGCGGCTCGATCGGCCCGGCGGGGATCGGGATCACGCGGACACCCGGCGAGACCGTGACCGGCCCGCGTCCTGGACCTTGAGCGCGCGTGAAAACGTCGGTCGTCACACCGCGCGCGGACAGCGCCTCGGCGAGGCTACGGACGTAGACGGTCATCCCCCCCGCGTCACCGGAGCCGGGTTCTTCCAGAGGGGAAGAGTGATACGAGATGACGGCTACGTGCATCATCCGTTGGCCGATCGGAAGATCTTCACGTTGTGCAGAGGCACTGCCTGCGCGCCGAGTTGGTACTTGTAACGCTCGGGGCCGCGCAGGAAGTCGAAGAATGCGAGCTCTCTCTCGATGGCGGACTCGACCAGATGCGCTACCAGCACGAGTCCCGGGGACAGCCGCGCGGCGTCGGGCTCGTAAGCGGAGTTGTAGAGGTAGAAGCGGCCGGCAGCCTCGAACGAGAACGTCGAAGCGACGGCCCGGCCCCCGATCTCCAGAAGATCCAGCCGCAGCCAACCGGCCTCCATGAACGAGAGCGCGACCCGCTCGAAGAAGGTGGCGATCTCGGGCTTCATGAAGTGGCCCTTGTGGCCCTCGGCCCCGCGATGCATCTCCACGAAGGTCTTCAGGTCGGCCTCCAACGTCTCCGCCGTCGCCGTTCGGAACGTCGCATCGGGGTGCTCGCGATAGAGACGGCGGATCTTCCGTTTCAGCTCCCGGCGCTCTTTCGAGGCCAACCCCTCGAGATACGACTCCCAGTCGGTCGGCAACGGCAGCACGGCCGCGGTCTCCTCCTGATCGATCGTGAAAGCGAGCTCCTTGGCGTGGGCTCGCTCGACCAGGAACTCGGCGAACCCGAACGGTACCGGCATGTTGTGGGCATCGAACTCGTCCCATTCCACATCGGTGGTCGTAAGCCAGTCGACCAGCGTGTCGGCGACATCGTCCCGGTCCTCCAACGAGCAGATGGGGCCGAGGTAGTCGGTCAGGTCGATGCCCCCCACGAACCGCAGGATCTTCCGCTCGCCCTCGTGCTTCCGGTAGAGCGGGACCAGGGCCACGACCTCGTCACCCCGCACCAAGGAGAGAACGAACAGATCCTTGTCGGCGCCGAACTCCTCCCACCACAGCTTGTTCCATCTAGGGGTGGCGAAGACGTGCCGATCGGGGTCGCTGTTCAAGAGCTGATGCCACTCGGGCAGGTCGAAACAGCGCTCGGTGCAGTCGAGGCGCATCTGAAGAGTGGTCATCGTTGGAGTCACGGTAGTCCTAACGAAGGGGAGTCCCCGCCGATTCCTTCGTCACCGGCGACGGGGGGGACGAAACGGGCCCGCCGATCCTCGTACTCCGAGGGGGGCGGGCCCGTTGATCCCACTGCGGGTCAAGAAGCCTTGACGGCCTTGGTCGCGGCGGACGTGGTGGCACGAACATCCGCCTTGACGGCCTTGCGGACGCTTGTGGCGGCTGCCTTCACCTGAGACCGAGCACTCTTGGTCTGGGCGACGGCATTCTTCGTGGGGGCCGAGTTCTTGATGCGGGTGCTGATGGTGCGGCCCCGCTTCACGAAGTCCTTGTAGACCTTCTCGGTCTGCTTGCGATCGGTGAGCTCGCGGAGACCACGCACCTTCTCTACGGCGAGGTCGCCGGCTCCGATCGCTGCATACAGGAGCTCTTGTGTCTTAGCCAATGGATTCACCTCCTTCGCTGGGGTCGTAGGGAAAAGAGATGACGGGAATCGAAGCTCGTCGAGCCGCGCATGCGTAACCGCAGACGCGATCCAACGCGGGTGGGGGGGATGAAGAGGGTCGCTCCGGATTCCCGTCAAACCTTGTGGCTCTCATAGATCGTCCTGTTCGATCACGTCTTGCACGGTTGCGGCCCGCTCGACCGGATCCGTCGTCTCTATGTAGCTGCGGTAATGGTCGATCAGCGCCTTCTTCTGTCGCTCGTTGAGCGATGGGTCCTTGAGGATCTCGGCCACCAGGTCGTGGTCGCGGTTCTCGTCGAGGATCCCGGCCTGCACGTACAGCGTCTCGGCGGAGATACGCAGAGCCTTGGCTATCGCCTGCAATATCTCCGCGGAGGGCTTGCGAAGCCCTCGCTCGATCTGCGAGAGGTAGGGGTTCGATATCCCGGCGAGATCCGACAGCTTCCGCAGCGAGAGCCGGGCGCCCCGGCGCTGCTCGCGGATGAACGAACCGAGTTCGTCGAGCTTCATGCGACCGGTCGTCACCCTTGCCTCCCTCCATCCCTGATGCTAGCTATCTAAGCATATCTGCATAACAGTTGCAAGCAGAGAGTCCTCAAGGAATCGGGCGAATCGGACGATGCCTAGCTAAGATGGACTAGTTTGACTACGCAGCGTGAGGGAACAACAACGGAGAGAGCAGGACTCCGGCGACGGGCGGCGAAGCAACTCACCATGGAGAGGCAGGTGGAAGAGATCCGGCGACGCACCTGGGCTCCCTTCGTGGGAGCCGCTCTGGCCGCGCTCACCGCCGGGAGTCTCGTCGTGTTCTCCCTGGTCGCTCAGCGCACCAGCCTCGACGGTTTCCCCGAGCTTCGCATCGCGACCCCCGCGGAACGAACCTCCGGACGTCCCGCCTCGATAACCGTCCAGCCGATCGATCCGAGGAGCGTCCACACACGCGGCCCGGCCCCGGGTGAAGCCACCGAGAGCGAGCCGGTCCCCGTTCCACTGGCCTTGATCCCACTCATCCCAGTGACGATGCCGCCTGCGCCGATCGACCTTGCAGGTCTCGCCGACCCCGCTGCGACTTCGCCGAGCGCGACCGGCACCGGTCGAGCCGATGGCGAAACCTTCGATGGACGCTTCCGCGCGGAGGGAGTGCTGCTCGTCACCTCACGGGCCGAAGGCTCCGAAGGTCCCGATGACGCTCGGACCGCCCAGAGCGACGCTCGTCACGACGGGAAACACGCACACAAGGCCCACCACGCCAAGACGAGCAAGAACAACGAGAAGGCCAAGAAGAAAACCAAGGTCAAGAAGATCAAGAAGGGCAAAGGGAAGAGTCACCGATCGAGCTCGCGATACCGAGCGCCCACCACGGCGTCAGGCACCAGGTCGAAGTCATCGCACCAGACGTCACCCGCTCCACGCCCGAAGCCCTCGCGTCAGGGACCGCCGGCGCACTCGAACGCAGGCGGCAACGAGAAGTCACACGACACCCCGAAGGGCAAGGGAAAGAAGAAGCACTGAGGCCGTCAGGCCAGGACGTCGTTCACGTCCTCTTCGCCGCTCGTGTAACGCCGCACGATCTCGGCCTGCACCGAGTCGAGGACCTCGTGCACCCGCTTGCGTTTCCCCGACAGGATCCTCTCGTGCTCGGCAAGTGACTCGATGATCTTCTTGATCTCCTCGGTCGGGACCTGCGACAGGCGTGCAAGCGTCTGCTCGCCGACGATCTCCTCCACGCGCCTCCTGGGGATGTCTGTGTTGCGAGGGATCGATAGATCCGGGGCGCGGCTGGGAAGCACACCGGCAGACCCGCTGGTGCCTTCAGCCAGGATCTCGGGAAGCCGGGCGATCAGATCTCCGGTCGATTTCCCGCTGCGATGGTCGAGCTCTGCCGACAAGATGTCTATGCGGGCCTGGCAGAGCTTCCGCTCGAAGGAGACCTCTGTCTCTCCCTCGGCGCACTCGTCGCGCATGGCACGCAGGTCCTCCATCGAAAGCTCTGTAAGCCCTTCGATGTAGGACGCCTCGATGATGCGGTCGACGAGCCTTCTCTTGACCTCGCTCACCGGGCCAGGGTACCTCCTGCCTGAGACGTCAACCCGAAGATCTGGCGCGTGACCGCGGGGCCCGCTAGGTCCCGGCCCGCGCCCCTGGCTGCGTCGGCCACGCGGCCGATCAACTCGGCATTCGAGGAGGCCAAGCGGCCCGGCTCCAGGTAGCGCACGTCTTCGAATCCGGTGCGGACATGTCCACCCATATCGATCGTCTCCTTCATGGCCTCGAGATGGGAACGGCCGATCCCCGTTGCAGACCAGGTGGCGTCCGGCGGGAGAAGACCGGTGAGGAACGACAGGACGCCGGGGCCGTACGGGAGCGCTCCGGCGACTCCGAGGACGAAGTCGAAATGACGATGGTGATCGAGGCCGAGCTTGTCGTAGAGGGCCAGCGCGGTCGCGACCATGCCGGCCTCGAAGATCTCGTACTCGGGCATCACGCCACGAGAGGTCATCTCTGCATAGAGCCGCTCGATCAGGGGGGCCGGGTTCAGGAAGACGTCGCGGCCGAAGTTCACGCTTCCGGTGGTCAAGGTCGCCATCTCGGGGGAAAGCTGCAACGGAGCGATGCGAGCCTCCTCGGGATCGCCGACCGCTCCCCCCGTGGTGAACTGCACGATCAGGTCCGACGCGTCCCTGATCGCCGCGAGGGACTCTCGGAAGCGACCCACGTCCATGGTGGGCGCGCCTTGGTCATCTCGGACGTGCAAGTGATAGATCGACGCGCCGGCCTGCTCGCACTCGTGCGCGTCGCGGGCAAGTGCCTCAGGGGTGACGGGAAGGTTCGGTTGCTGCTCGAGGGTGAGCTCGGCCCCCACGGCCGCAACCGTGATGATCAATGGGTCCACGGAGGGCCGCTCCTAGCAGAGAGAGGCTACGAGGGGGTACGGGTTGATCGCCGCTCCGCCGCCCGGGTGGTACTCGAAGTGGAGGTGAGGGGTCCCGGCCGCGTTGCCGGAGTCGCCGAGCGTCGCGATCTGCTGCCCGACCGTCACGCGCCCGCCGTTCACGATGTTGCGCTCGTTGTGCATGTACCAGTACTGGTGGCCGTCGTCACCCGAGAGGATCTGCCAGTAGCCGGCCGAGTCGCCGTAGTCCGACAACGTGATCGTGCCCGACGTGATCGCCACGATCGGGGTCCCGTACGCACCCATCATGTCGACACCCTGGTGCGTGTGCCCTGCCCGAGGTGCACCCCAGCTGTCGATGAACGAGGTGGCGCCACCGACGGGACAGGTCATGGATCCGGTCGGGCGAGGAAGCGACGGGGTCGACGCGGTGCTTGCCGCGGGAGCGGCGGGTTCGGGAGTCCGCGCCAGCAGCGCGGCACGCAAACGCTCGTACTCGGCCGCGATCGACTGGAACTTCGACTGCAAGATGTCGTTGCGATCCGCCAGCTGCGCCTGTGCTTCGGCCAGCGACTTCTGGTCGGCCGCGAGGGACTCCTCGAGCTGGGCGAGCTCGGCCTGCGACCGGGACAGGTTCACGAACACCCCGCTGTTGTCGAGCGAGAGCTGCGACAGCACCTCGGTGCGCGTCATGAGCTCCGAGATATCCGAGCCCCCGAACAGCGCCTCGAGCATCTCCGAGTTCCCGTTCATGTACAGCTCCTGGGCCCGGGCTACGACCTGCGATCGGAGCTTGGTCTCACGTTTGCGCAGGACCTCGATGCGCTCGTCGGCTTCGTGGATCCGGTGCTCGAGCGTGTCCTGCTTGGTGCGTAGCTCCTCGATCTCGGCTTGGGCCGCGTTCAGGTCGGCCTGAAGGGCATCCTTCTGGGCCTGAAGCTCCTTCAACGTCTCGGCCCCCGAAGCGCCCGGCGCCATCAGAGGGATCGAGGCTGCCGTTAACAGGAGCGAGATCAACACGAGGCGGAGCGCCTGCGGACCGCGTCTCATAGACACAGCGATCGACCGTAGCACACGTCCTACTTCGCCTCAGTGGACAAAAGCCCTGCTCACGGGGCGTTTAGGAGAGGAAGCAAAGCGTCATCGCGGGGGGCCCGGAGGGGTAGTTTCGGGTGATGCGAGGGGTGGAGGACTACCTCGAGGAGATCAAACGCCTCGAAGAGGACGGGGACCGGATCACGGCCACGGTGCTGGCTCGGACCCTGGAGGTATCGCTGCCCTCGGCCTCGGAGATGCTGAAGCGGCTCGCCGGGGAGGGCTACCTCACCAGGGAGAAGGGCGGGGACATCCTGCTCACCCCGGAGGGCCGGCGCCTGGCCCACACGATGCTCCGCCGCCACCGCCTGGTCGAGTGCCTGCTGGTTCAGAAGCTGGGGATGGCCTGGCACGAGGTCCACGGCGAGGCCCATCGGATCGAGCACGCCATCTCGGCCCGGGTCGAAGAGGCGATGGCGAAGTCGCTCGACTACCCCGACTACTGCCCGCACGGGCACCCGATCTGCCCCGTGGACCTCCGGTCGCTGCAACGTCTCACCGAGCTGCCCGCCGGCGCCGGGGGGGTCGTGGCTCAGATCTCGGAGGTGAAGGAAGAGGTCCTGCCCTACCTGGACTCGATCGGCATCCGGCCGGGGGCCGAGATCAGCGTCAAGGACATCGCTCCGCTGGAAGGGCCGCTCACGGTCGAGACCGAGAAGGGCCCGGTCGCCCTGGGCCGGGAGCTGGCCCTCATCGTCCGCATCCACCTAGACCCGCCCCTCGGCTGACTCTGCGCGTAACCAGCGTCGGTTTCCGACCTCCACTACGCGCAGAGCGATCAGAGACCGTAGGTGCGACCGATGATCTCTCGCATGATCTCGGAGGTTCCGCCGCCGATGGGGCCGAGACGCGTGTCGCGCAGCGCCCGCTCGGCCGGGAACTCCGTCATGTAGCCGTAGCCCCCATGGATCTGCACGCATTCGTCGGCGACGTGGAAGGCCAGTTCGCTCGTATAGAGCTTCGCCATCGAGACCTCCCGGATCGGGTCCTCCCCCGCGACGTAGAGGCGCAGCGCGCTGTAGGTGAGAGCGCGGCCCGCCTCGATACGGGTCGCCATCTCCGCGAAGCGGTGGCGCCATACCTGGAACTTTCCGACGGGTCGATCGAACGCGGTGCGCTCCAGGGCGTACGCCTTGGCCAGGTCGTAGACGCGTTGCGCGCCCGAGGTCTGGCCTAACGCCATCACCAGACGTTCCCAGGCGAAGTTCTTCATGATCGCGAGGAACCCGGCCCCCTCGTCACCCAGCCTCTGATCGTCGGGCACGCGCACTTCCGAGAAGGAGAGCTCACCCGTCTGGCCCGAACGCCATCCGAGCATCGGGATCTTCCGAGCGCTGAAGCCCGGCGTCCCGGCTTCGACCACGAACAGGGTGATCCCGGAGTGACCTGCATCCGGGTCGGTCTTGGCGGCCACCACGACGAAGTCCGCCCAGGCGCCGTTCGTGATGAAGATCTTCGATCCGTTGAGTACCCAGCCGTCCCCGTCCTTGCGCGCCGTGGTCTTGATGCCCGCCACGTCCGATCCGGCATCCGGCTCAGTCACGGCCAGTCCACCGATCGTCTTGCCTGCGAGAGCGTCCGGAAGCCAGCGACGGCGCTGCTCCTCGCTCCCGAAGTTCGACACGTAGAGACAGGCCAGATCCTTGTGCGCTCCGAGGCACGCCGAGACCCCGCCCGAGCCGCACCGGGCCAGCTCCTCGGTGACGACGGCGTCCGCCAGATAGTCGGGGCCCGAGCCGCCGAGCTCCGGCTCGTACTTGCAGCCGAAGATGCCCACCTCGCCGGCCCGTTCGAACACCTCGCGGGGGAACCGTTCGGCTTTCTCCCACTCGGCAGCATGAGGAGCCAACTCCTTGTCCACGAAAGCCCGAACGTGGTGACGGAGCTCGATGTGCTGGGGGCCGAAGAGATCCGACTCCACCTATAAACCCTCCATACGGCCGATCACGTCGCGCATGACCTCGTCGGTTCCGCCGCCGATCCGGATCAGCCGGGTGTCCCGCCAGGCCCGCTGGATGGGGAACTCCATCGCGTAGCCGTAGCCGCCGAAGATCTGCAGGGCTTTGTCGACGACCTTCCACGAGACCTCGCCGGTGAGCAACTTGGCCATAGAGATCTCTCTCACCGGGTACTCGCCGTTGTTCACCTTCCAGGCCGCCGCGTACACGAGTTGCTGCGCCGCTTCGACCTCGGTCGCCATCTCTGCGAGAGCGTGACGGATCACCTGATGCTTCCCGATGGGCTTGCCGAACGTCTCACGCTGACCCGCGTAGGCGAGCGCGGCCTCGAACGAACGTCGGGCGCCCGCTATCGCACCAGCCGCACCGATCAACCGCTCGCCCTGAAGCTCCCAGGAGATGTTGTAGAAGCCCTCGCCCTCTTTCCCAAGCAGGGCCTCGTCGGGCACGAACATGTCGGTGAAGCTGATCTCGGCGGTGTCGCTCGTGCGCATGCCCAGCTTGTCGAGCGTGCGTCGCACCTCGAATCCCGGCGTATCGGTATCGACGACGAACAGAGAGATGCCCTGGTGGGATGCGTCACGGTCCGTCTTGGCCACCAAAGTCATCGCATGGGCCCGTCGTCCGTTCGTGATGAAGATCTTGCTGCCGTTGATCACCCAGCCGCCGTCTACCTTCTTGGCCGTGGTCTTGATCGAGGCCACGTCGGATCCTGCGTCGGGCTCGGTGATGCCGAGACAGAAGATCAGCTCGCCCTTGATAGCGGGCACGAGGTAGCGCTCGATCTGGGCCGGGGTCCCGAACTTGAAGATCGGCGGAACCGCCATGTCGGTCTGCACGGCGACGGCCATAGCCACACCACCGGAGTTGCAGCGCGTCATCTCCTCCGCGAGCACGATGTTGCAGAGGTAGTCACCGCCACCCCCGCCCAGTTCCTCCGGGTAGGTGAGACCGAGCAGGCCCAGCTCACCCATCCGGGTCAAGACCGCATCGGGGAAGTCGCCAGCCTCCTCCCAGGCCTCGGCGTTCGGAGCCAGCTCCGCCTCTACGAACGACCTGATCGATGCCCTCAGCTGTTCGTGATCGTCCGTGAAGGGCCAGCGTGGCATCGCAGAAACATAGCCGCCGGATAGCAGCGACCACCTTGTCGCCGCCTCGGTCCCACTGACAGAATCGCAAGGATCCACACGAGGAGGATCCGATGAGCGACAGTGACCGTGCCCTTCGAGCAGCAGCGGCTTATGCCGAGGACTTCATAGCGCGGCTCCCGGAACGACGGGTCGGTACCGACGCGTCTGCCGACGAGCTGAGGGCCGTGCTTGGTGGCCCCTTGCCCGAGGAGCCCCAGCCGGGCGCCGACGTGATCGATTCGCTGATCAAAGGCACGGAGCCGGGCGTCGTGGCCACGGCAGGACCTCGCTTCTTCGGCTTCGTCATAGGAGCCGCGCTCCCCACCACGGTGGCTGCCGATTGGTTGACCTCGGTGTGGGATCAGAACGCGGGCCTCTTCGCGGCCGGGCCCTCCGCCTCGGTGGTGGAGGAGGTCGCGGGCTCCTGGCTGAAGGAGCTCTTGAACATACCGGCCCACGCCTCGTTCTCTCTCGTAACCGGCTGCCAGATGGCTCACTTCGTCGGATTGGCCTCCGCGCGTCATCACGTCCTCGCCGAAGCGGGCTGGGATGTCGAGCGCGACGGACTACAGGGGGCGCCTCCGATCACCGTGGTCGCGGGGGCCGAGCGCCACGTCACGATCGATCGCGCCCTGCGCTATCTCGGTCTCGGAACAGCCGTCGTGAGCGCGGTGGACGCCGACGACCAAGGTCGGATGGAGATGGGATCGTTCCGCGACGTGCTCGCGCGGGCCGAGGGCCCGACGATCGTCTGCGCGCAGGCCGGCAACGTGAACACGGGCTCTTTCGATCCACTGACGGAGATCTGCGACGCAGCTCACGAACAGGGTGCCTGGGTTCACGTCGATGGGGCGTTCGGGGCCTGGGCCGCCGTTGCGCCTTCGCTGAGACCGTTGCTCGCGGGGGCCGAGAGAGCCGACTCCTGGGCGACCGACGCACATAAGTGGCTCAACGTCCCCTACGACTCGGGACTGGCGTTCTGCGCGCATCCCAACTCGCATCGGGCCGCGATGAGCGTGCACGCGAGCTACCTCGTCCAATCCGAGGACGGCGGCGAGCGCGACCAGATGGATTGGACCCCGGAGTTCTCTCGCCGGGCCCGGGGCTTCACGACATACGCCGCGATCCGATCGCTCGGCCGCAGAGGCATAACCGAGATGATCGAGCGGTCCTGTGCCAACGCCCGACGTTTCGCAGACGCGCTCGCCGCGGAGCCGGGGGTCGAGATCGTGAATGACGTGGTGCTCAACCAGGTGCTGGTCTCGTTCGGTGACGACGAGCGGACGAAAGCGGTGATCGAACGCGTCCAGGCGGACGGGACATGCTGGCTAGGCGGGACCGTCTGGCACGGTCGCGCCCTGATGCGGATCTCGGTCTCGAGTTGGTCGACCACCGCCGAAGACGTCGACGTCTCGGTGGAGGCGATCCTGCGCTGCGCGCGGGAGGTCTGAGGCTTAATCCCAGGCTTCGGGCATGATCTCGGTCATGCGCAAGCTGCTCGTCGCTGTGGCCATCATGGCCGTCTCGACCGCGTGCACGGCCGCCGACGAAGCGCCGGCGGCGAGGTCTCCGGAGAACTCTGCGCCCGCCTTCTCCGTCACGACCTTCGAGGGTGAGGTGTTCTCTCTGGCCGAGCAGCGCGGCACTCCCGTCGTCCTCAACTTCTGGGAGAGCTGGTGACCACAGTGCCAAGCGGAACAACCGCATCTCAACCAGTTGGCTGAGGAGTTGGACGGAGAGGTCATCTTCGTCGGAGTCTCGAACAGAGACACGGTCGGGGACGGCAAGGAGTACGTAGACACCTACGACGTGCCCTACGCGATGGCACATGGGCCCAAGGTCTGGGAGGCCTACGGTGTTCCCTATCAGCCGGTGACGATCATCATCGACGCCGAGGGCGCCATCGCGAAGCGGATCGACGGGCCGGTGACCTACGAAGGGCTCGAGAAGGCGTTGGAAGCCGTCCTTTAGAACCTCTACCTTCAGCCGTCTTCGAGGAGGTGGCGGGCGATGATCATCTTCTGGATCTCCGACGTCCCCCCGCCTATCGAGATCAGCTTCGCATCGCGCATCGAGCGTTCGATCGGATACTCCTTGATGTAGCCGTATCCGCCGAAGATCTGGGTCGCTTCGATCGCGTTGCGCATCGCAGCCTCGGCCACGAACAGCTTGGCGACGCTCGCCTCGACCTGATGTGGTTTGCCTTCCTGCTTCAGCCAGGCCGCGTGATACAGGGTGAGCCGAGCGGCGTCCAGGTAGGCCTTCATCTCGGCGAGCTTGTGCTGGATCGCCTGATGGCGCGCGATCGGCTTGCCGAAAGCCACCCGCTCCTTGGCGTACGCGATCGCCGCGGTGAGCGAGGCCTTCATCCCGCCGATCGAAGAGGCGATCATCACGCAGCGCTCCCAGTCGAAGCATTCGAACGCGACCTGCCACAGCGCAGAGCCCTCGTCCCCCAGCATCGCCTCGGCGGGCACCCTGCAATCGTCGAAATGCAGCAGCGAGAGAGGGGACGAACGGGTCCCCATCTTGTCCAGGTCTCTTCCGACCGAGAAACCGGGGTTGTCCTTCTCGACGATGAAGGCGGTGACGCCGCGGCCCGGCCCGGCGTCGGGGTCGGTAACGGCGATCACGATGACGGAATCTGCGATCGAACCGTTCGTGATGAAGATCTTGCTGCCGTTGATCACCCAGGAATCTCCGTCGCGCCTGGCGGAGCACTTGATGGAGGCTGCGTCGGAGCCGGCTTCCGGCTCGGTGATGGCCATGGCGCCGATGGCCTTTCCCGAACAGAGATCGGGGAGATAGCGGCGTTTCTGCTCCTCCGTGCCGTGCAGCCAGATCGGAACGGTCCCGATCGTGATGTGCGCACCCACCGACAGACCCAGTCCGGCGTCGTGGCCGCCCTCGGACAGCGCCTCCAGCGCGAGGCAGGTCGTCACGATGTCCGCCCCCGAGCCGCCGTACTCCTCAGGGATCGGGAGTCCGAGGATCCCGAACTCCCCTACCCGATCCCACACCTCTCGATCGAACCGGCTCTCGACATCGCGCTCGTGGGCCCCGGGCTCTACCACCGCGGCCGCGAACTGCTTGACCGAGCGATAGAACTCGAGCTCTTCCTCGGAATGACTGAGATCCACGGCGCAACCTTATGCGGCGGCCGGTACGGTGAAGAGGTGGACCCCGCCCCCGTAGAGCAACTGGAGCCCTTGGCGTTCCTCCTCGGCACCTGGCGCGGCAGCGGTCGGGGCATCTATCCGACGATCGATGCCTTCGGTTACGAGGAGGAGGCGCGGTTCACCCACACCGGCCGGCCGTTCCTGGTCTATTCATCGAAGACGTGGCACCCGGATGACGGGCGCCCGATGCATGCCGAAAGTGGTTTCATCCGGATCTCGGGCGAAGCCAGGATCGAGATGGTGATCGCACACGCGTTCGGCATCACGGAGATCGGCGAAGGGCATGTGGATGGCACATCGTTGGAGGTGACATCCACAGCGCTGGCGTCGTCATCCACCGCGAAGACCGTCGATGCGATCTCGCGCACCTTGCTGGTAGACGCAGAGGTGCTCTCGTACGAGATCGGGATGTCCTTCGGTGGACACGAGTTGCAGAACCACCTCAAGGCGAGGCTGGAGAAGGTGGGCTAGTCGAGCGACTCCGCCAAAGAGAACCCGATCACAGCAGCACCGACCTCGAGCACCAGGAAACCGAGGGCCCGCAGGCTCCCCAGCTCCCCCCACGAACCGAGCGTGCCGGCCGCATCGCCGGCATCCGCCGCTGCGGTGGCCAGCAGCCACGGCTTGACGTTGCCGCCGCTCTCGAGCGCGGTCAGCAGGCCTACCCCGATCGCGAGCTCGCGGACACCGAAGCCCTTGCCCATCATCTTCGCCGGGAACCCCGGTTGAGGTCGCCCGGTCCACAGACGCACGAACGTCGATGGCGCCAGCGCCAACGCACCACCTATCCCGATGCGCCCCCACGCCAGCAGACGAGCCAGATCACGGTCCTCCATCCATCCCCTCCTTAGCTCTACGCAGGGCCTTGCGAACCAGTTCGCGGTCGTGGGGCCAGGCGAAGTCCAACGCTTCGAGTTCGTCCTCGTCCACCCACAGGAAATCGGCCACATCGTCGGCGGCGCGCGGCTCACCCGAGACCAGCCTGGCGACGAAGCCGAGGGCCAGCACGTAGTCGCCCTCCGGGCCATAGGGATGAGGCACCATCGACAGACAATCCTCGACGGAAGCGTCGACCTCCACCCCCAGCTCTTCACGCAGCTCCCGCTTCAGGCCCGAGATCGGCTCCTCGCCCGCAGCCAGGAATCCACCAGGGATGTCGAAACGTCCCTTCTCGGGCTCCACACCCCGCTGTGTGACCAGGGCCTTGCCGTCGCGGACGATCACGCACCCTGCGGTGGGGGCGGAGTTGCGGTACCAGGTTCGGCCGCACGAAGGGCACTTCTTGCCCGTCTCGTGATCGGATGCGCCCAACCGCGTCCCACACGCCGGACAGTGATCGAACGGCTTCACTTCTCGCGCGACGCCGGCGCGCTGCGACCTCGTTCGGCCTCCTCGAACCTGGCGCAGGCGAAGAGCAGATCCGAGACGCGATTCAGGTACCGGAGGACCTCTTCGTCGGCCACCGCCCCGTTCCGGTGCAGGGTGACCGCGCTCCGCTCGGCCCGGCGGAGCACGGCGCGAGCCAGATCCAAGGCGGCCGCACCGGGCGTCTCGCCCGGGAGCACGAACTCGGGCCTGAGGGGATGCTCTTCCAGCAGGGCGTCGATGTCCGACTCGGCTGCCTGGGTCATGGAGGCCTCGATCCTGGAGATCCCTGGTTGCAGCTTGTCCCGATTCTCCTCGGCGGTCGCCAGCTCGGCCCCCGCGACGAACATCTCCCTCTGAAGCCTCAGCACGATCTCTTCGATCCTGGGGACCAGACCGGAAGAGCGAGCCAGACCCAGGGCGGCCACGCACTCGTCCAGCGTGCCGTACACCTCGGTGCGGAGGTCGTCCTTCGAGACGCGACCGCCATAGAGCAGCCCGGTCGTCCCGTCGTCACCCTTCTTCGTGTAGATCTTCGGCATAGTCGACGACCCTATCCCCGCCTCTGCCACCGGGATGGCCCGCCGTCGCAGCGAAAACCCATCGCAAAGTCGTGGAAGCGGGTTCCGTCCAGAGGGTCCCCTTTATATGCTCCCAGAGACCGACGAGCGGATCCGCTCAGGCATGAAAAAGGGAGGCACCTTTGCACAGCAAGAGAACAGCCTGGCTCGCGCTACTTGCGGCCCTCATGATCTTCGCGGCGGCTTGCGGCGGAGACAAAGCCGCGGACACTGAGACGGGCACCGGCGACACGGGTGATTCCGAAGAGGCTACGAGCGACATCAAGGTCGGTTTGGCCTTGGACGTCGGCGGCCTCGGAGACAAGTCCTTCAACGACGCCGCCAACCGCGGCCTGCAGCAAGCGATCGAAGACGGTCTCGTCTCGGAAGAGAACACCAAGCTGATCGAGACCAACCAAACCGGCTCGAACCGCGACGCGAACCTGGTCAACCTCCTCGACAGCGGTTACGACCTCGTTCTCGGGATCGGGTTCTCCTTCTCTCCCGGGGTCGACAAAGTGGCCGGCGACTACCCCGAGCAGTACATCGGAGTGATCGACGGCTTCGCCGCCGAAGCCGACAACGTCGCGAACCTCGGCTTCAAGGAGCACGAGGGCTCGTTCCTCGTCGGTGCAGCTGCGGCTCTGAAGTCCAAAACCGGAACGATCGGGTTCCTCGGAGGCCAGGAAGGCACCGGACTGATCGAGAAGTTCGAGGCTGGCTACGCGGCCGGGGCCAAGGCGGTCAACCCGGACATCAAGATCCTCGTCGAGTACATCGGTGACTCCGTGCAGGCGTTCGTCGACCCCACGAAGGGCGAAGCGCTGTCCGAGAAGATGTACGACGATGGTGCCGACGTGATCTATCACGCCTCCGGCCAATCCGGTCTGGGCCTCTTCAAGGCGGCGGTCGCAGCCAACAAGCTGGCCATCGGCGTTGACTCCGACCAGTCGCTGACCGCGAGCCCGGAGGAGCAGAAGCTGATCTTGACGTCGATGCTGAAGCGGGTAGACACCGCGGTGTACGACGCCATCAAGAACGTGGTCGAAGACAGTTGGGTCACCGGTTTCATCTCCCTCGGACTAGCCGAAGAGGGCGTCGACTACGCGGTGAACGAGTACAACGACAACGAGGACCTGCTCTCGAGCGACATCCAAGCGAAGCTGGACGAGTTCAAGCAGCAGATCATCGACGGCGAGATCACGGTTCCGGACGCGCCTTAGACGGAACGAGTCGCAAGCGCTGTGACTGAAACAGCAGAGCGCACGTCAGCGGAGGGCTCCGGCCCTCCGCTGATCGCGCTGGAGGGGATCACGAAGCGATTCCCCGGCGTGGTCGCCAACGAGGGTGTCGATCTTCAGCTCCATAGAGGAGAGATCCACGCGCTGGTGGGCGAGAACGGCGCCGGCAAATCCACGTTGATGAGGGTCCTGTACGGCCTGTATCCCCCGGACGAGGGGCGCATCGTCATCGACGGTGAAGCGGCCAGGATCGGCTCACCTCGCGACGCGATCGCGAGAGGGATCGGCATGGTCCATCAGCATTTCGTGCTCGTCGATCGCTTCACGGTGGTCGAGAACATCGTGCTCGGGGCCGAAGGCGGCCCACTCGTCGACTACGGCGCGGCGAGGAAAAGGGTGGCAGAGCTCGCCGGGTCGTACGGCTTCAAGATCGATCCGGATGCCGTGTTGGAGGACCTCTCGGTCGGTCAGCAGCAGCGGGTCGAGATCCTGAAGGCGCTGTATCGGGGGGTAGATGTGCTGATCCTCGACGAACCGACCGCCGTGCTCACTCCGAGCGAGACCGAAGAGCTCTTCGAGAACCTCCGCCACCTTCGTGCCGACGGCAAGAGCATCATCTTCATCAGCCACAAGCTCAACGAGGTCCTGGACGTCGCCGATCGGATCACCGTGCTTCGCAGGGGCCGGGTGGTCGGGGAAACACGGCCCGCGGGAACGACCAAAGAGAAGCTTGCCGAGATGATGGTCGGACGTCCCGTGCTCTTCCGATTGAAGAAGCCCGAAGTGAACGTCGGTGCCCCCGTCCTCGAGGTGTCCGATCTCGAGGTCGCCGGTCACGTGAGAGGCCTCAGCCTCCAGGTGCGAAAGGGTGAGATCCTCGGCATCGCCGGGGTGGAGGGCAACGGGCAGCGCGAGCTTGCCGAAGCGATAGTCGGCCTGCGGAAGCCAACCTCGGGTCGGATCTCGGTCGGAGGCAAGGATGTGACCGGGCTTCCGGTGGCTGAGGTGCGCAAGACCGGCGTCGCATACGTGCCCGAGGACAGGCACTCACGCGGTCTCGTCCTCGACATGACCTTGTGGGAGAACTCGGTCCTGGGCCGGCAAGGCCGCAGCGAATACTCCGGCGGGCTCGGGATGTTGGCTATAAAGAAGATCAAGTCTCTGGCGACGCGGCTCATCCGCGAGTTCGACGTGCGAGCCAGGAACATCTCGGTCGAGGCGTCCACCCTTTCGGGAGGCAACCAGCAGAAGCTGATCCTTGCCCGCGAGCTCGAAGACGACCCCGAGCTGCTGATCGCTCACCAGCCGACGCGCGGCCTGGACGTCGGCGCTATCGAATTCGTCTGGACGCAGATCCTCGAGCAGAAGGCTGCAGGCCGCGCGGTGCTGCTCATCTCTGCCGAGCTCGACGAGATCTACGAGCTCTCGGATCGCATCGTGACCCTCTACGAGGGCCGCATCACGGGCGAGTACACACCCGACGCGCCACCCGACGAGCTCGGGATAGGCATGACCGGCGGCCGAGCCGCGGAGGCCGGTTGATGTCAGCGCAGGCCGGCACGCAAGCTGCGGCCCAACGCCCGCCGTGGGTCGATTTCCTGATCGGACAGGCCGCCGCCCTCGGCGGAGCGTTCCTGTTCGCCGGCGTGGTCGGAGCCCTGATCATCCGCGCCTACGGCGTCGACCCCCTCGAGGTCTATCGGATCATCTGGGTCTACGGGACCTCCGAGCTCTCCGACATCGCGCGCGTGCTCGCGAATGCGACCCCTCTGATCTTCTCGGGCCTGGCGGTAGCCGTCGCCTTCAAAGCCGGGATGTTCAATATCGGCGTCGAAGGTCAATACATCGTCGGGATGATGACCGCTGCGGCGGCGGCTCTGGCCCTGGACTTCCTGCCGGGCTTCCTGCTCGTTCCCCTCATCCTGATCGCTGCGATGGCGGGAGCGGTCGTGTGGGCCGCGATCCCCGCGGTTCTCAAGGTGCGGACCGGAGCGCACGAGGTCGTCACCACGATCATGATGAACGGCATCGCCGTCAGTCTGGTCGCCTGGGCCTTGTTGAATCCGCTGCGCAGCAAGGAAGAGGGGTTGATCGACCTTCGAACCGACATCTTCGCGGAGAAGGCTCTCATCCCGAGGATCGCGGACACGTTCGGGTTGTCCGAACAGATCCCCGGATCGGTCCACCTCACCTGGTTGTTCCCGCTCGCTCTGGTCGCGTGCGCGTTCGTCTGGGTGCTGCTCAAGCGCACCCGTCTCGGTTACGACATCCGGGCCGTGGGTTCGTCGGCAGGCTCCGCCGAGGCCGGCGGCGTTTCGATCAGCGCCCTACAGGTGAAGGCGTTCTTGATCTCGGGGGCGCTGGCAGGGTTGGTGGGGATGAACAGCTTGCTCGGTGACCGCGGCTATCTCGCCCACAACTATGAGATCGGTCTGGGCTTCGCGGGGATCACCGTTGCCTTCCTGGGCCGCAACCATCCCTTCGGCATCCCCCTCGCAGCCATCCTGCTCGGCATGCTGGCCAGAGGACAGGACGGGATCGCGGTTTCCTTCGAGCTGCCCACCGAGACCTTGATCATCCTCGAGGGGATCTTGATCCTCTCTGTAGTCGTGGCTTACGAGATCGTGAGGCGTGCCGTAAACAGGCGCCGTCAGCGCATCGTCCGCTCGGAGGAGTCTGTGGTCGCCCCGAGGAAGGAGGCCCACGATGCCGCTTCTTGATCTCGGTGTCGCGATCGCGATCGGTCTCCGTTACTTCACGATCATCTACCTGACCGGCCTCGGAGGACTCTTCAGCGAGCGCTCCGGGATCGTGAACATCGGGCTGGAGGGGATGATGATCGTCGGCACCGTGATGGGTGCATGGGGGACCCTGGAGTACGGGCCGGTGATGGGCCTGGTCATGGGAGCGGTAGGGGGGCTCGGGATGTCTCTGGTCCATGCCCTCGCGACGGTCACCTTCCGCGTCGACCACATCGTGTCCGGCGTCGTCATCAACGTCGTCGCGATCGGGATGGCGCGTTTCCTGGCACAGACGTTCTTCGGACAGGCCACGCAGTCCCCGCCGAGCATCCCGCACTTCGAGAAGTTCGATTTCCCCTTGCTGTCTTCGTTGCCGCTGGGACTGGGCCGAGCCTTCGAGGACATGTCTCCCATCGTCCCGCTGGCGCTGTTGCTTACGGTTCCCGTCCTCTTCGTCCTGAATAAGACGCGTTTCGGCCTAAGGCTGCGATCCGCCGGTGAGAACCCGGACGCGACGAGAAGCGTCGGGGTCCGGCTGGCCCCCTTGCGCTACGCAGGTGTTGCGATCTCCGGGACGCTCGCAGGTCTCGCCGGCGCGTTCCTCTCCATCGAGGTCAACGAGCTGTACCACGAGGGCCAGACCCAGGGCATGGGCTTCATCGCGCTGGCGGCGTTGATCCTGGGCAACTGGAAGCCGGTGTCCCTCATGCTGGGCTCGCTGCTGTTCGGCTTCGCCCAGGCGATCCCCCTCCGGCTGAGCGACGCTCCGATCATCTCGCTGATGCCAGAGCAATTCATCCGGATGATCCCTTACGTCGTCACGATGATCGCGATCGCCGGGTTCGTGGGCCGGGTGAATCCGCCTGCGGCAGCGGGGAAAGCCTACGAGGGGGCCGGAGGCAGCATCTGACCCGACAGGACGCCGAACAACATCTCGGCGAATCGTCGCTTGTCGGCCCTGATCACGACCTCAGCGTTGGGCTCAGAGGAGGGAACGTTCATCAGTTCGTTGACTCGGACGCCTCGGTCCACCTCACGCCCGACCACCTGCATCTTGTCCATCAAGCTGTACCCGCGCGTCAGGACACTGTCGGCTTCCACATCCACGAACATCGACTCCGCCTCCGCGATCACGGACCGGTCGATCGCCATCGCGATCGTGAGAGCGTCGGGATGACTGATGCCGTCGATCCCGAATTCCTCGAGCATGAACCTGCGTACCACTCGGTTCACGGCCAGATAGAACTCGCTGAGCGGCGTCCCCATCGCGACGACCGGACGGAGCTCGTCCTCCAGAAGCACGCCGTCGTGAACGCATACGTCCCACGGAACGAGCGTCGTCTCGAACCCTGCCGCAAGCACCTGTTTGGCGGCGAGCGGGTCCACGTAGAAGTTGAACTCCGCGGCGGGGGTGATGTTCCCGACGAAGTTGTTGGAGCCACCCATGATCCAGAGACGCTTGACCTTGGAGGGGAGCCCGGGGTCGAGGCGCAGGGCAAGAGCGATGTTGGTCAGAGGTGCCTGGGCGATGATCTCGAGCTCTCCCGCCAACCGGTCTGCGATCTCGACGATCGCCTCGGCCGCCGACACGTCCTCGGCCTGCTTCGTCGGCGGCGGGAAGTAGGAGTCGCCCATGCCGTCCTGTCCGTGCACGTAGTGAGCGGTGACCAGTTCTCTGTCCAGCGGCTCAGCGGCGCCCGCGAACACCGGAACGTCTGTGCGTTCGGCGACCTCGGTGGTGTACAGCGCGTTCCGAACGCACATGTCGAGCTCGACGTTGCCCGCGCACACGGTGATGGCTTCCATGGAAACGTCCGGCCATCTCAGGCCGATCAACAGAGAGGTGACGTCGTCGCCTGCTGTGTCCGTGTCCACGATGAATCTCTGCACGGTCGCGACCCTAGACTGTTGCCAGGATGAGCGTCGCGAAAGTAACGGTGGCCGGGAGCTTCGTTGTCGGCCTGACCCTGCGCTCCGACCGCTTCCCGGTTCAGGGCGAGACGGTTTTGGCCCGCGATTTCGACATGGGTCCCGGCGGGAAGGGCAGCAACCAGGCGGTGCAGGTTGCACGCCTCGGCGTTCCGGTCCAGTTCGTCGGGGTGATCGGAGATGACGACTTCGGTCGCATCGGTAGGGATCTCTACGAGACGGAGGGGGTGGGGGTCGACCACCTCGATGTGACCCAACGGAACACCGGGGTGGGATTCATCATGTTGGACACCTCGGGCGACAACCGCATCCTGTTGGACCCTGGTAGCAACGACGACTTCGGACCCGAGCACGTGCGAGCGGCGCGCGAGACGATCGCGGCCAGCGCGGTGGTGATGACCCAGCTCGAGATCCGGGCCGAAACGGCGCACGAGGCTATGGCCCTGGGCAAGAGATGCGGCTGCATCACCGTGTTGAACCCGGCCCCCGTGCGTCGATTGCCGGACGACATCTACCAGCACATCGATCTGCTCACTCCCAACCAGACAGAGGCCCGGGTACTGGTCGGAGTGGCGCCGGACGACCCGACGCCGGACATCGACATCTGCGCTCGGCTGCTGGAGCTCGGTGTTGGGAAGGTGGTTCTCACCCGCGGAGCCGAAGGAGCGCTGATCGTGGGCCAGGACGGGACCGAAGAGATCCGCTCGGCCACGGTCGATGTGGTGGACTCCACGGGTGCCGGTGACGCTTTCAACGGCGCTCTCGCGGCAGCGCTGGCAACCGGTGATCCTCTCCAGCAAGCCGTGAAGCAAGCCACCAGAGCCGGAGCGCTCGCCTGCACCAGACTTGGCGTGATACCGGCCCTGCCGCGCCGTGGCGAGCTGGACGAACTGCTGGCCCAGGGATGAGCGGCGGTCCTCTACTTCGGATCGATACGGCGACCGTGCTGCGGCGCTACTGGCACTTGGAACGAGCGCTGATCCTGACCTGTGGCGGATGGATCCCGGCGGTGTCGCGTCTCGAGAGCAAGGCGGCTCTGGCCGAGGCGGCCTGGCAGATGTCACTGACGGGCGACGAGCTTCGAGAGCGCGTCTTCGAGCTCCGCTACCCCGAGCGGGTCTTGGAACGCGAACCGGATTCGGCCTTGATCGAGGTCTTCGAAGCCGCGATCAACGCGCCGGATGCGAACTCGCTGCTGCGCTCTCTGAGTGAGATCTTTCTTCCGGCGCTCCAGACCAGCTACCGCAGTTACCTCGCGCTCTCGGATCCGATAGCCGACGGACCGACCTATCGCTTCCTCCAACTCGCCGCCTCGGAGAAGGCCGCCCAGGGAGCAGTACTCGCCGAGGCCGCCTCGACGGAAGCTGCTTCGGCCCGCGGCGAGACATGGCTGGAGGCGATCCAGGCACGGATGCGAGAGCTCGGGGGGGTCTCGGTCGACTCGGCCCCCCCGCCCGTCGGTCCCATGCCCGAGGCCGGGGTGCCGTTCGCGCTCGCCGAGCAGCCCGCGAGAGACGACCGCTACTTCCCCTGCAGCTTCTACTGGCCCGACAACTTCGACCCGTCCTTCCCCTATGGGGAGGGCCCTCGGCTTCGACTCCGCACGGCGATCAGCCATCTCAACGAGGTGTGGGCGGTGGAGACGGCCGGGGCCATCCTTCACGGTCTGGGGCCGTCGCTCGGGTGGGAGTTCATCGTCGACGCAGCTCGCTGGTGTTACGACGAGAGCCGTCACATGCGGATGGGGCAACTGAGGCTCGCGAGGTGGGGCTTCGAACCGAAGGAGCTGCCGCTCGGCAGCTACATCTACGAATCCTCAGCAGGCCACGGCGTGGTGCACCGGCTCGCGATGCTCGCCTTCTTCGAGACGAAGAACATCGGCAAGAAGGCGCAACGCGCCGAGACCTTCGGCGCGATCGGCGACGTTTCCAGCCAGCGAGACATGGAGTTCGACTGGGCGGACGAAGCGATCCACGCCGGTTACGGACGCCGCTGGTTACGGGAGGCTCTGGCGTTACAAGAGCCGGAACGAGAGTGGAGATCCCTGCTGACCGAATGCGAGAACTCGGTTGCCGCACGGGTCGCGAGAGCGTCCGAGGAAGAGAAGGCCGCTCTGATCAGGCAAGCGGAGAGGCTGATCGCGAAAGCCGAGAACACGCTCAAGAAGGAGGGTCATGACTGACGTCGACTGGGACACGCTCAGACGAGAAGCCATAGGCGCGACGGAGCGTTCCTACGCGCCCTATTCGAAGTTCCGGGTCGGCGCAGCGGCACTGGTCGACGACGGCCGGGTCATCACCGGTTGCAACGTCGAGAACGCGTCTTACGGACTATCGCTGTGCGCGGAATGCGGCTTGGTATCGCAACTGCACGACTCGGGCGGGGGCCGTCTGGTCGCGGTCACCGCCGCCCACGCGGATGGGACGATCCTCGCGCCCTGTGGCCGCTGCCGGCAGCTGTTGCTCGAGGCGGGAGGCGAAGAGCTCCTCGTGGACGGAGCCGCAGGGCCGCGCCCGCTGTCCGAGCTGCTGCCAGACTCCTTCTCGATAGATGACCTCGAGTCGCGGGAGCCTTCCTAGGATGGATGTCATCGACGTGATCCGCACGAAGCGGGACGGAGGCCGGCTTTCGGACGAACAGATCCGGTGGTTCATCGACTCCTACACGCACGATCGGATCGCACCCGAGCAGGCCTCCGCGTTGCTCATGGCCATCGTCTGGCGCGGTATGGAGCCAGAGGAGCTGAACGTTTGGACCGACGCGATGTTGTCGTCGGGTGAGCGTTTGGACCTGTCCTCGATCCCACGACCGACCGCCGACAAGCACTCGACCGGCGGGGTCGGTGACAAGGTCTCGCTGATCCTGGCCCCCATGGTGGCGGCCTGCGGGGTCGCCGATCCGATGCTGTCGGGGCGCGGGCTGGGTCACACCGGGGGGACCCTGGACAAGCTGGAGGCCATCCCCGGGTGGCGCGCCGATCTCTCAACCGCCGAGATGTTGCACGTTTTGAGCGAGGTGGGATGCGTCATATGCGCCGCGGGCGGCACGCTCGCGCCGGCGGACAAGAAGCTCTATGCACTGCGCGACGTCACGGGGACGGTCGAGTCGATACCCCTGATCGCGTCGTCGATCATGTCGAAGAAGATCGCCGAGGGCACCGACGCTCTCGTCCTCGATGTGAAGGTCGGGTCGGGTGCGTTCTTGCCCGACATCTCCCAGGCTCGCCGGCTCGCGGAGACGATGGTCGCCCTCGGCCAGGCACACGGGGTGAAGACCACCGCGTTGCTCACCGATATGGAGACGCCCTTGGGCAGGGCCGCCGGCAACGGCCTCGAGGTGACCGAGTCGGTCGAGTGCCTGAAGGGCGGAGGCTCGGCCGACCTCCTCGAGGTGACGACCGCGCTCGCCGACGAGATGCTCGCGTTGGCCGGGGTGAAGGCGGACGCGGCCGCCACCCTGAAAGACGGAACCGCGTGGAAGAAGTTCTCGGAGATGATCCGCGCCCAGGGCGGCGACCCGGACGCTCCGATGGCGGAGGCTCCCGAGCGTCGGACGGTGCCGGCAACTTCCAGCGGGTACGTCCGTCGACTGGATGCGCGCGCCGTCGGGATCGCCGCGTGGCGACTGGGGGCCGGGAGATCGAAGAAGGAAGACCCGGTGAGCGCGTCGGCGGGGGTCCTCTGTGTCGCCAAGCCCGGAGAGCGCGTCGAGGAGGGTCAACCGTTGTTGGAGCTGCATGCGGAGGATCCCGAACGCTTCGAACGTGCCCTCGCCGCTCTGGATGGCGCCATTGAGATCGGAGACGAAGAGCCGGAACCACCACCGAAGATCCTCGAGAGGATCGGCTGATGGCGTCCACGATCGCAGAGCTCACCGGCCGCTCGCAGCACAAGGTCGCGATCACCCTTGGATCCGGTCTGGCGGGAGGCAAGGGGGCGCCCGTCGGAGGAACGCCTATCCCGTACTCTGAGATCGAGGGGATGACCTCGTCGACCGTTGAAGGTCACGAAGGCGCTCTCTACTCCGGAGAGGTGGGCGGCGTTCCGGTGTTGCTGTTCTCGGGGCGCGTGCATCTTTACGAGGGCCATGACCCCAAGACCGTCACGCGGTGGGTGCGACTGGCGGTCGAGGCGGGGTGCGACACGATCATCCTGACCAACGCCGCCGGAGGACTGCACCCGAACATGCGGGTCGGCGCGCCCTATCTGATCTCCGACCAACTGAACCTGACCGGCGTGTCACCTCTCACCGGGCCACACGACGGGCTAGGCCCCCGGTTCCCCTCGATGGTCGACCTCTATGACGAGAAGCTTCGGGCGCTGGCTCGCGAGATCGACCCCGAACTAGAGGAGGGGGTCTACGCAGGCCTGATCGGTCCTGCGTACGAGACACCGGCCGAGGTGAAGATGCTGATCGCCCTCGGCGCCGACCTCGTCGGCATGTCGACGGTGCTCGAAGCGACGATGGCCCGCTACCTCGGGGCGCGCGTCCTAGGGCTATCGGTGGTGACGAACCTCGCCGCAGGTCTGGAAGGCAGCGATCCTTCTCATGAAGAGGTATCTCTGATCGGAGGGAAGGCGGCCGGCCGGGTGCAGAACCTCCTGACGGGCTTGATACCTCGGCTCGGCTCGGCTTAGCTCAAGCGCCCTTCGGGTGCCAGACGGTCTTCATCTCTTGGAAAGCCGTGACGTCCTGCGGGCTTCTCTCGGTCGACGCACGCACCACGCGCTTCACGTTGCCGGCCGCGGCCACTTCGAGCTCCGTGAGCTCATCTGGCTGGGCGCCCGTCAGATCGATCGCGTCGACGTCCAAGTGAGATGCGAGCACGGGGGCGAGCTCCCAGTGGTGGCCGGTCAGGATGTTGACCACACCGCCGGGGACGTCGGATGTAGCGAGGCACTCCGCCAGAGCGATCGAAGGCAGGGGGTGTTCGTCCGAAGCCAGCACCACGACGGCGTTGCCCGCGCACAGCGCGGGAGCCAACCTTCTGACCAGGCCGAGCAATGAGGGCGTCCGCGGCGCGACGATCCCGACCACTCCGATCGGCTCCGGCGAGGTGATGTTGAAGAAGGGACCGGCCACAGGGTTGAGGCTCCCCATCACCTGCGCGATCTTGTCGGTCCATCCCGCGTACCAGACCCACTCGTCGATGGCGGCGTTGACCTGTCCACCCGCGCCACGCTTCCCCTCGGCCCTGGCGACCTCAGAGATCAACTCGTCGCGGCGAGACTCCATGATCTCTGCGACGCGGTACAGGATCTGGCCCCGGTTGTAGCCGGTGATCGTGGCCCAGGATGACGACGCCTTCCGAGCCGCGCTGACTGCGTCCCGGATGTCCTTGCGGGAGGCGCGCACCGCGTTGGCGAGGAAGGCGCCGGTGTCGTCGGTCACCTCGTAGCTCCGTCCCGATTCCGATCGGGGGAATGAGCCTCCGATGAAGAGCTTGTAGGTCTTGCGAACTTCAAGGGGGGTCATGACAGCCTCACGTAGCTCTCGAGACCGTGCAGGCCGCCCTCGCGGCCGAAGCCGGATTCCTTGTAGCCGCCGAACGGTGAGGCCGGGTCGAAACGGTTGAAGGTGTTGGCCCAGACGACGCCGGCCTTCAGCCGGTCCGCCATCCACAGGATGCGGGAGCCCTTCTCCGTCCACACACCTGCCGAGAGGCCGAAGGGAGTGTTGTTTGCCTTCTCCACCGCTTCCTCCGGGGTCCTGAAGGTCAGAACGGACAACACCGGACCGAAGATCTCCTCGCGTGCGATGCGGTGACTCTGAGACACCCCTGTGAACACCGTGGGTGGGAACCAGAACCCGCGCTCCGGAAGGTCGCAGTCAGCCTGATAGAGCTCGGCCCCCTCATCGACGCCCGACCCGACCAGCTCTTTGATCTTGTCGAGTTGCTGGCGCGAGTTGATGGCGCCGATGTCGGTGTTCTTGTCGAGAGGGTCACCGAGTCGCAATGTCCCCAGACGACGCTTCAGCTTCGCGATCAACGACTCGAACACGCCTTCCTGTACCAGCAGACGCGAGCCCGCACAGCAAACATGGCCTTGATTGAAGAAGATCCCGTTGACGATGCCCTCGATCGCCTGATCCAGCGGTGCGTCGTCGAAGACGATGTTGGCGGCCTTGCCCCCAAGTTCCAGCGTCAGCTTCTTGCCGGTGCCGGCAACGGCGCGCTGGATGTCCTTGCCGACCTCGGTCGATCCGGTGAAGGCAACCTTCTGCACGTCGGGATGCCGGACGAGTGCGGCTCCGGTCGCGCCCGCGCCCGTGACTATGTTGACCACGCCCGGTGGAAGCCCGACCTGCTCGCATATCGACGCGAACGCGAGCGCGGTCAAGGGGGTTGTCTCCGCGGGTTTCAGCACCACCGTGTTCCCAGTGGCGAGCGCAGGAGCGATCTTCCACGCCAGCATCAGCAACGGGAAGTTCCACGGGATCACCTGAGCCGCGACCCCCAAGGGCTCCACCTTGCGAGCAGGGAAGGCATATGCCAACTTGTCGGCCCAGCCTGCGTGGTAGAAGAAGTGCGCCGCGGCCAGAGGCACGTCCAGATCGCGGCTCTCCTTGATCGGCTTCCCGCCGTTCATCGTCTCGAGAACGGCCAGTTCGCGGCTGCGTTCCTGGATCACGCGGGCGATGCGGAAGACGTACCGACCGCGCTCGGAGGGATCGATGCGCGACCACTTCTTGAAAGCTTTGGACGCCGCCTGCACCGCGCGGTCGACGTCTTCCTCGCCGGCGACCGGGATCGCCGCGAGCACCTCTTCCGTCGCGGGGTTGATCGTCTTCATGTACTCACCGGAAGCCGGCTCGGTCATGGATCCGTCGATGAACAACCCGTAGTCATCCCGGATATCGACCACGTCCGTGGACTCCGGTGCGGGTGAGTAATCCCACTTAGACGTCATCAATCAAGGGTGTAACGGTCGGGGTCCGAATACAAGCCTGTCGCCTGCTTATCGAGCTGCATCAGCAGGTCGTTCAGAAGCGAGGAGGCTCCGATCCTGAAGAGGTCCGGCGTCAGCCACTCGTAGCCGAGGACTTCCTTCACGATGACGAGATATCGCAGAGCGTCCTTCGCGCTTCGGATCCCACCGGCCACCTTCAGACCGACCTTGGTACCGGTGGAGTCGTAGAAGTCCCTGATCGCCTCCGCCATGACGACCGCTACGGGAAGCGTGGAAGCGGGCGAGATCTTGCCTGTGGAGGTTTTGATCGTGTCCGCGCCCGCCGCCATCGCGATCAGCGAGGCTCGGCGCACCTTGTCGTAGGACCCCAGTTCGCCCGTCTCGAGGATCGCCTTCACGTGAGCCTCCCCGGCGGCTCGTTTCGAAGCGGATACCTCCTCGAACACTGCGGCGTCGTCACCCGAGAGGAAGGCCCCACGACTGATCACGATGTCGATCTCGTCGGCGCCGTCCGCTACCGCCCCTTCGATCTCTGCCAGCCTGGCTTCGAGGGGGGCCTGGCCGGAGGGGAACGCGGTTGCCACCGACGCGACCTTGACGCCAGACCCGCTCAACACGCGTGAAGCCAGCGACACGAAGCTGGGGTAGATGCACAGCGCGGCCACGTGCGGGACGTCCGGGTTCCCGGGGGCCGGCCGCATCGCCTTCGCGGCCAGTTGGCGGATCTTGCCCGGCGAGTCGGAGCCCTCCAGCGTCGTCAGGTCGCAGCATCGGATCGCCAGAAGCAATCCCTCGACCTTGGAGTCCTTCTTTATGGAGCGGGTCGAAAGTGCGGCGGCGCGCTGCTCGGCCCCCACCGCGTCAACGCTGCCACCGATCGAATCTGCAAGCTCGAGGCCGGGGGCCGCCAACATCAGTGCACGTGCTGGTGAGAATGACCTCCCGGGGCCATCGGTCCCTGCACCAGCGGCAGGGAGATCCTCTTGGCGGCCCTCGGCTTGGGCGGAACGAGGTTCACGATCTCCTTCGCGGTCGTGACGAATGCCTGCGAGACCTCCGCGTCGGGGTCCTGCAGCACGATCGGCGCGCCGACGTCCGCGAACTCACGGGTGGACGGCTCCAACGGGATCTCCCCGAGCAGGGGGACGTTCAGCTTGTCGGCCAGCGTCTGGCCCCCGCCCTCTCCGAAGATCCGGTACTCCTTGCCGTCGTCACCGCGGAAGTAAGACATGTTCTCGACGACGCCGAGCACCGACAGGTTGGTCTTCTCCGCCATGAGACCGGCACGCTGCGCGACCTTCTCGGCCACCGCCTGAGGAGTGGTGACGATGATCATGTTCGCCCCCGGAAGGAACTGCGCGATCGAGATCGACACGTCACCCGTGCCCGGCGGGAGATCGATCAAGAGATAGTCGGGCTCGTCCCAGTGGACATCGCTCAGGAACTGCTGCAAGGCCTTGTGGAGCATCGGGCCGCGCCAGACGACCGGATTGTCCTCGGCGGTGAAGAGGCCGATCGAAACGACCTTGATGCCGAAGACCTCCGGCGGCATGATCATCTCGCCGACAACGGTGGGTCGCTCGTGGATGCCCAGCATGCGCGGTATCGAGAAACCCCACACATCCGCATCCAACAGGCCGACGGAGTGACCGAGCTTCGCCAGCGACGCCGCGATGTTCACGGTGGTGGTGGACTTGCCGACGCCACCCTTGCCCGACCCGATCGCGATCACCTGCGTCGTGGAGTCGGAACGCGCGAAGGGGGCCGGAGTGTCCTTCTTGAGGCTGCCCACGAGAGCGTTGCGCTCTTCCTCCGTCATCGACGTGAGCTCGACCTTCACGTCAGAGATCTCGGGGAAGCTCTCCTTGAGCTTGGCCGGGATCACCGTATGGAAGTAGTCCTTGAGCGGGCAGCCCGGGATCGTCAGAGCGATCAGGACCGAGACCTCGCTCCCTGCGATCGAGATGCCGCGGACCATGTTCAGGTCGTTGAGGCCGCGATGGAGCTCAGGGTCCTGGATCTCTCCTAGAACCGCGGATATCTGTTCCTGGGTAGGCATCGCCATGGGCGGGGTCACTCCTTGAGGTCGCTGAGGCTCTCAAGGGTAAGCGATTAGGAAGCCGAGCTAGCCCGACTCGGGCTCAGACCAGAAGCCTCAGAGAGTCCTTCTCGACGCCGAGTTCGATCAGCTCGTGGTCCCCTATGTAGTCCCCGTCGACCTGGATCGGCAGCGGCCGGTCGCATCTCACGGTGGCCTCGTGCAGATCGTGGCGATACACGCCGTTGCGCCACGATACGTGCCCGCGGCTGATGAGGACGGCCCACGCGATCCGAGGGATCGTCAGGGTCCTCACCTTCAAGACGCCGAACAGATCCAGACCGAGATCCAGCTCGGCCTGCGGGCAGGCGTCGACCGGCAAGCCCTTGAAGTAGGTGAAAGGGCGTCCGTTGGCGCAGATCAGAAGCACCACTCGATCGCTCCTGCCATCGGGGGTCTCGAGCGTGATCTGCTGATCGATCCCGCGGTACTGGGTGAACGCGACCTTCAGCGCGTTGCTCAGGAAGAACCACTCCCCGCGCCGCCGCTTGGCTTCGGGATCGGCTTCGACCCGGCGAACGACCTCGGCGTCGAACCCGACGCCGGCACAGAACAGGAAGTACCGGTCGTTCAGACGACCTACGTTCACCACCCGGCTCGTTCCCGATCGGAGATGCGAGGCCACGAAGGCGGTGGCCTCGACCGGATCGCGAGGGACCCCCAGCGACCTCGCCATCACGTTCGTGCTTCCGCCGGGGATGAACCCGAAAGAGACGTCTGAGTGGATCAGGCTCTGGGCGGCCTCGTTGATGGTGCCGTCGCCTCCGAACGCGATCACCGCGTCGAACCCAGAGCCCACCGCCTCACGAGCGAGCTCGGTCGCATGTGCCCGGCTCTGGGTGTCCTCGCTCTCCAGCTTGAAGTCAGCTTGGAGGGCCTTGACGATGACCTCTTTGGTGCGGCGCGAGACCGAGCCCGCGTGGGCGTTCGAGATGAGCAGCACCCTCTTCACGCGCTCAAGCTAGCGCCTCGAACGGCATCCGGCTCGCTCGCCTATCCTTCGACCGTGGATTTCGAGATCTCTCACGCGTTCGACGCGCCGCCCGAACGGATCGCCGAGGTGCTGCTCGATGAAGGCTTCCAGCACTCGCTGAGCGACATCGGCGCGCTGGCGGAACGCGAGGTCCTGGACCAGAAAGAGAACAAGGACGGGACCGTCGACCGCAGGATCCGCTGCGTGCTCGACATCGACATCTCTGGGGCGGCCAAGAGGTTCATCGGCGATGGCCCCCCGTCCTGGATCGAGGAGGCGTCCTGGGACCCCGACGCGATGGAGTGGAGCTGGACGATCCACCCCGAGGTCGCGGCGGACCTACTGACGGCGAAGGGCACCATCTCCATCGCCGCGGACGGTCACGCGGGCGTGCGCATCGTGTCCGGGCTGGTGAAGGTGAGCGTGCCGCTCTACGGATCGAAGGTGGAGGGATGGATCTTGTCGGGTCTCGAGTCGGCCTACGACGACGAAGCCGACCGGCTGGCCGAATGGCTGGAGCGCGAAAACTGAAGCTCGCGTTCTTCCACGTAACCAGCCTGTAACACCGGCGAAACCCTCGAGAAATGGCCCTTTCGTAGGGTGGCCCTCTAATCGACCGAATCTCTAGGAGGCATGTCCATGGCAGCTAGTCCTTCGGACGTCCTGAAACTGGGTCAGCAGAGCGGAGCCCAGTTCGTAGACATCCGTTTCTGCGATCTCCCCGGATTGATGCAGCACTTCTCGATGCCTTTCGACGAGCTCGGCGAAGAGGCGTTCGAGGAGGGCTTCGGCTTCGACGGTTCGTCGATCCGCGGGTTCCAAGAGATCCAGGAATCGGACATGATCCTGGTCCCGGATCCCGACACCGCGGTGATGGACCCGTTCCGCAAGCACCCCACGCTGATCGTCAATGCGTACGTAAAGGACCCGGTCACCGGCGAGTTCTACACACGTGACCCGCGCTACATCGCCAAGAAGGCGAGCGATTACCTGAAGGGGACGGGCATCGCCGATCGCGCATACTTCGGTCCTGAAGCTGAGTTCTACGTCTTCGACTCGATCCGCTTCGATCAGAACCAGCACTCCGGCTACTACTACATCGACGCCGTCGAGGGAGCTTGGAACTCGGGGGCCGAGGAAGGTGGGCACAACCTCGGCTACAAGCCGCGTTACAAGGAGGGTTACTTCCCCGTCCCTCCGATGGACCACTACCAGGACCTCCGGTCCGAGATGGTGCTGGTCCTGCGCGAGCTGGGCATCCCCGTCGAGATCCACCACCACGAGGTCGGCACGGCCGGTCAGTCCGAGATCGACATGGGCTTCGACGACCTGCTGCCGATGGCCGACCGACTCATGCTCTACAAGTACACGATCAAGAACGTCGCGCTGAGCCACGGCAAGACCGTCACGTTCATGCCGAAGCCGATCTTCCAGGACAACGGCTCCGGTATGCACGTGCACATGTCCCTGTGGAAGGACGGCGAGTCGCTGATGTTCGACGAGCTTGGCTATGCGCAGCTCTCCGATACCGCTCGCTGGTACATCGGTGGACTGCTCGAGCATGCAGGCTCCTTGCTCGCGCTGTGTGCACCGACCACCAACTCGTACAAGCGGCTCGTACCCGGCTACGAGGCTCCGGTGAATCTCGTCTACTCGCAGCGCAACCGCTCTGCTGCCGTGCGCATCCCGCTCTACTCGAAGTCCCCGAAGAGCAAGCGGATCGAGTTCCGCTGCCCGGACCCATCCTGCAACCCGTACCTGGCTTTCCCGGCGTTGCTGATGGCCGGCCTCGACGGGATCAAGAACAAGATCGAGCCGCCCGAGCCGGTCGACAAGGACCTCTACGAGCTGCCTCCGGAGGAGCTCGCCGCCGTTCCTCAGGTCCCGGGTTCCCTCGACGAGGCGCTGGATGCTCTCGAGGCCGACCACGACTACCTGCTCGAGGGCGGCGTGTTCACGCCGGACGTGATCGAGCACTGGATCGATTACAAGCGGGTCCGCGAGGTCGACGAGATCCGTCTGCGCCCACACCCGTGGGAGTTCAACCTCTACTACGACATCTAGACCACAACCGATCGAAAGAAGGCTCTGGGTACTCCCCGGGGCCTTCTTTTCGATCTTCAGGAGGGAAGCCCCTTTCACTCGGGCCCGAACCCTGTTATGCGTTACCGGCCCGCTCACGGAGGAAGCGGACCATGTAGGAGGGGATGTATGCGGAAAAGCGCGGCGGCATTGGCATTCGCGGTACTGGTAGGCGGGTTCCTGGTCGGGAACCTGCAGCCGGCGGTCTCTCAAGCCGGGGCCCAAACGTTGACGTTCTTCGACCCTCGGGCGACCGACTTCGAGAAGGAGATCGACGAGGGACGCAAGGGATTCAGCTCCGGGGACTGGGCCCTGATCAAGGACCGGGTCTTCGACCCAGAGACCTGTGAGAAGGCCGGTGACTTCCTGGGGCGGTTCACCTTCGTGAAATCCGCGGGACGTAACGACGGATACTTCGTCGTCGATGCCGGCATCCTGACGCCGGAAGGGAAGATCACGCTCTACTGGCCCGGCCGTTTCAGGGAGTTCGCGAACCCAACCGCTCCAACGACCGGCGGCGCGGTGACGGGCGGCACCGGGATATACGCAGGGGCCGGCGGCACCATCACGGTCCAGGAAGACGTCCAGATGTGCGAGAAGACGGGGGCGGTCATAACCGTCGAGGTTCAGCCGTAGAGGTCTGCGATGTCCGGGAGGCCTGCCCAGATCTGGGCAGGCCTCCTCGTCTGTTAGGAAACGCCGATGGCTGATCTGAAGGCGGTCCAAGACATCTCCCTGCCCGACTCCTACGGGAACGAGCGGCGCATCGGCGAGCTGTGGAAAGACAGACCGGTAGTGCTCGTTTGGTTGCGGCACTACGGCTGAACGTTCTGCCGGGAGTTCACTGCTCAGTTGAGCAGCAGGGAAGAAGAGTTCACAGCGAAGGGGGCTGGGCTGGCCGCCATCGGGATGGGCATCCCGGAGATGGCCGCGGACTTCCGCGACCGGCAGGACATCGGCTTCCCGCTGCTGGTCGACCGCACCAAAGAGACCTACCGAGCGCTGGAGATGAAGCGCGGAACGTTGTGGGACGTCACGGGGCCGAAGAACTGGTTGCGCTTCGCGAAGGGCATCGTCACCGGTCACGGCGTCACGAAACCCCAACAGGATCCGCTACAGATGGGCGGCGTGCTGGTCGTGACCGAGAAGGGGAAGGTCGTCTACGAGTTCAGAGCCTCGGCCGCCGCGGACAACCCGACCGTGGACGAGGTCCTCGCGGCACTTCCATGAGCTTCGTTCCGGTCTTGCTCCTTTCGATCGGTCTCCTTCTCGTCGTGATGCTGATGGCGGGCGATAAGGAGAAAGGCCTGCAGGTTCTCCGCAACATCGGCCTCGTCATCGCGGGGATGACCGCCCTGGCGCTGGTGTTCGCTCTGATCGCGAACGCCCGCAACTAGTCGTAGATCAACGAGTGAGCGACCTTGCGAGCGCGCCGGGTGATGCGCAAGAACGTCTCTTCCAGCTCCTGACGGGGCTGACCCGTGAAGCCCATCGCGATGCCGAGAGCTTCGAGCTCCTCGGGTTTGGTCGGCAGCGCGTCTACGGGCTTCGCATATAGGAAGAAGAGGCGGTTCCTGAGACTCATCAGGAACATGAAGGCGTCTCGCAAACGCTCGGCCTCCTCTCGTCCTACCAGCTCGTGATCGGCCGCCACCTGCAGCGCTTCCATCGTGCCCGGTGAGCGAAGCTCGAGCAGTTCGGCAGCGTGCTTCCGTTGCAGCAACTGGACCGCGAACTCGACGTCCGCGATGCCACCCGGCCCCAGTTTCAGATGGCGACGTGGATCGGTTCCCTTCGGCACGCGCTCCTTCTCCATCCGAGCCTTCAGGTGCCGGATCTGCACCAACGCTTCGGTTGGAAGCTGCGGCGGGAACGCTAGGTCGCGGGTCGCGTCGACCAACGATCGAGCGAGCTCCAGATCGCCCGCGATCGGACGCGCCTTGATCAGGGCTTGGTGCTCCCAGTGGTCCCCCCAGCGGTTGTAGTACTCGAGGTACGACTCGAGCGAACGGGAGAGGGGGCCGGACTTGCCCTCGGGTCTCAACGCGGCATCCACCCGGAAGGCTTGGCCCTCGGGGGTGACCTCCCCGATCGCACGAAGAAGCGATTCCGCCTTCTTCTCCGCTACGGTGGGGTCGCCGCGGTGCACGAACAGGACATCTACATCCGACGCGTAGTTGAGCTCTCTCCCGCCCAGTTTCCCCATCCCCACCACGGCGAGATCGACGGTGTCGTCGAGGGCGGCCTCGATGCATGCAGCTGCGACGTCGCTCAGCCAAGAACCCGCTTGAGTTACATCGATCGCTCCGGCCAACTCGCTGAGCGCGATCTTCAGCGTCTCGCGGCGTTTGAATCTCCGCAGCCCGTCGAAGCGCGCCTCGGGGTCACGCCAACCGAGCGAGGAGCGCCCTTCCTTGACCAGCTGCTCCCTTCCTTTGGCCGGGCCGGGACCGCGCGGGTCCGCGATCACCGCCAGCTCTTCGGGCACGTGCGTGAGCACGTCGCCTAGGAAGCGGCCGCTTCCGAGCACCTTCGCCAGGAACTCGAGCCCAGGTGGGTTGTCTCGCAGAGCGCCGAGCGCGTCCACCCGCCCCTCCAGGGCTTCCCCGAGTCGGAGGAACGAGAACAGACCCTGGTCGGGTTGCGGCGTCGATGCCAGGAAGCGCAGCATCGCCGGTGTCAGCACGCGGAACAACTTGGCCCGACGGTCGCGGCCTGAGACGAGGCTGGTCAGCGTCCGCGTGGCGCGATCGACGTCGCGGAATCCCAGCAGACGAAGGCGGTCCTTCAGAGCATCCGGCGGAAGCTTGGAGGCGCCCGCGTCGGCAAGAGACTCGACCATGGGCCGGTAGAACAGCTTCTCGAAGCGACCTCGCACGTCCGTCAGGACGCGGCGGTGTGCCTCGTCGAACCTAGCGACCGCCCCCGCCGCGGGGCTGTCACGGAAACCCAGCGAGCGAGCGATCCGACCGCGGGCTTCCTCGTCCGTCGGCAGGGTGTGCACCTGGCGCTCCTGCCATAGCTGGATGCGGTGCTCGACGTTGCGCAGCCATCTGTAGTCGACCGACAGACCCGCGCCGTCTTCCTCGGCGATGTACCCGCCGTCAACCAGCTGATCGATCGCTTGCAAGGTGTTGGCGGATCGCACGTCGGGATCCGAACCGCCGTGGACCAACTGCAACAACTGCACCGAGAACTCGATGTCGCGGATCCCGCCCGGTCCCAGCTTCACGTCGAGGTTGGATGCCTTCGCCCGTCGGGTCGAACGAGCTGCGTGTTCCTCCACGCGCTCTTTCATCCTGCGGATGCTCGTGATCCCCTCGCTGGATGCGGCGCGGTCGAACACGAAGGGGCGGGTCTCGCGAACCAAGCTCTCACTCAGCTCGCGCGCGCCCGCGCTGGCACGCGCTTTGATCAGCGCCTGGAACTCCCACGTCTCGGCCCACCGCTTGTAGTACTCGAGATAACCGTCCAGCGTCCTGACAAGGGGCCCGCTCCTTCCCTCCGGGCGGAGGTTCATATCGATCCTGAAAGCCTGACCTTCGGCAAAGGTGCCCCCGAGCTCGGCTAACAGGGAGGTCGCGGTCTTCGTCGCCTCTTCGAGTCCATCGGGGGGGGCCACGAACATGAGATCGATGTCGGAGGAATAGTTCAGCTCGCGGCCCCCGAGCTTTCCCATCGAAACCACACCGAGCGTCGTGGATCCCTCCGTCTCGAGGAACACCTCGATACACGCATCCGCCAGGTCCGACAGGTGGACCCCCACGTCCTCCAAGGCGAGCTCCCCCGCCAGGTCTCTCGCTGCCAAGGCCGCCAGACGGCGACGCTTCTCCAGCCGCAGAGCCGGATACCCGCCCTCCGTCGCGGCGGCGCGGAGCACCTCCAGATAGCCGCCCGACAGCGGTTCGTCGGTCTCGACCAGAGCTCGCGCCTGGTCGTCCTCCTCTACGAAGAGGCTCAGGGAGCGAGAGGCCTGACCCAGGGCGGTTAGCCGATCGCGGGCGCTAGCTATGCCGGCACCTCCTCGGATCGCTTGTATCGCAACGAGTAGGCGCAGGGGGGTTTTTGTGTCTGAGGCACAAAATACCGGCCCTCGTTCTCGGGTTTGGCTCTGCGATCGGGTCGGGGCCGGCCCCTATGGTGATGCCCGTTGCGCCCTGAGCGCAGCCGCAGGCCCAGGTGCCTTGCAAGAAGCGGTCCCCGGGATCGTGGGACGTCGACATCAACGACGTCGCCCGGGTGTGGCCGGAGAACCGGTGGATCGATCGGGATGCCGACGCGTGCGGCGAGCCGACCCGAACGCGGTCCACCCCTGATCGAGGAGGTTCGAGTGCGCAAACGATCGACCACGTACATGGCCGCCATCATCGCGGTCCTGGCCGTCTTCGGTTCCGGTGCCGCACCAGCACAGGCGAACACCTATGGCGCCACCGCGAAGCAGCGGCGCCACATCGAGGATCGCGTCCGCAGCCAGATCGGCTCCCGCTACTCCTACGGCGGTTCGTCGCCCGGCGCGTTCGACTGCTCGGGCTTGACCCGCTGGACCTTCGGAGATCACGGAGCGAACCTGCCGCGTTCCTCCATGGAGCAGTTCGAGCTGGGCAAGCGCGCCGGCTACCGCCGGATCTGGAAGAGGCGCAACCTGAAGCGTGGGGACCTGGTGTTCCACAAGACCACCAGCGCCCGGGTCGGCCACGTGGGCATCTACATCGGCAACGGGAAGTTCATCTCGACGACGTCTTCGGAGGGTGTCCGGGTGCGCTCGCTGTACGACCCCTACTACTGGGGGCCAAGATGGGTCGGCGCTACCCGCGTGCCCGCCCTCATGGACTGACGGAGAGGACACTCAGAGCAGGGGCAGGTACCGCTCGACCTCGTAGGGGGACACGTACGACTTGTACTGGTCCCACTCGGCTCGCTTGTTGCGGAGCAGGTACTCGAACACCTGCTCCCCGAGGGTTTCGGCCACGAGGTCGGATTGCTCCATCTCGCGCACGGCTTCGAACAGGTCGTCGGGCAACTGCGTGATCCCTCTGGCCCTGCGCTCGGTCTGGTCCATCTCGAAGATGTTGTCGGTGGCTTCCTCGGGAAGCTCGTAACCCTCGTCGATCCCCTTCAGCCCGGCCGCCAACATCACGGAGAACGCCAGGTAGGGGTTGCAGGCCGGATCCGGCGAGCGGAACTCGATCCTCGTGGACTGGTCCTTGCGCGGCTTGTACATCGGGACGCGCACCAGAGCGGACCGGTTGTGACGACCCCAACACACATAAACGGGAGCCTCCATCACAGGGTAGCCGCGTCCGGTCACCAGCCTCTTGTAGGAGTTGACCCACTGGTTCGTAACCGCGGTGATCTCACGGGCATGAACCAGCAGACCAGCGGTGAACGCCTTGGCCACCTTGGAGAGGTGGTACTCGTCAGAGGAGTCGTGGAAGGCGTTGACGTCACCCTCGAAGAGAGACAGGTGCGTGTGCATACCCGAGCCGGGAAGGTCCGTCGAAGGCTTCGGCATGAAGGTCGCGTACATGCCTCTGCTCGCCGCCGTCTCTTTCACGACCAATCGGTACGTCATGACCGAATCCGCCATCGTCAATGCGTCCGCATGACGCAGATCGATCTCGTGTTGGGAGGGTGCGACCTCGTGGTGGGAGAACTCGACCGGTATGCCCATCCGCTCCAGGACGCTGATCGTGTCGCGTCGCAGCTCCTGGGTGACCGCAAGCGGGGTGAAGTCGAAATAGCCACCGGCGTCGATCGGCGTCGGGTCGTCCGGTGATCGGAACACGAAGAACTCCATCTCGGGATGGACGTAGAAGGTGAACCCTCGCTCGGCGGCCTTGTCCAGGTTCCTGCGGAGCACGTAGCGCGGGTCCCCCCAGAACGGTCGTCCGTCAGGCGTGTAGATGTCGCAGAACATGCGACCGACCCCGCCTTCTCCGTCGTCGTCCCTGCCCGGGACGATCTGGAACGTGCTGGCGTCCGGACGGGCAAGCATGTCTGACTCCTGCACGCGGGCGAAGCCTTCGATCGCAGATCCGTCGAAACCGATGCCCTCGTCGAACGCCTGCTCGAGCTCCTCCGCCGTGACCGCGAACGATTTCAAGAAGCCGAGAACGTCCGTGAACCAGAGCCAGATCAGGCGGATGCCGCGTTCCTCTACCGTCCTCAGCACGTAATCCTGTTGTCTCTCCATGGGCGGGAGATTACGCCCGTCAGGTTTCGCCGGGGTTAACTCGAGTGAATGGGGGCCGAACGGCTCGTAGGCTGGCGAGATGATCAGGATGGCGCTCGCTCAGCTCGATCTCCCGGTGGGAGATATCGAAGGCAACGTAGCGAAGATCGAGGCCGCTATGACCGAAGCGGCCGAGTTGGGCGCGCAGGTGATCGCTTTGCCCGAGTTGGCCATCACCGGCTATCCGCCCGAAGACCTCGTCCTCAAGCGCTCCTTCGTCGAAGCCAACCTCGACGCGGTCGAGCATCTGGCCTCGGTCAGCGGAGACGCCCTGGTCGTGTTCGGATTCGTCGAGCCCAGCCGGGACCGCCTCTACAACTCAGCGGCGATCTGTCTCGGGGGCAAACGGCTCGCCACCTACCGGAAGCATCTGCTGCCCAACTACGGGGTCTTCGACGAGCGCCGGTATTTCGAAGCAGGGCGGGGCCATTTCCTGTTCGAGAGTCCCTCTGGGGTCATCGGGGTCTGCATCTGTGAGGACGCCTGGAGCCCAACCGGTCCGGTTACGACTCAAGGAGATGCCGGAGCGCAGGTGATCGTCAACATCAATGCATCGCCCTTCCACAAAGACAAGATCGGCGAGCGCTTCGAGCTACTCGCGGAGCGCGCACAGCGCGCGCGCTCCTCCATCGCATACGTGAACCTCGTCGGCGGTCAGGACGAGTTGGTGTTCGACGGTGGCTCCCTGGCGGTCGGGCCGGACGGCGCTCTCTTGGCGCGCTTCCCGCAGTTCGTCGAACACCTCGGCATCGTGGACATCCCTCTCGGAGAGGCAGGTGCCACCCAGCACCCTTCGATCACGCGGATCCCGGTCACGCTGCCGACGACGACCGGTGACGTCGAGCGCGTGCTGGTAGCGGACCCACCGGCGGTAGAAGAGGTCTACGACGCGCTGGTACTCGCTCTGCGGGACTACGCGCGCAAGAACCGCTTCGACAAGGTCGTGCTCGGACTTTCCGGCGGCGTGGACTCGGCTCTGACCGCGGTGATCGCCGCCGACGCGCTGGGGGCCGAGAACGTGTTGGGCGTCTCGATGCCCTCGGAGTTCTCGAGCTCGCATTCCGTCGACGACGCGAAAGCGCTCGCCGACAACCTCGGCATCCAGCTGATCGACATCCCGATCGCAGAGATATATCGGTCCTACCTGGATCGTATGGAAACCACCTTGGGCCCCCACGAGATGGGACTGGCGGAAGAGAACCTGCAGGCACGCATCCGCGGAACCCTGCTGATGGCTATCTCGAACCGATACGGGCATCTGCTCGTGGCCACCGGGAACAAGTCGGAGATGGCCTGCGGTTACGCCACGCTCTACGGCGACATGGCCGGGGGCTTCGCCCTCTTGAAGGACGTCTTCAAGACCGAGGTGTACGAGCTGTGCCATCACCGGAACCGTGCCGGCGAGGTGATCCCCGCCAGCGTCATCACCAAGGCACCGTCCGCCGAGCTGCGCCCGGACCAGAAGGATTCCGACTCTCTGCCTCCCTACGACGTGCTGGATCCGATCCTCGAGGCCTACATCGAGGAAGACCTCGGAGTGGCCGATATAGAGGAACGAGGCTTCGACCGCGCCACGGTCGAGAAGGTCGTCGCCTTGGTGGACCGGGCCGAGTACAAGCGCCGCCAAGCTCCACCGGGGCCGAAGGTCACCACGAAGGCGTTCGGACGTGATCGACGCCTGCCGATAAGCAACTCCTGGCGAGAGGGGCACCCCGGCCCGCTACCCGCCAAGTCCGTTGGCAAAGAGCAGGAAGGCTAGGAACATAGACAGATGGCCTGGACCGTTGCGCTGGTCTCCGACCAAGTCCGAGACATCAGGGATCTACTCCCAGCCTTCCCGATCGCGCCCTATCGCCTGATCCATGTCGGCCTGAAGGAGACGGGGGCCGAGGAGCTCGTTCCGATCCATCCCGAGATCATCCTGATCGACGCCACCGGTGACCTGTCGACCGCCGAGGACGCCACGCGGCGGCTGGCGCTTGCCTGGGAGATCGGCCTTCCACCCATCATCGTGATCGTCGACCAGGAGGGGGTCGCTCGTTTCCGCTTCGAGGTCGGAGTCGACGACTTCCTCGTCACCACGGCATCGGTAGGAGAGATCTCGGCCCGCCTCGCGCTGGTGTCGCGCCGCAGCGGGCAGAGCGACGAGGCGGCAGTGCTGAAGGTCGGGGACCTCACCGTCAACCCCGAGAACTATCAGGTCTACGTGCGCGGGCGCCCGTTAGACCTCACCTACAAGGAGTTCGAGCTATTGAAGTTCCTCGCGCAGCGGCCCGGACGCGTCTGCGATCGCGACCTCTTGCTTCGAGAGGTGTGGGGCTACGACTACTACGGGGGCACGCGCACGGTCGACGTGCACATAAGACGCTTGCGCGCGAAGCTCGGCGTCGAGCACGAAACGCTGATCGAGACGATCCGCAACGTCGGTTATCGGCTCGTTCCCCGGCCTCGCGACCGCTAGTCGATGACGATCCTCGGCGCGATCCTCGCCTACTTCTTCCTCGAGGGGACCTGGCGAGTCGTCGTGATCGTCGCGTTACTGCTGAGCGACGTCGTCGAGATCGCTATCTGGCTCCGGTGGCGGAAGCGCAGGGCTATCACGGGAGCCGATGCGATGGTTGGGATGCCCGGTACCGTTTTGACCGACCTCGCTCCCGAGGGCCAGGTCAAGGTCCAGGGACAGATCTGGAAGGCGGTCGCCGACGAGGAGCTCGAACGGGGCCAGAGCATCGAGGTCACCGAGGTCGAGGGCCTCCGACTGCGCGTGGCCCGCAGGTAGCCTAGGCCGCCGGGCCCCTAGCTCATCTGGTAGAGCTCCGGACTTTTAATCTCGTGAGCCGCTTGCACCCGATGTCATGCCGTGTCGTTGCGTGCGCTCACCGCCGTGGCGATTGCACCCGGGGCGCTCCGCTGCACTGCGACGCCCTGCGTCACGTTAGAAGATTAGTTAGGTGAGAACGCCGTCTTCCTCGACGAGGCTCGAGACCATCCTCCTCACCAGCTGATCCAGGTGACGTTCCACTGTTTCTCTCATCGCTCGACCTAGAGGACCATCGACTCTACGCCCACCGAGGTCGAAGTCCTCGATGTAGCAGCCGAGGCGCGCGACTTCTCGCGGCAGGGTGAGCCGGACGATGTCTGCAGCCCACCCACCGACGTGAAGACTGCGACCTGTCTCAAGACGATCATCGATCTCACCGGCGACTGCCACGAAGACCGCAACCGTGGCTGGATGTTCGGGTGTCTGCCACACGCCAGCGCGCTCCAGGAGCTTCGTTGCAACGTCCGACTTCAGGGGTCGTGTAGATAACTCGAGGACATCCGCTAGGTGAGCGGAGATCACGGTCGTGTTCGTCACAAGAGGGCTACGCGGCGCCGGACCTCTCGGGCGTCGCAGCCGGTGCCGCCGAGGTGCTGGGGCGGGCGCTGGCGAAGGACCCCA
>JBKHXK010000002.1:24341-127413 GCA_046566065.1 Actinomycetota bacterium | reverse complement strand
CGGCCCCCACGAGCTCTCCAGGTTCGTGGACCACGAACGGTTCGCCTGGACCGACGGCGCGTGGAAGGGGTCTCCCCTGGCTTCGGCGATCGTCTACGAATTGCATATCGGGACCTTCACGCAGGAAGGCACCTTCGATGCGGCCGTCGAGCGTCTGCCCCATCTCTTGGACCTCGGCATCACCGCCGTCGAGTTGCTGCCGGTCGCGGAGTTCTCAGGAGACCACGGCTGGGGTTACGACGGCGTCGACCTGTTCGCGCCACATCACGCATACGGAGGGCCGGATGGGCTCAAGCGTCTCGTCGACGCCTGCCACGCTCAGGGACTCGCGGTGATCATGGACGTCGTCTACAACCACCTCGGCCCTGCCGGGAACTATCTGGGAAGTTTCGGCCCCTACTTCACCGACCGCTACGCGACCCCGTGGGGTCAAGCTGTGAACTTCGACGGGCCCGGCAGCGCGGCGGCGCGCGCCTTCTTCATCGAGAACGCCTTGATGTGGCTCGACGACTACCACTGTGACGGTCTGCGCATCGATGCGGTGCACGCGATCCTCGACACCTCCGCGACTCACATCCTGGAAGAGATCGCGATAAACGTGGAGCGCCTCGAGAACCACCTGGGCCGCGACCTCTTCCTGATCGCCGAGAGCGATCTGAACGACCCTCGACTGATCCAACGCCGAGAGGCCGGCGGCTACGGACTGGATGCGCAATGGAGCGACGACTTCCACCACGCTCTCCACTCGGTCGTGACCGGAGAGACGGCGGGCTACTACGCCGACTTCGGCTCGGTGGGTCACCTGGCGATGGCGCTGGAAGAGGCTTTCGTCTATGCAGGCCGTTACTCGCCGTTCCGCGACCGGGTGCACGGGCGGGCGCCTACGGGGATCCCCGGGACGCGCTTCCTCGGCTACATCCAGAACCACGACCAGGTGGGGAACCGAGCCAAGGGCGAACGCTTGAGTGCGATGGTTCCGACCGAACTGTGCAAGGTAGCGGCCGCCGTCGTCCTCACCGCCCCCTTCGTCCCGATGCTGTTCCAGGGCGAGGAGTGGGGAGCCTCCACCCCGTTCCAGTACTTCACCAGCCATCCCGATCAGGATCTCGGCCGAGCGGTGAGCGAGGGCCGTAAGCGCGAGTTCGAGGCCTTCGGATGGGATCCAGATGAGATCCCGGACCCACAGGATCCGGAGACGTTCACGCGATCGAAGTTGAAGTGGGACGAGCTAGAGCGCGCACCTCACTCCGAGCTCCTCGAGTGGTACCGCGACCTGATCGCCCTCAGGAAGCGGATGCCAGAGCTCGGAGATGGCGACCTCGCAGCCGTGATGACGTTCTTCGACGAAGACCAGAGGGCCCTGGTGATCCAGCGAGGCGGCATCACCGTGGCCTGCAACTTCTCGGACTCACCCGCCGAGGTGCCGGCCGAGCGCGGCGACCGGACGGAGTTGCTGATGGCCTCCGGCGACAAGCCGCAGTGGTCCGGCGAGGTGCTGGTCCTGCCCCCGACGAGCGTCTCGATCCTGTCCGGCTAGTCCTCTTGACTCGGGGGCCGGACGCGCTGTTAGCTGTGTCAGCCGCATCGGGCGGCGTTCACCAACGGAAGGAGGCGATGGATATGACCACCAGATCCCTTGCCCCCCGTTGGGTCCCGGCCCCTTAACCGTTCTGGGTTAACTCAAGCACGGCGGTCTCAATCGGTCACTGCAACAACTCGGCGAGCTTCTCTGCCGGCTTCAACCATCCAAGCGTCTCACGGGGACGTCCGTTGAGGCTGTCTGCAGCTCTCTGGATCTCCGCATCGGACACGGTCGAAAGATCGAGACCCTTCGGGAAATATTGGCGAAGGAGCCCATTGGTGTTCTCGTTGGAGCCTCGTTGCCAGGGTGAGTGCGGGTCGCAGAAGTAGACGGGGACACCGGTGTCGACGGTGAAACGGGCGTGCTCTGCCATCTCACGGCCCTGATCCCAGGTCAGCGTCCTGCGCAACGCCTCGGGGAGCTGCTCGATGGTCGCAGTCATGGCCTCGCGCACGTGCTCGGCGGTCTTGCCATCTTTGAGCGGGAACAGCATCACGAAACGCGTCGAGCGCTCGACCAGGGTCCCGATCGCGCTCTTGCCCTGCTTGCCCATCAAGAGGTCGCCCTCCCAGTGACCGGGCACCGCCCGATCTTGGGCCTCAGCTGGGCGTTCACTGATCATGATCATGCCCGGGATACGGGTCCGACTGCTGAGGCGGCCCTGCGGGACCCGCCTGGCTCTGCCGGTTCGTAAGCAGCGGGCGAGCTCACGCCGCAGCTCGCCCCGGCCCTGGACGTAGAGGCTCTTGTAGATGGTCTCGTGGGAGATCCGCATGGTGACATCGTCGCCGAATTCGGCGGCCAGTCGTGAGGCGATCTGCTGAGGGGACCACAACTCCTTCAGATCAGTGCTGACCCGCTCGAGCAGCTGCGGATTGGAAGCGAGCTTGGTCGCCTTGGGTCGGCGGGCTCGCAGCTCGGCCCGACGATGGGCCGAGATCGGGGCGTAGCGCTGGCGGCCCCCGTTGGCTGCGACCTCACGGCTGATCGTCGACGGCTGGCGGTTCATCTGACGGGCGATGCAGCGAAGCGACAGATCCTTTTCCAGGCCGATCTTGATGTCCATGCGCTCCTGTAGAGACAGGTGCCGCGTCCCTGGGTCCCAGATCCCCGGCCGGATCACGCCGCCCAGGGGCTTCAGCAGGTAGCACACCGAGCGCTGCGATATGTCGGCGCGCCGTGCGATCTCTTGCTGAGTAAGTCCCTCCGCTGCGAGCTTCAGGACTTGTCTTCGGATGTCGGGCGGGAGCCTCCGCCAACGTCGTGCCACACCACACCTCCCTCTGTCTGGCCGATGGGTCCAACCATCGGCCGCTTACCGAGGTGTTGCGTGGATTACTTGAGGCCGCCCACGCTGGAACGTGCTCCAGTTAACCCAGAACGGTTAGAGGGCTCGTTCCATCCACATGAAGGGGTCCTTGATCTCTTCGAGGTTCGGAAGGTTGTCGGGCGCGGCCCACACCGTGTTCAGAGCGTTTATCCCCTTGCGATCGACCACCGCGGCGCAGAAGGTCTGACCGGAGGTCTCCAGGGCGCGATCTCTCTCGATCCCCAGGACGCTCGCAAGCATCTGCTTGCCCTCGGTTGGAGTCACACGACGACGGGCCATGGCCTCGTCGATACGAGCCGTGTCGCCGAGCAGTTGCGGCTTCACGGCGGCCACCGCGTGCTCCGCATATCCCTCGAACACGGCGAGGAAGCTGCGCAGGTTCGCGAGGGCGCGCCGGTAGCGTTCGGTCTCGGCGATGGGGATCAGTTGATCGATGCCGGCTCCCGAGGTGAGCGCTTCGGACCCGCCCGTCTGCAGATCCATGAGTCTGCGTTCCATGTCTGTCGTATCGATCTCGATAGATTCGACGAGGGTGAGCAACAGACTGCGGAAGTAGCGCGCGGCCCAAGGGGTGGTATCGACGACGATCTGCCTAGCCGCTTCACCCAGAGCGATCCATCCGTAGAAGCTTTCGATCTCGAGGTCGTATCCGCTCGCGAGCGACTCGAGGTTCGAAGTGACGAAGAACAGCGTTCCGTCATCATCCATCGGGATCGGGGGATCGTGACGCGCCAGTGCGTCGGAGGCGAGATGACCCACGACGGTCCCGCTCTGGATCCCCAGCAGCAAGGGCGTCACCTGGCCCATCATCTGCCCCAGCGGGTTGCTCGCCTCGGCGGTATCGGCCGCGGCCCCCGAGAACGCATCGGTGAATCGCTTCCCCAGCGCGACCAGCAGCCACTTCCAGCCGTCGAGGGCCGCGAGCACCCAGGTCGCGCGGCCCATCGTGCGGCTCCGCATCGGCTCGGAGAGAGCCAGCCTCGTGTAGCCGGAGAGCAGTACCTCGGCCCCCCGCACGGCTTCCGCCAGGATCCGTCCTGCCTCGGGGGAAGGGGAGGGATCGGGGGCCTGGGTCGCGATCGTCCCGGCGATCTGCCGCGCGATCTCGAGATTGATCGGGCCTCCCTCCCCGGAAGCGAGGATCCGCTGCAGCTCTCTGAAAAGGGGGATGTCGCCGAACGGTTGCTGGCTCATAGGCCCATCGTCGCGCCGCGGTAGCGCGGGCCGCTACTCTGCCGTGATGGCACGGAAGAAGACGTCCAAACCCCTCTCGGTGGCCGTTACAGGGGCCTCGGGCTTCCTTGCGTCCCGTCTGATCGAGAAGCTCTGCGCCGACGAACGGGTCGCTTCGGTGTCCGGGTTCGACGTCCGTCCACCGGACTTCGCTCACCCGAAGTTCGTCTTCGACGAGCTCGACGTGCGAGACGCGGCCCTCGAGACCCGGTTCCAGGGCATCGACACCGTGGTGCACCTCGCATTCATCATGGACCCGATCCGTGACGAGGCCCGGATGCGAGACGTCAACGTGAACGGCAGCCAGAACGTCTTCAGGTGCGCTGCGAAGGCAGCCGTCGAACATGTCGTGTACACGTCATCGGCCGTCGTGTATGGCGCGCATCCCGACAACAAGATCCCTCTGGACGAAGAAGCACCACTGCGCGCCAATCTTGATTTCTCCTACGCCGCCCACAAGCTCGAGGTCGAGTACGTGATCAGGGAGGTGCTGGACGACTATCCGAAGCTCGCCCTGACGGTCTTCCGCCCGGCCATCGTGTTCGGCCCCCACGTCGACAATGCGTGGTCGCACTCGCTCGAGCTGCCCCTGCTGTTCGGGATTCAGGGGCACGCGCCCCCGCTCCAGTTCGTGCACGAGGAAGATGTCGCCGACGCGTTGGCATTCGCCGTCTTCGAGAGGATCCCGGGCCCCTACAACCTGGCGGCGCCGGGCTGGCTCGAGGTGGAGGAGATGCTGGAGATCTCCGGCCGCCGCAAGGTCGATCTCCCGGAACCTGTCGCGTTCGCGCTGGTCGAACGTCTCTGGTCTCTTGGCCTCGCGGAAGCGCCCGCGGGGATGCTCCACTACGTCATGCATCCGTGGGTCGTCTCTCCCGACAAGCTCAGCGCGGCGGGTTTCACGCCCAGGTACTCGAACAGGGACGCGTTCGCCGCGGGGGCCGAGGTGTCGAAGGATCAGGTTCGCCTGGGTCGCAAGAGAGTGAAGCGAAGGGACCTCAAGGCAGGGGCGGGAGCGGTCGGTCTGATCGGCGCCGCTGTGGCGGCGATCACGCTGCGCCGGCGCTCCGCCAGGGCATAGAAAGGGAGGAAACCCCTCCCCGGCGGCGAATGCTCGGAACGAGGGTGCGGAGGCTCTCTGCTACCCTCGAAAAGAAGCCGGGTGCCACGCGGGAAGCACAGGCGCCGGGCGGCCCAACAGACAACGACAGTTTGGAGTGGAAACGCGTGGTCTATCTCATCATCATGTTCGCCGTGGCAGCGGTCGGGATCGGGACCCTGTGGCTGCAACAGAAGCGTGAGCGCTCACACCTCGAGAGCTCCGAGAAGTTCCTCAGCAGCCTCCAGAAGATCTCTCCCGACGTGAAGCCGATCCAGCGCCGACCCGGACGCCGCCCCGTCGCTCGAGGGGCCCGCCGTTCCGCTGCGGTTCGCACCCCCGGCAGGCGCCCGAGCCGCTCCGAGATAGCCAGACGAGAGGCCGCTCGTCGCAGGGTAGAGGCGCGCCGTCGCAGCCATGCGGTTGCCACTCGCTCTCGCGCTGCTTCTTAAACCGGTCGTGGCGCAGTAGATGGCGCGCGACATCGCGATAGATCTAGGAACCGCTAACACCCTCGTCTATCAGCGTCAGAAGGGAATCCTGTTCTCAGAGCCGACCGTGCTCGCGCTCAACAAGGAGACCGGGTCGGTGCTCGCGATGGGCGAGCAGGCGTGGCACATGATCGGACGGACCCCCGGTTACATCGTGGCCGTTCGTCCTCTCCGCTCGGGTGCCATCTCCGACTTCGACGTCACCGAGAAACTGATCCGACTGATCCTCCAGCGCTCCGGCGTAACGAGGTTCTCGCGTCCCAAGGTCCTGGTCTGCGTCGCCAGTGCGCTAACGGAAGTGGAACGACGCGCGGTCGAAGAAGCGACGCTCTCGGCTGGCGCGCGCTCGTGTCATCTGATCGAGGAACCGCTCGCAGCCGCGATCGGGGCGGGCCTTCCGATCCACGAGCCCGTAGGGAACCTCGTGGTCGATGTCGGCGGGGGCACCAGCGAGGTCGCGCTCATCTCCCTTGGAGGCATCGTCACGAACACGGCGGTGCGGGTCGGCGGCTTCGACCTCGACGCTGCGATCCAGAACTACGTGCGCCGCGAGTACACGATCGCGATCGGCGAGCGAACCGCGGAGCGCATCAAGATCGCGATCGGATCCGCCTTCCCCATGGCGCAGGAGCAGAAGGCCGAGTTGAGGGGCCGCGACCTCGCCACCGGCCTCCCCAAGCACATCCTGATCACCTCGGAAGAGATCCGGGAAGCGATCACCGAGCCGGTGCGAGCGATCGTCACCGCCGTGATCGAGTGCATCGGCAGTTCGCCTCCCGACCTCGTGCAGGACGTCCTGAACCACGGCATCACCCTTACCGGTGGAGGAGGGATGCTGGCCGGGCTGGACATGTTGCTCTCACAACAGGCAGAGGTGCCCGTCCACGTGACGCCTCAGCCTCTGGAAGCAGTCGTGATGGGAGCCGGCAAGTGCCTCGAGGCCTTCGACGACCTGAAATCGATCTTCATCGGCGTCGACCGCTAGCCGGCACGGCCCCTAAGGTTCACTGATGCTGGAGCCGGGATGGGGGCAGAGCGAGCCCCCCGGGGTTAAACCCGTCAAGGGGTCACCCCTCGTGAAGATCCTGATCGGGGCCATCTTGATCGTTGCCCTCGTGGCCGCCGCTTTCCTCGTGCCGTTACCGATGTTCTACGCATATCTGCCCGGCCCGGTCCGCGACGTCGAGCGACTGGTCGAGGTCGGCGACGAGCGCACCTATTCGTCCGAGGGCAGGTTGCTGCTGACCACCGTGAGCGTCGACCCGCAGGTGACCTTCTGGGAGATGGTCCAGGCGGGCTTCGATGACTCGACCGCGATCGTCGCGAAGGAAGACGTCACCGGCGGGAGATCCCTCGACGAGTTGATCGAGGAGCAGAAGAACGAGATGCGACTAAGCAAGGAAGCGGCGGAAGAGGTGGCGCTCACCGCACTCGGCTTCGCCGAGCCGACCGGCGACGGGGCCAAAGTGGTCGATACGATCGATGACACCCCCGCCGACGGAGTCCTGCAGGTAGACGACGTCATCGTGTCGGTCGACGGCGAAGCGGTCGACACGACCTGCGATGTCGGGCGTGCGATCGACCGGTTCGAGGTCGGCGACACGATCGAGATCGAGGTGCGTCGCGACGGCGGGGTGCGCAGGTTCGAGCTCGAGATCGCTCCGGATCCCAGGGATCAGCAGGCCGGAATCATCGGCGTCTTCATGGAAGACGTCAACAAGCGGTTCGAGTCGGGCCTCGACATCTCTATCGATACCGGCAAGATCGGCGGTCCCTCGGGCGGTCTGATGATGACGCTCGCCCTCTACGACCAGCTCACCCCCGACGACCTCACCGCGGGACGAACGGTGGCGGGGACCGGCACGATCGGGTGCGACGGAGGGGTGGGGCCCATCGGCGGCATCGAGCAGAAGGTCGCAGGTGCAGAGGAAGCCGGCGCCACGGTCTTCCTGAGCCCTTCAGCCAACGCCGCCGCGGCGAAGAGCGTCGCCGACAACATCGAGATCGTCACGATCTCGAACTTCGACCAGGCCGTCAGCTATCTGGAGGGCCTCCCGCAGGAGTAGCAGCGAGAAGCGGAACGACTGCGCTGCGTATGTGAGGCGTGGGACACTTGTGCCTGCGATGTTCGAGAGCTTCATGGCGGTTCCGCTGCATTTCACGATCGAATTCCTCGGCTTCCTCGTGGCCGCCGGGGGAGCGATCCTGGCCTTGACGCGCCGCTCGCTGGTCCCCGGCGAGGTCGCCAACCGGGTCACCGCTGCCATCGGTTTCCTCGTCTTCGCCCTGGTCCAGGTGCTGCACGGGGCGGCCTTCCAGATCGGGGACCTCTCGTTCGCGGCCGACGGGGGTCGCGAGCTGGTGGCCGCTCGAGCGGTCGCTCTCGCCTTCGTGTTCGTCGGCGTCTCCGGTGGGATGAGGGCGGGGGCCTCGGTCGGCGCCGCCGTGTCGATCGAGCAACCGCTGCTCTTCGCCCCCGCGGGGGCCGCGCTGCTGGTGGCGTTCTCCGCGCTTGCCGGTTCCGCCAAGAACGGGCCGCGCGCCTACCGGCGCCTGGCCGCCGGGGCCTTCCTGCTCGCGATCAGCGAGGTCTTCACCTCCTTCGACCCCGAGGCCGATTTCGGCACCAGAGAGGTGTCGGGCTACGCCTACGTGGCGCACGGGCTGAAGATGGCTGCGTTCCTGGCGATGGCCGCCTGGCTCTGGTCTGCCGTGCGCTCGAGCGTTCGGACCCGGTTCGTGGCGTCCTTCGCGGCTCTGCTGGTAATGGTCGTGCTGGCGCTTTCGACCGCGCTGACCGGTGTGCTGACGAACAACGTCGAAGACGAGAAGCTGACCTTGCTAGAGCAACAGCTGGGCAACGTGGTCGGCGAGATCGAGGGCGTCGCGCAGAGAGAGCTAAAGGGAGACGTCGAGCTCGCGGCCAGCTTGGACACGATCCGAGGCCGTCTCGCGGATCGGGACGATATCGAGGGCCTGGCGGAAGAGATCCTGACCGAGCTCGAGTTCCTCGAGTTCGACTTCGTGATGATCACCGACGCCCGCGGCCGCCAGTTGGGTTTCCACGAGAGAGGCAGCTCGCTGCGGCCGATCGACCAGCTCAACATCGCCGGCTTGAAGGTCGTGTCGCAGGTGGTGAAGGGTTCTCCTGCGGCCGGGGTCCCCTCGCGGATCGGCAAGGACGTGATCGCCAACGTTGCCGCGAGCCGGGTGGCAGACCTCGCGCAGCCCAGCCGCACCACCGGGATCGTGGTGGCCGGGCGCTTCATCAACCATCTGGATCTGGAGGAGATCTCCGACCGGCTGGCCGCTACCGCCACCCTCGTGGTCGACGAAGAGGTCGTGGCGTCGATGCTGCCGCGCTATCTCTGGAAAGAGGTATCGGTGCCCGGCGACATCCAGACGCAGATATCCGCGCTGGGCACGCCTGCCTCGCAACGTCATGCGCTGGGCAGGCGCTCGTTCTTCACCGCTTACGCCACGCTGCACGGCGGCAGCGGCTCGGAGGTAGCCACGGTCATGTTGTCCTCGGCTGCCAGCAGCATCGTCGATACTCGTGAGGCCCTCACGCGGATCCTGTTCCTCGTCGCGATGGTGGTCGGAGGCATCGCCTTGGTGCTCGCGTACTTCTCCGGCCGCCGGATCACTCGCCCGATCCAGACGCTGACCGCGACCGCCAGCGCCGTGCGAGAGGGAGACCTGAGCGCTCAGGCGCCCATCTCTGGTGACGACGAGGTCGGCCGTCTCGGTGAGACGTTCAACGAGATGACCACTTCGCTGATGAAGATGACCAACGATCTCCGGAGCGCGGCGCGCGAGGAGCACCGTCTGAGAGCTCGCATCGAAACGATCATCCAATCCATGGCCGACGGACTGGTAGCTACCGACGCCGAGCACAAGGTCCTGGCCTTCAACCGGGAGGCCGAGCTCCTGACCGGGCTGAAAGCCCGTCATGCGATCGGTAAACCGGTGGATCAGGTGCTGCAGGCCGTCGATCCGAACGGCGAGAAGGTCTCTCTGCCGATCTTCGAGCTGGGCTCGGGGATGGTCGACAACATCTTCCTTCTGAAGAAGAACAAGGACCGGGTTCCGGTAGCGGTCGTGAGTGCGGCACTTACCGCCGAGGAGGGTGACGTCGCAGGTGGGGTCGCGGTTCTCCGCGATATGTCGCGCGAGCGCGAGGTGGAGCGGATGAAATCCGAGTTCCTCGCGAACATCTCGCACGAGCTGCGAACACCTCTCACCCCGATCAAGGGGTATGCGGAGATCCTCGGACGTAAAGAGGTGCCGCCGGACAAGGTCAAGAAGTTCGTCGGGGGCATCCTCGAGGGGACCGCCCGGCTCGAGCGCATCATCCAACTGCTCGTCGACTTCTCCGCCATGGAGGCCGGTCGCCTGGCCCCGCGCAACAAACCCATCGATCTAGGCGAGATGATCGAAACGCTCGCGAAGGACTGGGACGCACGCACCGCGCACCATTCGGTGGTAGCGGAAGTGGACAAGATCCTGCCCCGCGTGTCCGGCGACGAGCGCTTGCTCAGGCGATCCTTCGAGGAGGTCTTGGACAACGCCGTGAAGTTCTCCCCCGACGGCGGGACGATCCGTCTGCGGGCCAAGGGCGTGGGCGGCGGAAACGGTGAGAGGCGTCGTCAGGCCGTGGACGTCACTTTCATCGACGAGGGGATCGGTATCCCGCCGGAGGATCTGCCCAAGATCTTCTCGGACTTCCATCAGCTGGACGGCTCCGAGACCCGCTCCTTCGGGGGCCTCGGGCTGGGGTTGGCCTTCGTGCAAAGGATCGTGGAGGCTCACGACGGAGAGGTAAGTGTCGAGAGCGAGCCCGACCGGGGTACGGCGCTTACGATCAGCATCCCGGCAGCCAAGCGGCCCCTCAAGGGGTCGGGGGGCGAAGACGAAGCACCTGAGGGGTCGGAGGCCCCTGAGGGGTCGGAGACGCCTGAGGAACCCACGCTCGTGGCGGGTTCGGAGAAGTAGTCCCTTCGGGCTATTCAACAGGCGACCTGGGGCGTTCAAACTAGCCATATAACGGACTCAAGCGACACAACGGACCTGTCGAAGCTGTAGATGAGGCTTATGAAGAAGCTCACGATCTTTCTGGCGTGCGCCCTTGTCGGGGGCCTCGCCTGCGCGGACGAATCGGCTCTGAAGGACATGGAACTGAGCGTCTTGAAGGGCGTCGTCAACGTCATCCGCGACGGGGAGACGATCCCGGTCGAATCCACGATCGGCCTCGAGCCAGGCGACGTCGTCGAGACGAAGCAAGGAACGATCGCCAAGTTCGCTCTCGACGGTGGTCCTGACGAGAGACGCGGTGAGCTGCAGGGCTCGACCAAGATCATGATCCGCTCCGCCACCTCGATCGAGGCGGAAGAAGGACAGCTGCTGTTGGCCGTACAGCAACCGACCACGGTCGTCGTGGACTCCGTTACCGCCCGAACCGCCGGAGGCACCTTCCGGATCGATCGCGGTTTCGGTTCGGATCGTGCCGGCGTCTACTCGGGCTCCCTCGATCTCGACGCGCCGGGACAACCTCGTCTCCGCCTCGACACGCTCTTCCAAGCCACGATGGTGGCGGGCGATCTACCGAGCCAGGGCCGCCCCTATCGACTCGACGAGAGCGATGCCTGGGATCAACGCGTGCTCGGAGAGGTCGTGGATCTCGAGCAACAGTTGGAGGTGCTCGCGCGTGGCCTAACGCCCCAACTGCGCGGGCAGCGTCCCAACCTCGATTATTTCGAAGCATTGATCGGGGGTGGGAACGTTTCGTTCATGCGTGGCTACCTGCAGCGCAAGCCCGTCGACCTCCTGATCGGATTCACGATCGCCAGGAACGCGAGCCTCGAGCTCGAGAAGGCCTTCAGATGGGGCTTCCGGCTGTACGACCAGGGAGCCCGCTGGGGGGTCGCGGCCAAGATCATGGAGGTCGAGCCGAGGCCCGTCGTCGCACAGTTGGAGCGCTTGATCCTCGGCACCGGTGTGGTCGCCGCAGACGGAAGCGGACAGCCTGCCGACTTCTCGGTTGCGGCGGCCGCCGCGAGCGAGACCGGCGGCTCGACCACGGTGGCTTCCACAGACGGCAGCGACCCGACCACCACAGGTGGGGGTAACGACCCGGGTTCCGGTGACGACGGGGGCGGCGACGATAAGCCCAACGAGAAGCCGACCCCCGAGGAGTCACCCGACGAGTGCAGTAACTCGACGGAGTGCACGGTGAACGACATCCTCGGACAGAGACCGTCTCCCTCCCCGTCACCGTCGAGCGAGGAACAGGGCGACAAGTCGGGTTCCCTGCTAGACGGCCTCGACTGATGATCAGGGTCCTGGTCGCGGAGGACGACGCCTCCGTACGCATGACGATCGAGTTCGTGCTCGAAGACGAAGGGTTCGAGGTGTTCCTTGCCGAGGACGGCGAGCAGGCTCTGAAGATCGCTCAGGCAGAGCTACCCGACGTGATCCTGTTGGACCAGATCATGCCGAAGCTCGACGGCAAGCAGGTCCTTCATGCATTGCGCGCAGACGTCGCCACGAAGGACATCCCTGTCTTCGTCCTGACCGGGATGGCGAGGGGCGCTCCCGAGGAGTGGCCGGGGGCCAAGTTCGTGGGAAAGCCCTTCAGTCCCGACGATCTGGTGCGTCTGATCAAGGAGCGACTGGCGACTAACGGCTGACCCCCAGCCATTACTCTGCGTTCATGGCCACCGCGCAGAGAAGAAGAAGCCGCAGGGGCGTCGTCGTCGCCTTGGTGCTGGCGCTCCTCCTCGGCTCCAACTTCATCGCCTACTTCTACACAGACGTTCTCTGGTTCAAAGAGGTGGGCATCCAGTCGGTTCTCTGGACGACGCTCAAGACGCAATTCGCGGTAGGGGTGATCGGCGGACTTCTCGTAGCAGCCTTCGTGTGGCTGAACCTGTGGATCGCCAGTCGCTCGGCGCCGACCTACTCCCTTGCGGGGCTGTCCAGTCGCGACCCCGTTGCGCAGTACCGGGACATGATCACCCCCTACCTGCGCTGGGTACGCCTGGCGGCCGCCGGGGTCATCGGCTTCTTCACCGGACTGGTGATCAGCACCTCGTGGGACACCGTGCTGCTGTTCATGAACCGAGAGAGCTTCGGGGTGACCGATCCGCAGTTCGGCAAGGACGTGTCCTTCTACACGTTCGAGCTTCCCCTCTACGACCTCGTGCTCGACCACCTGTGGGGCGCGATCATCACCGCCCTCTTCCTGTCGGCAGCCGCCTATTACCTCTACGGAGCCATACGCCCACAGAGGGGCCTGCAGATGATGGGGGCCGGGGCGCTCGCGCACCTGTCGGTGCTTCTCGGCTTCCTGGCTCTGGTGAAGGCGGGGCGCTACTACCTCGGAACCTTCCATCTGAACTTCTCGCCCCGCGGGGTCGTCGATGGAGCCAGTTACACGGACGTGAACGCGCAGCTGCCCGCGCTTTATCTGCTCACGATCATCTCGATCGTGTCGGCGCTTCTCTTCCTCGTGAACATCAGGTTCCGACGGGTGTCCCTCCCTCTCGCCGCCGTGGCGATCTGGATAGCGGTGGCGTTCCTAGCCGGCGCCGTCTGGCCCGGCTGGGTGCAGCGCTTCTCCGTGGAGCCGCAGGAGCAACAGCGAGAGGCGCGCTACATCGAGAGGAACCTCGAGGCGACGCGGACGGCGTTCGGCCTCGACGACGTCACCACGCAGACCTTCCCGGCCTCCAGTGACCTGACGGCCGAGGAGCTCGCCGACAGCAAGGACATCCTCGAGAACGTGCGGGTGTGGGATCCGGGTGTCCTGCAGAAGGCGTACCAGCAGCTGCAGGCCATCCGTCCGTACTATGAGTTCCCAGATGTCGATATCGACCGCTACGAGGTCGACGGTCGGACGCGCCAGGTGTTGTTGTCGGCTCGCGAGCTCTCTCTCGAGGACCTGCCCGAGACCTCGCGCAACTGGGCGAACCTGCACCTGCAGTACACGCACGGCTATGGCCTTGTGGCCAGCCTCACGAACGAGCGCACCTCTGCGGGACAGCCGAGCTTCCTCGTGAAGGACGTTCCCGGAACGGTCACCGAGGGGGCCGAGTCCCTGGCCGCGGAGGAGCCGACGATCTATTTCGGCGAAGCCTTCGAACCGTTCGATTTCTCGATCGTCAACACCAACCAGGAGGAGATCGACTACCCGGTCGAGGACGGTGTCGAGCGGAGCCAGTACTCCGGCACCGGAGGCATCCCTCTCTCGGGCTTGGGACGTCGCATCGCGTTCGCGGTGAGGGAGACCGATCCCAACCTGGTCCTGTCGAACCTCATCACCCCCGAGTCCAAGATCCTGATCTACAGAGACGTGCGCGACCGGGTTCAGAGGGCAGCTCCCTTCCTCTCGCTCGACCATGACCCCTACGTCGCGGTCGTCGACGGCCGCCTGGTCTGGATCCTCGACGGATACACCACGACCCGCTGGTACCCCTACTCGCAGCGCTTCGACGCAGGGGAGTCGATCGAGAGCACGGACAGGGCAGTGCTGAGCGACGAGATCAACTACATCCGCAACTCGGTGAAGGTTGTAGTCGATGCACGCGACGGGACGATGGACTTCTTCATCGTCGACGAGGAGGATCCGCTCATCCAGGCCTGGCGCAACGCGTTCCCTGCCTTGTTCACGGACGAAGAACCATCCGAGGACCTGCGCGCGCACTTCAGGTATCCGGAGGATCTCTTCAAGATCCAGTCCGAGGTCTACCTCAGCTATCACATGGAGGACCCCGCCGACTTCTACTCGAAGGAAGACGAATGGGCGATCCCTCAGGGTGGAGGCGCTTCGGCCACGACTTCGGACGCCGGTTCTTCGACCACGACCACTACGAGCACGACCTCACAGAACGTGGATCCCACGTATCTATTGATCAGCCTGCCGGACGAGACCGAGGAAGAGTTCCTGCTGACGCGGCCGTTCACGCCTCGGGCTCGCAACAACATGATCTCGCTGATGCTGGCGCGCTCCGATCCCGAGAACTACGGGGAGCTGCGGTTGTTGCAGTTCCCTCGCCAGGTCACGGTGCTGGGTCCGACGCAGATCGACAACCTCGTGAACCAGGACGTAGAGATCTCGCAGACCCTCACCCTGTTGCAGCAGGAGGGCTCTCGGGTGGAGTTCGGCTCGCTCCTCACGCTGCCGGTGAAGGACTCTTTGCTCTACGTCAGGCCTCTGTTCATCACTGCGGAGAACGGGGGCATCCCCGAGCTCAAGCGCGTGGTCGTCGTCTTCGGCGAAGAGGTGGTCATGGAGGAGACCTTCGAGGCGGCGCTCGCGAAGGTGTTCGATCTCGACGAGGAGCCGGACATCAGCCAGCCGGATGAGCCCGATCAGGGCGAGGAGCCGCCGGCGGAGGAGCCACCTGCGGAGCCCGGCGGAGATCGCGAGCTCGCCCGCATCCTCGAGCAGGCCTCGGATCTGTACGACCGAGCCCAGGCCGCGCTCGAGCGCGGAGACTTCGCCACCTACGGAAGGTTGATCGAGCAACTGGGCGAGCTGCTCCAGCAAGCCGAGCGCTAGCCCCCCCGACACAGCGCGCCTCTCGTGCCGTGCCCCGCAACGAGAAGCGTTCTGTCTCGACCGGGTTACCCGTTCGCTATCATGGCCGGGCAGGGTGGAGCAGTCTGGTAGCTCGCCGGGCTCATAACCCGGAGGTCGCAGGTTCAAATCCTGCCCCTGCAACCACAAAGGCCCTGGTGACAGGGCCTTTACTTTTCCTGGGTCGGGTGCCGAAGCAGCGATTTGCTAACCATTTGCTAACGGCGGAAAACGTGATTTCGTTGAGCCATGACCCAAGAAGCCCTCTGATGGTGGACGTCGTGCCGGAGTTGGCGGCCGAGATGGAGCGGGAACTCCGTGCCTCCGGTGATGACGAGCTGGCGGATCAGGTCGCCGGCCTGCGCATGATGAAATCCTGTGGCTGTGGCGACGACTTCTGTGCGAGCTTCGATACGGTCTCGGTTCCCGAGGGCCCGTCAGCGAAGCAGCGATACGGCGTGCCGCTGTCCGACCACCACCTGATCGTCCACGTCATGGAGGGGCAGATCATCGAGGTCGAGGTCCTCTTCCGGGACGACCTGAGACCCAAGATCCGGGAAGTCTTCGGCGACGAGGCCGACTGGCGTCTACGCGAGAAGCAAGCGGATCAGAACTAGGCGCTCTCTTCCTCGAGCGCGAAGGCGATCGACTCTTGCGCGTACCGCTCAGCGTCTTCCTTGGAAAAGCAGCCGGTCCCGATGATGCTCAGCTTGTCGACCGTGTAGAACCACAGCCCGACCTCATGGTCGTAGTCGACCTCGACGACGTACTCGGACGAACCGGGACTAGCCAGCGGCCTGCGCAGCCTCGGTCGGAGGCTTCCAGTGAGGCTTGGGGATATCCCAGCCGCGATCCCGAACCGCCTCGAGCCAGAGATCCTTCGCGATTAAGACCTCCGCCAATGCCTCCTGGGGAGTGTCTCCTGAAGCCGAACACCCCTTCAGGTCCGGGACAGTGGCGATGTACTGGTCATCCTCGTCAGACCAGAAGATGTTGATGGCATAGTCACTCATCAGCGGCGTCCTCCAGCTTCAAATCGTACTCCTGCACGAGGCGTTTGAGCTGACGGACCTGATAGGGCTTGGCGCTCCCGTCTCGATCCGGCTGGACGTTCATGGCTTCTCGGACGCTCTCCCGCATGTACATCTGGTGACTCGTCCCTCTCTGTCTGTCGAATTCGAAGCCGAACGCTTTGATCAGTTGAACGAAGTCGCTGAAGTCGATGTTGTGGACGTGTCCTTGCTGGATGCGCTCCCAGAGCCGCTTCGGATTCACTTGCCAGAGCCCCGGACGAGGTTGGCGATCGTCTCGGCCGCTTCGGCTTCCATCGACGGGATCGCGTGACTGTAGACGTCCATGGTGAAGGCGACCGTCGAGTGACCGAGGCGTTCGCTCACGAACTTCGGATGGATGCCTCCCGGGAGGGTGTGGCTCAGGTCGCGTGGGACGTTCATGCTGGTTGCCGTTTCTCGTCAATCTCTCAGGGTTTAGCGACTCGTGACCTGACCGTAGCGAGACCCTGTGACGAGTTAGAGGTCGTCGTCCTCGAGGGGCGAGTTCCCGGTGTCGACCACCACCGTGTTGAGCTCGAAGGAGCACCACTCCTTGAGCTTCTTGAGCGAACGATCTCGAGGCCACAGGGCGGGGTCGGTGTACCACCCGTTGAGCTCTGCCTCGAAGATCCACTTGTGGTTCCGGGACAGCCAACGCTTGAGCTCCTCCGGGTCCTCGACCTCGACCAGGTAGACCGTCCGCTCCTTCTCGACGTCGGCGAGGGTGAGCGTGTCGGAGTCGGGGACCGGGTCGACGGCGTTGATCCAGTCCACGAAGGGCTGCTTGTAGCGCAGGATCAGCGCAGCTCGATTGAGCACGGGCCTGCTATCGGGCAGTTGGGCGGGTGGTCATTGCGACAGCTTGGCACTTGGTGGCCTGGAGCTGGCGCGCCCCTCCCGGGAGTCTCCAGCGTCATCCGGTCAGGGAGAGGAAGCGCCGCACCGCCTCGCGGCCCGCGGCCCCCTGCGCTTCGAGGTGCTCGTCCGCCTGGGCCAGCAGCTCCTCCTTGGTCACGCCCCAGGCGTCCTCGAGGTCGGGCGTCTCGTCGCACCACGCCGCGATCTCTCTGAGCGTTACCTCGAAGTGGAACTGGACCCCGTAAGCGCGCTCGCCGATCCTGAAGGCCTGTACCTCCGACGTCCGGCCCCGGAACAAGAGCTCGGCTCCCTGCGGCAGGCCGCAGGTGTCCTCGTGGAACTGAAAGACGCTCGCGCTCGGCGAGAAGGGGACCAGAACCGGATCGGATCTCCCGGCTTCGGTCGCCTCGACCTCGTGGAACCCGATCTCTGGCACGCGCATCCGGCGGACGGGGGCCCCCAGGGCCCGCGCAAGCACCTGCGCGCCCAGGCAGACTCCCAGGACCGGCTGTCCTCGATCGACCATGGCGCGCGTCAGATCACGCAAATCACCTAGGTACGGATGAGCGTCGACCTGATCGACGTTCATCTCGCCACCGAGGATTACGAGCCCTCCGATATCGGAGGGGTCGGGCAGGGGCGAGTCGATCCATGTGTCCAGGTATGTCCACGGGATCTCTTGCCGAGCCAGTACGTCCTCGATGATCCCCAGAGGAGCACTGGCCTGATGCCTGACGCAGATCAGGGGCTTCACGTCCAAAGTCTACGAGCGAGTCGTCCCTTGACCGGGGCCGCGCGCTCGCTTTGAATGGCCGAGAGGTGGCAATGGTGTCACTGGAACAGAGGAGGGTTGATGACCGAGCCTGTCGAGCGCCAGCGCGGGGTCACGTACAGAAAAGCGGACGACGGCTACTTCGAGAAACGACAACTCAAACGGGTCGCAGGGGTCATGTCTCTCTGGGCTCTTGGGGTGGGCGCGGTCATCTCCGGGGATTTCTTCGGCTGGAACTTCGGTCTCGACGCCGGTGGCTTCGGCGGGCTGCTCGTCGCCACGCTCATCATCACCGTGATGTACATGGGCCTGTGCTACTCGATCGCGGAGATGTCTCCTGCGTTGCCGCATACCGGAGGCGCGTACTCGTTCGGTCGGAGCGCCATGGGTCCCTGGGGAGGGTTCGTCACCGGTTTGGGCGAGAACATGGAATACATCCTGACCCCCGCCGTCATCGTTGTCGGCATCGGGGGCTATATGGACGCGATCGTCCCCGACGTGATGCCTCTGCCCATGTGGTGGCTTGTGTCCTACGCGATCTTCGTGGGACTCAACATCATGGGAGCCGCGATCAGCTTCCGGTTCACGGTTCTGATCACGCTCGTGGCGCTCGGGATCCTTGCGGTCTTCTGGATAGGCGCCATCCCGCACTTCGACCTCGATCTCGCGCTCAACATCGAGCCCGAAGAAGGTGGGTCGAGGTGGTTCCCCTACGGGCTGGGCGGGATCTTCCCTGCGCTGCCTTTCGCTATCTGGTTCTACCTGGCGATCGAAGAGCTGCCTCTGGCTGCGGAGGAAGCGCACGCGCCGGAGCGCGACATGCCCAAAGGCATCCTCGTGGGTCTCGGCACTCTCGTGGTCGCGGCTTTCCTCACCCTGTTTTTGAACTCAGGGATCGAGCCTGGGGCGAAGGAGGTCGGTACGTCGCTGGAGCCGCTCTTCTTGGGATTCCAGACGATCTTCGGCGGAGTAGGCGCCAAGATCCTTGCGCTGATCGCGGTGGCGGGGCTCGTGGCGAGCTTCCACACGATCATCTACGCGTACGGACGCAACATCTACTCGTTGTCGCGCGCCGGATACATCCCTCACTGGCTCTCTCCCACGCTCGGAGAGAGGAAGACCCCTCACATCGCATTGCTTCTCGGGGCCGTCATCGGTTACGCGGCCGCTTACACGATCTACAAGTCCAGTGATACGAACGTGGGGGCCGCGCTGCTCTACATGGCCGTTTTCGGAGCGGTCATCAGCTACTTCATGCAGATGGTCGCCTTCATCCTTCTGCGGAAGCGCATGCCCAACATCAAACGCCCTTACCGGAGCCCCCTCGGACAGCCGGGCGCGTACATCGCGGCCGCGATCGCTCTGGTCTCTCTCTTCTCTCTGTTCTTCAACGACGACTATCGTCCGGGGGTCATCGGGGCTCTCATCTGGTTCTCCGTGGGGCTTTTGTACTTCGCCCTGGTAGGAAGGAAGAACCTGGTGTTGTCTCCGGAGGAGGAGTTCGCTCTCACCGGGGGCGAGCGGGGGCATCCGGATCTGGGCGACTTCGGGGGATCCTCGTCGGATGGGGGCCACACCGCTCCAACCGCTCCCCGCTAGTGACCCGTCCATATCGCCCGACGCCTAGGAGGTGACACCGCTGCCCGGGAACCTGGATAGACAACGGTTGGAGCGCCTGGTCAAGGACGGGGAGATCGACACCGTCCTGGTCGTTTTCCCCGACATGCAGGGGCGCTTCATGGGCAAGCGCGTCATGGGTGAGTTCTTCTTGAACGACGTCCTGTCCGATGAAGGCATGCACGCGTGCAACTACCTGCTGACGGTCGACGTAGACATGGAACCCCTTCCCGGCTACCGGTTCGCGAACTGGGACAAGGGCTACGGGGATTTCGCATGTGTTCCGGACCTGGATACGTTGCGAGTGGTGCCGTGGCTCGAGAGAACGGCCCTGGTGATCTGTGATCTGCTCACGGAGGAGGGCGAGGTCATCGACGTCGCTCCGCGCCAGATCCTCAAGCGACAGATCGAGCGCGCGCGCGAGCGAGGCATCAACTTCATGGTGGGATCGGAGCTCGAGTTCTATCTGTTCAAGGACTCGTTCGAGGAAGCAACCCGCAAGGACTTCAAAGACCTTGTCCCGCATTCCGATTACATCGAGGACTACCACATCCTGCAGACGACGAAGGATGAGTATCTGATCCGTCAGATCCGAAACGGGATGCAAGCCGCCGCGGTGCCCGTCGAGTTCTCTAAAGGCGAGTTCGGTAGGGGCCAGCACGAGATCAATCTGGTCTATGCGGACGCCCTAGAGATGGCCGATCGGCACACCATCTACAAGAACGGCGTGAAAGAGATCGCGGCCCTCAACGACCGAGCGGTCACCTTCATGGCGAAGTTCTCCATGGAGGAAGCAGGATCGTCCTTCCACCTGCATTCCAGCCTGTGGGACTCTGAGAAAGGGCATGCCCTCGACTGGGACGAGAACGACCCCGAGCACATGAGCGAGACCTTCCGTCATTACCTCGGTGGCCTGATCGCGACGGGGCGAGAACTGTCGTGGATGTTCGCCCCCTATGTGAACAGCTTCAAGCGGTACCAACCCGAGTCATGGGCCCCGACCGCCTTGGTGTGGGGGAGGGACAACCGGACCTGCGGTTTCCGCATCGTCGGTCATGGCCACAGTTTCCGTGTGGAGTCGCGTATCCCGGGCGCCGACGCGAATCCCTACCTGGCTTTCGCAGCGACGATCGCTGCGGGCCTTCACGGCATCGAGAACCGGATCGAACCTCCTCCGGCTTACGAGGCGAACGCATACGAGGCCGAAGACGTCGCGCGCGTGCCCTGGAACATCGTCGAGGCGATCGATGAGCTGCAGGCGAGCGAGGTGGCGAAGAAGGCGTTCGGTGACGAGGTGCATCACCACCTGGTGAACACTGCGAAGCAGGAATGGGCACGTTTCAACCAAACGGTCACGGATTGGGAGCTCCGCCGCAATTTCGAGCGCATCTAGTGTCGGACGTGCGCGGCCGCTGATCGGCATCACGGCCTATGCCGAGCGCGCCCGCTGGGGACCGTGGGACTCCCGCGCCGTCCTGGTGCCCGAAAGCTACGTGCGCGCGACCGCGGACGCAGGAGGGCGCGCCTTGGTGATCCCGCCTTCCGACGGCGATCCCGAGGAGCTGCTCGATGCCCTCGATGGGATCGTCTTCTCCGGAGGGGCGGACATCGACCCGCAGAGATACGGGGCGCGACGCGAACCCGAGACCACCGACATCCGTCCGGATCGCGATCGCAGCGAGATGGAGCTCATGGAGCGTTGCCTGCAGCGAGGCGTTCCCCTGTTGGCGATCTGCCGTGGGATGCAGCTCTTGAACGTCGTCCGAGGCGGAACCCTCCGCCAGCATCTCGAGGGCTCCGCTCACAGGACGGCCCCGGGGGTCTTCAGTCGCCACGACGTCGAGATCGCCGACGGCAGTAGGCTCTGCGCGATCCTCGGCCCCCGTTCCATGGTGCCCTCTCATCATCATCAGGCTCCCGATCGATTGGGCAGTGGTCTCGTGCCGGTCGCCGCCGCGCCGGACGGCACGATGGAAGCCATCGAGGACCCGCAGGCGAAGATGGTCCTCGGAGTGCTCTGGCACCCCGAGGAAACGGAGGATCGGGCATTGTTCGAAGAGCTCGTCTCGAAGGCGAGGGAGTACCGCAAGGAGCGTTCATGACCAGATTGATCGATCCCGCCACCGAGGAGACGGTCGCCGAGCTCGACGCAGCGGGCCTGGACGAGCTGAACGATGCCGTGGCGCGTGCGAAGGCCGCTTTCCCGGGGTGGAGCCGCATCGGCCCGCGAGAAAGGGCTGTGCTCCTGCGCCGGATCGCAACCCTGGTCGAGGAGCACGGCGAAGAGCTGGCGCGTCTCGAGACCTCGAACGTCGGTAAGCCCATCTCGGATTCCCGAGGCGAGGTCCAGATGGTCGCAGACGTATTCCACTACTACGCGGGTGCTATCGACAAGTTCCACGGCGCCAACATCCCGGTCGATGCAGGAGTGGACGTGACGTTCCGGGAGCCTCTTGGCGTGGTCGGGCTGATCACACCTTGGAACTTCCCTCTGAACATCGCCTCGTGGAAGGTGGCCCCTGCCCTTGCATGCGGCAACACCGTCGTTCTGAAACCCGCAGAGATCACCCCTCTTAGCGCGCTGCGCTTGCGGGAGCTGATCCTCGAGGCCGGCGTTCCCGAGGACGTGATGCACGTCGTTGCCGGATCAGGCCGTGAGGTGGGCCAAGCCCTGGTCGAACATCCGGACGTGGCGAAGATCGGATTCACCGGGTCCACCGAGGTCGGGCGTTCGGTCATGGCGGGGGCCGCGGGAACGATCAAGCGGGTCACGCTGGAGCTCGGCGGCAAATCTGCGAACGTGATCTTCGCCGACGCCGACCTCGAGTCCGCAGCTGCAGCCGCTCCCGGCGCGGTGTTCGGCAACGCGGGACAGGATTGCTGCGCGCGTTCGCGCATCTTGGTCCAGCGAAGCGCTTTCGACCGTTTCACCGAACTGCTCATCGAAGCGACCTCGGCGCTGCGCGTTGGCGACCCCAACGACGAGAAGACCCAGATGGGGCCGCTCGTCTCGGCGAGCCAGCGGGAGTCGGTCGCCGGCTACGTCGAGGGAGACGTGGCATTCCAGGGAGACGTCCCACCCGGGCCCGGCTTCTGGTACCCGCCGACGCTGATAGGACCGATCGACAACTCGTCACGACAAGCCCAGGAAGAGATCTTCGGCCCGGTCGCGTGCCTGATCCCATTCGAAGACGAGTCGGACGCGATCCGGATCGCCAACGACACGCCGTACGGCCTCTCCGGCTCGGTCTGGACCCGCGACCTGGGGCGTGCCTTGAGGGTCGCGCGGGGCATCGAGACCGGCGTTCTCTCGATCAACTCCAACACCTCCGTGCGCGTGTCGACGCCCTTCGGTGGGATGAAACGCTCCGGGTTCGGACGGGAGCTCGGGATGCACGGCATGGAGGGTTATTCGGAGATAAAGAACGTGTTCATCGCGACGGAGGGATGATGGGACGCCTCGAGGGCAAGGTCTGTGTGATAACCGGAGCGGCCGGCGGCATCGGGCGAGAGGCGGCATTGCTGTTCTCGTCCGAGGGGGCCAAGATCTGCGTGGCCGACGTCGATCGAGAAGCTGGAGAGGCAACAGCCGGGGAGTGCGAAGACGCGTTCTTCTTCCAAGCCGATGTCGCCGATCCGCACAGCGTCGAAGAGATGTACGCGGCTACCGCCCAGCGGTTCGGGGGCGTCGACGTTCTCTACAACAACGCCGGGATCATGCCCCCGGACGACGGATCCGTCCTGAGCACCGACGTCGACGCGTGGCAACGCGTGCAGGACGTGAACACCAAAGGCGTCTTCTTGTGCTGCAAGTACGGCATCCCTCACCTCCTGGAACGAGGGGGAGGATCCGTGATCAACGTGTCGTCCTTCGTTGCCCTGATGGGCGCTGCCACCTCGCAGATCTCGTACACCGCGTCCAAGGGAGCGGTGCTCGCGATGAGCAGGGAGTTGGCGGTCGAGTTCGCACGCAGAGGCATCCGCGTGAACGCCCTGTGTCCGGGCCCGGTGGAGACACCGCTCCTCATGCGGCTCTTCTCAGAGAGCCCCGGCGCGCTCGAGCGTCGCTTGGTCCACCTGCCCATGGGTCGCCTGGCCCAGGCCAAGGAGATCGCCCAGGGAGCCCTCTTCCTGGCCAGCGACGAGTCGTCCTACGTGAATGGCACAACCTTCCTCGTCGACGGGGGACTGAGCGCCGCCTACGTCACGCCGGAGTGATCGAAGCTCCTGGACATCGTCTTCGGACCCAGGAACAATGAACCCGACAGAGCGTGGGTAGGCGGGCAGCCCGTGAGCCGAGGAGGTGCCCGTGACGTTGACGACACATCCGTACGCGCCCCAGATCCGTCTTCTCCTGCGGGCCGCGCTTCTGGTTTTCGTAGTCACCGTGGTGATCGGCATCCTGAACGGTACGGATCTGGTCGAGTTCGGTCACCAGCCGCTTCTTACTCACGTGCACACCGGGACACTCGGCTGGATAACGACGTCGGTCTTCGCGGCTTCCTTGTGGCTGTTCGGGGCCGAGCGTGGCCTTGGCTGGCGGGATACCTTCGCTCGGGTGCTGCCGGGTGCGACCGTGGTTGCGGTGGTCGCCTACAACCTCGCGTTCCTCACGACGAGCGGCCTCGTACGACCCCTGCTGGGCTCGTTCATGTTCCTCGTGATAGCGGGATGGCTCGCGTGGATAGCGACCGCGCTCCGGGGGAACATCCTGAGCGTTCCGCGCCTGGGACTCCTCGCTGCCGTCACCACGGCAGCCTTCGGCGGCCTGCTCGGTGTGCTGCTCGGCGTGATGCTGGCGACCGGGAACAAGATCCTTCCCGGCGACGCCTACGGCTCACACCCGGCGACGATGGTGATCGGGTTCCTGATCCCCGCCGGGATGGCGCTCGCCGAATGGCATCTCCGTCCCGAGCTCTTGGACGTGCCTGCAACGCGGGCAGGGCGACTCCAGGTGCTTCTTCCGTTCGTGGGCGGCCTGTGTGTGACCGTGGGGCTGCTCGCCGACAGCGTCCCGTTGGTGTCGCTGAGCCTGCCCTTCGAGATCGTGGGCGTGGGGATCATGTTCTTCAGGCTCTGGCCCGGCATCCGGCGGGTGGAGATGGGCAGTGGATCATCCGCGGTGCTGGCCGCTCCGACGCCCTTCTGGCTGGTCTTCAACATCGGCTTGTTGGTGTACCTGATAGCGAACTACGCAGAGGACTTCTCTCAGGTACCGCTGGGGTTACTCCTGGGCCTCGACCACGCGATGTTCATCGGAGTGATGACCAACTCGCTATTCGCTCAAGCTCGTGCTGCCGCGGGTGAACACGTACGGGCCGCGGCTGTGCGCGTCTTGGGACTGGCGGTCAATATCGGCCTCGCGGGTTTCGTCGTGGGATTGATCGCAGAGGAGGCGATCCTCAAGCGGATCTTCACGACGATCATGGGCCTCGGCCTCCTGCACGGCGTTGCGACCTTGACGATCGCCTTGGGGAAGAAACCCGTGCCCTCATCTGGACCATCCCACTAGCGGACCGAGCCTCGCGGTGCTCTGATCGTCGGATGAGCGAGACCGCCTACCCCGCCGGCTGGTACGACGATCCCAAGACCGAGGGCCAGGAGCGTTACTGGGACGGCACCGGCTGGACGCACGATGTGCGGCAGGCTTTCGCCGAGGGTTGGTACGACGACCCCGACCGGTTCGGCTTCCAGCGCTACTGGAACGGCGGTGCGTGGACGGACGAACGTCGCCCCGTAACCCGCTTGGACGATGTGTTCGTGGCGCCCAGGATCCGCAAGACCGAGTGGCGACTCCTGGTCACGGGCGAAGAGCTGCGGTGGGGGGATGACTCGATCCGGTGGGACGACGTGACGGCCTTCGACAGCGTCACCATCTACAACCAAGGGCGCTTGGGCCTCTACCGCGTCACTGCCAACGCGAACGGCAACAAGTTCCTGATGGAGCTTCCGCCCGACACGGGGGGCGAGACTCGGGTTGCCGACGCGTTCGCGACGGTGGTCGACCAGGCGCAGCGGATACTTGCGCCGCGCTTCTTGAACGAGCTCTTCAAGCGGGTGGACGCTGGAGAGGTCGTGGAATACGAGAAGGTGGCTCTATCGCCTCAAGGTTTCGGCAAGAGGGGCAAGGGCCCCGTACCTTGGCCCGAATACGGCGGTTGGCGGCACCAGGGCGGCGGTCAACTCGAGATCTTCCGCAAGGACGGCGACAAGACGAAGGTCGCGGTGCGGGTGAACACTTCCCAGCTTGGTCGCTGGATCTTGATAGCGCTGGTGGAGGACTATGCCAAACGCCTCTCCAGTGCATGAGGTAGCGATGTCCGAGACGAGCCGGAGTGGCGACGTGATCGTCGTTAAAGACGATCGACGCGCCGTTCACGTCATCGGGGCGGTTCTCGTGGCCCTCGTTGGCTCGGGTTGGTGGGCTCTCTACGCCTTCGTCGAGGTGACCCCAGAGAACCGGATCGCCGGTCACGTCGTCGGAGGTGGCATGACGGCGGTCTTCCTCGGCTTGTGGCTCTACGAGATCCTCTATCCCGCTCGGCTCGAGATCTCCCATCCCACGATCGTGCAGAAGCGCAAAGGTCGTCACCGCAGCATCACCCTCCAACGCACGACCGGTGAGCTGGCGTTCGGAGTAAAGAGCATGGTCGTCGGCGGCCACGGGTCCGTGACTCCAGTGCTGATGATCCCCGACGATCCCCAGCAGCCGATCGCGATCGCTACCTACGATCGAAAGAAGATCAAAGAGGCTTGCGAGGTGGTGGGGTGGCGATTCACGGAATGATCTGGGGCGTTCAGCCCTTGTAGCGCTCCTTCGAGGCGGCGATCTCTTTGAGGGCGGCGTCGCGGCCCTCGTAACCGCTCGTCGACGATGACTTCTGAGGCTCCAGCATCTTGTAGACCTCGAAGAAGTGCTCGATCTCGGCGAGGAGGTGAGGCGGGAACTCCTTCAGGTCGAACCGTGTCTCCCAGCGCGGGTCTTTGTCCAGCACCGCGATGATCTTGGCGTCGGGGCCCTTCTCGTCTTCCATCCACAGCACCCCGACCGGACGCGCCGTCACCCAACATCCGGGGAAGGTCGGGTCGTCGAGCAGCACCAAAGCGTCGAGGGGGTCGCCGTCCTCGCCCAGGGTGTCGGGGATGTATCCGTAGTCCGCCGGATACGTCGTGGCCGAGAACAACCGGCGATCGAGGCGGAAAACGCCTTTCTCTTTGTCGAACTCGTACTTGTTGCGGCTCCCTTTCGGGATCTCGACGACGACCTCGATCAGGTTGTACTGCTCCACTGGTCTCAGAAGGTCACGATCGGGCAGGTCAGGGTACGGGTGATGCCCTCGACGCCTTGGATCTTGGCAACCACCAGCTTTCCGAGCTCGTCCATGTTCTCGGCGCTTACCCGCACGATCACGTCGTAGGGGCCGGAGACGTCCTCGGCGCTCTCGACGCCTTCGATCTCGCGGATCTCGGTGGCGACCTGGGCCGCGTTCACCTCTGCCTGGATCAGGATGTAGGCCTTCACTCCGTCTGCCATCTCTTCCTCCTAGGTCGTCTGTGCCCGCTCGGCTCGTGCAGAGCCTCTTGTCGTCAGCGTTAACGGTGAGGCTGAGTGGGTGGAGCCGCAGTCTATGGCGCAACGTCCTAGGCGCCGGAGAAGCAAGCGAGGCAAGCAGGGGCGCGGGCGTGGACGTCGAACCACCCTGCAGCGACCGCCGTAGCGGCATCGCGTCATCGAGCCGGAGGTATCCCCGAAGATGCTTAAGAGCAAGCTTCTGACCGTTCTAGCCGGGCTGTCGGTCCTCGCCGGCGCCCTCCCCGCGTTGGCCTCGCCTCCGCCGGACGGCCCTCCCGGGCAGGTGAAGAAGGCCTGTACCGACAAGACCGACGGTGCCGTCCCGCTCAACCTCACGGTCGACGGTGAGAACGCGACGGGTCACTACGCCCTCCCCGACCAGGCCCCCAAGACGCTGGTCGTTTTCGCTCACGGTTATGGGCACACCTCCGTGTCGTGGATCGGTCACATGACTCGCGCCGCCAACGATCACGGGGTGGCGGCGGTCGCGATGGACTACAGGGGCATCCAGATCAACCCCGACTCCAACAACGATGGGCTCCCGGAGTCCAGAGGATGGAACGCGCGCAAGGGGGCCGAGGATCTAGCGGCAGCAGGTCAGTACTTCGAGAAGCTGTGCCCGACGATCGAGAACATCCACATCTTCGGCGTGAGCATGGGCGCGAACATGTCCGGCCTCGCGGTCTCCCTGCAACCGAAGCGCTCCGACGGTTCCCCTCTGTGGGATTACTGGTTCGACATCGAAGGAGCCGTCAACGTCGTCGAGACCTACCTCGGCGCTCGTGCCCTGGCTCCCGTCAACGCGTTCGCCCGCAATGCGATGACCGACATCGAAGCAGAGATGGGCGGTCCGATCGAGGAGGATCCGCAGCCCTACATCGACCGTGCCGTGGTCAGCCACGTCGACGACATCAAGGCGTCCGGCATAGAGGGAGTCGTCCTGGTGCACGGCATCGACGACGGACTCGTTCCCTACAACCAGTCGCGGGAGATGTCGAGCCTCTTGCTGGCCGCGGGAGTGCCGCTCGACTTCTACACGGTCGGCCGGCGCAGTCCTGAGTCCGAGCAAGAGACCACGGCGACCGGATACGTGGGCGGGCAGTTGGATCGCAACTACAAGTCGCCGTTCGCCGGCCACGCGTCCGAGAAGAGCACGACGCACATCATCATGGTCACGGCCTTCGATCGTCTGTGGTCCCTGGTCGAGCAGAACGAGGCGCCGGGCGTCTACAGGGAGTTCTTCGTAGACGGCGAGGAAGGAACCTTCGGGGGTCCCTGATCTTCGTCCCCATCCCTCCATATCGTCGCCGCCAGCGCCACGGCCATGGGCGGAACGAGCCACACGAGGTAGTTGCGATGTACCTGGCGACTGCCGATGAACGAGACCGCCAGGGCGGCCGAAGCGATCAGAGCGGCATACCTCGCCGTCCATCGACCGCGTAGCGCGTCCCATGCGACCGGGAGAACCAGCCCCGCGACCAGAGATACCGCAACGGCCACCAACACGAGAGGTTGGGGAGCGCCCTCCAGGAGGCTCGTGTTGTCGGGGGGCCGAGCCGCGTTGAACATGACGAGACCGGCGATCAGCTCCTGGGGTGAGCGGATCAGCGCCGGCAGGTAGCAGAAGAACGTTGTTGCTCCGGCCACCACTGCGACCCTCCACCGTTTCTCACCCATGAGGATCAGAGGCAGCGCGAACAACAGCGCGGGCAGTGGCTTCGTGCCGAAGCTCAACCCGAGCGCGATCGCAGCGGGGATGGCTAGACCGTGAGCCCGGAAGGCGAACGCCAGCATGACCAGAGCTACCGGCGCGATGTCGTTGGAGCCTTTGGCGAACAGATCGTGATGCCAGAGCCCCGGCGCGAGCGTGAGGGCCGCGGCCCCCAGCGCGGCGGCCCGACCGGCGCGTGAAGCCCACCAGGCGGCTGCTCCGGCCGTGAGCATCAGCAGCGCGAAGTTCGTGATGTAGAAACCGGCCGCGCCTCGAGCTAGGACGCCCGGTGTGTAGACCCACGTCATCGCGGGGCCGTACTTGAAACCGCCGAAGTACCGGAGCCCGGTTCCGGTCGGGTCTACCTGATGCCCGATCGGGTCGATCAGAGCCGTGTACGGGTTCTCGCCCTCGCTCTGGAGCTCGACCGAGTCGATCGTCGTCGTAGCGATGTCGATGTCGGGAGCGCGGCTCTCTTGCACGGCCTCCAGTACCTGCGCGAAACGGAGCACGCTCAGGAGAGCGAGGGCCACTCCGAGTGTCACCAGGAGAGCCTTCGTGATCGGGACCCGCGTACTCAGCAGGAACAGCCCGGTCACACCCACGGCGATCATCGCGATCCGTTCGAGCGCATCTCCCCGGTCGGCCATGAAGACGCCGACCGTGAACAGCCAGAAGGCCGCTACGGGAAAGAGTGCATGGAAGAGGGAGCTCGCGGTGCGAGAAAGAGAAGGAGCCGCCGACGCCATCGGTCGAGGCTAATGGTTCGGTGTTGTGTCGCAGAAGCAGAAGAGGGGCCCCCGAAGGGACCCCTCTTCTTTCAGCTTGCGCTGTTGTTACGCCACCGGAGTGACGTTTACGGCCTCGGGTCCTTTCTGTCCCTCACGAGACTCGAAAGTGACTTGCGCTCCCTCAGGGAGCGTCTTGTACCCGTCGGACGTGATGTTGGAGAAATGGACGAAGAGATCCTTCGAGCCATCTTCCGGGGTGATGAAGCCATAACCTTTGGCTTCGTTGAACCATTTGACGGTTCCGGTTGCCATGTAACACCTCCTCTTGCTGCCTAACGAACGAGCTAAGGGAGGCACGGGCCAACCGATCTCACGTTCTAGTGCTGTGCTCACACGGTACAACACCCGTCGCTCGGGTGTATTCCCGCCCCGTGGTGGGGGTAATTTCGGCCTCGTGGCGTCCTGGAGCGAGATCGAAGCCGAGCACCCTGAGTTCGCCGCACGCGTCCAGGCTCGCTTCGACGCCTACAAGCACAAGGTGATGGCGACGCTGCGCCAGGACGGCTCTCCGCGCATCAGCGGCATCGAGATGCAGTTCACGGACGGTCAGGTGGTGCTGGGGATGATGCCGGGCTCGCTCAAGGCGCGCGATCTGCAACGCGATCCTCGTCTGGCGCTGCACAGCGGCACAGAGGACCCGGTCGAGGCATCAGGGGTCGTCATCGATGCCAAGATCTCGGGCCGCGCGCTCGAGATGCCCGGCGAAGGTCATCACGTCTTCCACGTAGATATCGAGGAGGTCGTCCTGATCGCGATCGGAGACCCCAGCGATCACCTGCTGATCGAGACCTGGCGCTCGGGGCGGGGGCTGACTGCGGTTAAGCGCTATTGAGTCGAAGCGCTAGAAGGAGTCCTCGCACAACGAAGCTGCGGCCTGCGTGACGCCGTAACCGTCCAGGACCTCTTCCTTCATCCGGACGGCGTGCGCACCCTTGTACTCGAGGCCGGCGTCGTCCACGTCCGCGTTCGTGAGGACGAGGATCTTGGTCTCGGGAGAGCTCGTCTGGATCTGCGGGATCGCATGGAAGCCGTCCATCATCGGCATGATCAGGTCGAGGATGACCACATCCGGCTTCTCCATCTCGACCGCACGCAGCGCCGAGCGACCGTCGTAGGCCTCGCCGACGATCTTGAACCTGGGGTCCATCTGGAACTCGTGGCGAAGCAAGGTCCTGATCGATTCGTTGTCGTCGACGAGCAACACTCTGATCTGGCTTTCGTCCATGCTCTCTCTCCCCGATCCGTGGGTCGCTTCCCATACCTTCGGCTTTCTCGAAGTGGAACGGCATACGCAATGCTGACTAGAGCGGTCCATCCGTTTCAGTTGAGCGCCGTTCGTCCCGATTCAGTTACCTATGAGGGCAGATCCCTGCGAGACACCCAGGCTGGAGCGCGCCCGCGCCCTGGTGGTCGGGGTGGCCTCGACCTGTGTGGTTGCCTTGGTGGCGGTCCAGATCCCGGGCGCTCATGCCGCCGCGCCGGTCAGTTCCGTGGCCTTCGTCAGCGATCGAGACGGCGACCCGGAGATCTTCACGATCGCCCCCGACGGCAGCGGCTCGAGGCAGCTGACCTCGAACACTTTCTGGGATACCGAGCCGGCGTGGTCTCCCGACGGTTCCAAGATCGCCTTCTCCAGCAACCGCGACGGCGACGACGACATATACCTGATGGGCGCAACCGGCGGGGCGGTGACCAACCTCACCGATGCGGGTACCGGTGCGGATGGTCAGCCCGACTGGGCCCCCGACGGATCGAGGATCGCTTTCGTCCGGGATGGTGACGTCTACACGGTGCCCGCCACCGGAGGCTCCCCCACGAAGATCGGCAGGGGGGTGGCTCCGGCCTGGTCGCCCGATGGCTCGAAGCTCGCCGTGATCCGCCCCGAGCAAGGGAGCAACGACGTCTACCTGATGAACCCCGATGGGTCCGGTGCCGTGGCTCTGACATCTGGGCTGGAGGCGGACCTCCCCGATTGGTCGCCCGATGGCACCAAGATCGCGGTCGAGTCCACCACCGGGGTCGATGGAGAGTCACAGATCGTCATCATCAACTCCAACGGCAGCGGGCAGACGATCCTGGAGGGCCCGGGGGAGGACTTCGCCCCCTCGTGGTCGCCGGACGGGAAGAGCCTGGCGATCACCAACCTCGTGCTCGACGCCGACGTAGTCGTCGCGACGCTCGCCGGCAGTAGGCGGAAGCTGGTCTCCGGGACCTCGTACGACTTCCTTCCCGCCTGGAGCCCGTGTGTCTCGGGATGCCCGGCCGCGACCCCCACGTGGACGCCCTCGCCTACGACGACCGGAAGCCCTACGGGAAGCCCAACACCGACCTCCTCGCCGACGGTTAGCCCCGGCCCCGGGCCCGACCTCCAGGCTTCGAGCATCTCGCTCCAGTTCCTGAAGACCAGGCGCGTCATCAAGGCGGCGGGCGGGGTTAGGCCGGACCATCCGGGCCGGACGGTGCGCGTGCTGCTGTCCAGACGCCAGGGCGGGCGCTGGGTGAAGGTCGCCGTGAAGGAGCCCTTGATGAACAGTGAGGGCGTCTATTCCACCACGTTCCGGAACCCTCGCCGCGAGAAGGCGTGCCGCCTGCAGGCCCGGTTCGCCGGGGACGTCGACCACCTGCCGAGCACGAGGACGAAGCGCTTCCGCTGCTAGTGCTGGTGTTGCCAGCGGGGATACTCGCGGCGTGATCGAACCGACCGGGCAAGACGACTTCATACAGATCGGGTCCCAGAAGGCGCGCGTGCGCGTGTCCGGCTCGGGCGACCCCGTGGTCGTTCTCCATGGTTGGGGGGGCCGGATCGAGTCGATGCGTCCGGTGATCGACTGCTTGGCCCGCTCGTTCCGAACGATCGCGATCGACCTCCCCGGCTTCGGGGAGTCTCCGCTTCCGGACGGCGTGTGGGGGACCGCCGACTACGCCGTCTTCGTCCGAGACGTGCTGGCCGAGCTCGGAGTGGAGCGCGCTCACTTCGTTGGTCACTCTTACGGAGCGAAGACCTCTCTGTACCTGGCCGCCACCCATCCGCGGCTGGTGGACAAGCTCGTGCTGCAGGCTTCGTCGGGCCTTCGCACGCCACCTTCGATGAAGGCACGTGTGCGGAGGGGGATCTCGAAAGGGGCGCGGGCCGCGGGACGTCTCGGCGACCCCGGAGCGCGGGTTCGAGACGCGATCTACCGCCGCATCCAGTCGGCCGACTATCGGGACGCGGGGCCTCTGCGGCCGATCCTCGTGAAGGTCGTCAACGAGGACTTCATCGGCCTGCTCCCGCGCGTCCGTTCCTCGACGCTGCTGGTGTGGGGCTCGAACGACGACGCGGTGCCACTGAGCCACGCCCGCACGATGGAGGAAGAGATCCCCGACGCGGGCCTGGTCGTGTTCGAGGGAGCGGGTCACTTCGCTTATCTCGACGAGCCGGATCGATTCTGCGTGGTCGTGCGTCACTTCCTGGGAGCCGGCGCCGATGGGTAGGGCCGATCCGTTCGCGTACTACTCGGTGATCCTGCGGATCATCATCTACGGGGTGATCCCCACCTTCGGCGTGCTGCAGTACTTCCGAGCGCGGCGCGCTCTGCATGTCTTCCAACTCGAGGGCTACAAACGCAGGCGCTTCCTGGAGTGGTGTCGCGCGAATCGCGATCGCAGGCTGTTCCTTCGCTCGGCCCCCGCGAAGAAGCCGCTGGTGATGACGGGTCGAGCCTGGCGCATCCTGATCACTGCGGTGGTGTTGTCGGTGTTAGGCGTGCTGGTCCCGTCGGGCGTGGTCCATATCTCTTGGGGGACGCCGTGGGATCTGCTCACGACGGCGATCATGTTCGCGCTGCTGTTCTTCGGGCTTCCGCGCGTCCTGGTGCTGGCAGACCTGGTGATGTCTCCGGTTCAGGGGGCCATCAACGATCACTACCTGCGCAAAGCGCGCTCTCGGCTGAAAGAGGTCGGGCCTTTGGTCATCGGGGTAACGGGATCGTTCGGGAAGACCTCGACGAAGTTCGCGATCCAGGGACTCGTGGGCCGGCGCGACGAGGTGCTCGCAACCCCCGGATCGTTCAACACGCCACTCGGAGTGTGCCGGACGATCAACGAGCAACTCACACACGCGCACCGCTACTTCGTGGTCGAGATGGGGGCCTACGGGGTCGGCGAGATCGAAGAGCTGTGCCGTTTCGTCGAGCAGAAGGTGGGGGTTCTGACCGCGATCGGGCCCGCCCATCTCGAGCGGTTCGGCTCCATGGACGCGATCCGCCGGGGCAAGTACGAGATCGTGGCCACGCTTCCTCCCGATGGGATCGCGGTGATGAACACCGACGACAAGGAGGTCCGGCAGCTCGCGGACAAGACGGCCGGGCCGAAGCTGATCCGTTACGGCCTCGACCCAGAGGGCCGTCCCGATGTCACCGCGCGCGACGTTCAGGTCACGAGCCAGGGGACGACCATGAAGTTGGTGACCGAGCTCGGCGAGTACGCGGTGACGACCAAGCTCCTCGGGCGACATGCGCTCGGTCACATCCTGGCCGGCGTCGCAGTGGCGACCGCGATCGGCAGACCGCTGGAGGAGCTCGGCCCCCGGATCGCCTCTCTGGAGCCCGTCGAGCATCGTCTGCAGGTGATCCAGGGGGCCGGAGGCGTCACCGTGATCGACGACGCCTATAACTCGAACCCAGAGGGGGCCGCCGCCGCGCTCGAGGTCCTGGAGCAGATGCCCGCCCGCAAACGGGTGGTGGTGACCCCGGGCATCGTCGAGCTCGGCCCTCTGCAGGAAGAGGAGAACGCGCGCTTCGGGCGGCATGCGGCCTCCGTCGCCGACACCGTGATCTTCGTCGCCCGCCTGAACCGCTCGGCTCTCGTCTCCGGTGCCGGGTCCGCGGGCGAGGGGGCCGAGGTGATCGTCGTCGACACCCTGGGCGAGGCGACCGAGCGCCTGAAGGGGATCTTGCAGCCCGGCGACGTGGTGCTCTTCGAGAACGACCTGCCCGACCAGTACGAGGGCTGACCTCGCCGCTCTGGTGCGCAAGGGGGCATGCGTGCCCCGATATCGCGCAAAGCGTCGCCAACTAGACTGCCGCCCATGCGAGTTGGAGTCGTTTTCGGCGGCCGTTCGGTCGAGCACGAGGTGTCGATAGTCACCGCCCATCAGCTGATGGCGGTCCTGTCCGAGCGCCACGAGGCGGTGCCGATCTACATCACGCGTGAGGGCCGCTGGCTGACCGGGCCGGGCCTGAACGACCTCGAGGTCTTCAAGAGCCAGAGGTGGGACCAGGCCGGGGAAGAGGCGGTCCTGTCGCCGGTCACGGGCTCGGGTGGTTTGACCGTGCCCGGGAGCCGCCTGAAGGGGCCGCGCAAGGTGGCACTGGACGTCGTGATCCCCGCCGTGCACGGCACCTTCGGTGAAGACGGCACCTTGCAGGGCCTCCTCGAGATGGCCGGGCTGCCGTACGCCGGGTCGTCGGTCACGGCGTCGGCCGTGGGGATGGACAAGGTAGCGATGAAGGCGGCGTTGAAGGCCGCCGGGCTGCCGGTCGTCCCGGACGTCGTGCTGGACTTCGGCGAGAAGGCGGACCTGGAGGGGGCGGCGGACCGCGTCGAGCAGGGCCTCACCTACCCCGTGTTCGTCAAGCCCGTGAAGGCGGGCTCGAGCGTCGGGATCGGCAAGGCGAGCAGCCGGGCCGAGCTGATCGAGTTGATCGAGGTTGCGGGCAGCTACGACCGGCGCGTGCTGGTCGAGAGAGCGATGGAGGGCTGCATCGAGATCAACTGCTCCGTCCTCGGTGGAGCGAGCCGGCCTCCCCGGCCTTCGGTGTGCGAACAGCCGGTTGCGTGGGAGGAGTTCCTCTCCTTCGAGGACAAATACATGCGAGGTGGAGGCAAGCAGGGTGGCTCCAAGACCTCCGAGGGGATGGCCTCGCTCGAGCGCCGGATCCCGGCCCCCATCTCCGAAGAGCTGACGAAACAGATCCAGGACAATGCGGTGCGGGCGTTCCGCGCGACGGGGGCCGAGGGCGTCGCCCGGGTCGACTCGTTCGTCAACACCGAGAGTGGGGAGACTTGGGTCATGGAGATCAACACGACCCCGGGCTCCTTCTCCTTCTACCTGTGGGAGGCCTCGGGGGTCTCGTTCGCGGACCTCGCCCAGGAGCTGATCGACCTGGCCCTGGAGCGCCACCAAGAGACCGAGCGGCTCATGTACACCTTCGACTCCGGGATGCTCGCCAAGGCCTCCCTGGGAGGCAAGCGTGGCTGATGTCAGTCCCGTCGACCTGAGCGTCGACGAGCGCAGGCGCTTCCAGGAGGACGCTCTTCCTCTGCTGGATTCGCTCTACGCCGCGGCGCTGCGGATGACCCGCAACCCGGCCGACGCCGAAGACCTCGTCCAGGAGACGATGCTGCGGGCCTATAGGGCCTTCGACCGCTTCGAAGCAGGGACCAACCTGAAGGCGTGGCTGTTCCGGATCCTCACGAACGCCTACATCAACGTCTACCGCAAGAAGCAGAGAGAGCCGCAGAAGGTCTCTTCCGAAGAGGTGGAGGACTTCGACCTCTATCAGGAGCTGAAGAACCACGACCCCGAGTTCACCAAGAGCCCAGAGACGATCGTGCTCGACGCCGTCGTCGATTCCGACATCATCGAGGCCCTGGACGAGCTGCCCGAGCAATTCAGGCTTGCGGTCGTCCTCTCGGACATAGAAGATTTCTCGTACGCCGAGATGGCCGAGATCATGGAGGTCCCCCTGGGTACCGTCATGTCCCGGCTCCATCGGGGAAGAAAAGCGCTCCAGAAGCGGTTGTGGGAGCTAGCAAGGGATCGAGGGATCGGTCCCGGGGCCCACGGATCGAACGGGGACGGGGACGCAGATGAGCGCCGACGGTCAGAAGCCGGGGGGCAGTAGCTCGTGAAAGAGCACTGTAGGGAGACCCTCCAACGTGCCTACCTCTTCATGGACGGCGAGGTCCTCTCCGCCACCGAGCGGCACGAGATCCAGGTCCACCTCGAGGAGTGCGCTCCCTGCCTCGAGCGCTACGGTCTCGAAGAAGAGGTCCTCCTCCTCATGGGGCGCCTCAAAGGCGCCACCCCCTGTCCCGAGGTCTTGAAGCTGCGCATCAGCTCCCTGCTCGAGGGGACCTAGAGCCAGGCGCAAATCGCCACGCAGCGGTCACTCGCCACTCCAGTAACACCTTCTGAAACACCAACCGGCAGCTCGATTGCCCTTAGGTGCTGCCTCGATCCGGCCGATAGTCCCAGTACGGACAGACGCGACTTTCAGGAGGCCCTGCGTGGGTATGGCCGAGTTGCAGCACGGCGCCACAGACGAGAGCTATATCCGCACCGCCGAGGCGGCCCGCATCCTGCGGGTCTCGCCCAAGACCGTCTCCCGCTGGGCCAAAGAGGGCAAGATCCCACACGTGATGACCCTGGGCGGCCACCGCCGCTTCCCCTCGACGGCGATCCACGACCTGGCCCGCCGTCTGGAGATCGTCTAACCGTTCTCTTCTAACCGGACCGCGTCTGGGCGTGGTTCCTCGACGTCTTCAACGACTGATTAGGGTTCGTCCGTGTCCGATCCGGTGCTCTCCCATGTCGACGGCGGCGTTGCCACGATCACTATCGATCGTCCCGACCGTCGCAACGCCATCAACCCCGACGTCGTGCAGGGTCTGCGGTCAGCTCTGAAGGCCGCCGATGACGACCGCAACGTGCGCGCGGTCGTGCTCACGGGAAGCGGCGACAAGGCGTTCTGTGCCGGCGGCGATCTCGGGGGCATGGTGGCCGATTCCAAGGTCGGCGAGCACTTCGCTCGGGCCGACGTCGGCAAGCTGTTCGAAGAGATGCGCGCGTCGCGGCTCCCGGTAGTCGCTCGCGTCAACGGCCACGCTCTAGCCGGAGGCTTCGGCCTCATGCTTGCCTGCGATCTCGTCGTAGCTGCCGATCACGCGCAGTTCGGCACGCCGGAGATCAACATCGGTCTGTGGCCCTTCATGATCACCGCGGTGATCCAGCGCGACCTGCCCCGCAAGGTCGCGCTCGAGCTGATGCTCACGGGACGCAAGATGAACGCCGACGAAGCCGCGCGCTGGGGTTTCGTGAACAGGGTCGTCCCTGCAAGCGAACTCGATGCGGCGGTCACCGAACTCTCCGCGACCTTGACCTCCAAGAGCGGCTTGATCGCGGCTCTCGGCAAGCGTTCCTTCTACCGGGCCGAGGACATGTCGCACTCCGAGGCGCTCGAGTACCTCGCGGGGATGCTGACCGTCTGCCTCGAGTCCGAGGACACGATCGAAGGCGTCACCGCGTTCCTGCAGAAGCGCGCCCCGGAGTGGAAGGACCGCTAGGCGCTTAGTCTCGGGCGCAACGCTCGGAACACCAGGTAGACGAGGAACGCCAGGAAGGCCAAGGGCAGCACGACACCGCTCGCCACGATCACTCCCTCGACGAAGCCCTGCATGAGGTCGACCGCACGCTCCCAGGCCCGCGCGAACCGGCCGGGTGTAGACGGCTTCGGCGGAGCGACGGGACCGAAGCTTGCGGTGATCGTTCCATAGCTCGTCTGGTCGCGCAGGAAGCGAAGACGTCCGCGGATCTGCTCGATCTCGAGCTGCACCCTGGACAGCTCGCTCTGCACTCGGATCGTGTCCTGAACGCTCGCCGCGCGATCCATCAGTCTCAGCAGCACCGCTTCCTGTGACTCCCAGTTGCGCAGGCGCGCCTCGAGGTCGACGAAGTCCTGACCGACGTCTTGGCCGCTGATCCTCTCGGAGCGCACCTTGCCGAGACCTTCGAGCTCCGCCAGCGCGGCTTCGAACCTCTGCGATGGGATGCGCATCGTCAGCGTGCCTCGCGTGTCGCCTTGCCCGGAGCTGGAGGAGAGCACGAAGCCGCCGTGGCTTCCCGCGATCGAGATCGCCTCGTTCATCGCGTCCGTGATCTCGTCCTTGGGGAGCCCGATGTCGATCGACGCGGTCTTGATCACGGAAGGTCCGAACTTCGGGAGCCGGGCCGCGGTCGAGGGGGTTTCCGGATAGGCGAGGTCCCCCGTGCTGCCCCCTCCCGAGCCCGTGGCCATGGTGTCGAAGGATCGTTCCTCATCGGCCTGGACCGCGGGAGCTCCGAGCGCGCGGGACGCGTCGGCCCCCCCGTCCCCACCGGCGGCTGAGTCGGCGCTATCTGCGCCCGAGCACGCCACGGGAACCAGCAACAGCGCGAGCAGGGCGGCCGCGAGCAGGCCCCTGCGGCTCTTCTTCATGATCCTGACCCTCGTGACCAAGCCCGCCATCGAGCACCTCCTGTTGTCCGTCCTATGAGCTTCAGACGGCCGTGGGGACCGAAGGGTTCCCGAGATAGCGCGGTTAGCCTTCGATCAGCGAGGCCCGGGAAGACTTCGGCTGGGCAACGGCCGGCGAAGGGCCCCAAAGGAAGGTGGAATATGAGCCAAGCCGATCCCGGCGCGGGCGACGCCGAGCGCACGCAGGTCACCTACTCCTACGAAGGCCCCGACATGCGCGGCCACGTGGAGCAGCTCACGGCCAAGAAGGACGAGTACCGCCAGATGGGCGGCGCCGAGCGGGTCAAACGCCAGCACGACCAGAACAAGATGACCGTGCGCGAACGCATCGATCATCTGTTCGACGAGGGCACCTTCCAGGAGCACGGTCTGCTGGCCCATCACCAATCTCAATCGCCCGCGATGCAGGGCAAGTTCACTCCCGCGGACGGGGTCATCACCGGGATCGGCAAGATCGACGGCCGCAACGTCGCGGTGATCGCATACGACTTCACCGTGATGGCCGGTTCGATGGGGATGGTCACCGAGATCAAAGCGACGCGCATGCGCGAGCTCGCGCTGCGAGAGCGCATCCCGCTCGTGTGGTTGATCGACTCTGCCGGCGCGCGCATCCAAGAGGCGACCGGTTCGATGTTCGCGCGCACGGGCGACCTCTTCCGAGAGCAGGTGATCATGAGCGGGGTCATCCCTCAGGTCGCTGCGATGATGGGGCCGGGTGCCGCAGGCACCGCCTACATCCCCGGCTTGGCCGACTTCGTGCCGATGGTGAAGGGCAACTCGAACATGGCGCTGGCCGGACCTCACCTCGTGAAGGCCGCCGTGGGCGAAGAGGTCACCGCGGAGGAGATGGGCGGGAGCAAGGTCCACTGCAAGATCTCCGGGGTCGCGGACCTCGAGGTCCCGGACGACGAAGCCTGCCTCGAGGCCGTGCGGAAGTACCTGAGCTTTATGCCCTCGTCCAACCTCGTCGAGACGCCGGTCGTGGAGCCGTCCGACCCCCCGGATCGACGAGCGGAGGAGCTCTACGACATCGTGCCGGCGAACCCGCGCCAGGCCTACGACATCCACAAGGTCATCAAGGCGATCGTCGACGACGGCGACTTCTTCCCGATGAAGCCGGATTGGGCGCGGAACCTCGTCACGGGGTTCGCCCGCATCGGGGGCCGGGCGGTCGGCATCGTCGCGAACCAGCCCAAGTTCCTCGGCGGAGCGCTGGACGTTAACTCTGCCGACAAGGCTGCTCGCTTCGTGTGGCTCTGCGACGCGTTCCACATCCCTCTCGTCTTCCTGATGGATTGCCCAGGGTTCTTGGTCGGGAGCGCGGTCGAGAAGCAGGGCATCATCCGGCACGGCGCCAAGATGCTCTTCGCCGTCGCGGAAGCCACGGTTCCCAAAGTGACGGTCGTGCTGCGCAAGGGCTACGGGGCCGGGTATTACGTGATGAACGGACGTGCCTACGAGCCGGACCTCATCGTGGGGTGGCCCACCGCGGAGATCTCCGTGATGGGCCCCGAGGGAGCGGTCAACATCATCTTCCGCAAGCAGATCGAGGCCATGCCGCCCGAGGAACAGGCCGAGGCGCGCAACAACATGGTGGCGGTGATCAGGGAGCAGATCTCTCCTTACGTCGCGGCCGGATGGTCGTTCATCGACGACGTGATCGATCCCGCCGACACGCGTGGGGTGATCGCACATGCCCTCGAGGCGGCCGTGACGAAGAAGGTCGAGCGGCCCTGGCGCAAGCACGGCGTTCTGCCGGTATGAACCTCGGTTACGTCGTAGGAGGCGGCATCCGGCTGTTCTACGTCGAGGAGGGGACCGGCCCGCTCGTCCTTCTCTTGCACGGGTTCCCCGAGTACTCGTACTCGTGGCGCAACCAGCTCGGCCCCCTGGCAGAGGCAGGCTTCAGGGCGGTTGCCGTCGACCTGCCCGGTTACGGGCGTTCGGACAAGCCGGATGCGAGCTACAACGTGCTCTGGGTCAACAGCGTGCTCGCCGACGTGATCCCAGCCCTGGGCCACGAGAGCGCGGTCGTGGTGGGCCACGACTTCGGAGGGCTCATGGCGTGGCCCTTCGCGCGCATGTACCCGGAGCGGACCGCGGGAGTGATCGGCGTGAACACGCCGGACCTGCCTCGGCCCCCGGTTCCCCCTACGATCTATATCCGCGAGAGCGGCGCCTCCCAGAACGACTACGTCCTCCAGTTCCAGAAGCGCGGTCCGGCGGAGGACCTCTTCGAGAGAGACCCCGAGGGGTTCTTGCGTTTCTTCTTCACCGGCCCCGCCTGCGTGCGCAAGGAGGTCTTCACCGACGCGGTTATAGCCGCCTACCTGGATCCGCTGCGGATGAAGGGCGCGATCACCCCTCCGCTCGAGTACTACCGGAACCTGGATACGAACTGGGATCTCACCGAGGACATCGCGGGCCGGAAGATCGAGGTGCCGTGCCTCATGATCACCGCAGAGGGAGACCCCGTGCTGCACCCGGGCCTCGCCAAGGGGATGGAGAGCCGGGTCCCGAACCTCACAACGGTGTTGATCGAGGACTGCGGGCACTGGACCCAGCAGGAGCAGCCGGAGGCGACGACGCGGCACATGCTCGAGTATCTGAAGTCGCTCGATCCCTGGCCCTAACTCGAGATGTTCAATCGGTGCCGAAGAGGCGGTCTCCGAAGTCACCGAGGCCGGGCACGATGTAGGCGGAGGAGTTCAGCTCCTTGTCGACCGCGGCCGTGACGATGTCGACGTCGGGATGGGCCTCCTGCAGGACGCGCACGCCTTCGGGGGCCGCCACGATCGACACCATGCGGACCTTCGCAGCCCCCGCCTTCTTCACCGAATCCAGGGCCGCACTCGCGGAGCCACCGGTCGCCAGCATCGGATCGAGCACGAAGGTGATCGCATCGTCGAGGCGCGGCAGTTTGGCGTAGTACTCCGAGGGCTCGAACGTCGCTTCGTCTCGCTCGAGCCCGAGATACCCGACCCGGACCTGGGGGAAGAGCTCGACCACGGCGTCGAGCATCCCGAGGCCGGCCCTGAGGATCGGCACCGCAACCAGAGGGAGGCCGAGAACGGTGCCGTCGGCCACCTCGAGGGGCGTGCGCACGGACGCCTCTTTCCTCGGATAGTCCTCGGTGGCGGCCACGATCAGCAAGGTCGTAAGGCGTTTCGTGATGTGGCGGAACCGCTCGGCAGGCGTGGTCTCGTCCCGGAGCGAGAGCAACAGGTGCTGCGCCAGGGGATGGTCGACCACCTTCACAGTCACGCTGCGCAGGATAATCGTTTACGTTTCCGCAGGTCATGGACGCCTGTGTGATCACCTGCGCGATGAGCGGGGTTGCCGCCAACCGAGACCAGTGCCCGGCCATCCCCTATACGCCCGAGGACTACGCCAAAGAGGCTCGGCGCGCTTACGACGCGGGAGCGTCGGTTCTACACATCCACGCTCGCTACCCGGACGGGAAGCCCAGCTTCCGCGTGGAGGAGTACCGAGCGATCACTCAGGCGATCCTCGACGAGGTCCCCGACGTCATCATCAACCTGTCCACCGGCGCGGTCGGTATCCCGATCCAAGAGCGGGTTCAGCAGATCGTCGACCTGAAGCCGGAGCTCGGGGCTCTCAACATGGGGTCGATGAACTACGCCAAGTACTCCTCGAAACGCAAGGCTCTGATCTTCGACTTCGTCTTCGCCAACCCCTTCAGCGACATCACGTATCTCCTCGAAAAGATGCGCGAGGCCCGAGTGAAACCCGAATGTGAGTGTTTCGACACGGGACACATCGGCAACGTGATGCCGCTGCTCGACATGGGCCTGCTCGAGACACCCGTTCAGTTCTCGCTCATCCTCGGTGTTCTGGGCGGTGCTCCGCCCGACGCGCGTACGCTGGCGCACATGGCTTCGCTCCTTCCTCAGCCCAGCACCTGGGAGGTCATCGGCATAAGCCGGAAGCAGTGGGAGTTGGTCGCGGCCGCTTCCAGTCTCGGAGGCAACGTGCGCGTCGGCTTGGAGGACAACTTCTACCTGCCCGGCGGCGAGATGGCGGCCTCGAACGGGGATCTGGTAGAGGCCGCGGCCCGGCTGGTGCAGCTCTCCGGTCGCGAGGTGGCGTCTCCGAAGGAGGCGCGTGAGCTCCTGTCGCTGCCCGCCACCCCCGACCGCAGCGCGTACGAGGGGGTGAGTCGATGAGCGAAGAGGTCCTTGCCGAGATGGTCGCGAACGTCTGGAAGGTCGTGACCCGGGTAGGCGACAAGGTCGCCGAGGGGGACACGATCTGCATCCTCGAGTCCATGAAGATGGAGATCCCGGTCGAGGCGACCGTAGCCGGAACCATCACCGAGATCACCGTCGCCGAAGGTGGCGTGGTCCAAGAGAGGGACACGATCGCCGTGATCGAGCCTGAGTGATACGACTCGAGAGCACGGACGACGGCCTGGTCGCGACCCTCACGCTCGATCGTCCCGAGGCGCGCAACGCCCTGTCCGTTGAGATGTGCGACGCGATCGTGGAGGGATTGCAAGAGGTCGATCGCTCGGAGTCTCGGGTGCTGCTGATCCGCGGCGCCGGGAAGGTCTTCTGTTCCGGTGCGGACCTTGGCGCGGTCTCCAGCTCGACCGGGGCTCTCAGATTCCTCCCTGCCTTCGAAAGGATGCTCGAGGCGGTCGCCCGCTGTCGCCTGCCGACGATCGCCTCGATCCACGGCGCCGCTCTGGGCGGCGGGTTCCAGCTGGCCAGCGTGTGCGATTTCAGGCTGGCTGCATCCGATGCCAAGATCGGCATCCCCTCCTCGAAGATCGGCATCCTGGTCAACTTCGAGAACATCGAGCGCCTGGTGCTGCTCGCCGGACCCGCCACCGCGAAAGAGATGTTGATGACCGGGCGCACCTATTCCGGCAAGGAGGCCGAGGCGGCGGGCTTGGTCAATCACCGCATCCCGGCCGATCAGCTCGACGAAGCGTCGCGGCAGTTAGCCGGAGAGCTGGCGCAGCGCGCCCCGCTCTCCGTGCAGGGGACCAAGATCGCCGTCCAGGCCGTGGTGGATCACCTCGGCAACACGCGCTCCGCTCATCGCCAGACCGTCGAGGACATCGACAAGCTGGTGGCCGTCGTCTATGCCAGCGAGGACCTCCAAGAAGGCGTGCGGGCGCTGACCGAGAAGCGCGCCCCGCACTTCAAGGGTCACTGAAGGGGTCGTCGTCCCCTGAAGCCGTCTTCGGGAGAGTGCCAGTAGGCGACGTTGGGTTCGCCGAGCCTCCAACAGAGGTACGCGTCTTGTCCGTCGATCACCGTGGGAAGGTCTACGAGCCCGGTCTCGAGGTCGCGTAGCTCGACGCCCCAGCCCTCGAGCTTCTCGAACAGCTCGTCCACGCGCGCCAGGACCTTCGACCACCGATCCCGCTGGCTCGACCCGCCGTTCGAGACGGCCGCGGCATCCATCTTCTCTTTGATGAGAGCGGCTTCCTCCGACCGTTCGCGGAGCTCGACCAGCGCCGGCGCGAGATAGGGGAGCAGGGCGTCGGCTTCCGCCACCGTGTATCGCTTCTCGGTCACCGGGCGCTCTAGTGCTCGAGCAACGCGGCGAACCGCTCGCCTGCAGGGCCGCCCATCTCCCGCGCCGCCTCGAGAGCGGCGTCGCTGTCGTAGTCGACGTGGCGGTGACGGATCGTCCAGTCCCCGCCGTTGTGGTCGAGCAACATGTACGAGGCCGCGGTGCCGTCCGCGGGGAGCCCGACCGCCCCGGGGTTGGCGACGATAGTGCCGTCGGGGAGACGTTTGACGAAAGGCACGTGGACGTGCCCGTAGACCACGAGAGAAGCCTGGCCTTCGTAGGGCGCGAAGTCGGCGAGCGGGTCGTCGGGCAGAGGGGCTTTGAAGGGGGACTCGGGCGTCCCGTGGAGCATCAGGAGTGAGGCCGGGCCGGCGTGACCGACGGGCAGGGCCACGAGCCAACGAGCATCGTCTTCGTCGATCGCGTGAGCGGCGGCGATGTCGACGTAGTTCTGGCGCTCGCGCTCCTCGATGATCGTCTGGGGGTCACCGGCCAGCCACACGTCCGTGTTGCCCTTCACCGTGGGCCAGCCTGCCGTGCGCACGTAAGACACGCACTCGCCCGCCCATGGACCCAGCCAGCCGAGGTCGCCCCCGCACCAGATCTGATCGGGGGAGTGCTTGTCTATGTCCGCCGCGACCGCTTCGAGCGCGGGCAGGTTGCCGTGGATGTCTGCCAGTATCGCTATCCGCATCGGTCGGATAGTAGTTCCCACTACTCGCCGCTCTCATGCCTGCGATGCACGCTTAGCATGAGGCGATGGCGACCCTCGCCGACCGGATCCTCGAGGTCTCCGATCTCACCCGCCCGCAAGCCGAGCATCTGCGCGCCCTGTGCCAGTCGTGGCAGCTGCTCGCGGACCTCTCGTTCTCAGACCTGCTGCTCTACGTGCCGGGGGCCGCCGAGGAAACCTTCGAGATCTGCGCCCAGCTGCGCCCGTTCACGTCGCAGACCCTGTACCCCCAGGACATGGTCGGCACCTCGGTGACCCAGCCCGAGCAGCCCATCGTCGAACGGGCGCTTCGAGAGGGTCGCATCTGGGCTCAGGACGACCCCGTCCTGGTGGACGGTGTGCCGATCCGTATGGACGCCGTGCCCGTGCGCTACGAGGGCGAGGTCATAGCGGTGATGACGAAAGAGGGGAGCCCCGCCACCTCGCGGCGCCCGGGGCGGCTCGAACGCGTCTATCTGGATTCGGCCGAGTACGTCTCGAGCATGATCGCCGAGGGCCGTTTCCCCTTCCCGGACACCCCTCCGGGCGAGTGGCCTCGCGTCGGCGACGGTCTGCTCGTCCTAGACGCTCAGGGCCAGATCACCTGGGCCTCGCCCAACGCACTGAGCTCGTTGCGCCGGCTCGGCGTAGCGAGCAACGTCCTCGACAGGCATCTCGACGACCTCGGCGTGGGGGAGACCTCGATCAACGACGCGCTGGAGACGGGGCGACTGATGGACGGCGAGCTGGCCCGGGGCGACAACTACGTGCGTATCCGGATGGTCCCGTTGCTGGAAGGCGACGCCGCGGTGGGGGCGCTGGTCCTGGCCCGCGACGTCTCGGAGCTCCGGCAGAAGGATCGGGTCATCCTCGTGAAGGACGCCACGATCAGAGAGATCCACCACCGCGTGAAGAACAACCTGCAGACGATCGCGAGCCTCCTCCGCCTGCAGGGGCGCCGTCTCCAGTCGCAGGAGGCCAAGGCCGCCCTGAACGAGAGCGTTCTTCGTATCGGATCGATCGCCCTCGTGCACGAGACGCTGTCGGTCAATCCTCAGGACACCGCCGAGTTCGGTGAGGTCGCGCGCCGGATCGGGCAGATGGTCTCCGACGGGCTCGTGCTGCCTACCCAGGAGATCGAAGTGAAGGTCTCGGGCCAAGCCGGGCCCCTGGGGGCGGATCTCGCCACCCCTCTGGCGGTGACGCTCGCGGAACTGCTGCAGAACGCGATCGAGCACGCCTTCCCCGGAGAGGGCTCGGGGACGATCAAGGTCGAGCTGTCGCGCGAGGCGGACGAGGTGGTGCTCGTCGTGTGGGACGACGGTGTCGGCATCTCGAGCAACGTCTTGAAGGGAGCCCGCCTCGGCCTCCAGATCGTCCGTTCCCTGATCGACGAGTTGGGCGGGTCGATGACGGTCGGATCAGAACAGGGGACCCGCGTAGAAGTGAGGGTCCCGGTCGATCGCTAGTTGCTGGGCGACTCCTCCGGTTTGGGGTTAGATCCCGATCCGGACGGTTCGGGCGATGGCTCGGCGTCGCCCTTCCCGGAAGGAGATGGGGTCGCTTTCCCGCCCTTGGTGCCGGTCGGCTCGGGGGTCGGAGAGCCGAGAGGGGTCGGCACCGGCGGAGGCGGCGGCGGCGGGCAGTATTCCTTCGGGGCCAACTGACGCAACATGCGGCGGGGTACCCCTTCGCACCAGGGGGCCGCGAGCAGACCGGTGACCGGGTCGATCATGACGGTCACCATGTCGCTGCTGGGCAGTTTGAAGGGCGTCACCGGCAAGCCGCGATGGGCCTCGAGCATGAACGTGCGCCAGATCGCGGCCGGGAAGGTTCCACCGAACACCCGGATGCCGTGCACGTCGACCATCGGGCGTGGATACCGGTAACCGACCCACACCGCGACCGCGAGGTCCGGGGTGTACCCCGCGAACCACGCGTCGTTGTAGTCGTTGGTCGTGCCGGTCTTGCCGGCAGCCGGACGCCCGATGTCCGCCGCTTGTCCGGTTCCTCTCTCGATCACCTGCTCCAAGACCTTCGTCAGGAGGTAGGCGTTCCCCGGTGAGACCGCTTCCGGAACGACCTTCTGGTCGGGTCGGATGATCTCGCCGTTACCCGCGCGGACGTACTCGATCGTCGTCGGTTCGATCGCCGTCCCGTTGTTGGCCAGGGTGGCGTAAGCGGTCGCCATGTCGAGGACGCTTACCTGCGCGGTCCCGAGCGCGATCGAGGGATAGGCGGGCAGACGCGACCTGACGCCCATCAGCTTCGCCTGGTTGATGATCAGCCCGGGTCCCAACTCGAGAGCGAGCCGAGCGTAGACACCGTTCACGGAGCGCACCGTGGCTTCGCCGAGCGGAAGGAAGCCACCTGCCGTTCCTTCCGAGTTGCGCACCGACCAGGTAGACCCGTCGGGCAACAGGAACGATGCCGGACCCGCCGCGTAGCTGGTCTCGAGCGAGATCCCCTGTTCGAGGGCGGTTGCCGCCACGATCGGCTTGAAGGAAGAGCCCGGCTGCCGACCCGATCCGCCACCCTCTTTGCCCAGCGCCAGGTTGACCTGGGAGGCCTCCCAGTCCTTGCCGCCCACCATCGCGACGATCGCTCCGGTGGAGGGCCTGATCGCGACCAGGGCGGCTTCGGGGTCCCCTGGCTGGTTCAGATGCTGGGCGATCGCCTTCTCTGCGGCGGACTGCAGCTCACGATCGAGCGTCGTGTAGATGCGCAGGCCACCCTTGTAGAGAGAACGCGCCCGTTCGTTCTCCGTTTGCCCGAAGCGACGATCGCGCAGTACCTCCCGCTTCACCGCCTCGACGAAGTACGGCTGCCGCGTGGGCGTGCGAGGAGGGTCGGGCGTGACGTTCAGCGGCTTGGATCGGGTCTTCGCGGCGGTCTCTTCGTCGATCATGTTCAGAGCGGCCATCCGGTCGAGCACGTAGTTGCGACGTTCGATCGCCCGCTTGGGATGGTTCCGCGGGTCGTAGAACGAGGGCGCCTTGATCACGCCGGCGAGGAGCGCGGCTTCGGCGAGGTTGAGGCCCTCGACCCCGTGGCCGAAGTACACCTTGGAAGCGACCTTGACCCCGTAGGCGCCCTGCCCCAGATAGACCGTGTTCAGGTAGCGGTCGAGGATCTCTTCCTTCGAGTACCGCCGCTCGATCTCGATCGCGAGACGCAACTCGCGCGCTTTGCGTTTGAACGTTCGAGGAGCGGTCTTGAAGAAGGTGTTCTTCACGTACTGCTGCGTGATCGTGGAACCACCCTGCTCGATCTTGCCGCTCTCCAGGTTGACCAAGGCGGCGCGAGCGATCGCGCGTAGGTCGTAGCCCGGATGCTCGAAGAAGCGGGCATCTTCCGCCGCCAGGACGGCGTCTTTCAGGACCTCAGGTACGGAATCCGGCGCCACGAGGGCCCGGTTCTGTTCGTAGAGCCTGGCGAGGAAGGTGCCGTCCGAGGCGATGATCGTGGTGCGCACCGCCAGCGGACGTTCCCGGGCGAGGTCGACGGGAGCGAGGGAACAGCCCGAGATAGAAAGAGAGAGTGCTGCAGCCATGGCCGCGGCGCTCCGGCCGCGACGGCGCAGGTTCATTCCTCCTCGAGCGCTTGCCGCAGAGTGGTGAGGGTCCGGTTCAGCAAGCGAGAGACATGCATCTGGGAGATGTCGAGCTTCTCTGCGATCTCGGACTGGGTCAGACCTTTGAAGAACCTCAGGTAGAGGATCCGGCGCTCTCGCTCGGGAAGCTTCGCCATCTCCGGAGCGAGCGATGCTCGGTACTCGAGGTTCTCGAGATGCTCGTCGTCTTCGCCCAGCTGATCGGCGAACGATGTCGTCCCGCCCTCGTCGGTATCGATCGGAGCGTCGAGCGAGGTGAAGTTGTATGCCTGCGCGATCTCGAGCCCTTCGAGGACGGTTTCCTCGGTCGCGCCGGTGGCCTCCGCGATCTCCGCCACGGTGGGAGAACGGCCGAGATCCTGCCCCAGATGCCCCACCACCTTGGTGAGCTCGAGATGTAGTTCCTGCAGACGGCGGGGAACACGCACGGCCCAACCCTTGTCGCGGAAGTGCCGCTTGAGCTCTCCCACGATGGTCGGGGTCGCGTAGGTGGAGAACTCGACCTCGCGCTCGAGATCGAAACGCTCGATCGCTTTCAATAACCCGATCGTCCCCACCTGGACCAGGTCCTCCAGAGGCTCACCTCGGTTACGGAACCGGCGTGCCAGGAACTCGACCAGTCCGATGTGCTGAGCGACCAGCCGCTCGCGCAGCGCTAGTTGCTCGTCTTCGTTCGCAGCTTTTCGGTACTGGTGGAAGAGGGTTCGAACCTCGTCTTTCGAAAGGGTCGCGCGATCGTTCACGAGGCCTTGCTCTTCACAAGGTTGAAGGTCGGGGTTCCGTCACGCTGCTCGAGCGATGCCGAATCGGTAACGGTGTCGAGGATCATGCGCGAGAAGTCGGTCAGGTCCGTCCTGACCTTCTCTCCGGGCGCGAAGGTGCCGGAACCGGTGATCTCGAGGCAGTCCTCTTGGACCTGGAAGCGAACCTCGAGCGTCCCATCGCGGCCGTTGGTCCCGGTGAAGTAAGCGGCCATCTCGTCCACCGCCATCTTCAGGTCCTCGATCTCGTCGATCGTGAACTTCAAGCGAGAGGCGAGCCCGGCCGCGACCAGTCTGACGACCTGAAGGTAGACGGGTGACGCGGGGATCTTGATCGCAACGGTTTCGGGCATGGGGTCCGGTCTCCTAGGAGGCCGAGGCTCTCTTCTGAGTGGTCTTCTTCGATCTCGTGGATGACGAGGATCCCTTCTTGCGCTCTTTAGCCGCGTCGACCGAAGCCCGCAAAGCGTCCATGAGGTCGACCACCTTGGCCGGCTCTTCCGATGGCGGGGGAGCGACCGTGATCTCTTGGCCCTCGACCTTCTTCTCGACGAGAGCTTCGATCGCCTTGCGGTAGTCGTCTTCGAACTCTTCCGGCTTGAACTCGTCGGAGAGCTGTTGCACCAGTTGGCGCGCCATCTTCACTTCGGCGTCCCGGACAGTCACCTTCTTGTCCAGCTCTTCGAACTCGGGTGCGCAGATCTCGTCCGGCCAGTGCATCGTCTCGAGCACGAAGACGTCGTCCTTCAAGCGGATGGTCGCCAGATGCTCCTTCTCGCGGAAGGCGACCTTCGCGAGGCCCACCTGGCCCTCGGCTTCCAGGGCATCGGCGAGCAGTTTGTAGGCCTTCAAGCCCGAGGGCTCCGGAGCGACGTAGTAGGTCTTGTTGAAGTAGACGGGATCGATCGAGGTCAGCGGCACGAACGAGACGACGTCGATCGCGCTGACGGAGTCGACACCGAGGGCCTCGAGCTCGTCCTCGGTGAAGTCCACGTAGTGGTCCTTGGAGACCTCGTAGCCCTTGACCAGGTCGTCCCAGGAGACCTCCTTGCCGCACTTCGAGCAGATCCGCTGGTACTTGATGCGGCCGCGGTCGTCGGAGTGGAGGAGGTGGAACTTGGGCCGCTTCTCCTGGACCGCCGAGTAGAGACGGACCGGGATCGAGATGAGTCCGAAGGTGATGGCGCCCTTCCACAATGCTTTCACCCTTGGGATTCTACCGAGAGAACCATTTGCGCCCTGGACGAATACGGAAAGTAGTCGATTTCCAGAAGGGGGTTGACGCTCCGCGTCGAAGAACTGAGCATACGAAGCGATTACTCAACGTCACCGACCCCCTCGGGGTTGCCCCGGGATGCTAATGACCTCGACGAAGGAGTTCAGCCAGTGAGCGACTACGCAAGCCAGCTGGGAGAGCGGCTCAGGAAGATCCGCATCCAGAAGGGCATGTCCCTCCAGGACGTCCAGCAGGCCTCCAAAGGCAAGTGGAAGGCTGCCGTCGTGGGCGCCTACGAGCGCGGCGACCGCAACGTGACCGTGGCCCGCTTGTCCGAGTTAGCCGACTTCTACGGCGTCCCGGTGTCGGAGATCCTTCCCGACGACGACCGCCCACCCGCACCCGGCGAGCCGCTCGGCCGCAGGCGCGTCGTTCTGGACCTGGAGGGCCTGGACAAGGTCCCCGAGCAGGACCGCGATCCGCTCTCTCGCTTCACCCACGCGATCCAGATCCAGCGCGGTGACTACAACGGCAGGGTCTTGACGATCCGAGAGGACGACCTCATGGCCCTGGCGCTGCTGTACCAGACCAGCGCCGACGAGCTCTCGCGCCGCCTGGGCGAGTGGGGCCTGCTCTCGAAGAACGGCACCGCCTAGCTCCTAAAGCAGCAGCGCGGCGGCTCCGATCACCAGCAGCGTCAACCAGTAGACGGCAGTGAAGGCGTAGTCGAGCGCGCCCGGAGGCAGCGGGATCAGAACCGCCAGCGTCCAGATCGGCATGACGAGGAACGCGAAGAGCACGGCGTAAACGAGCGCCGGCCAGCGCGCCCAGTCACCTCCGGTGATCAGGGCGAGAGCGAGGCCCAGGAGCAAGAGGGCGAGGATCGCCTGGCCGTAGACGTCCCCCAAAGGCCCGCCCTTGCGGTACCGATAGAGCCGGTAGGAGAAGCCCGCGACCGCGTTCAAGCCGAGCCCCGCGATCAGGATCGTGCGCCACAGGTCCGCTGTCATCAACACGGCACGATAGCCTCCGCCTTCGTGGCCAAGAAGAAGAAAGCTAAGAAGCCGGCTCCCGCGGGCGTCGACCCGAACGAGAAGCGGCGCGAACGCCTCGAGGCGAAGCGCGCTGCCAAGGCGGCCGCGCTCGCGGCGCAGCGCAAGAAACAAGCCCGCGAGCGTCTAGTGCGCAGGATCGTGATGGTCGGCCTGATCGGCCTGGCCGTGTGGTTCCTGGTCTTGCGGAACGTCACTCCCAAGGAGATCAACGGCCACCGCATCAACGACTTCAGCACCGCGGGGGCGAACCAGCACACCTCGGGCACGATCAACTACGAAGACAGTCCGCCGGTATCCGGGCAGCACGCTTCCACCTCGGCCCCCTGCGGGGTCCACGCTGCGCCGATCCCGAACCAGAACATGGTCCACACGCTCGAGCATGGTTCGGTCGGCCTGCTCTATGCGCCGGATCTGGAGCTCGATCAGATCCGTGAGCTCGAGGCGATCGTCAGCGACTTCGACGACCACACCTTCTCGATGCCGTACGAGGGGGCCATGGAGACGCCGATCGTCGTGGCCGCCTGGGGCCACACGATGGAGCTGGAGGAGGTCGAGGAGGACTCGATCCGTCAGTTCATCGAGGAGTTCCGCAACGGTGGCGACGCTCCCGAGAAGGGCACGCCTTGCGACAACACCCAGAACGCGCCCTTCCAGCCTGCGGGGGCAGAGGGCGAGGCCACTCCGGCGCCTAGCGAGACCGTCGAGATACCCGACGAAGAGGCGAGTCCCTCACCGACCGACTGAGGCCATCGACCTCCGGATACACAAGAAGAGAGGCCGGGCTAAGTTTCCGCCCGACCTCTTCGATCGATAGTTGATGCGTTGGTGCTACTCGGCGGGGGCCGCCTGAATCTCGCCCAGCCACAGCTTCAGGGTTACCTCGCCACCCGGAGTGATCGAACCGACGACGTCGGCTGCGTAACCGCCACAGTCGGCCGTCTCCAGACCCTCGATGTTCTCGGAGCCGGGGGCGCTGTGTCCCGCTGCGCCCGCTGTCGAGCTCTGGTTGAAGAACCCGGCCGAGTGCGCGACTTCGGTACCGGTGGCGTCGTCGAGGTAGAGGTCGTAATCGAATGCCTGGTTGAACTCGATCGTGGCGTACAACCCGGCTGAGGGAGCAGCGGAATCCACCTGCACGTTGACAAAGGCCTCCGACACGCGGTCTCCGATGGGAACCGGGCCGAGGGTGCTACCGGGACGGCCGAGACCTAGCCCTGGGCCGGTCTCCAGTGCCACTTCGATCGGGGCTTCAGCGGTGGCTGCGTCGGTCACCTTGACCAGTTCCGCCTCTTTGGCCTTGTCATGGGTCGCCAGGGGAGCGCAAACGGGCGGCTTCTTCTTTTTCTTCTTGGCGGCATCGGCGGGGCCGGCTGCGAACGCGCCGACGATCAGACCGGCCGAAGCCAGGACCGCAAGGGTGCGGATCGAACGGGACTTCATCAAGGACCTCCGTCGTCGTGGGGCTTTCATCGCCCTCGTTGCCCGGAGGTTCTCCACCACCTGGCCTGCTCCTGCGAGTCCGAGGAGGCAAAATCTGGGGGGCCGGGCTTCGACCCGGCCCCCCAGGGACTCTTCCGGTTAGCCGCCTACTCGGCGGCCTTGACCTCTCCGAGCCATAGCTTCAGGGTCACGCCACCGCCGGGTGTGATCGACCCGACGACGTCCGCCGCGTAGCCGCCACAATCCGAGGTCTCTAGCCCCTCGATGTTCTCGGAGCCCGGAGCGCTGTGACCGGCAGCGCCGGCAGTCGAGCTCTGGTTGAAGAAGCCGGCCGAGTGGGCGACCTCGGTGCCGGTGGAGTCGTCGAGGTAGAGGTCGTAGTCGAAGGCAGGGTTGAACTCGATCGTCGCGTAGAGACCCGTGGACGGGGCCGCCGAGTCCACCTGGACGTTGACGAACGCTTCGGAGACGTGATCACCGATGGGAACCGGGCCGATCGTGCTGCCCGGGCGCCCCAGTCCCAGTCCCGGGTCCGTCTCCAACTCGATCTCGATCGGGGCCTCCGCGGTGGCCGCATCGGTCACCTTCACCAGCTCGGCTTCGGCCGACTTCTCGGGAGGCGTCCAGGGAGCACATGCGGGCGGCTTCTTCTTTTTCTTCTTGGCGGCGTCGGCAGGGCCGGCGGCGAAGGCGCCGACGAGCAGTCCCACCGAGGCGAGGACCGTGACTGTCCGGAACGAACGGGATCTCATCTCTACCTCCAGCTAGCACTTCCGTCTGGAAGAACCTTTCTCCGAGATCTGGACGAAATCCTCCCGGAGGGGGCCGTATGTGCTGAAAGCAAAGAGCCCGACCACGACGATGGGGCCGGGCTCTTCGGTGCGTCGGTGGGTTGGCTACTCCTCGGGTGCTGCCGCCTCGCCCAGCCAGAGCTTCAAGGTCATCTCCTCACCGGGGGTCAGATATGCCTTGCTCTCGATCGTGTAGGGAGAGCATGGCTCTGCCGGGTACCCGGAGATCGATTCGTAGCCGGGGCCTCCGGTGCTGCCGGGCAGGGGGACCGGGATGGGATTGAAGGCACCCGAGCTGGCCACTTCGGCCCCGCTCTCATCCGACATGTAGAGATCGATGTCGCTCTCTCGACCCGGCCACTCCTGCAAGACGTACACGCCGGCACCAGGCGTCTTCGAGACCACCTGGAAGGCGAAGTACTTGGTGTCCTCCATGCCGATCTCGGAGAAAGCGGGGCCGTGCTCGTACTCGATCACCAACGGCTTCTCTTCCGTGGCGGCGGCCGTCAGGTTGACCACCTGTGCCTCGGCCGCCTCTTCTGCATTGCTCGAGTGGCCCTCAGCGGGCGGGGTAGCGGTAGCCGGCGCGCACGAGAACCTCTTCTTCTTGGCTGCCACCGCAGGGGCTGCCGCGTACGCCCCTACCAGCAGGCTTAGCGAAGCAAGCATCGTCACCGTCTTGATCGTCCGCTGCGATCCCATAGATCAGCTCCTCGTCGGTTGCCCGGTATCTCCTGCTTGCCCTGTACCCATCGAGGTGGGTTGAAACGCCCCTTTTGGCCAATTCCGCGTGAGACAAGGCTCGGGAGGTGCCAGAGGCGGGTGCGGTAGGCGGAACCTCCGGGCCTGGGTACACTTCCGCCCGTGAAGCGGACGAGAAGGCTGGGTGCGGCTCTGGCCGCGGCCCAGGTAGCGGCTCTTCTGAGCGTGGCCTCGCCTGCCGGCGCGGCTGTGCTTCCGCCGTCCGAGTGGGTGATCGGGGCTCATCGCAAGGTGGCGATGATCACCTTCGACGGTCAGACGCGCGCTCGGCCCTTCCTCGGGGTCCTCGAGACGTTGGCTGCCAAGAACGCCAAGGCCTCCTTCTTCCTGCCCGGACGCTGGGTCGCGCACCACGAGGACAAGGTGCGGGTCGCGCGGGTCGCGGGGCACACCCTCGGCAACCGCGGCTATGGCGACGCGACCTTCACCTCGCTGTCGGACGAACAGCTCCGAGCATCGATCGAACGCGCCGAGAGGGCTCTCCAGAGCGTGGGGGCCGCTCCGAAGCCGTTCCTTCGGGCACCCAAGGGTGCGCGCGACCTGCGGGTGCTGCGCGTGGCCGGGGGCATGGGCTACCGCTCGGTGCTCTGGACCCAGGAACCGAAGGGCGGAACCGCCAAGGGTGTCAAGCGTCGCGTGCTGCGCGGCGTGCAGAAGGGCTCGATCATCTCGCTCGACATCTGGCGCAAGAGCCATCGCCGCGCCCTGCCCGGGATCATCGACGGACTTCGTCGCAAAGGATTCGACCTGCGCACGATCGAAGGTCTCACCAACGTTCACGCGGTTCGCTGGGATGTCACCTTGCGATCCGGGTCCTCGGGGGCCGAGGTCGCGTATCTAGAGAAGCGCCTCAACCGCACGAGCTATCCCTCGGGTAAAGCCGACGGACGTTGGGATTACGCCACGATGCAGGCGGTGTACGCGTTCGAGAAGACGAAGGGCCTGGCCCGGGACGCGGTTGTGACCCCGCAGCAGATGACCCAGATAGCGATGTCCGGCCCCCCGCGCGCTCCGCGCGGCAGGGGCACCTACGTCGACATCGACATCTCGCGCCAGGTCCTCTTCGAGGTGCGCAAGGGCAAGGTGCGACACACGCTTCCGATCTCGAGCGGCAACGAGGAGTACTACACCGTCGACGGCCAGACCTACAAAGCCCACACGCCGCGCGGTGACTTCGTCATCGAGCGCAAGATCGCAGGCAAGCGAGTGAGCCGCCTCGGCACCCTCTGGTGGCCCAGCTACTTCGTCGGTGGCTTCGCGGTGCACGGCAGCGACTCGGTCCCGACCTATCCCGCGAGCCACGGCTGCGTCCGCATCCCGCGCTACGTCGAGCGCAAGTTCTTCTACCGCAACCCGGTAGGCACCCCTCTCTACGTCCACGACTGACCCCCCGGCCTCCAGCTCGCGCCTTGGTGATCCTGGCCCGTTGAGCGGGCTGGATCTACCAAAGTGAAGGGGGAGTGGCTCGGTTCACTGCGATCAACCTGGCGCCGCGGTGAGCTGGCGTGGTGGGAAGCATCCAACTCGAGCGCGAGGCCGACCTCCGGCAGCTTGCGGCGGCACAACTCGGAGTGGTCGCCCGCGAGGAGCTCTTGGCGCTAGGGCTGTCTCCCAGCGCGATCGACCGGCGCGTGCAAGCGGGGATCCTGCTCCCGATGCGCCCCGGCATCTATCGTGACGTTGCGGTTCCGAGGTCATGGACGCAACGTGCGTCGGCGGCTGCGAAGTGGATCGGGGAGGACGGGGCGGTGGCCGGCGCCGCGGCAGCCGCACTACATCGTCTCGATGGGTTCGGCCCCCCGCACGTGATCACCCTGCTTACGCCACGATCGTCCCGGTCCAACGATCCCCTGCTGAAGATCATGCGGACCCCCTACTGGGAGCCGAGTGATCGGGTGGAGGTAGCGGGCATCGGAACGACCTCTGTGGCGCGCACCCTGATCAGCCTGGCCGGCAGCGAGACCGAGGAGCGTTTGGAGGTTGCGCTGGAGGACGCTCTGCGCAGGAGGCTGACCGACCACGCCGCGATCGCAGATCGTCTCAACCGACTGCCCGCGAATCAGGCCGGCCGGGTCCGACTGGTGCGCATCCTCGGTGAGGGCTCGGGACTTGCCCCGACCGACAGCGCGTTGGAGGTCAAGGTCATCCGTCTCCTACGCGATGAGGGCTACCCGCGGCCCCTGCGTCAGAAGGTTCTCGATGACCGAGGTCGTTTCGTGGGTCGCGTGGATCTGGCCTTCCCGGAACGCCGGCTGATCCTCGAAGTGGATGGTTTCCGCTTCCATTCCGGGCGGACGCCTTGGGAGCGTGACCGCGAGCGGCGCAACGCCCTCACTGCGCTTGGCTGGGTAGTGCTCCACGTGACCGCTCGGATGCTCGACGAGCAGCGAGCAGACTTCCTGCGGGACCTGGCTCGGGCCTACCATCGCCCGCTTTGAGACGAACAGCCCGTTGAGCGGGCCAGACTTACCAAAGCGGGGGGGTTAGTCGGTCAGGATGCGGCGGCCCCAGGTGAACTGGTCGTTCCACCAGGAGCCGGGGCCGATCTCGGCCAGGCTGATTCCGGCGCGGCCCCCAGAGGAGTGGATCATCCAGCCGTTGCCGAGGTAGATGCCTGCGTGATAGACGCTCGACGCCTTCGCGTCGCGGCCCTCGGGAGCGAAGAAGACGAGGTCGGCCGGCTTCAGCTCCTTCAGGCCGAGGCGCTTGCGCGGCCCGATCGCTCCCGCCATCTGATACGAGGAGCGCTCGGGGATGCTCCAGCCCTTGTAGGGGCGGTTGAGAGGGGAGTAAGACGACGACTTCTGCTGCAGCACGTACCAGATGAACCCGGAGCAGTCGACGCCGCCGGTGGGCTGCGCGCCGTACGGGTAGCCGGCCGGCGTCTTCGTGATCCACTCGCCGCCCCAGATGTACGGAGTGCCGACGAGCGACATGGCGAACTTGACCACGGCTCGACGGCTCTCGGAATAGGTCGAGAGCTCGAAGTCGGCCAGCGCGTCGGCGCCGTAGAGCGACGGTGCCGTCTTCGCTTTCCAGACCGCCCAGATGACGTCGCCCTGACGCATGACGTCGCCGGCGGCGGCCTCGAGGCCCTCTTCGGTCGTCGGTCGGTCGCGGCGTAGTCCCAGCTCGCGGGCCACGATCTCGGTGCCGAAGCGACTCCCGACCTCTGGGTCCCAGCCATCGGGGGACTTCACGGTCCTCAGTCGATCGGCGATCGCGCCCTTGCCCAGCTGCCTGACGAGGGCGGCCGCGACCTCGCCGGCCGTGACCTGGCCGCGGTCACGGGAGTAGCCCCCGCCGAAGGTCGACTTCATCAGGGCCTTGAAGGCAGAGCGTTTCATCGGCTCGTTCACGCTGAAGGAGTCCCGGTCGAGGTGACCGTTGTCGACCAGGTAGCGGAGCGCGGGCCGAACCCACTCAGGGGGGCGGCTCGCGGCCTCAGCAGTCACAGGAGCCAGCAGTGTGCTCAGCAGCAGCACCGCCAGCGACGGGATTGACCGTCTTGTCCAGATCCTCATGTATCCCCTATCGATGGCGCATACGGCCCCCTTGAAGAATGGCGAGGATGTAATTCGAGGGAGAAATCGGACGTTGACAACAATGATTAACAACAGTCACAGAGAAGGAACGAAGGCTCCCGCGACGAACCCTCATGAGACCGGAACCGACATCGAGCAAGGGGTCTGACAGGGATGCGAAGAAGGACCCGTTTGCTGCTCGTTCCGGCCCTGCTGGCCGCGCTACTTCCTCTCGGTTACGCAGAGTCCTCCACCGTCTCGTGCCCGTCGGAGAAGCCCGCGCCGTTGAAGTTCGGGAAGCCCACGTTCATCGACAAGGGTCGTGCAGGGGGGGAGCCCGTGAGCGTCGTGGCCCAGGACGGATCGATCGTCGTCTCCGCTCATGCGGGAACGACGCACGTCTACAAGGATCCCCAGGCCGCGCCGGGGTCGACCGACTTCCTGCGCAGCTACTACAACCAGACGCTCAACTGGCGCAGTGCCGACGGCGGCAAGACCTGGACCTACGTGGGTCTGGCGGGAGCGCCCGAGGGACCTCACAGCGCGACCTCAACGGGGTTCTCCGATCCGGATCTGACCATGGACGCGGGCGGCAACATCTACAACGTCGAGATCAACCTCGCGAACGTTGCGGTCTTCGGCAGCCCCGACGACGGACAGTCCTGGCCGACCGCGAACCCGATCGCTGCTTCGGGCGACCGGCCCTGGGTCACCGGAGCGGAAGACAAAGAGGTGTTCCTCTACGTGAACCTGCCGAAGCAGCTGTGGCGGTCGACCGACGGGGGCCTCACGTTCTCTCTGGTCAGCACCAGCTTCCCCGCCGACAGCAAGCTGATCGTGGACCCTCTGAACCCGAAGAAGGGTCTCCTCGGTCCGATGGACGCGGGCGGCGTCGCGATCTCGCCGGATGACGGCAAGACGTGGGAGTCCTACCCGGCCCCCCTGGGTGGCTCGACCCAGTTCTTCGGAGCCATCGCCGCCGACCGCGCCGGTTGGATCTACGCGGCGAACGCGGGTGGTTACAGCGGCTCGAACGACGTCGAAGCCGACGGAGAGGTCACGTTCAACTATTTCAACCGCCAGACGAAGAAGTGGGCGAGCGCGCCGATCCGAATCCCGATCCCCGAGGGCGACGCGCTGTGGCCCTGGATCATCGCCGGCGACGATGGGCGCGTGGCGATCACGTGGTACCAGACCCATGCGGGTAAAGAGAACAGGTTCTACGCATACGTTGCCTACACGACCAACGCACACGGTTCGACGGTGCAGTGCTCCGATGGTTCCAGGCGGTTCGTACCGCCGCAGTTCCAGGTCGCCAACGCGTCGGGACGCCCCATCCATCAGGGCAAGATCTGTCTGAGCGGTACTACTTGCAATGCCAACCCCAGCTTCGAGGGCGGCGACCGTCGGCTGGGCGACTTCTTCACGGTCAACTTCGATCACAAGGGCAACATCTTCGTGGTCTCCGGCGACACGACCTTGAAGAATCCTCTCGGCGGCCCGAAACCGGTGGCGAACCCGATCTTCATCAAGCAGACGGGCGGCGACCCACTGCTCGTCAGACCGGACAAGACACGCAAGACGCGTTGCCTGTTCCCGCTGCCCACCTGCTAGCGGTTCGTCGGCCGTCGGGCCGCTCCCGATAGGCTTGCTCCACTGCGCCTTGCCTACCAGGAGGATCCGTGTCAGCTGAGAACGTAAGCCCAGACCGCAACCTTGCGCTGGAATTGGTCCGCGTGACCGAGGCCGCGGCCCTTGCTGCCGCCAGGTGGGTGGGTCGCGGCGACAAGGAGGCGGCCGACCAGGCGGCGGTCGATGCGATGCGTCTCCTCATGGACACAGTTCCGATGGACGGTGTGGTCGTCATCGGCGAGGGCGAGAAGGACAACGCTCCGATGCTCTACAACGGCGAGAAGATCGGCAACGGTGAGCCCCCCGTGGTGGACATCGCCGTAGACCCGATCGACGGAACGACGCTCACCTCCAAAGGGATGCACGGCGCGCTGGCCGTGGTCGCGCTCGCGGAGCGCGGGACGATGTTCGACCCCGGCCCCTGCATGTACATGGAGAAGATCGCCGCTGGCCCTGAGGCGCGTGACGTGCTCGACCTGGAGGCGCCGATCGGCGAGAACATCGAGCGACTCGCCAAGGTCAAAGGCATGGAGGTCGCCGACATCACGGTGATGATCCTCGAGCGCCCTCGACACGAGCAGATCGTCAAAGAGGTGCGCGCAGCGGGGGCCAGGATCCGTTTCATCTCGGATGGAGACGTCGCCGGGGCCATCAGTGCGGCGCGAGCGAAGTCGGGTGTAGACATGCTGATCGGGATCGGCGGGACGCCCGAAGGAGTGATCGCCGCCGCCGCGATCAAGTGCCTCGGTGGTGTGATCCAAGGCCGTTTGTGGCCGCGCAACGACGAAGAACGAGAGGCAGCGCTGGCGGCGGGCTACGACCTCGACAAGGTCCTGACCACTGACGATCTGGTGTCGGGCGACGACGTGTTCTTCGCCGCTACGGGGATCACCGACGGCGAGCTCATGCGTGGCGTCCGCTACACCGGCGAGAGCGCCCGCACCCAGTCGCTCGTTATGCGTTCCCGTTCTGGAACGATCCGGATCATCGACGGGATCCACCGTCGCAAGAAGCTCTCGCAGTTCTCCGACCTCTACTGAGCCAAGCCGGAAGCCCGGCTAGACGGGAGCGGTCGTCTGGTCCTTGACCCAGAGGGCCATGAGGCCCCGGTAATGCGCGATGAACCTCTCGTGCTCGTGGGCGGGGAAGGCAGACCGCACGGTGTCGACCAGTAGCTGATCGAACTCGTCGCTCGAGATGTAGGCGAGCATGACTTCGTCTACCTCGGGGATGTGCTTCTGAACGAACGCGTGGTAGCGCTCGGTCTCGAAGTGCTTGTCGGCCAGCTCCGCATAGCGCTCGAGCTTCGTCTCGTAGCTCAGGTTGGGGTCATCTCCGATGTCGAAGTACCTCTTCATGGTCATGTCTATCTGCATCTTCCGGTCGGTGACCGTGCAGAACAGCGACCACTTGAGCAGGGTCTTGATCGCCCACGGGAAGTAGTAATGAAGGCTGATCAGCGAGACGTCGGGACAGGCGTTCGCATAATCGATCGGGTAGACCTCTCCGTTCTTCACGAGGGTTTCGCAGGAGTTGAACTCCCACAGGAAGAAGGCGTTCACCAAGCGGCCGATTGTGACGACCTCGCGGCCCGTGTCCGGCTCGAGGAAGCCGTGCTCTACCTGATAGCGGCCATGCAGCGGCTGAGATGGGTCGTAGCGCATGACCATCGACTCGGCCCCGATCGAGAGGCTGCGCGCGAACACGTCGAAGTTCTCGACCGATGCCTGTAGGTGCATCAGGCGCTCGCCCGACTCGTCGTAGCGACGCTTCAGATCCTCTGGTCCGGTGATGCGGGTCACGCCGACCCAGGCCCCCCCGTCGAAGGGCTTCATGAACAGCGGATACCCGATCTGCTCGGCGACCTCTGTCAGCTCGAACGGCCGGTTGTACTTCTGAGCGGTGTAGGGGAACCGTGGGTTGTCCGGCGGCTGCTTGTGTGGGATCAGCCAGGTGTTCGGGACCTTGAGGCCGAGGCGCAACATCGCGCAGTAAGCCGCGTGCTTCTCCATCGACTGGAACGTGAACGGGTTGTTCATGAGGTAGACGTCGTTCATCAGCGCGACCTTCTTCAGCCACTCACGCGGGTGGTAGTACCAGTGCGATAGCCGGTCGATCACCAGTGAGTAACGCGGCTGAGCCCGGAGGTCGAAAGGCTCGATCGTTACTCGCTCGGAGGCGAAGGTGTGTTCCTCGCCCTCGTAGGAAACCGAGGGGCTCAAGCGGCGCATCATCGCCTCGAACGCGCTCGGCCAGTCCTCCTCGGTCCCGAGAAGCATCCCGACCAGATGATTGACCGCCATCTCTAGACCATAGCCGCGGCCGGCGCGAAGCGAGCGAGTAGCCTCTCGACGGATGATGCGCGACTCGCATATCCGCATAGGGGCCAGCATGGCGCGGCCCCCGTGGACCGTGTCGATCCCGATCGCGCTGGCGTTCCTGTTGCCCCTGGTCCAACTGTGGCCCGATATCACCAGGGATGACCGGGAGTTCTTTCCAAGCCCGCCGGATCGATACCCAGGGCTGGAGATGCTGCTCTTCCTGATATCCGCTTTCTTGGTGGCCACCCTGCTGGGTCGGGGACTGTGGCGTGGGTCGCGCTTCGTCCACGTCGTCGCGATCCTGTGGTGGTTGGTGGTCGAGGTCGGGTTCGGTGCCTACAACCTGCTGATCAACCGCTTCGACTGGTCGCGTGTCACCAATTTCAGCGAGCTCGGTTTCTTCGACGGAGCGCTCCCGATCGCCGTGGGGGTGGTGGCCGCGGTCTTACTTCTGTTACCGGCCAGTTGGCGGTGGACCCATCACCGGGGGCTCGCCCGGCCCTAGCAGAACCTCGGCATGTGATGCGCTATCTGGTTGCGCCAGGACGGCCAGTCATGCGGCACGTCGTGTCCCCATAGGTCGACCTCGTGGCGGATCCCCTTCGAAGCGAGCAGTCCGCCGAACGCCTTGGTGCTCTCCAACGCGCCCGTGGTGTCCTCCCACTGGCCCTGTCCGCAGACGAGCAACAGGTTCACCCGTTCGCGCAGCCAGTTCAGATGGTCGCCCTCGAGGTGCTGCACGTAGTCCATCGGGTTGTTGAAGTAGACGGCGTCTCCGCGATGGCCCCACCCGAGGGCCGAGACGTCGTACACGCCGCTGAGGCAGATGGCGAGGGGGAACAGGTCCGCGCGTTTGAGAGACAGGTTCGCAGCGTGATAGGCGCCGAAGCTGCAGCCCGTCGTCATGATCTCGACGAAGCCACCGCAGTCCGCGTGGATCCAGGGAGCGATCTGATAGACGATCCAATCCTCGTAGCTCTGGTGCAAGCGCGCTCTCTCTTCGAGCGGCAGATCGTCCCGGTCCCAGCTCCCGGCGTCGTAACTGTCGACGCAGTAGACCTTGAGGCGGCCGGCCTCGATCAGCGGTGACAGCGCACCGATCATCCCGTTGTTCTCGTAGTCCCACGCCCGGCCCTGTTGCGACGGGAACACCAGCAGCGGTCTGCCCCAGTGGCCGTACACGATGAGGTCGCCATCGCCGCCGATCGAGGGCGCATGAACGGTGATGTGATCGCGTCTCACGACCACAACCTCTGCAGCAGATCTATGAGGTGGGGATCGAAGGTGTCGCGCCAGCCCACCCAGTTGTGACCGTCCCGGTTCTCCACCAGCCTGACCTCGTAGGCCTGTCGCGCGAGAGCGTCCCTGACGGCCCTGTTGTTGGCGAGGTTCTCTTCGATCGTCCCGCACGTCATCGTCACGGCGATCGGGTGCAGCCACTGTTCCGCCGTGAGGACCTGACCAACGAACCTGGAGATACGTCGGAAGCGAACGAACCCCGACTCCTGCTTGTCGAAGCGCTGTCGGAAGTAGCTCCCCGACTGCAGGAAGACGCCGCCGAAGGTCGCCGGGCTGTTTCGGTGGATGTGCAGGACGGCCAGCCCACCCAGGCTGGCACCCATACCTACCCGCATAGATCTGCCGTGAGGGATCGGGGCGACGCTCTCGATACCCGGCAGCAGGTCGTAGGCGAAAACGCGCGAGTAGGCGGCCGACGCCGAATAGCTGTTGTCGCGATCCACCGGCGGTATCAACGCGGCGCGCATCGGAGGCAGTTCTCCCGCTGCGGTCTTGATCGCGAGCAGCTTCGTCAACGACGACAGTTCGTCGTACTCGGGCCCATCGTGGGCGACGAGCAACGGCGCGGGCTTGTCCTCGTCCAGACCGTCCGATGCCCACACGACGATGGGGAACCGGGCGCGGGGGTGACCCGAGGTCACCGTGATCTCTCTGTAGGTGCCTGGAGGGGCCTCCTCCTCCAGCCAGGCCGGGGCCACGTACTCCGGCCACTCGATCACCGACTTGGCCCCGAAGGGGCCGGGAGCGACCTTCGGGTTGCCCGGGTCGTTGATCCATTCCTCGCCGCCGTCTCGATGGATCAGGTGGAACATGTACTCGATGCGATCGGCGTCGGGACGGGCGAAGCGAAGTTCCCAGGCCATCTCGTTGGAATCGAAGGCGAACTGGGGGCCGAGCCGAGGGCGCTGCACCTCTTGCGCCAGCTCCACGCGCTCCATCGCGCCGTCGCAGTCCGCGAGCCGGAAGACTACGTGGTCGTGCGCGATCGAAGGCGCGAGGGGACCGCGGATCGCTTGCTTCGTCAGCGTCGGGGCTCCCAGGAGAAGAACCTCAGCGCGAAGAGGAGACCTGCAATGCCCCATGCCGCGACGAGCAGCAGATGACCCGTTTCCATAGTCGGATCGAAAGGATGGAAGGCTCCCAGCGTGGCCTGAGCGAAGTGGTAGACGGGAAAGAGTTGCGCGATGTTTTCCAGCCAAGCCGGTGCTTGATCGAGGGGAATGAACACCCCAGAGATAAAGAGCAGCGGCATGATTACACCGTTAATAACGGCGGGCGCGGCGTCAGAGTTCGGGATGACCGACGAGAGAGCGAGCCCGAGCGAGCAAAAAGACGCCCCTCCAATAAGCACGATCAGCACGAATGCGGGCATCGTTTCTTTGGGCAGCTCTACGTCGTAGAAGGCGGCACCCGCTAGGACGACCAACGCAACCAGGATGAATGTTACGAACATGGCCTGAAGGATCTTGCTCACGAAGTAGACGGGAGGCGGCAGTGGGGTCCCCCGGAAGCGTTTCAAAACGCCTTCATCCCGCGCGATGGTGATGCTCATTCCCAGATTGGTGAAGGTTGCCGAGATGATGGCAAAGACGGCGATCGCCGGGACGTAGAACGTGGTGGTACTCGTTTCTGGTCCATAGGTCGTAACCGTTCCGGCGAAGAGCCCGTTGAAGATCACAAGGAACATCAGCGGGAAGACGAAGGTGAAGAAGGCGGCCGCGGGGTTCCTCCAGAACGCCTTGTTCTCGTAGGAGAACTGCCGCAGCGTCAGCACGGCCGTGTTCACGGGTTCTCCTTCGATGCCGTCAGCGAGAGGTAGACATCCTCCAGTGATGGCTGTGTCACCGCGAGCTCGCGTACCTCGACGTTCGCGTCGAGTGCCCAGCCCGTTAGCGTGTGGAGGGTCCGCAATGGATCCTCGGTCTGGATCGATACGTGCTCGCCGACCCGCTGAGCGACGGCGGCGAGAGCGGCCGGCAGCTCGGGTCCGTCTGCGGGCACCGCGAAACGGATGAGCGTCTTGGTCGCCTCGGCCCCCACGAGCGAACCCGGCGGGCCCTCGGCGACGATGTTGCCGCCGACGATGATCGCGACCCGGTCGGCCAGGTTCTGCGCCTCGTCCATGTAATGGGTCGTGAGGAAAACCGTCTTACCGAGCTCGCGCAGGTTCCGCACCATGTCCCAGGCGTTGCGACGAGCCGAGGGGTCGAATCCGGTGGTCGGTTCGTCCAAGAACAGCAGCTCCGGGTCCCCGGCGAGCCCGATCGCCACATCCAGCCGGCGTTGCTGGCCACCGGAGAGCTTGCGAACGCGCTCGTCGCGCTTCTCCTGCAGGCCGACCACCTCGATGATCTCGTCCAGCGGACGGGGGCTCGGGTAGTAACCCCGGAATCGCTCGATGACCTCGGCGACGGTCAGGAATCGCTCGACGCCCGTCTCCTGCAGGACGATCCCGATCCGGCGCTTGAACGCTCGCTCGCCCTTGCCGGGGTCGTGGCCGAGGACCGTCACGTCGCCCGCCGACCGTTTCCGGTGACCTTCGAGTATCTCGACCGTCGTCGTCTTGCCTGCCCCGTTCGGGCCCAGGAGAGAGAACACCTCGCCGGTCGAGACGGACAGGTCCACGCCCTTGACGGCCTCGAACTCCCCGTAGGACTTCCGCAGGCCGCGCACGTCGATCGCCAGGTCCGTCATCGGGAGGAGAATAAGCTCCGCTCTATGAGCGGCTTCCTGCAGGCACCACCGATCCTCGAGGACACCTGGTCGAGCGATCGTGCGCTGCGTGAATCCCTGCGGTTCCATCTGGACGAGGAGCTCTTCGAAGCCGCTACACCTGAGCTCGCCGAGATGGGGCGGCTGGCGGCCTCCGAACGGGTCCTCGCGCTGTCGGCTCAGGCCGAGAGCGAGCCCCCGCGGTTGATCCATTACTCAGCTTGGGGCAGAAGGGTCGACGACATCAGGGTCTCGCCCGCCTACACCGAGTTGGGACGGATCGGCGTCCGCGCGGGTGTGACCGCGCTTCCTTATGAGGACACGCCGTTCGGGGACAAGGCGCGCATCGTCTGGGCCGCCCTGATCCATCTGTGGGGCCCATCTTCCGCGCTCTACAGCTGTCCGGTCGCGATGACCGATGGGGCCGCTCGTACGTTGCTCCTTCACGGGGATCTCGACGACATCGCGGTGGTCGGCCGGCTCACGACCCGCGACCCCGAGCACGCCTGGACCAGCGGGCAGTGGATGACCGAGACCGCCGGTGGGTCGGATGTCTCTCGAACAGGCACGGTCGCGAGGAGAGGCGAGGATGGAACCTGGCGTCTCTACGGGACCAAGTGGTTCACCAGCTCGACGACGTCGGAGATGGCGCTCACGTTGGCCAGGCCGGAGGGCGCGCCCGAAGGCTCGAAGGGACTGGCACTGTTCCGCGTGCACCGCTGTCTGGAAGACGGCGAACGCAACAACATCCTCGTGCGTCGTTTGAAGGACAAGCTCGGCACGCGCGCCCTGCCGACCGCGGAGTTGGAGCTCGAGGGGGCTGTTGCCTTCCCGGTTGGAGATCCGCTGGACGGCGGAGGGGTGCGCCGCATAGCGACGATGTTGAACATCACCCGCATACACAACTCTCTCGGTGCGACCGGTGCGATCGCTCGCGGCCTCGGGTGGGCTCGGGCCTACGCGCAGGTGCGCGAGGCGTTCGGCACCCCCCTGGCGAAGCTGCCTGCCCACCGCGCCACGCTGGCCGACATGGCCGTCGATCACGCGGCGTCTCTCGCCCTGACGATGAGGTGCTGCGAGTTGATGGGCAAGGTGGAGCAGGGCTCCGCGACCTCGGAGGAGGCCGATCTCCTGCGAGGGCTGACGCCGCTGACCAAGCTCACCACCGGACGGTGGTCGATCGCGGCCGTAACGGAAGCCATGGAGGCCATCGGCGGGGTGGGTTACTGCGAGGACTCGACGATCCCGACGCTGGTGCGCAACACCCACGTGATCCCGATATGGGAAGGGACCACCAACGTGCTGGCACTCGACTTCTTGCGTGCGTCTGTTCGATCGGACGCCCTCGGCGCGATCGTCACAGACATCAAGGACGCGATCGGAGCCGCGACCCATGCCTCGGTGCAAGAGCCGGTCGCCTCCGTTAGAGATGCCACCGATGAGCTCGCACGGCGCGTCCAGAGCGTGGACTCTCTGGAGGATGCGGCGTCGCAAGCTCGGTCGGTGGCGATCGGGCTCGCAACCACCTACGCGTGCGCTCGGCTGTGCCTTCAGGGTTCCTGGGCCGCAGACAAAGGCGACCTGCGGACCGCCGCAACCGCGTCGCGACTGGCCTCACGGGGACTGTTGGCGGCTCCGGCTCCCGCTCACGACGAACTGGCGATGGACGAAGAGCTCTCTTCCCTCTAGCGGTTCCCTGCGGGCGTGAGCTAGGTTCCTGGCAAGACGACGAAGGAGGGGCTTTGCCCGCTCGTGACAATCAAGACCACCCCGATCTGATCCTCGTCGTCGACGATGACGACGCGGCCCGCCGGCTCCTCGCGAAGATCCTGGATCGCAACGGGTACCGATGCGTGACCGCAGCGAACCTCACCGAGGCCAAGGAACGCATGACCGAGGAGGAGTTCTCCCTGGTGCTGACCGATCTGGACATGCCCGGCGGCTCGGGCCTGGATCTCATGATGAGCGTGGCCGCGGATCATCCCGGCGTGGCCATCGTGCTGGTCAGCGGGCTGGACGACCCGAAGGTCGCTACGACGGCTCTGGACATGGGGGCTTACGGCTACATCGTCAAGCCTTTCGAGCCGAACGAGATCGTCGTGAACGTGGCGAGCGCGCTGCGGAGGCGCGCTGCAGAGGTGGAGAACCGTCAGCACCGATCCCGTCTGGAGCAGATGGTCAGGGACCGCACGCAAGAGATGATCGGCTATATCTCTCGCCTCGAGCAGGCGGAACGTGACATGAAGACCTTGCAGAGAGAGACGATCCAACGGCTTTCTCTGGCGGCGGAGTTCCGGGACGACGACACACCACGCCACGTCCAACGCGTGAGCCGCTACTGTGCCCTGATCGCGGAGCGCCTCGGTGAAGAGCCCGAGCGTTGCGAGTTGATCGGCACCGCGGGAGCGATGCACGACGTCGGCAAGATCGGGATCCCAGACACGATCCTGAACAAGCCCGCCCCTCTCGACGACGAGGAGTGGGAGATCGTCAAACGCCACTGCGAGATAGGCCACCGGTTGTTGTCTGGGACGACCTCGGAGGTTCTGAACACGGCGGCCACGATCGCACTGACCCATCACGAACGGATGGACGGCACGGGGTACCCGCAGGGCCTCAAAGGAGCCGAGATTCCGCTCGAGGGCCGGATAGCGGCGGTCGCAGACGTCTTCGATGCACTGACCTCGTACCGGCCCTACAGCCACGCCATCAGCTTCAACGAAGCCGTCGCTTACCTCCGGGAGCACAAGGGAACCCACTTTGATCCCGTGATCGTGGACGTCTTCCTGGCGGCGAGCGGCCTGGTGCTCGGGATCAAGGAGCGCTTCGCCGATCCACCGATGCCGGGACCCGATGGCTTCCTGGAGGAGGACCCCCGGAGGATCCCGTGAGGGTGGTTCTCGGTTCCGATGAGAAGACGCCCCTGACCGAGGCCGTCGCCGCCGACCTCTCCGCGCGCGGTCACCAGGTGTCGCTGGTGGGCCCGCCCGCCGGCGAGGACCTCGGATGGGCCGAGGTCGGCAAGCAGGTGGGCCGCGCGGTCGCGTCGGGAGAAGCCGATACCGGAGTGTTGTTCTGCTGGACCGGGACCGGGGCCTCGATCGCGGCGAACAAGGTTCCCGGCGCACGGGCGGCGCTCTGCACGGACGCCGCCACCGCCGAAGGCGCGCGCCGGTACAACGACGCCAACGTGCTGGTCATGTCCCTGAGGCTGACGTCGCCCAGCGTCGCGAGCGAGTTACTGGACGCTTGGTTCGCCGCCGAGCCCGATGACTCCGAGAGCGCCAACATAGCGATGCTCGAGGAGGGCTGAGACGGGCTCGGAGCGGTCCTTATGATGCTTTCGATGGCCAGCTACGACCCCTCCACCGCCCTCATCGTGGTTGACGTGCAGAACGATTTCGCCGATCCGGGCGGGAGCCTGTACGTGAAAGAAGGCGAGAAGGTCATCGCACCGATCAATGCCGAGATCCGCTCCGCGCAGGACGCCGGAGCGTTGGTCGTCTACACCCAGGACTGGCACCCCGAGACCACGCCGCACTTCGCGAAGGACGGGGGGATCTGGCCGGTCCACTGTGTCCAGGGGACCTGGGGGGCCGAGCTACATCCGGATCTCCACGTGGCGGGCGAGGTCGTCCAGAAGGGCAGTGGCGGGGAGGACGGGTATTCCGGCTTCACGGTCAGGGACCCCCGGACCGGGGAGACGAGCGATACCAGGCTCGACGCGCTCCTTCGGGAGCACGGGATCACCAAGACGGTCGTCGTCGGGCTCGCGACCGACTACTGCGTCAAGGAGACCGCGATAGACGCGGCTCGCAAGGGCTTCTCTACGGTCGTGCTGAAGGACATGATCCGACCGGTGAACCTGCAGCCGGGCGACGACGAGCGGGCCATAGGAGAGATGAGCGCGGCGGGCGCGGAGGTCGCTTGACGTTCGACGCACGTTCCGGGTCGTGGGTGGACCAGGACAACGCAGCACTGCTCACGGACCTCTACGAGCTCACGATGGCGGCGAGCTACTTCAAGCGCGGCATGAACGAACCGGCGACGTTCGACCTGTTCGTACGCGACCTGCCCCCGAGGCGGAACTTCCTCGTCGTGTGCGGGTTGGAGCAAGCTCTCGATCACCTCGAGACGATGACGTTCGACGCCGACTCTCTCGGATATCTCGAGTCGCTGGGCATGTTCGACGCGGCCTTCCTCGAGTACCTGAGCGGGTTCTCGTTCAGCGGCGACGTCTGGGCTATGGCCGAGGGCGAGGTCGCGTTCGCGCGGGAACCGCTCGTCAGCGTTACGGCCCCGCTGATCGAGGCACAGCTGGTCGAGACGTTCCTCCTCAACTGCATCACGTTCCAAACGATGGTTGCGTCGAAAGCTGCCCGCGTCTCGATCGCATCTGGGGACCGGTCGTTCATGGACTTCTCGCTGCGGCGGGACCACGGTGCCGATGCCGGGTTGAAAGCGGCACGCGCCGCGTACATCGCGGGGGCCGCATCCACCTCCAACGTCCTCGCCGGGCGCTTCTTCGGCATCCCCGTCAGCGGGACCATGGCGCACTCCTACGTCATGGCCTTCGATTCCGAGGCCGACGCGTTCCGAGCCTTCGCCGAAGACTTCCCCAAGCGGGCGGTGCTGTTGATCGACACGTTCGATGTCATCGAGGGTGCTCGCAAGGCGGTGGAGGTGGCCCGAGAGTTGGCACCCCAAGGCGTCAAGCTCGCTGGGGTTCGGATCGACTCGGGAGACCTTGCGGAGGTGACGCGAGAGGTGCGAACGGTTCTCGACGACTCCGGTTTCGCGGAGACCAAGATCATCCTCTCGGGCGACCTGGACGAGTACCGGATCGCCTCTCTGTGCGCCGACGGGGTGCCCGTGGATCTGTTCGGCGTGGGAACCCAGCTGGGCACGAGCGCCGATTCGCCCTACCTCGGGGGCGTCTACAAGCTCGTCGAAGACCACAACGGGCCGAAGATCAAGCTCTCGACCGGGAAGGTGACCCTTCCGGGACGCAAGCAGGTGCACCGCTTCATCTCAGACGGCCGGATCCGCCACGACGTCATCTCGCTGCGGGACGAGACGATCCCGGGCTCCCACCCGCTCGTATGTCAGGTCATGAGAGGGGGTGAGCGCACCGACGACCGGGAGACCCTCGAGCAGATGCAGGCCCGCTGTCTCGGAGCCATCGAGAAGCTGCCACCCGAGCTGACCGCCCTCGAAAGCAGCTCCCGGTTCGAGGTGTGGCTTTCGGCGGGACTGGAGGCCCTGTCGGACAGATTGACCGAGCATCACCGCCGGAGCGCGAGGCTTCGCGATTGACCGGTTCGCTTCCCTAGAGTAGAAACAACGGCACTCATCACGAGGGGTGGAGGGAACAGCCCGACGAAGCCCCGGCAACCGCCTCGCCACCAGCGAGGGAAGGTGCCAAATCTGGCCCGGTGACCCGGGGAAGATGAGTGGCGCTCGATGCGTCTCCTCGGGAACGGAAGTCGAGGAGGCTTGCATGAGCGCAACACCCACCGCCACCGTCCTGGCGGAGGCCCCCATCTCAGCCAACGTGGACCATCTCGTTTGCCGGGAATGCGGCACGACGGTCCCTGTCTCTCCCCAACACGTCTGCGCCTATTGCTTCGGCCCTCTCGAGGCGGCGTACGACTACGAGCGGATCGGCGCGAGCGTCTCGCGCTCTTCGATCGCGGCCGGGCCAGAGTCGATCTGGCGTTACGCCGCCCTGTTGCCCGAGGTCGGCGGGCCTCGCGTGGACATCGGGGCGGGCTGGACGCAGTTGAGAGAGGCCCCTCGGCTGGCGGCAGAGCTCGGACTGAAGAAGCTCTGGGTGAAGAGCGACGCCGCCAACCCGACCCATAGCTTCAAGGATCGCGTGGTCTCGGTCGCCCTCAGCGCGGCCCGCGCCTTCGGGTTCGAGGTCGCGGCCTGCGCCTCGACGGGGAACCTAGCGAACTCCGTTGCCGCCCACGCGGCGGCGATCGGGCTCCGCAGCGTGGTCTTCATCCCTGCGAACCTGGAGCCGGCGAAGATCCTCGCGACGTCCGTCTACGGAGGAACGGTCGTCGCGATCGACGGTTCCTACGACGACGTGAACCGCGTCTGCGCGGAGCTGGCCGGAGATCGCAACTGGGCCTTCGTGAACATGAACCTGCGGCCCTACTACGCGGAGGGGTCCAAGACGCTCGCCTTCGAGATCGCGGAGCAGCTCGGCTGGCGAACCCCGGATGCGGTGGTGGTGCCGATAGCTTCCGGTTCGTTGCTCACGAAAGTGGCGAAGGGGTTCAGAGAGTTGCACGCCACCGGCCTGCTTCCCGAGCTCCCGGAGGTCTCCATCAACGGGGGCCAGGCCGAAGGGTGCTCTCCGGTCGCCGCCGCATTCGCCTCCGGCGCGCGCGACGTTCGTCCTGTGAAGCCCGCAACGATCGCCAAGTCGCTGGGCATCGGCAATCCCGCCGACGGGCCCTATGCGCTCGACGAGGTGCGTAACAGTGGAGGGTCGATAGCGGTCGTGCCGGAAGAGGAGGTGGCCACAGGCATCCGGTTGCTGGCGCGCACCGAGGGGATCTTCACCGAGACCGCCGGTGGGGTGACGATCGGTGCGCTGGAGCGTCTGGTTTCCTCGGGCGCGATCCGGCCCGATGACGAGACGGTCGTGCTGATCACCGGCATCGGGTTGAAGACCCTCGATGCCCTAGGCGCCCCGGCCCCCACCTTCACGAGTGCTCCGTCCAGCGAAGAGGTCTCCAGATATCTAGAGGAGGTAACGCGATGAGCGTCACGGTCAAGATCCCCACCCAGCTGCGCAGCCTGACGTCCGAGGCGGCCGAGGTCCCCGCCGCGGGGGACACGATCGCCGATGTGATCGGCGACCTCGAGCGCAAGCACCCCGGCATCGGCGATCGTCTGCTGTCCGGCCCCGGCGAGCTGCGCCGCTTCGTGAACGTCTACGTCGACGGCGAGGACGTGCGTTTCCTGGACGGCCTGGCCACGGCGGTCTCCCCCGGGGCCTCGGTGGCGATCATCCCGGCCGTAGCCGGCGGCTAACCGTTCCGGGTTAACTGGAGCACGCTCCAGCGTGCTTTCCCAACGTCAGAACGCTGCCGCTTGGGCTCCTGAGTCGCGTGTCATGCACGATGATGCATAATATGCAGCCATGGCAGCGTCAGCGGTCGTTCTCGGTGCATCCGGATACGCCGGAGGAGAGGTCCTCCGCCTCCTGGCGCGCCATCCCGCGATCGAGGTCGCGGCGGCCTCGGCCGCCAGCCGGGCGGGAGCGGCCGCCGCGGAGGTGCTGCCTCACCTGCAGGGGCTGATCGATCTCGAGCTCGGCCCCCTGGACGAGGTCGCCTCCGTCGAGGCGGACGTGTGCATCTCCTGTCTCCCTCACGGAGCTTTCCCCGAGCAACTCCCACGCGTCCGAGCGGGCGTCATCGTGGATCTGGGAGACGACTTCCGCGCCGACGAAGAGTGGGTCTATGGCCTTCCCGAGCTCGGGCGCGTCCCGGCCCCCACGCGCATCGCCAATCCAGGTTGTTACCCGACCGCCGCGCTGCTGTGCCTCGCGCCGTTCGTGCGCGCCGGCTTGACCGAAGGCCCTGTGGTGATCGACGCGATCTCCGGCGTGTCGGGTGCGGGCCGCGCTCCGAAGGACACCCTCTTGTTCGCGAACCTCGAGGGCGGTGTCTCCGCTTACGGCACCACCGATCACAAACACGTCGCGGAGATCGAGCGAGGGCTGGCTCGCCAGGCCGGCGAGGATGTGCTCGTCTCCTTCACCCCGCACCTCGCTCCGATGTCGAGGGGTCTGTTGGTGACCGCACGGGTTGCCCTCGCCGACGAGGCTCTCGACGATGCCGGTGCGTTGGAGGTTCTGCGCGCTGCGTACTCCGACGAGCCTTTCGTTCACGTGCTCGACAGCTGGCCCGCCACGAAGGCGGTGGCGGGCACGAACAACGCCCACGTCTCCGCCCGTGTCGATGCGCGCGCCGGATACCTCGTCTGTTCCGCCGCGATCGACAACCTCGGCAAGGGAGCGGCCGGTCAAGCGGTTCAGAACGTCAATCTTGCCCTCGGCATCGAGGAGACGACCGGGCTGGAGGCGATCGCCGTATGGCCCTGACCTGGCCGGAGGGCATCCGCAGCTCGGGTGTGGCCTGCGGCATCAAGGAGGCGGGCGCGCTCGACCTCGGCCTCTTGGTGGTGGAGGAGCCGTCCGCCTGGGCGGGCACGTTCACGAAGAATGGAGCCGCGGCCGCGTGCGTCGAATGGAGCCGCTCGTTGCTGGGTTCGCCGATCCGAGCCGTGGTCGTCAACAGCGGCAACGCGAACGCCTGCACGGGTCGAGCCGGTGTGCAGGCCGTCCAGGCGACGGCGCGCGCCGTGGCTGCGGAACTGGGTTGCCGGGAGAGCGAGGTTGCGGTCGCTTCCACGGGTCCCATCGGTGTTCCGCTGCCGGTGGACAGGGTCGTCGGTTCGGTCGGGACGGCTACAGCCGCTCTCGAGAGTTCTCCTGCGTCGTTGGCCCGGGCGATCATGACGACCGACACGACGACGAAGACCGCCACCGCGACGGTAGGAGGTTGCTCGATCGTAGGCGTCGCCAAGGGGGCCGCGATGCTGGCTCCGAACATGGCGACGATGCTGGCCTTCGTCGCGACTGATGCGCCCCTGGATGCCCTCGCGCTGCAGCCCGCCTTGAACCACGCGGTCAAGCGCTCGTTCGACCGCATCAGCGTCGACGCCTGCGAGAGCACGAACGACTCGGTCTTCCTGGTGACCTCGGGCCGGGGGCCGGCGGTCGACGAGCAGGACTTCGCGAGCGGCCTCGCCGAGGTCTGTCGAAGCTTGGCGGAGCAGATGGTGCGTGACGCCGAGGGTGGGTCGAAGCTCGTGCGCATCGAGATCTCGGGCGCGGAGGACGAGGAGACCGCGACCGCGCTCGGCAAGAGCGTGGCCGCTTCCGCCCTGTGGCGCTCGGCCCTCCATGGCGCAGACCCGAACTGGGGGAGGGTGCTGGCGGCTCTCGGCACCGTCGACCGCAAGCTGGCGCTGGACGAGGTTCAGGTCTCGATCGCGGGACACCTCGTCTTCGACGACGGACAGCCGACCGGGGATCTCGCCGTCGCGGCCTCGGCCATGAGGGCGGACGACTTCACCGTCGCTTGCCGCGTCGGCGACTCCGACGTGGCCGTCGAGATCCTGACGACCGATCTCTCTCCCGACTACGTGCTGCTGAATGCCGGAGGCATGTCGTGACGACCAAAGCCGAAGCGACGCTCAAGGCGCGCACGCTGATCGAAGCCCTGCCTTACATCCGCTCGTACCACGGGCGCGTCGTGGTCGTGAAGCTCGGGGGAGAGTCTCTGGACGATGCCGCTCTTGCAACTCAGGTATCGGAGGACATCGCTCTCCTCGCGCTGGTGGGCGTGCGCGTGGTGGTCGTGCACGGCGGTGGTCCCCAGATCTCTCGGGCGATGGAGCAGCGCGGCCTCCAACCGCGCTTCCTCGGCGGGCTGCGCGTGACCGACGACGCATCGATGGAACTGGTGCAGCAGGTCCTGATCGGCGAGATCAACTCCGGTCTCGTTCGCCGACTGAACGCAGCCGGGATCGCCGCGGTGGGCATGTCGGGCATCGATGCGAACACGATGGTGGCCGAGAAGGTGGCCGGGCCCTCCGGCGAGGATCTCGGACGCGTTGGTCGCGTCGCGTCGATCGACCCGAGCTACCTGCAGGCGGTCCTCGCTGGAGGCTTCACCCCCGTGGTGGCCTCGATAGCCCCGACCGCGGACGGCCTGGCCCTCAACGTGAATGCCGACGCCGCCGCTGCATCCGTGGCCTCCGCACTGGGGGCCGAGAAGCTCGTGTACGTGACGAACGTCGAGGGGTTGTATCGAGACCTCGGTGACAGCGACTCGTTAGTGTCCGAGCTGAAGATGGACGACCTGGCTGCTCTGGCGCCGTCGTTGTCCAGCGGGATGAGACCCAAAGCCGAGAGCGCGCTCAGCGCTCTTGCCCACGGCGTTGCCAAGGTGCACATCCTCGACGGTCGCGTGGAGCACGCTCTGTTACTAGAGATCTTCACGCCCGAAGGCATCGGGACGCAGGTGCTGCCGTGAGAGTGGAGACCTCCGCCGGCGCGCTCATGGACTCCTACCGCAGGTGGCCGGTGACCTTCGTCGAGGGCCGTGGAGCGCGACTTACGGACGCTCAGGGCAAGACCTACATCGATCTGTTGGCGGGCATCGCCGTTGCTTCGGTAGGTCACTGTCACCCGAAGGTCACCGCCGCGATCGCGCAGCAAGCCTCTCGCTTGGTGCACGTGTCGAACCTCTACGAGAACCCGTCGAGCCTCGCGGTGGCAGAACGCCTCGCGGAACTGACGGGCGGGATGAAGGCCTTCTTCGCCAACTCGGGGGCCGAGGCGATCGAGTGCGCACTGAAGCTGGCGCGCAAGCACGCCGGGGGCGAGCGCGTCCGGATCGTGGCCGCCGAGGGCGGCTTCCACGGCCGTACGTTCGGCGCTCTGTCCGCGACCGGGCAGCCCTCCAAACAGGCCCCCTTCCAGCCGCTCGTGCCGGGCTTCGTCCACGTTGGTTTCGGTGACCCCGGCGCGATCGAGCGGGAGTTGCTCGCCGGGGACGTGGCCGCCGTGCTCCTCGAGCCAGTTCAGGGAGAGGCCGGCGTGGTCGTCCCGGCCCCCGGCTACCTGGCCGCGGTGCGAGACCTCTGCGATCGTCACGGGGCGCTGCTGATCCTCGACGAGGTCCAGACCGGCCTCGGCCGAACCGGGGCGTGGTTCGGCTTCGAGCACGCCGGCGTGACGCCCGACATCTTGTGCCTGGCGAAGGCGCTGGCCGGTGGCCTGCCGATGGGAGCTTGTTTGGCACAGCCGGAGATCGCGGCCGCCTTCGTCCCGGGCGACCATGCCACGACCTTCGGGGGTGGGCCCGTGCAATCCGCCGCCGCTCTGGCCGTGCTGCAGGTGATCGAAGAGGAGGGTCTGGTCGAGCGCGCACGCGCGATCGGCGACCGCCTCCGCAGCGGTCTGAGCGCCGCCTTCGGAGGATCCAACGTTCGAGGGCTCGGAGCGCTTCTCGCGATCCAACTCGATGCTCCCGTGGCGCGTGAGCTAGCCGCAGCGGCCCTCGAGCGCGGCGTGCTGGTCAACGACATCGGAGACAGCGTCATCCGTCTGTCGCCGCCACTGGTGATCACCGATCCCGACATAGATCGTGCGGTCGAGCTATTGGGGGAGGCCTGGCATGAAGTCAGCGCGTCGTAGAGATCTTTTGAAGATCCTTCACCACGGCCGCGCGTCGACCCAGCAGGACTTCGTCGACGCGTTGAGAGCCGCGGGACACGACGTGACGCAGGCGACCGTGTCGCGCGATCTCCAAGAGTTGGGCGCGGTGAAGGTGCGCGAGGGGGGCCGGGTCATCTATCGCTTCCCGGATGGCATCCCTCGACTCAACGGGGTCCGCACCGTTCAACGTTCCCTCCTCACGGAGCTCGAGGAGTTCGCGATCGACATCTGCACCGCTGGGAACCTCGTGGTCGTTCTTACGCTGCCGGGGCATGCTGCCGCCGTGGCACGGGCGATCGACCTCGCTCACATCTCAGACGTGTGCGGGACCATCGCCGGCGACGACACGATCTTCGTGGCCACGGCGGATCTCGAAGCAGCTCGTGCATTAGCCGACAGGTGGCGTGGCGCCACCTCCTCAGATGAAGGGCAGGTATCAGATGGCAACTAAGCGTGTCGTGCTCGCGTACTCCGGAGGCCTCGACACCTCCGTGGCGATCCCCTGGTTGCGCGAGCAGGGCTGGGAGGTCGTAGCGGTCGCGGTGGATGTCGGCCAGCCGGGTGATCTGCAGGAAGCCGTGACCCGCGCTCCGGAGCTCGGCGCGGTGGACGGTCGACTGGTGGATGCGCGCGCCCGCTTCGTCGACGGTTTCGTGCTGCCGGCCCTTCACATGAACGCCCTGTACCAAGGGCGCTACCCGCTGGTTTCGGCCCTGTCTCGCCCTTTGATCTCGGAGATCCTGGTCGAGGTGGCGAAGGAGACGGGCGCGACTGCGGTCGCTCACGGATGCACCGGGAAGGGCAACGATCAGGTCCGTTTCGAAGTGGCGCTGGGCGCTCTGGCTCCCGATATCGAGGTACTGGCTCCGGTCCGCGACTGGGGGATGAACCGCGACGACACGATCCGCTACGCGCTGGAGAGGGATCTGCCGATCACGACGACCAAGTCATCGCCGTACTCGATCGACGAGAACATCTGGGGCAGGAGCATCGAGTGCGGGATCCTCGAGGACCCCTGGGCCGCCCCTCCAGAGGACATCTACGAGCTCACCGAGAACCCGGCCTCCGTACCGGCGGGCGGAGATGTGGAGATCACGTTCTCCGAGGGTGTCCCCGTGGCTCTGAACGGAGAGTCGGTATCGCCGGTCCACCTCGTGGAGGCGATCGGCAAGATCGCGGGATCGTTCGGATTCGGTCGCATCGACACCGTCGAGGATCGTCTGGTGGGCATCAAGTCGCGCGAGATCTACGAGGCCCCCGCCGCTCTCGCTCTGATCACCGCCCATGCCGACCTGGAGAGCCTGACCCTCGAGCGCGCGTTCTCGCGCGAGAAGCGTCGTCTCGATTCGGTCTGGGCCGACCTCGTCTACGAGGGTCTGTGGTTCTCGCCGCTCCGAGAGGGCATCGAAGCGTTCGCCGCATCCTGCAGTCATGCGGTCACCGGTGACGTACGTCTGACCTTTGGCCCGGGTTGGTGCCGTCCCTCTGGTCGCCGCGCGCCGAAGGCGCTCTACGACCATGGCCTCGCGACCTACGACGAGGGCGACACGTTCCGCCACGAGGACTCGGCCGGGTTCGTTCGACTGTGGGGTCTGCCGACCAAGCAGTGGTCGAAGACGCATGACTGAACCCCTTTGGGGTGGGCGTTTCTCGCGGGGGCCGGACGCAGACATGCTGCGTCTCACCCGCTCGATAGAGGTGGACATCCGGCTCCTGCCGCAGGACGCGCGCGCCACCAAAGCGCACGCGCGCGCTCTCGTCTCGGCCGGGCTGCTGGAGGAGGGCGCCCTCGCCGAGGTCGATCGCGTCTGCGACGACCTGGTCGAGGAATGGCGGGACGGCACCCTGACGCCCGGCCCCCTGGACGAGGACGTTCATTCGTTGGTCGAGCGCGAGCTCACCGAACGGCTGGGAGACACCGGAGCGCGCATCCACGCGGGGCGTTCGCGCAACGACCTCGTGGCGCAAGACCTGAGGCTGTGGTGCTCGGAAGCGGCGGAGGGCCTCGCGCGCGAGACCTCGGCTCTGGTCGAGACCCTCTTAGCGCGCGCCGAGGAGCAGCTCGAGACCGTGATGCCGGGCTACACGCATCTCCAACGGGCTCAGCCGGTCTCGGTCGGTTTCTACCTGTGCGCCCATGCCTCGGCGTTCGCCCGCGACGTGGCCCGGTTCCGAGATGCGGCGCGCTCTGCCGACGTGTCCGTTCTGGGGGCCGGGGCGCTGGCCGGAACTACGCTTCCTCTAGATCCGAGCGTGGTGGCCGCTGAGCTGGAGCTCGAAGACGTGTTCATCAACGCGATGGACGCGGTGTCGGACCGGGACTTCGTGTGCGACCTTCTGTACGCGTGCGCGTTGTGCGGCGTGCATCTGTCGAGGCTTGCGGAAGAGATAGTGATCTTCTCCACGAGCGAGTTCGCGTTCGTGCGCCTTACCGACGAATGGTCGACCGGTTCGAGCATGATGCCGCAGAAACGCAACCCGGACATGGCCGAGTTGGTGCGCGGCCGAGCCGCCGGCGGGATCGCGGACCTCAACGCGCTGCTGGTGATGCTGAAAGGGCTGCCGCTCGCCTACGACCGTGATCTGCAGGAGGACAAAGCACTCGTCTTCGCATCCGTGGATCGGCTCGCGGGGTGCCTCGAGGCGATGACGAAGCTCGCCGCGTCCATGGGGTTCGAGGCCGATCGGCTTGTCGAGGCCGCGGCCGGGGGAGCGACCTGGGCCACCGACCTCGCCGAGGACCTGGTGATGAAGGGGACACCGTTCCGCGAGGCCCACGCGCAGGCGGGCAAGATCGTGGCCGCCATCGAGAACGGTGACGCCGAGGCCGCGGCGCATCCCGTGGTGACGGCCGGGCCGGAGGTGGCCATGCGCGCCCGCAAGAGCTTCGGAGGCACGGCCCCCGAACGGGTCGCCGAACAGATAACCCGCCTCCGTTCTTTGCTCACATTCCCCTAAACCGACTTTGGGGTGATGTGAGAAAAGAACGGAGTTAGGCGGTGTTGGTCCGGGGGGCTGAGGCTTGGTCGCGGAGCCCGGTCCACAGGAGCGTGACCAGGTGCTCGACCAGGCGGGCGCGCGTCATGCTCTTCTGCTCCAACCACCAGTCGCCCGCAACCTGAACCATGCCAACGATCCCGCGCGCCCAGGGCTCCGCCGCGTGCGCGTCCATGCCCCGGCTGCGGAGGTCCTCCGCCAGGACCGCGGCGAGTTGCCCGCCGAGACCGCGGATGAAGTCGGCGACGGTGGCATGAGCCTCGGCCCTCTCGGTCACCGCACGATGCATCAGGAATCGGTAGATCTCGCTCTGCTCCTCGACGAGGCCCAGGTAGGCGTCGATCGCAGCCTCTAGGCGACGGCGGGGCGAGTCCTTGGCCGGATCGCCGAGAGCGTCGGAGACGGTGGCCATCACCAGCTGGACGTAGCGTTCGGCAAGTGCCTGGTACAGGCCCCCCTTGTCCCCGAAGTAGCGGTAGAGGACCGGCTTGGCCGTGGCGGCCTCGCGGGCGATCTCGTCCATCGTCACGTCGGGTCCCCGGGTCCGGATGGCCCGGTCGGCCGCGTCGAGCAACTCCTGCCGCCGCACGGACTTCCGCTCCGCCATCTCGGGCGTGACCCTTCTCTTCCGGTTTGACCGGGTGTGTGAAGACATGATACTCAGGGTATCTGATACTCTGAGTATCGGTCAACAACCAGCTACGGAGGCGAACGATGGGTGGAGCGATAGCGGCCTTGATCCTGGCCGATGGCGGGGAGCCGGCGGGTGGAGCCTCGGCGAGCGAGATCCTGTGGGGCTCGATCGGAGCCCTCTTGATCTTCTCTGCGCTTGGACTGCTCGGAGTGTTGCATCGGTCCGGCCGCACGAAGACGTTGACCAACCTCGGGGCCTTCTCCGAGCGTGTGACCGGCCTCCCGGCCTGGTGCGCCCTCCCCGTCGCCGTAGCGGGAGGAGCGCTGGTGATGGCCGCGTTCGGGTTCTACTGGGACGTCGCGACCCACATCGACGACGGTCGCGATCCGGGCCCGTTCGCCAACCCCTCCCACTACTTCATCATCTTCGGCCTTCTGGGCATCGCAACGGCCGGTTACCTGGGCGTCTTACTCGGGACGCCGGCGACGCTGCGAACCAGCCTCCGGATAAAGGAAGGCTGGCACGCTCCGGTGGGCGCCATCCTTCTGATCGTCTGCGGCGGGATAGCCGTCATGGGGTTCCCCTTGGACGACGTCTGGCACCGGCTCTTCGGTCAGGACGTGACCCTGTGGGGTCCGACCCATATCCAGATGGTCGGGGGAGCGGCCTTGTCGACGCTCGCGCTCTGGGTCCTCTTCAGCGAGGGTCGGCGAGGGGCGACGGAACCCCAGCGGCCGATCTGGCGAGCGCTCGAGCTCACGATCGCCGGAGCGTTCCTCGTCGGGGTCTCGGCGCTCCAGGCCGAGTTCGATTATTCCGTCCCCCAGTTCAGGATGTTGTTCCACCCGGTCCTCCTCGCTCTGTCCGCGGGTTTGGCCCTGGTGCCGGCGAGGATCCGGCTCGGACGCGGGGGAGCGCTCATCGCGGTCGCCTTCTTCCTGGGACTGCGCGGGCTGCTGAGCCTGATCATCGGGCCCGGCTTCGGCCATACGACGCTTCACTTCCCGCTGTATCTGGCGGAAGCGCTGTTGGTCGAGCTCGTCGCCCTGCGGGTCTCAACCGATCGCCAGGTCACGTTCGGTGTGTGGAGCGGTCTGGCGATAGGAACCGTCGGTGTAGCCGCCGAGTGGGTCTGGAGCCGCATCGGGATGCCCTTCGGATGGTCGGATCCCTTGCTGCCCGAGATCTGGGTAGCCACCGTGGCCGGCGTCGCCGGAGGTGTGGTGGGAGGTTTGATCGGGCGGGCTCTCGGCGATCTCACCGCTCCCAAACAGAGCCTTCCGCGCTTCGCCGCCGCCTTCGCGACCCTGGGTGTGGTCTTCGCTCTCGTCTACCCCCTGCCGATCTCGGCCGACGTGCAAGGCCGCGCGACCGTCACCTTGGACAACCCGGAGGCCGCTTCGACCACCGCCACGATCGAGTTCGACCCGCCCCACCTGGCGGCAGAGCCGCTGTGGCTGAATGTCACCTCGTGGCAGGGCGGCGGCAGCCGCATCGCGCCTCTGGAGCCGGTCGGAGGCGGGGTCTACCGCAGCAGCGCGTTCCCGATCTCCGGCTCGTGGAAGTCGCTGATCAGGCTTCACACCGGAAGCTCGATCGTCGCCGTCCCGCTCTATCTGCCCGAGGATCCGGCGATCCCCGCCGAGGAGGTCCCCGCGACGGCCAGGTTCACGCGCGACTTCGTGCAAGACAAGAAGATCCTTCTCCGAGAGGCGAAGGACACACCTGCCTGGATGTCCTGGGTGGGCTACTCGCTTCTGGGCCTCATCGTCGTGATCTGGATCTCGATCTTGGCTTGGGGGGCAGCGCGGATGGATAAGAACGGTTCGGTGGGCCGGGGCGGCCCACGGTTCCTCAGAAGGGTCCTTCATCCTGTCGGCTGAGAGAGGTTCCATGTCGATGAGAGCAGCGGTTGAGTCGTCCTCGCGAGCCTCTTTCGAAGAGGTCTTGCTGGCGCGCGTGAAGGAGCCGGGGGCCGCGGCCGCCGCGGTGAGCGCGTCCGTGTCCTTGGAGGCGAGCGACGGTGAGAGCTGGACGGTCTCGTTCGACAAGGGCCGCACCTCTCTCACCTACGGAGCCGATCCGCGTGCGGATCTCGTGGTCTCGGGGACGGAAGAGACCCTGGCCGGCATCGTCGACGGGAGCGTTTGGGGCATCCAAGCATTCGTCGAGGGGAAGCTCATCGTTCGCAGGAACCTGGCGCTGTCTCTCAGGCTGGCGGGCCTTTTCGGAGACGCGGATCACTTCCACACCTCGGCCGACGTGAACGCCGGCGGGAACAGCACCTTCTATATAGAGGCAGGTGACGGCGAGCCGGTGATCCTCCTGCACGGCCTGGGGGCGACCAACAGCTCGATGCTCACGACACTGCTGGATCTCTCCAAGGACTACCGGGTCATCGCACCGGACCTGCCCGGCTTCGGTGATTCCGATAAACCCGTGCGCTCCTACGATCCCGAGTTCTACGCTCGTTGGCTGCTGAAGTTCCTCGAGGCTCTCGGGATCGAGCGCGCGCATGTGGTGGGGAACTCGATGGGGGGCCGCGTCGCCGTTGAGACCGCGCTGGCCGCACCGGATCGCGTCGACAAGATCGCGCTGCTGGCCCCGTCGTCTGCGTTCATCAAGGGAAGGCAGTACGAACAGATCGTGCGCTTCCTGCGTCCGGAGATGGCCTTGTTGCCGCTGCGCTTGCCACGCCGGACGGTCGTCGGCTCGATCAAGCGGCTCTTCCATCGACCCGAGCGCCTCGCCGATGTTTGGTACCAGTCCGCGGCGGACGAGTTCATCCGGGTCTTCTCCTCGCCGCGGGGGCGGATCGCCTTCTTCTCGGCGGCGCGCCAGATCTATCTGGAGCAGCCTTATGGCGAGGCCGGGTTCTGGGACCGCCTGCCCGAGCTCTCGAGACCGGCGTTGTTCGTTTGGGGGGAGCGGGACTGGCTGGTCCCCGCCAAGTTCGCTCGCCACGTCGAGCGCTGCCTCCCGGACGCATCGTCGATCGTCCTCGAGGACTGCGGGCACGTCCCGCAATACGAGCTACCGGAGCAGACACACCGCTTGGTCCGGGACTTCCTGGCATGAGCGCTGCCAAGATCGAGGCTGAGGGTCGCGCCCGCGTGACGGGGGCCGCAGCAGATCTCGACCAACGCGACGAGGAGTTCATCCGCTACCAGCTGCCCGGGATGTGGCTCTTCAGCACGATCTACTTCCGGGCCGAGGTCACCGGCTTCGACCGGATCCCCGAGGAGGGGCCGGTTCTGTTCGTCGGCAACCACTCCGGCGGGAACATGACGCCCGACAGCATGGTCTTCATGCTGGCCTTCAACACCTACTTCGGCGTCGAACGACCCGTCTACGCGCTGGCACACGCGCTGGTGACGTCGTGGCCCGTCATCGGCAAGCTCGCCGGCAAGTGGGGGATCATCACGGCGGGCCCGCGCGCCGCCCAAGCCGCGCTCGCCCGGGGCGCGTGTGTCTTGGTCTATCCCGGCGGCGACGTCGATGCCCACCGCCCCTGGACCGCGCGCCACGAGATCCGGTTCGACGGCCGGAAGGGTTTCCTGAGGGTGGCGAAGGAGGCCGGGGTCCCCATCGTCCCCGTGGTCTCGGTCGGTGGTCACGACACCTATCTCCCGCTGACCGACGGCAGACGACTCGCGAAGCTCCTGCGTCTGGACAAGCTCGCTCGCCTCAAGGTCTTGCCCATCTCGCTCGCGCTTCCCTGGGGCCTCAACGTAGGTGACTTCGGCGGGCACCTGCCGCTCCCGGCGAAGATCCGGATGGAGGTACTCGATCCGATAGACATCGTCGAACGCTTCGGCGATGACGCCGATTCCGACGAGGCTTACGAGTACGTCACCGAGCGCATGCAAGAGGCCTTGACGGCCCTCGCTGCCGAACGCATCGCGCCACCGCTGCTATGAGAACCCTTAGGCAAAGCGTCACGATCGAGCGGGGCATCGACGACGTGTTCGCGCTGGTGTCGGACCCGGACAGGTACCCCGAGTTCTTCAAGGGCCTCACCAAGTGGACGCTGCTGAGCGACGCCCCCGGCCCCGATGCGCGCTACCGCGTTCTGATGAAGGTCGGCTCGATCGAAGCCGGGGGCAAGGTGCGCGTGAACGAGTGGACGCCCCCCGAACGGATCGGCTGGGAGTGGGAGCAGGGTCTCCACCAGTGGGGCCGCTGGATCCTGTCGAAGCAGGCCGGTGGAACGGAACTAACCCTGGAGACGTCGTTCCATCTCAGCGGAGGCCCGGCCGGTCTGCTCGTGGAGCACCTGGCGGGCAGAACCGTCGCGCGCAACCTGCGTTCGACGCTGCTGGCGGCGCGCCGCCTGCTCGAGAGCGAGGGGTAGCTAACCCCGTCGCACTATGCCGAAGCCGACCGCGAGCGGAAGCACGCTGCGCGGTTCGTAAGCGATCCGCCAGAGCCCGCCGTGAGCGGCCCCCTGCGTGAACAGCTCGAAGGGGTGACCCAACTCGACCGAGGGCTGTGCCGCCGCGGTGGGGTTCCGAAGGTCGTGGGCCAGTAGCGCGCTCATCAGCGCCCGGCTGGTCTCGGGAGCGAAGACCTCCACGCCGAACGCCGAAGCACCTCGGAAAGCTGCCGCCAACACCTTGTTCTTGACGACCGACCGGGTCTTCGTCGCGGGGGCCACGTTGGCCGACACCAAACGGCCCTGCCGCTTGGCTTCGATCGCGCGCCATCTCTGCATCATCTTGGCGAGCGAGTAGTTGGGGCCCTGTTGCGGGACCAGCACGTCGGAGATCCCCCACGTGGCTCCGTCGTCAGAGCGCACCGTCGATCGATAGTTCGGTTGGAAGACCGCCCCCTTGCTGATAGCGCGTGGCAACACTGCGATCTTGCTTCGAGCCCGGGCTCGGGACGCGTCGACCACCTCCTGGGGAACGGCGAACACATCCGTCGGCGTGGCGAGGTACGCGATGGAAACGTCGCTGACGTCGTCTTGCAGAGACGAGGTCAGCGCATCCAGGGCCGTGGCCAGTCTCAAGAAGGTCGAGCCGTCGGCATATACGTAGTTGCCGACGACCATGGGGCCGCCGAACGAAGCGACCCAGGTGCGTATCTCGGGCGTCTCCGTCAACAGGTCCGCGCCGGCCAGCCGCGCGAGCGAACCGAGGTCGCCGTCGTGGGGAGAGGGGACCGGCACGTGCACGACCCCACTGCCCTGTTCTGCAACCTTGAGGATCCGCGCCCAGAGTTCGGGCCGGGGCAGGTCGATCGCGATTACCTCGGCCCCCCAACGGGTGAGGGACTCGAGCGGCCCCATCTCCGAAGCCGCCCCCATCAGCACGAAGCGGGTTCCACTCAGATCGAGCCAGTCGGGCTCGGCGACGACAGATGCGACGGCCTCACGGCAGGAGGGCTCGATGATCCCGGTCTCGACCCATCGGTCCAACCGTTGCAAGAGAGCGTCGCCGCTGAGGTGACGACCCTCGAACGGAACCACGAGCTGACGTTCCCGGTCACCCGAGCCCTTGATGGTGGCCGTCTCGAACCGCTCAGCCGGGAACGTCGAGAAAGCAGCGTGCACAGGCACTTCGGTGTCGGCGCGTCTGAACATCAGACTCGAGTGAGCGCTCGCGAGGCCGTCTTGGGCGATGCGCGTCGCGTTGGTCGCGGACCGCGCTCCGGCCTCGACCAGCTCGCGCACGGGGCCGAGATAGCTCTTGCGCCAGGCGCCTTGGTTCTCGATCCGGGAGGCCAGCGCCTCGTCGACACCTCGGGCGGCGTCGGAGTAAACGGTCTTGCCGACGAGCTGGGAGCTGCGCTTGCCGTCCTGCTCCCGGAACTGGACGCCTTGCACGGCGGAAGGTCCTTCGCTCACGGTGAGCCCCTTTGCTCGGCGCGACTGGCTGACAACGGCAGGATAAACACCGACGCGAAGAGGGGGCCGGAAAGCGGCCCCCTGCTTGGCTTGATCTCTGTAGGTGGATCTAGGTCCGCGTCGTTCCGCTCGAACCCACGAAGTACGTGTCGCCGGCGAAGACCGCGCTGTAGACATCCGCCTTCTTGGCGTCCTTCTTGGGCACGTCGAGCGAAGCGACACCGCTGCCGTTGGTGACCGCCGTGCCGAGCGATCGTCCGTCCACGAAGAACTCTACGGTTCGGCCTGCGAGCCCCGTGGCCGCGTCGTCCGCGTCCGTCAGGGTGGCAACCACGGTCGGCGCCTTCGAGGTCCCGTTCAACGAGACGGCCGTCGACGAATCCTCACGGTCCACCACGAAGCCCATCGAGTCGGCAGAACCGGCGTGGTTCTCTTCGTCGCCCGCATAGCGCGCGGTGAGGACGTACTGCCCGGGCTGCTCGAGGATCTGGACATCGCTCCGTGCGACTCCGGCCGCATCCGTTACCGCCGATAGTGAGCGCGTTCCCGAGGATCCGGTGATCTCGAACACGACCTCGGCCCCTTCGATCGGAGCGCCTGTGTCGGTGGCGGTGAGTAACGCTTCCAGGCTGGCAGTGTCGGTGTACTGCCCGCTCTCGGACGAGTTATCGGTGAACGAGAGTGTCGTTGCAGCCGGGCCGGGATCCTCGGTGGGGGTCTCGGTTGGCGTTCCGGTCGGGGTCGGCTCGACCACCTCGATCGTGCGCACGGCTTGGAGGGCGTTCACACGTCCGTAGCCGACGATCGGGTCCCAACCCGGGGTGTACAGGTCGTCTGCGCTGTCGAGGATGCCCTGCACGATGCGGTCCGCGTTGGCGCGTGATCGCTCCCCGCCGAGCCTGTCGTACATGAGGGCCGCGATGCCCGCGACGTGCGGCGACGACATCGAGGTCCCATCGAGCGACTCGTAGCCGGTCGTGTAACAGACGGAGTCTTCGGTACGCAGGTAGGTAGAGGCGACGCCTTCGTCGCAGAAGGTGCCCTGCCCCCCCGGCGCCGCGACCACCGGCTCGAGACCCGGCTCGTCTGCATTGCGGTCGATGTTGACCGGGAAGTCCGTGTAGTAGGAGCGCATGTCGTTGCGATCGGTGGCGACGACGCAGATCACATTGCGGGAAAGCGAGGGGTACTCACACGTCGGTTGAGCGAAGTTCCCGGCCGCTGCAGCGATCACGACGCCGGCGTTCCTCGCGTACTCCATCGCCTCTTCGGTCTGGGGATATCCGTCCGGTCCGAGGTGGCTGAACGGCGGGATGTCGCCGATCGACAGGTTGATGACATGTGCTCCGTTGTCGGTAGCGAACCGGATGCCGTCCGCCATGGCTTTGTCGAGATCGGGCTCGTCGAAGACACGGACCGGCATGATCGTCGCGTCTGGGGCTACGCCGACAACGCCCTTGCCGTTGTTGGTGCAAGCGCCTGCGATACCGGCCACGTGGGTCCCGTGACCGTCTTGGTCCTGAGGCTGCCCGCTGCCGCCGATGTTGGAGCCGGGAAGGACCTGCAGCTTCCCGCTGCAGGCGAAGTCCTCGTGGCCGAGGTCCACGCCGGAGTCGACGATCGCGATCTTGACGCCGTATCCGGTCGCGTTCTTCTCCTGCCACGCTTCGGGGGCCTTGATCTTGGTCATGCCCCACTGGTCGGCGAACAGCGGGTCATCCGGGTTGGTCGGGTAGGTCCCGCGTCCTCCGCCGGGGTTCGGGTCGGTCGTCTCCGTCGGGGTCGGGTCGGGGGTGGGGGTCGGGGGCGGCTCCGGTCCCGTTGTGCCGCCGTTGACCGAGAAGCCCGACGGGTACGTCTTGGAGTCGAACCGGATCTCCGTGAGCGCGTCGTCGACGATGTAGTAGCCGCGGATCGCGATCGAGAGGGGCCCGGCCGGCAGAGACAGCGCGGGCAGTTTGGAGACGTCGGTCTCGGTTGATCCGGACGGCCTCATCTTGGTGAAGGTGTGTTGGATCCTGGTGACCGAATTACCGCCGAGGGGCATGTCGTCCTTGTCGAGCAGCGGGAACAGGTCGTAGAAGGTTCCGCCGGTGAAGACCCTGACGTTGTAGTGGGCCGATCCCAGCGCGTGAGCGGGCTGGATCTTCTGCCACAGATCGACGCTCAGGGTGCTGGCGGCCGTTCCCAGCTGCCCGTGCCAGATCGGGTCGACCGCAGCCGTCGTTGTCGTGGCTTGCGTTCCGGGCACGTCGTAGGCGACCGAATACTCATCGAAGGTTGGGAACTTCGCGTCGAAGCTCGGTTTCTCGGCCCCGACGGTCTGGTCCATCGTGTTGAGGCCGCTGGCCGAGTGGAAGTAGTAGGTGGCGCCGATGCCCGTCGGTGGCGTGGAGGTCTCGGTCGGCGTCGGGGTGGGCGTTGGAGTCGGCGTCGCGGTCGCAGAAGGCGTGGGGTCCGGGTCTATGCCTCCGCCCAGCGCCGCCTGCACCGCGGCAACGGCGTCCACGAGTCCGTGGCCCTTCTCGAACGAAGAGGCATCATCCGGGTTCGTCGGGTCGGTGTACAAGCCGTACGCGGAGCCCCAGGCGAACTTGTAGGCGGTGTCTTCGAGGAGGTTCTCGATCGCGGCGGGCGTCAGCGTTGGATCCGCCTGGAGCACCTGAGCGACGATCCCCGCGACGTGCGGAGCCGCCATCGATGTCCCGGTCATCACCGCATAGCTGTTGGGCGGGGTGGCGACGAAGCCGAGGTTGCCGTGACACACAGGCAGGGTCCAGCGACAGGTGGCGGTGATGCTCGTGCCCGGCGCCGACAGGTCGGGCCAGTTCTCGGGCTGATCTGCCTTGCCTCTCGAAGACGACGAGTTGATCGTGCCCGCCCGCGTGCCGGTGCCCTTGTCGTCGTAGTTGGCCACGCAGATGAGTCCCGGGCGAGGGTTGATGCACTGCGCGCTGGTGGTCGGGGCGGTGCCGCTGCCTCCGGAGTTGCCGGCCGCGAAGACGACGGTCACACCCGCGGCGATCAGAGCGTCCTGCAACTTCCAGGTCGCGTCGTAGAGGGGATCGCCGTTCGCTTGGTACCTGCTGTAGCCGCTTCCCCAGGAGTTGTTCACGACCCTGATCGCGGGCGTCACCGCGTCGTGGTTCTCGAGCACCCAGGCGAGGCCGTCGAGCCCGTTCTCCACGTTGATCGTGGTGCCGACACTTACGCCGTACAGCGTCGCTCCCGGCGCGGCTCCGTGGTACAGGCCGTTGGAGGCCGTGCCGGTCCCGGCGATCGTTCCCGCTACGTGGGTCCCATGACCTCCGGCCGAGGGGTGGTCGGTGTCGCTCATCGGCACCGCGGTCTTGGGGCCGCGGCACTCTTGGAAGCCTCCGATGGGGGCCCAGCCGATCGGCACCGGGACGGAGCAGATGATCTTGACGTTGCCGCCCATGCGCGTGACGAGATCGGGATGCGTGCCGTCGATGCCGGAGTCGACTACCGCGATCCCGATGCCCCTCCCGTCGAGCCTGGTGCCGTCTGGAAGCGTGACGCCACCATCGAGGAGCTCTTGTCCCCGCGTCGCTTTGTGCGAGCTGTTCGTGAAGAGCCGCGCGTTGCGGTTGGCCTGGATCCACTCGATCGTGGGCGAGGCGGAGAGCCGTTCGAATCCGGCAGCGTCCCCGTAGGCGACGAAGACCTTGATCGCCTCGTACAGGGTGCCGGTGTCGAGGCCGGCTCGCTCGGCGGCGGCCAGGGCGTCTGCTACCCGCGCCTCTTTCTCTACGTGCACCAGAGCGCTCGTCCGACCCAGGGCGTTGCGGACCTTCGGCTCGACGAAGGCCGGGCCGTCGTCGAGAGAGGCGCCGGCGGTGGGGAGCGGCATCAACGTGCCCCCGAGGAGGGAGATGACTGTGACGAGGGCACCGAGCGAACGCCGGCGACGGCTAAGAGACATAGACCTGTTCCTCTCCGCGACGAGATAGGGGTGACGAAGCGTCAGCGCTTGATTCGCCCCCTCTGGACGGATTCCTCCGGCTTAGGACAACCGATCCAAGCGATGCGGAGAGGAACGCTTAACTATCGAACATATGTTCGAAAAAAGTCAAGGATATGCGGACGGTTGCAGCCGAACTATGGGACCAGGGCAGAGCCCTCGCCGTCTCCGGACGCTCGACCGACTGCGCTCGCGCACCTCGCCGGGGTCGGACCTCGAGCCGACGTAGCGGGCGGGCCGGGACGGGCACACCTGCACCTTCCCGGGTTGCGGGATGAAGCGCTTCCTTCATCTGCATCACGTCGAGCATTGGTCCAAGGGAGGAAGCACCGACTATTGGAACCTCGTCACCGTGTGTCAGGTGCATCACTCGCTGGTTCAGAAGTTCGGTTGGGACGTCGGCTTCGAAGACGGGGAGGTGGTGTGGTCGAAGCCGCTTGGGCGAAGGTTCGAGCCGGGCCCGGCCCCGCCGGATCCGGCGCTGTTTCCGATGTGGTGCCCCCGGCAGGATTCGAACCTGCGCACCTCGCTCCGGAGGCGAGTGCTCTATCCCCTGAGCTACGGGGGCAGGGGATAGCAACATTAGAGCCTCGTGGTCGCCGGGAGGCGCCGGGGTAGCATCGCCGCACATGTCGACCGAAGGCAAGAGGATCCTGATCTGCGACGACGATCCTGCGATCCTGCGCGTGCTCGAAGTCAACCTCGAGGTCGAGGGGTACGACGTTCTCCTGGCCCACCATGGCGAAGAGGCCTTCGAGGTGGCGACCGCCGAGCACCCCGACCTGATCATCCTCGACATCATGATGCCGCGCCTGGACGGCTATCAGACCTGCGAGAAGCTGAAGGCGCAGGAATCGACGAGGGACATCCCGGTGGTGTTCCTGTCCGCGAAAGCTCAACAATCAGACATCGACCGCGGCAAGACCTACGGCGTGGCGGAATACCTGACGAAGCCGTTCGATCCCACCGACCTGTTGGACGTGGTCGAGCGCCTGCTCTCCTAGCCGAGAGGTGGTAACCGATCAGCTGGTCCAGATCGTTCGGGCTGCCTTGGCAACTGCGGCTGAGAGCCTCTCGCTGGATCCAGCCGACCTCCCCGAGCCTTCTTTCGAGCGGCCTCGCAACCGGGAACATGGCGACTGGGCCACGAACGTCGCGCTCGTCGCTGCGAAGGGGAAGGGCAACCCTCGGCCCATAGCGCAGGCGATCGCCGACGCCATCCCCGCCACGGATCTGATCGAGTCGGTCGAGGTTGCGGGACCCGGCTTCCTGAATTTCCGGCTCTCGGCCTCGTGGCTCCACGACGTCGTATGTCGAGCGGCCGACCCTTCCACTCCTTTCGGGCGATCGGAGGAGGGCCGGGGAACGAAGGTCAACGTCGAATACGTGTCGGCGAACCCGACCGGTCCGATCAACGTCGTCAGCGGGCGACACGCGGCGGTCGGTGACACGATCGCCCGGTTGCTGGAGGCCACGGGCCACGAGGTGACGCGCGAGTACTACTTCAACGACGCCGGGCGGCAGATGTTGCTGTTCGGCGCTTCGGTCGGTGCCCGGTACCTCCAGCGGTTCGGTCATGACGCCCAGGTCCCCGAGGAGGGCTACCACGGCGACAACATCACCGCGGTGGCGGAAGAGGTGGCCCAGGAGGTGGGGGATTCCCTGACGGGCCTCGGCTCCGACGAGTTGGCGCAGCAGATGCTCGATCTCAGCTGGCCTCGCATCCTCGCCTCGGTGAAGGAGTCTCTGGCCCGTTTCGGGACGACGTTCGACGTGTGGTTCTCCGAGAGCACGTTGCACGAGACCGGCAAGGTGGATGAGGCGATCGAAAGGTTGCGGAACGCGGGCCTGATGGAAGAGCGCGACGGCGCGCTATGGATGCTGACGTCTCGCTTGGGTGACGACAAGGACCGGGTGGTGATCCGCTCCAACGGCGAGCCGACCTACTTCGCAGCGGACCTGGGATACCTGTTGGACAAGTTCGGCCGGGGATTCGACCGACTGATCTATCTATGGGGCGCAGACCATCACGGGACGATCCCGCGCCTGATGGCGGCGGTCGAGGCGTTGGGCTTCGAACGAGACCGGGTCGAGATCCCGCTGCTCCAGATCGTTTCTCTCGCGCGCGGTGGAGAGACCGTGAAGGCCTCCAAGCGTGCCGGTGTCTACGTTGCCCTCGACGAGTTGGTCGACGAGGTGGGGGTAGACGCCGCTCGTTACACGTTCCTGACGCGGTCGCTCGAGGCACCTCTCGAGTTCGACATCGACCTCGCCAAGGAACAAGCGCCCGAGAATCCCGTCTATTACGTGCAGTACGCGCACGCACGGATCTCGTCGATCCTGCGCAAGGCAGCCGAGGAGGGCTACGAAGTCGACGTCGGTGGCGCTTCTCTCGAGTTGCTGAACCACGGAAGCGAAGAGGAGTTGATGCGCAAGCTCGCCTCTTACGGAGAGGCCGTGTCGGACGCGGCCCGGCTGCGCGCTCCGCAAAGGATCCCGCGCTACGTGGAAGAGTTGGCCTCGACGTTCAGTGCTTTCTACCGGGACTGCAAGGTGCTGGCGGACGACCCGGCTCTAGCGCACGCGCGCCTCACGCTCTGCCTGGCGACCAGAAGGGTTTTGGCAGACGGCCTGGGCCTGCTGGGTGTCGGCGCCCCGGAACGCATGTGATGGAGTTCTGGCAGATCGACGTCTTCGCCGAAGGCGCCTTCCGAGGCAACGCCTTGGCGGTCTTCCCCGACGCCGCAGGTTTGTCGGATGACCAGATGCAGGCGATCGCATCCGAGATGAACCTCTCCGAGACGAGCTTCGTCACGGGGATCACTCCGAACGGGTACTCGGTGCGTATCTTCACCCCGCGTTCGGAGTTGCCGTTCGCGGGCCATCCCACGATCGGCACGGCCTGGGTGCTGCGAGAGCTCGGCAGGATCGAGGGCACAGAGATCGAACAGACCTCGCCGGCGGGGCCGACCAAGGTGACGTTCTCAGACGGGAAGGTCTGGTTCGAGCGCTCGGGGGAGGTCTCGGAGGACCTCAGAAGCAAGACACCCCAGATCAACGAGCGGCTGGCGAAAGCGCTCAGCATCGAAGCGCCAGCTATCGGCTTGGAGCCGCGAGAGTTGGGGCGAAGCGTCGACAGACTCGAGGCAGCGAAGACCGACATCGGGATCGAGCAGGTGATGGTCCCTCTCAGGGATGCCGAAGCCCTGGCGCGCTGTCGTCCGGTCGCGGCCCTCTTGGAGGAGCTGGGCATGCCGGGCGTGTACTGCTTCACCGCCGTGGGGGCGGGGCGACTTCAGGCGCGCGGCTTCTATCCCGGTCTCGGGATAGCGGAGGATCCCGCCACGGGCTCGGCGGCTGCGGGGCTCGGCGTGTATCTCGCGGATCGCACAGGTGCTCTGGAGGCCGAGGTCGCGCAGGGGGTCGAGATGGGCAGGCCGTCGCGGATCTACCTGCGGGCGAGCGGGAACAGCGTTCAGATCGGCGGCACTTGCGAGCGCGTCGTCGAAGGGAAGCTCCTCTCCTTGCCGTAGCCTCTCTGTATGGAGCGGATCCTTCCCGACAGCGCGAACTTCAGCGACGGCCGGCTGCACATCGCCGGTCAGGATGTCGTCGCGCTGGCCGAGCGTTTCGGCACCCCCACCATCTTTCTAGACCGCGCCACGCTGGAGACCCGCGCCAAGTCCTATGCGTCGGCCCTCGAACCCAGACGCGTCTTCTATGCAGGCAAGGCGTTGTGTTGTGTCGCGATCTGTCAGATCGTCGATCAACTCGGCCTGGGACTGGACGTCTGTACCGGTGGGGAGCTCGAGACCGCGCGCGCCGCCGGTTTCTCGATGGACCGGATCATGTTCCATGGGAACAACAAGTCCAACGAGGAGCTCGCCGCCGCCCGGGACCTCGGCGTCGGCCGCATCGTCGTCGACTCGTTCGAAGAGATCGAACGGCTCGAGCGCGTAGGGCTGCGGTCGGACCTGCTGGTGCGGATCACCCCCGGCGTCGAAGCGCACACACACGAGTTCATCCAAACGGGGCAAGAGGACTCGAAGTTCGGGTTCACGCTTGCGGAGGGCATCGCTCTGGAAGCCCTGCGCCGGTCGCACCAGATGGCCAGCGACCGACTGGTGGGGATCCATGCCCATATCGGGTCCCAGATCTTCGAACTGGCCGCCTTCGATCTGGCGGTGGCCCGATTAGCGACCTTCGTGCAACAGGTCAAAGAGGCGATCGGTTGAGAGCCACGCGAGCTGAACCTGGGCGGTGGCCTCGGGATCGCGCACACCCAGGACGAGATGACGCCGGACCCCGCCGAGTCGGTGGGGCGGATCGTCGCCGCGGTGGAGCGCGAGTTCACTCAGGCGGGGTTGTCCGTACCCGAGGTCTTCGTGGAGCCGGGCCGGTCCTTGGTGGGATCGAGCGCGGTGACGGTGTATCGAGTGGGGACGGTGAAGAAGATCCCCGGAGTTCGCACCTACGTCGCGGTCGATGGGGGGATGAGCGACAACATCCGGCCAGCTTTGTACGGGGCGCGCTACGAGGCCTTCCTCGCGAACAGGACGGACGCGAAGCCGGGGCCTCGCGTGACCGTGTGCGGCAAGCACTGCGAATCGGGAGACATCCTGATCAGGGACGTCCATCTCCCCGAAGACGTCGCCGAGGGCGATCTGTTGTGCATCCCGGCCACCGGGGCCTACACGTATTCGATGGCGTCCAACTACAACCGGATAGCGCGGCCCCCTATCGTTCTGCTCGAGGACGGCCGGGCGACCGAGATCGTCGCTCGGGAGAGTCTCTCGGACCTGTTGCACCTCGACCGAAAGCTCGACGGGACGCCGCTGTAAAACGACGGCGACCCCCGGTGTCCCGGCGAGACAAAGACGTGCCGTTGTGGTCCTCTACCTCTATGTCGAGGCGGCAGAAGATCCAGGGCTGGCGGAAGATCGCCGCGGCGGCGTGGGGACGGCCCAACGACCCGCAGATATACGGGGACCTCGAGCTGGATGCCTCGGAGGTCCTCGCTTTCATAGAAGAGGCGCGGGAGACGACCGGCGTCCGGCTCACGATGACGACGATGGTGGGCCGCGCCCTGGCCAAGGCGCTTGCCGATCACCCCGACCTGAACGTACGCATGTACCGCGGGAACTTCATCCGTCGCGAAACCGTCGACGTCTTCTTCATCGTGTCCGCGGAGCAAGGATCCGAGCTCTCCGGAGTGAAGGTCGTCGATGCCGACAAGAAGGGGGCGGTGGAGATAGCTCGCGAGCTGGGAGAGCGAGCGGGGACGATCCGCACCGGCAACGACGTCGAACTCGGCAAGACCAAGAAGGTCATCGGCAGTACGCCTCGTTGGCTGCTCGGGACCTCGATCAAGGTCTCGTCGTGGCTGACCACGGACAGGGATCTCGATCTGAAGAGGTTCGGGCTGCCGCGACAGGCCTTCGGCAGCACGATCGTGAGCTCGGTGGGGATGTTCGGCGTGCAGCGCGCCTATGCGCCTCTGGCGGGCTACTACCGCGTCCCCTTCCTGGTGCTGGTGGGGGAGGTCGCCGATAAGGCCGTGGTGGTGGACAAGCAGGTCGCGGTAAGGCCGATGTTGACGCTCACTGCCACGATGGATCACCGATACATCGACGGTTATCACGCGGCCCGCTTGGCGCGTAGCGTGAAGGACTACTTCGAACAGCCCCGCCGGTACGAGCCGGTCATCGGGTAGGGCCTATCCCGGCGTCTGTTCCCCCGGTTTACGTCGCAGCCGCCGCCCGGGCGACGGCTGCACGGTCACATCCCTGCGAGGTCCGCCACCTCCAGGCGCGGCCCGTAGCGGGGTGGGCGAACGCCGGATGCTTCGATCAAGCGGATCGCCCGGCCCCTATGCCCGCGGTACGGCTCCAACAGCTCGAGCATCCTCCGGTCGTCGCTGCGCGGCTCGCCCGCGAGGAACCAGGCCACGACGTGCGGGACATGGAAGTCGCCGACCTCGACGGCATCAGCGTCGCCCCAGGCGGCCCCCGCGACCAGAGCCGTCGTCCATTCACCTATGCCCGGTAGAGCGAGGAGGCGGGTGCGACCGTCGGCAAGATCCATAGAGCTCGCTTCCTCGAGGCGGTGGGCGTACGAGCACGCGCTCTTAAGTGTCGCCGCTCTCTTCCGTTCCACGCCCAGAGGGTGGAAGTCCTGATAGGGGATCGCCGCGAGGACCTTCGGTTCGGGTAGCAGCATGAGACCGAGGGGGCCGGGAGCCGGCTCTCCGAAGCCCCGGATCAAGGCGCGGTAGGAGCGACGAGCTCCGGCTCCCGTCACCTTCTGTTCGAGGATGGTCGGGATCAAGACGTCCATCACAGCCAACGAACGCGGTACTCGGAGGCCCGGATTGATCCGGTGAAGCTCTCGCAGGCCCGGATGCTCGGGGCGGAAGCCGGAGTCGTCGTCGCCACAACCGACCAACTCCGGGGCGTGCTCGAGCAACCATGAGGCCCCGGGCCCCCAGGCCTCGACCTCGACCGTTCCCCCGACCACACGGATGTGCTGGCTCGCCGGTCCCTCCGGCGTTCGGGTGGCGCGCCAAGCTTCGTTGCGCGTCAACCTGAGCATGGGGTCGTAGCGACCGTGCTGCAGCGGTCGCAGGGTGAGACCCAGATCGAGCGGATGGCACTCGAACGTTCGCTTCACCTGAGCAGTCTCGACATCCTGCGATCCGCCATGACCTTCCCTTCGGTCTGACACGCGGGGCAATAGGTGACCTCGTGCGATCCGTACGAGATGCGATGAAGGGTCGCCTCGCATCGAGGACACGGCTGTCCGTGCCGGTTGTGCACGATGAAGCGGTCGCCCATCTTCGCGGGCAGCCCTCCACTGCGCTCCCTCTCGCGGAGCAGCGCGTCGTCAAGGACCTGAGTGGTTGCTCTCAACAGTGCCTGTCTCTGTTCGGTGGGCAGAGATGCCGTCGAAGCGAACGGTGATATCTGCGCCGCATGCAAGATGTCGTCCGAGAAACCGCGTCCGATCCCGGCGACGAAGCGCTGGTCTCGGAGCAAGGTGTGGATGCGTCGCTTCTCTTGCGTGTTCATCATCAGTTCCTCGAACTCGGGGGAGCCCGGCTCCGGTCCAAGCCCTTCCAGCGGACCGGGGTCGTCGGTGGTGAGCACCCAAAGCGCGGCCTTGCGTTCGGTCCCGAACTCCTTGACGAGCATCGAGCCGCGGCCCTCGAAGCGCAGGCGAGCTACCGACCCCCGCGGCTTGGTGCTCTTGGCTTGCGGCTCGACATCGACGCGGCCCCCCTGCGAGAGGTGAAGCATCAGTCGCGCTTCTTCGAACTCGAAGATGGCGTACTTCCCGCGACGCCACACCGATCTCAGCTCGGCTCCGTGGAGCTCGTGGGGGCCGGGAGCAACGGTTTTCAGGGCGGAGAACTGCATGAGGTCCAGGCGTTCGAGCACCGAGCCGGCGTACAGCTCGGCGAGCCGTTCGCACAGGGCCTGCATCTCGGGTAGCTCGGGCACCTCTAAACCCTAGGGCTCCGGTCCGGTGGGGTGAAGCATCACGGGGCAGTTAGCGTTCGCAGTATGGAAACGATCAAGGTCGGCCTCTTGGGGTTCGGTGTCGTGGGGTCCTCCACCTACAGGATCCTGGAGGCTCACCGGGACGAACTCGAGGCCCGAGCCGGAGCGCGCATCGAGGTGACGCGAGTGGCGGTCCGGGATCCCGCCCGGGCCAGGGAGGTTGAGCTTCCGGCCGAGGTCTTGACCGGTGACGCTCGGGCGGTCGTGAGCGACCCGGATATCCAGATCGTGGTGGAGGCGATGGGCGGCGTGGACCCCGCTCACGAGCTCATCTCGAGCGCGATATCGAGCGGCAAGCACGTCGTTACGGCCAACAAGGAATTGTTGTCCACGGTGGGGGCCGAGATCCTGCAGGCCGCCGGAGCCGCGGGTGTCGACGTGCTGTTCGAGGCCGCGGTCGGCGGGGGCATCCCGATCATCCGTCCGCTGCGTGAGTCGCTGGCCGGCGACCGCGTGCACAAGGTCATGGGCATCGTGAACGGGACGACCAACTTCATCCTGACGCAGATGTCGGAGGCGGGCGGCTCCTTCGAGGACGCCCTGGCCGAGGCCGACCGTCTCGGTTACACGGAGGCGGATCCGTCCGCCGATGTTGACGGACACGACGCGGCCGCGAAGTTGGCGATCCTGGCCACGCTCGCGTTCGGCTCGACGGTCGTAGCCACAGACATCCCGCGCGAGGGCATCACCCGGGTTACCGCCGCGGACATCACCGCGGCGCACGAGCTTGGTTATGAAGTGAAGCTTCTCGCGGTGGCCGAGAGCTCCGAGGGCCGGGTGGCCGCAAGGGTTCATCCCGCGATGCTGCCGAAGACCCACCCCTTGGCCGCGGTGCGCGATGTGTTCAACGCCATCTTCGTCGAGGGCGAGAACGTCGGAGAGTTGATGTTCTTGGGACGCGGCGCGGGCGGGGCGCCGACGGCATCGGCGGTGGCGAGCGACGTGGTCGAGATAGCGCGCAACATCGTGTCCGGTGGACGTTCACCACTCAGCGCGGGATATGCACGCGTTGCCGACATCCGCCCGCCGGAGGATGCTCTGGTGCGCTATTACCTGGTGCTGTCCGTGGCCGACCAGCCGGGCGTGCTGGCGACCGTCGCGGGGGTCTTCGCACATCACGGCATCTCGATCTCGAGCGTCCGCCAGGAGGGCCCCGGGGATCAGGCGACCCTCGTGCTGATCACTCACTCCGCGTCCGAGGGCCGACACCGGGCGACCTTCACCGAGCTCGAATCCCTCGACGTGGTGAAGGAGATCGCCTCGCGGATGCGCGTCGAGGGAACCTCGGAGGCATGAGGGCGGACCGCGGAGAGAGGCTGAAGCGCGAGGGCATCATCCGTCGCTGGGCCGACCGGTTGCCGGTGACGGACGCGACGCCGATCGTCACCCTTAGCGAGGGCGACACGCCGTTGATCCGTTCCGATCGTCTGTCGGAGGAGGTCGGCGCCGAGGTCTGGCTCAAATACGAGGGCCTGAACCCCACCGGTTCCTTCAAGGACCGAGGCATGACGTTGGCCGTATCCAAGGCTCTCGAGGAAGGCTCACGTGCCGTCGTGTGCGCGTCGACGGGGAACACCAGCGCGTCCGCCGCCGCCTATGCGGCTCGTGCCGGTCTCGTCTGCGCGGTATTGATCCCGCGAGGCAACGTTGCTCTGGGCAAGCTCGCCCAGGCCTTGGTCCACGGGGCGCGGGTGATCGAGATCGAAGCGAACTTCGACCGGGCCCTCGAGCTCACCAAGGAGATGGCGGACGCACATCCGGTGACCCTTGTGAACTCCGTCAACCCGTTCCGGATCGAAGGTCAGAAGACGGCCGCGTTCGAGATCGTGGAGACCTTGGGCGGAGCGCCGGATCTGCACGTGATGCCGGTCGGCAATGCCGGCAACATCACCGCTTACTGGCAGGGATACAGAGAAGCTCGCGACGCCGGCTGGGCTGGGGACACCCCGGCGATGTTCGGCTTCCAGGCCGCGGGGGCCGCTCCGATCGTTGCGGGCCGGGTGGTCGAAGACCCGCAGACCGTTGCGACGGCTATCAGGATCGGCAACCCCGCCTCGTGGGAGGGCGCGACGAGAGCGGCGGAGGAGTCCGGCGGCGCGATCTCCTCGGTCACCGACGACGAGATCATCGCCGCTCAGCGCGATCTCGCGACGGAGGGGGTCTTCGTGGAGCTGGCGTCTGCCGCATCGGTGGCGGGTCTGCGGCAGTTGAAAGAGCGCGGGTCGATCGGGCGCGGCGCGACCATCGTCTGCGTGCTGACGGGCCACGGACTCAAGGATCCCGACTGGGTGCTGTCGGGTCCGTTCCGCCCTCAGCTCGTCGCCGCCGAGCTCGACCCGATACTGGAAGCCCTCGCGCTATAGGGTCGCAGGCGGTCTAGACAAGGAGGGGTAGATGCCTGCAGCGGTAAAGGTGCGCGTGCCTGCCACGGTCGCCAACCTCGGTCCAGGTTTCGACGCCCTCGGGATCGCGGTGCAGATGCACCTCGAGATCGATATCGAGCCGCGCCGGGATTCGATCGACATCACGGTCGAGGGCGAGGGGGCCGAGCAGCTTCCCGCCGACGACACCAATCTCGTGATCCGCTCCATGAATACGTTCTTCGATCACGTTGGTCGCCGGCCCCCCGGATTCGCCGTGCGCGTGAAGAACCCGATCCCGCTGGCGGCGGGCCTCGGTTCGTCTTCGGCCGCCATCGTGGGAGGCCTCTTCGCGGCGCGCGCCGTCACCGGGCGTACGGTGCCGCAGATCGAGATGGTCCAGCTCGCGACGAGCATCGAAGGGCATCCCGACAACGTGCTGCCTGCGCTTCTGGGGGGCCTGGTCGTGTGTTACCGGAGCGACGAGGACGAGCTTCGCTACATGCGCCTCGATCCCAGCGAGCGGTTGGTCCCGATCATCGCCGTCCCCAGGGAAGGCTTCCCGACCCAGCAGGCCCGCGAGGCGCTGCCTTCAGACGTGGCGTTCGCCGACGCTCAGTTCACGGCATCGCGCGCCGCTCTGCTGGTCGCGGGGATCACCACCGGCTCGGGTGCAGACATCTTGAGCGACGCCATGAACGACCGCTTGCACGAGCCGCACCGGTTGAAGCTGATGCCCGAGACCGCCGCGGTGCACGCCGAGCTGCGTCAGGCCGGCTTGCCCGTAGCGCTCGCCGGTGCAGGGCCGTCTCTGTTGATCGTCATACCTCGTCCGGAAGCGGCCACCCGCGCCGAGCAGGTACGCAGGATCTGCCGCGCGCGCAACAGCGGCTGGCGCGTGTTCGTAAGTGAATGGGAACCGCAGGGAGCGCGCTCCGACATCTAGGCGGCGGCGTTCGAGCTACTCGAATGTCAGCTGACCGAGCATCCCCGGATGGATCGGGCAGTAGTAGGCGTACGTGCCCGGCTTGACGTGGCTGGTGATCATGAGGGTCTCGCCGGGCCCGGGGATCATCTTCGAGGCGAACAGCGGGACCAGCCTGCCGCCCCGCTTCACGCGCTTGAAGGACTTCATCCCGTGAGCCCCTCCGGAGACGACGAAGTGATCGACGTTGGTCAGGAGGATGTCGCTTCCGGCAGGGACCACGTAGGGCTCTCCGGTGAAGCTCCCGTCGTTGTTGGCCACGGCGGTGCCGGGGAAGAAGATGCCGCTAGAGAGCTGGGTGCCGCCTCCTGCGAAGACACGCACGGCTTCGGCGGCCGAGCCCGACGCGAGCAGGGGCGCGCTCGAGGGGGCCGCGCCGACGGCAGGGGCGGTTAGGACCAGGGCAACCAGGCCCGCCACGAGTCTCCTCATGGTTCTAGTGGTTCTCCGTATCCCAGGGCCCTCCTGCGGACCCTGGGAGGGCGCCTCAGCGGCGGTAAGAGCTGGTCTCGTCGGTGCCCGAGCCGCCGCCCGAGAGGTCCACCGGACGCTCCACCGCGGTGCTGGAAGCGGTGGCGGTGGTGCCCGCGTAGCCCGGCGCTGCGGTCCCGCCGGCGACGGGCGTTCGGGCCTCGGTCGCGGTCGTGTTGCGATCGCGGAGGTCGACCTCGCGGTGAGCCGCAGCCTCGTCGAAGGTGCGGTCCTCGAGCTTGGTGTGCCAGCGCGAGCCCATGGCACCCCCGAGTCCTCCTCCGAAGAACATGGCGATCAGCGAGGCGATGCCTATCCCGACGCCCCAGTCGACCAGGGTGCCGTTCTCGGTCGGCAGTTGGTTGGTCGTGAACGGGAGGTTCAGGTTGGTGCTGGCGCCCAACGCCGCGGCGATGCCGCCGACCAGGATCGCGGCCAGGATCGCAACGAGCGGAACGAGCAAACCGTTCGCCGTGCCGGCACCTCGTGCCATGCGGCCAGCGGTGTAACCGCCCCAGAGGTACGAGAGGAACTGAGCGACCACGAGCGCGATGCCCGCGCCGATGCCGGCTT
>JBKHXK010000002.1:0-24185 GCA_046566065.1 Actinomycetota bacterium | reverse complement strand
GAGGAGATGTATCGGCGTAGGCCGTCTCGTTGTCTTTCTTTCCGAACATGGCAACCTCCTAGGGCGCTGTCGGTTCGTCACATAGAGTTACCCCGCTAGGCCTTCACCTAACCGCTGCCTGCTCAGGAGCCCTCCCTATGCGCTACGTCGTGATCGTCGACGGCGAGCACTATCCACCGGTGGTCACGTCGGCCCTCGACCAGGTCCGGCGTGCGGGGCACACGATCGAAGCCGCCGTGATGGCGGGCGGGAAGGAGAAGCTGCCCGCCGCAGGCGTGGCTGCATACGGCGACGTGGCAGTGAAGGTCGGCGACGACCCGCGCCGGGTGCTCGACGAGCTGTTGGCAACAACCGGCGCCGACGCGGTCCTCGACCTCTCCGACGAGCCGGTTCTCGATTACCGGCGAAGACACGAGCTGGCCGCGATCGCATTGATCAACGACGTGCCGTACGAGGGGGCCGACTTCCGCTTCACACCCCCGCCCCGGCCCCCCCTTGCGAGGAAACCGTCTCTGTCGATCGTGGGCACCGGGAAGAGGACCGGCAAGACCGCGGTGGGCGGTTTCGCAGCGCGCACGCTGACGGCCTCGGGCCGAACGCCGGTCATCGTCTCGATGGGTCGAGGGGGCCCGGAAGAGCCCGAGGTGATGCGTGGGGACGAGATCGAGCTCCAACCGAAGGACCTCCTCGAGCTGGCCGACGCGGGACGACATGCGGCGTCGGACTACATCGAGGACGCGCTGCTCGGCCGGGTCCGCACCGTGGGCTGTCGAAGGTGTGGGGGAGGGCTGGCCGGCGCCGTGGACTTCTCCAACGTGGCCGAGGGCGTCGAGCTCGCTAATGAGCAACCCGGAGATTTCCTCATCCTCGAGGGCTCCGGTTCCGCCATCCCTCCGGCGGCGGCCGACGCGACGGGCCTGGTGGTGCCGGCTTCCATCCCTCTCGAATACCTCTCGGGCTACATGGGCCCGTTCCGACTCTTGCTATCGGATTTCGTCGTGGTTACTATGTGCGAAGAGCCGTTCGGTTCTTCCTCCCAGATCTCCGCGATCACCTCTCACGTCGGCGCAGCCTTTCGCCGAAGCAGCGGGCCCGAAGAGATCAGGGTCGTTCGAACCGTGTTCCGGCCCGCGCCAACCCGTTCGATCGAGGGATCGAACGTGTTCGTGGCGACCACTGCTCCTGAAGAGGCGGCAGGGTCGATAACCAAGCATCTGGAAGAGGAGCACGGATGCAAGGTCGTGGGGATAACTCATGCACTTTCCGACCGGAAGAGGCTCGAGGAAGAGATAGCGGACGTGAAGAAAGAGGCAGACATCCTTCTCTGTGAGATCAAGGCAGCGGGCATCGACGTCGCGACGAGAGCGGCGTTGTCCTGCGACCTCGACGTCGTCTATATGGACAACGTGCCCGTCGGCATCGACGGCGACGACCCGGCCGAAGCGATCCGCTGGGCGGCCGAGCTGTCAGAGTCCCGGTTCGGTTCCCGATGAACGAGCCGCGTCGCAAGCACATATTCATCGCCGAGGAGGAATACGGGCTCCCTTACTCCAAGGGTCTGGCCGCGTCGTCGCTGATGGTCACGGGTCTGAGTCCCGCCAAGGCTTACGCGATCGCGAACAAGGTCGAAGAGGAGCTGCGGCTGGTCGGGGATGCAACGGTCACGAACGAGCGCCTGCGCAAGCTAACGCTGGACGTGCTCCGTCGCGATGCGGGCGAGCGCTACGCAGAGGCCTTCATCAAGTGGCAGTCGGTCGCTCGTCTGGACATCCCACTGATCATCCTGCTTGGGGGAGGCACCGGCGTGGGCAAGTCGACGATCGCCACCCAGCTGGCGTCTCGCCTCGGCATCACTCGGGTGGTCTCCACGGATGCCGTACGGGAGGTCCTTCGAAGCGCATTTACGAAGGAGATGTTCCCCACCCTGTATTCGTCCTCGTTCGAAGCGGATCGAGAGATCCGACAGCCGATCCCGCACTCGGGTGACCGGCTGATCATCGGTTTCCGCGAGCAGGCCGCAGCGGTCGCGGTTGGAGCCCAGGCGCTGATCGACCGCGCCATCGAAGAGGGCACCGACATGATCCTGGAAGGCGCACACCTGGTCCCGGGCTTCCTCGAGAAGATCGAGAGCGACCAAGCCGTGATCGTTCCGTTGCTGGTGACGATCGACGACGAGGAGCTTCACCGGAGCCACTTCTATCGCAGAGGTCGCGACTCCAACCTGCGCGGGCACGACCGCTATCTGAACGCCTTCAAGAAGATCCGCCGGATCCAGAAGTACATGATCTCTTCGGCCGCGATGCGCAACGTCCCTCAGGTTGAGCATTACGATCTGGACGCGACGCTGACGGAGATCATCGATCACGTCATCACCAAAGCCCTCGAGACCGTTGAGCGAGGGATCCCGCTCGAAGAAGCCGACGGCGCGTTGCTGGACCAGGCCGTAGAGGTCGTGGGCCGGCAGCGCGAACAAGCACAGAGAACGGCGGAAGAAGCCGCTACAGCAGGAACGAGAAGGGAGCAACACGCGTGAAGCTTTTCCTGGACACGGCGAACCTCGACGAGATCCGCGAGGGCGTGAGGTGGGGAGTGTTGAAGGGCGTAACCACGAACCCGACATTGATCGGCAAGGCCGAGCAGGGCTTCTTGCCCCTCGTGAAAGAGATCTGCACGCTGGTCGAGGGAGACGTCTCGATCGAGACCGCCGGCGACGACACCGATTCTCTGGTCCGCCAGGGCAGAGAGATCATGCAGATCGCAGATAACGCGGTCGTGAAGATCGCTCTGACGCCCAACGGGCTGGCCGCCACGCGCCGCCTTTCGGACGAGGGGATCAAGGTGAACGTGACCCTCTGCTTCTCTGCGGCACAGGCCATACTGGCCGCCGAGGCCGGTGCCTACATCATCTCGCCGTTCTTAGGTAGACTGGACGATGTCGCTACCGACGGCCTCAGGCTGCTGTCGGACATCTGCGAGATCTACGCCGCTCAGGGATACAGCACGCAGGTGCTGGCGGCCAGTCTCAGACACCCCGTTCATGTGGTCGAAGCGGCCCGGATGGGATCAGACATAGCGACGATGCCCTTCAAGGTTTTCGAGGCGCTGGTGAAGCATCCCCTCACCGACTCGGGATTCAAGAGGTTCACAGAAGACTGGGAGGCGGCGAAGCCCCATCTGGGCGAGCTACCTCCCTCGATGCAGGAGGCTTGAGAGAGTTGACAGCCATGGACCGCGCAGGCCTGGAAACCAAGGGCGTTGCGGAGCTCAAAGAGATCGCCAAGTCACTCGATCTCAAGGTGACCGGCCTGAAGAAGGCCGAGATCATCGACCGGATCGCCGGTGGCAACGGCGCATCCAAGCCCAAGGCCAGCGCTGAGGCCAAGCCGGTCGCGGCCCCCGCGCCCAAGCGCGAGACGGCCCCGCCGGCTCCGGGCAGCGCGGACGGCGGCTCGACGGCGCCGGCCCCCGTGCGCGACGAATCGGCGGTGGACGAGCGCGATCACCGCGGGGACGACCGCGGGCAACAGCGCCGGCCCAATCAAGGACGCACCAACAACAACCGGGGTAACCGGCCGCGCGAGAAGGCCGAGCCTCGTGGCGAGGGCCGCGGGCGCCGGCGTCGTCGCGGCCGCGGCGGCCAAGGTGGACCCGGTGGCGGAGGCAACGTTCCCCATTACATGCGCGAGGAGCGCTGGGAGGACACCGAGGTCGAGGACGATCCGAACGCAGAGGTTCGTACCGGGATCCTGGACCTCCTGCCGGAGGGCTACGGCTTCCTGCGGACCAGCGGATACCTGCCCGGCGACAAGGATGTGTACGTGTCCGTGTCGCAGGTGCGACGTTTCCACCTTCGCAAGGGCGACGAGATCGAGGGCTCGGTGCGTTCGCCGAAGGAGTCCGAGAAGTACCAGGCTCTTCTGAAGATCCGCAGTGTGAACGGCCAGGACGTCGAGGCCGCGCAGAAGCGTCCGCGCTTCGCCGACCTGACGCCGCTCTATCCGCAGGATCGGCTGACGCTCGAGGTGGCCGACAATCCTCGTGCGATCACCCCGCGCATCATCGATCTCATCGCGCCGATCGGTAAGGGCCAGCGCGGCATGATCGTCAGTCCGCCCAAGGCCGGAAAGACATCGATCATGCAAGAGATCGCCAACGCGGTGCGCGTGAACAACCCCGAGACCCACCTGATCGTGCTGCTGGTGGACGAGCGGCCGGAAGAGGTCACCGACATGCAGCGCTCGGTCGATGGCGAGGTCATCTACTCGACCTTCGACAGACCGTCCGACGATCACATCCAGGTCACCGAGCTGACCCTCGAGCGCGCCAAGCGGTTGGTCGAGATGGGCAAGGACGTGATGATCCTGCTCGACGGGATCACCCGGCTGTCGCGTGCCTACAACCTCGCTACGCCTGCCTCCGGACGCATCCTGTCTGGTGGTGTGGACTCGACCGCGCTTTATCCGCCGAAGCGGTTCTTCGGAGCGGCTAGGAACATCGAGCACGGTGGCTCTCTCACGATCCTGGCCACCGCTCTCGTCGAGACTGGTTCCCGGATGGATGAGGTGATCTTCGAAGAGTTCAAGGGCACGGGCAACTGGGAACTGAAGCTCGACCGTAAGCTGTCGGAGAAGCGCATCTTCCCTGCGATCGATATCTCGGCCTCGGGCACCCGCAAGGAGGAGCTCCTGCTGACGCCGGAGGAGCTCCAGCTGGTCTGGCGCTTGCGTCGCGTTCTTCACGCCCTGGCCGACGGCGGCGCTCTCGAGCTGTTGATCGACAAGATGAAGGCGACCGCCGGGAACGCCCAGTTCCTCAGGGAGATCGCGAAGGCGCCCGTGAAGGGCGAATAGGGAACAGACCGTGCTCGGTTTGGGTTTAGCGGAGTGGCTGCTTATCATCGGTTTGGTCGGTGGCCTTTGGCTGACCTTCAGGATCATGGCTCGAGCTTCCGTGGCGTACGAGAAGGCACGGAAGGCGAGAGAGGCTAAAGAGCAAGAACGACCAGGAGAGGAACCAACATGAAACAAGGGATCCACCCGGACTACAAAGAGACGAAGGTCACCTGTTCGTGCGGGAACAGCTTCGTGACCCGTTCGATCAAGGACGAGCTTCACGTCGAGCTCTGTAACCAGTGTCACCCCTTCTACACGGGCAAGCAGAAGCTCGTGGACACGGGGGGCCGGGTCGAGCGCTTCCAGAAGAAGTACGCCAAGAAGCCCGCGGCCAACACGCCTCCGGCGAGCTAGGTCCGGCGCCGCTTAAGTGACGGAACACCAGCGACCCTCCATCGGCGGCCAGGCCGTCCTGGAGGGCGTGATGATGCGCGGACCGGCCTCCTGGTCGGTGGCGTGTCGTCGCCCCGACGACTCGATCGCGGTCGAGAAGCACCCTTTGCCGAGCCTGGCCGAGAGGCACCCCTGGCTGAAGCGTCCTCTCGCACGCGGCGTCCTGGTGCTGGTCGAGTCGCTCCAGATCGGGATCAAGGCTCTGATGATCTCGGCGAACCACGCGTTGGAGGAGGAGGAGCAACTCTCCGACAAGCAGCTGGGCTGGACCATGGGCACGGCGATGATCCTGTTCTCCGCGATCTTCATCGCTCTACCGGTGTTCGGCACGCGTCTGATCCAAGAGCTCGTCGGCGGCGTCGTCGGTGAATCCAAGCTCGCCTTCAACCTGATCGAAGGGGCCGTGCGGCTGACGATGTTCGTCGGCTACCTGTTCGTGATCGGGCAGTTCAAAGACATCAGGCGGGTGTTCCAGTACCACGGCGCCGAGCACAAGACGATCTACGCCTACGAGAACGGCGACGAGCTGGATCCAGCCGAGATCGACCGCAAGTACTCGACGCTGCACGTGAGGTGCGGGACCAACTTCTTGTTCATCGTGTTGTTCCTGACGATCATCGCCCACTTCGTGATGGACCTGCTCCTTCCGGAGGCACTGATCCCGCGTGTCGCGGTGCGGCTGGCCGCGGTACCGGTCCTCGCCGGGATCTCGTACGAGGCGATAAAGCTCGCGTCGCGTAACGAGGAGTCCTTGTTCTTCCGGATCACGATGCTCCCGGGCCTCCTGCTTCAGAAGATCACGACCAAGCCCCCGGACCTCCAGCAGATCGAGGTGGCGATCGCGGCCATGCAGGCCGTCGCGGCAGATATCGAGGGGCCGGCCGCTCCGCCCGAGGAAGTCGTCGAAGAGAGGATCGAAGAGGCCCCCGAAGCCCCGATCTCTTAGCTAGGCACCGATCGGGAGCAGTCCGATCCCTCGCACGACCAGGTAGCTCGCCGTCCAGAACGGACTGCCGTCGCTCGTCTTGACCGCGGTCAGTGTGAGCGTTCGCGTCCGTTGTCCCCCCATCGTCTGCTCCGCGCCGAGCTCGACGACACCGAACCCCGATCCCTTGGCTTTCTTCAACAGGAACTGCGGGTCGACGTCGTCGTAGAACCTGTTCTGCTCCGTTCCCGAGGAGACCATCTCGACGATCCGTGGGATGTCCGTCTGCAGGTTCTTCTGGGGGAATTCGTGGAGTCGGTGGCCGTGCGCGTCACCGGACAGGATCAACACCGGTGTACCGAGGCCCTGGAAGAAGTCGATCAGCTCCGCCCACTCGGACGCGTATTGACGACGCCAGCTTTCGGGCGAGGCGTCGGATCCGAACGCCATCGGAGAGGACACGATCAGCATGCTCATGTCGTCATCGACGGCCTGACGCATGGAGTCCTTCAGCCAGGTCGATTGCGCGGCCCCCAGCTTCGAGCGTTCTCGATCGGGCACGTTGCGCCCGGTGGAGAAGCCCCGGGCGTCGATGTGGAATATGGCGATGTCGCCGTGGCGCGTCTCGTAATAGGGGCCGGGGTTCGCGTTGATCTGGTCGTGTGCCTTGAACGTGAACGGGCGCAGGGTCTGGGAATCGGCACGGTTCACGCCGTACTCGGCGTCATCCCTCGTGAGCCCGAGCGGCACCTCTCGCGTCAGGGCCGCGATGCTCGGATCGAGCAGCATGCGTGCCCACTGGTCTTGGTAGGTGTCCGGAGCATGGTCGATCACCTTGCTGAAGACGTAGCCGAAGTCTCCCTGGTGGAGGTACAGATCCGGCAGCTTCAGTCGTGCGTGGTCGAAGGAGCGCTTGGGGGTGGGCTCCCACCTGGTGCACGATCCGAAGGCGAAGCGGAACGGAAGCCCCGGGGCCGGGGAGGTGCGGAACGTGCAGGTTGGCCCGGTGACCGTTTCCGATCCTCGCCGTGCAACGGCGCGCCAGTAGACGACGCTCGAGGAGCCGAACGTTCCGAGGTCTATCAGCGCCCTCGCCACGCCTGCCCGGTTCGTTCGCTCGGCCTCCGTCGTCTGCACGATCTGTGTGAACGTCGGCTCGGTCGCGACCTCGAAGTGGACCGAGGCGGGCACGGCGGTCTTCGCGACCACGCGTGCCGAGGTGCCCGTCGGCGGGCCGGCGAACGCGAAGGTGATCGAAGGGGCGGTGCTCGTTGGTCGCTCTCCCGTTCGGGCGACCAGATCGATCACCCTGATCGCCGCCGCACGACGATCGGTGGCATGCATGAAGGCGAAACCGAACGGACCCTTCGTCGTGATCGCCTCGGGCGAGCTGTCGGTCGTCTCGATGTCCCAGCGCAGCGGTTCGGGGGTTCCCACGGGCCACGCCTTCGCGCGCAACCGGACGGGGCCGGCTCCGCGGACCTGGAAACGGATCCGGTACCTGCGGTCGCTCTTGTATCGGACCCCCGCCTTCCCCAGCTTCACGAGATCGTGCGACCCGAAGCGCGAGACGCGCAGAAGATTGTCTGGAGAGAGGTACGCGCCGTAATAGTCGGCGTAGGTGCCCGCGCGCGCGAGGAGTCCCATACGCGCGGTCGCGTTAGAGGTTGACAGCGTCGCCCTCAGGTCCACGTCGGCGACATCGTGGTCGAGGATCAGCACGGGATTAGGCCTGTATGAGTTGCGGTTCTCGGTCTCCGGCATCCGGAAGATCCCGCGCCGGTTGCTGATCATCCAGCGACGTCCGTACCGCTGGTTGAACCAGGAGCCGCCCCATCCGGCCCGGTCCCTGCGCTGGAAGTCGTCGGAGAAGAACGGAGTGTCCTTCCGGGAGCGGCGGCGGGCCAGGGCGCGACCAGGGGACAGGCGCGCCGCGCTCGCTCCCATCGTGGCGAGCGCGCCTTCCAGGAACCTGCGTCTGGAGTGGTTCACGGTCTGCCTCGCTTCAACACCCGTCCCGGCGGACGGAGTATCCTTTCAACTGGTCCCGGAGCATGCTACTCAGGCCTCCGGCGCGCCTCTTTCTTAGGGGCCGTCTCCCTCACGAAGGAACGTCCATGCAGCTGCCCGAAGCCCGATTGAAGGAACTCGAAGGTCGTTTCGAGCAGATCGAGCGCGAGCTGGGCGACCCGGCTCTGGCTTCGAGGCCGGACAAGCTCAGGGAGCTCGGCAAGGAGCACGCCCATCTGCGCGACATCGTCGAGGGCTGGAGGGCTTATCGCCAGGCGACCGAGGACCTCGAGCAAGCCAAGGAGATGCTGAGCGGCAGCTCGGGGGACGAGAAGTCCTACCTCGAGGAGGAGATCGCGACCCAGAAGGCCACGCTGGCGGCTCTCGAGTCGCAGATCGCGGAGGCGCTCGTCCCGAAGGATCCGAACGACGAGCGCGACGTCATCGTCGAGATCCGTGCCGGAGCGGGCGGAGACGAGGCCGGGTTGTTCGCCGCCGAGCTCTATCGCATGTACACGAGGTACGCCGAAGACCATCGATGGAAGACCGAGACCTTGTCCTTCAACGAGAGCGGCGTCGGTGGGGTGAAGGAAGCGATATTCGCGGTGAAAGGCAAGGGGGCCTACTCTCGCTTGAAGCACGAGGGCGGCGTTCATCGCGTGCAGCGTGTCCCGGTCACCGAGTCGAGCGGGCGGATCCACACCTCGGCCGCGGCGGTGCTCGTGCTTCCCGAAGCCGAAGAGGTCGAGGTCGAGATCGACCCGAACGATCTGCGCATCGACGTGTACCGATCGAGTGGTCCCGGAGGTCAGTCGGTCAACACCACGGACTCGGCGGTGCGCATCAAGCACCTTCCGACCGGCGTCGAGGTCGCCTGCCAGGACGAGAAGTCGCAGCTGCAGAACAAAGAGAAGGCGATGCGCATCCTGCGAGCGCGCCTGCTGCAACTGGAACAGGAGAAGCAGCAGGCGGCTCAAGCGGCGGAGCGGAGATCCCAGGTGGCGAACGCCGATCGATCCCAGAGGATCCGGACCTACAACTTCCCCGAGAACCGGGTGACCGACCATCGGATCAACTACACGGTCCATCGTCTGAGCGAGATCCTCGAGGGTGACCTCGACGACCTCATCGACCAGCTCTCTGCTCACGATCGAGCTGCCGGTTTGGAGGACGCGTCCTGACCCGACCGGAGCTGGTCCGCGAGATCGCCTCAACCTTGAGAGACAGCGGCGTCCACAACGCGGAGCGCGAGGCCAGATGGCTCATCGAAGCGAAGCCTGACGACACCGAGGGGCTCATGGATCTCGTGCGCCGGCGGGTCGCGGGCGAACCGTTGCAGTACCTGACCGGGCTCGCCGGTTTCCGCCATCTGGAGCTTCGGATCGGCCCGGGAGCGTTGGTGCCCCGACCGGAGACGGAGTCGCTGGCCGGTCGCGCGATCGAGCTGCTCCCACGAGGGGGCGTCGCCATCGACATCGGGACCGGGGCCGGGCCGATCGCGCTGGCGATAGCGGACGAGAGAGACGACGCACGGGTGTTCGGGACCGACATCTCCGCAGAGGCGTTGGAGTGGGCCCGCCTCAACCGCGATCACCTCGGTTTAGAGGTGGAGCTGATCGAGTGCGATCTGTTCGAGGGTTTGCCAACCCGATGGCGCGGTGCGGTGGATGTCGTGGTCGCGAATCCTCCATACATCTCCGAGCACGAGCGCAACGCCCTCCCTGTTGAGGTCGTCGATCACGAACCTGGGGTCGCGCTCTTCGCCTCGCGCGATGGGCTCGAGATCTTCGAGCGCATCGCGGTGGGAGCGCGGGGGTGGCTCCGGCCCGGCGGCTGGTTCCTGTCCGAGATCGGCGACCGCCAAGGCGCAACCGTGGCGCGGCTGCTCGGATTCCTGGGCTATTCGGACGTGGTGATCCGGCCCGACCTCGTCGGTCGCCCGCGGATCGCCGAGGGGTGCTGGCGACCGTGAGCGCGCTGGCCGAAGCCATCTCCGCCCTGCACGGCGGTGGGATCGTGGTGATCCCCACCGACACCGTCTACGGGGTGGCCGGCCGAGCGGACCTGGCCGATGCCGTCCAGGCGATCTTCGAGGTCAAGGGACGGCCCAAGGATCGGGCGCTGCCCGTGCTGGGGGCGGGGATCGACGATCTCCGTTCGGTTGCCAGCTTTTCCGAGGCGGCCCTGCGTCTGGCCGAGAGGTTCTGGCCCGGCCCCCTGACCCTCGTGGTCCCCCGCGCTGAGAGATTCACCTTCGACCTGGGCGGCACCGATCGAGCCACGGTGGGCGTGCGCGCGCCGGCTCATCCGCTCGCCCTGGAGCTGCTCGGCGAGACCGGGCCCCTGGCCGTCACGAGTGCCAACCTCTCCGGACACGAGGCCGCTTCGACGGTGGAGCAAGCGAGAGAGATGCTGGGCGATGCGGTCGCGGTTTATCTCGACGGGGGGCCCTTGGCCGGATCGCCTTCGACGGTCGTTCGCGTGGGAGGCGAGCTGGAGGTTCTGCGCGAGGGCGGCATCGGCGAGGGGGCCCTGCGCGACGCCCTTCAGACCTAGAAGCTCAGGTCGTACAGCTCCCCGTACTTGCGCTCGAGGTGGGCCAGGAAGGGCTCGGGGGTGAGAGGGCCACCGATGACGCCCTCGGCGATCTCCTTTCCGTCTCGCCGCCCGGCCTGAGTGTGGATCCTGTCGCGCAGCCACTGCAGCAGAGCGGACGTGTCCCCGGCGCGGAATCCAGTGGACAGATCGCCGAGCTCCTCTTGAGCCTTGTCGAAGAGGGCCGCCGCGTACAGCGTCCCGAGGGTGTAGGTCGGGAAGTACCCGAACGCTCCGACCGCCCAGTGCATGTCCTGCAGCACCCCGTCGCTCGTCGTATCCGGACGGAGCCCGACGTACTTCTCCATCGCTGCATCGAACGCGTCCGGCAGGTCGGCTACGGAGATCTCATCGCGGAACAGAGCCAGCTCCAGCTCGAACCTCAGTGCGATGTGCAGGTTGTAGGTGGTCTCGTCGGACGAGACCCTGATCAGGCTTCGCCGCGGATGGTTGGCGCCTCGGTAGAACTCATCCGGCCCCAGGTTGCCCAACTCCTCGGGGAACCGGTCCTTCAGGTGTGGCAAGAGGAACTCGCAGAACGCCCGGCTCCCTCCGACCTGGTTCTCCCAGATCCTCGACTGCGACTCGTGTAGTCCGAGCGAACGGATGGTTCCGACGGGAAGCCCGATGAGCTCTTTCGGTATCCCTTGCTCGAACAGCGCATGGCCGGTCTCGTGCACGGAGGCCCTGATCCCGCTCATCAGCGCGTGGGGCTCGTATCGGCTCGTCTGCCGGACGTCGTTCACGCCTATGTGGGCGGTGAACGGATGAGGGGAGGTATCGAAGCGTCCCGCGGCTAGATCGAACCCCAGCTGTTCGACCAGCCAGGTGCAGAAGCTCTCCTGGCGGTCCACCTCGTATGTGCCGGAAAGGAAGGCCGGCCGGTCGCCCGCGCGGTCCAGGATCCGGTCGGCGAGCGGCTTCAAGGCGGGCACGAGCTCGTCGAACAAGGCCTCGACCTCGGCGGTCGTCATGGCCGGTTCGAAGTCGTCGATCAGCGCGTCGTAGCGCTCGGTCTCCCAGCCGATCGCATCGGCGACCTCTTTCCTCAATGCCACCACGCGGGTCAGATGAGGCTCCAGGATGCTGAAGTCGTTGGCCGGCCTCGCTTCGGCCCACGCCTGGAAGGCCAGGGCTTCGATCTCGGCCAACTCTCTGACCAAGCTCTGGGGGACCTTCGTAGCCTTGTCCCGGTCCCGCTTGAGGAGGCGCACCGAGGCAGCTTGGTCTTCGGTCAGGGAGTCGTCGGCGGCCGCCCGCTCGAGGAGCTCTCCCAGTTGCGGATCCGTGATGCGTTCGTGGGCGATCCCCTGAAGGGTGGCCGAGACCCGGGCGCGACCCGCTCCTGCGGCCGGCGGCATGAGAACGTGTTGGTCCCAGCCGAGTAACTTGAGCGCGCTCCCCAGGTCGTGGAGCTCGTACATGCGCGCTTCGAGCTGCTCCCACACCGCCATCCCGGCAGCCTACTGCGAGGCCTTGGATGGCTACTCGCGGTTATACAGACAGCCATGAAGGTTTTGGTCGTCTGTACTGGAAACATCTGTCGTTCTCCGATGGCGGAGGCATTGCTCAAGCACAAGCTCGCGGAGCGCGGCTGTACGGACGTAGAGGTCGCTTCGGCGGGGACCTGGGCCGACTACGGGAGCCGGGCGACCCCCGAAGCTCTCCAGGTGTTGGCCGAGAGGGGGATCCACTTCGAGGACCACAAGGCGCGCCCCGTCGAGTTGGAGGAGCTCGAGGAAGCAGACCTCGTGATCGCGATGACGAGCGTGCACGTTCGAGAGCTGAAGGCGATGGCGGACGCGGTGGGGACGAAGTTGCTCTTGATGAAGGAGATCGTGGAGATGGAGGTGGGAGAGAGCTCTCCCGGCGATCCGACGGCGCGTCTGGCGAACCTTCTACAGGGGAAACGTCCCGAGCCCCGCCGGGCTCTGGACGTGGACGATCCGATGGGCCTTCCGGTGGGGGCCTACCAACGAGCGGCTGGAGAGATAGAGAAAGGGGTCGATCGCTTGGTCGATCTCTTGTGCGGTCCTCCGCAGGCATCCGGATAACCCCGGGGCCAACCCGGGCGCTAGTTATGCTGGCCCCGTGAGGATCGCTCTCGGCGCCGACCACGCCGGATACCGGCTCAAGGTGGCCGTCGCCAAGCATCTCGGCGATCAGGGTCACGAGGTCCTGGATCTCGGCACGGATTCCGAAGCGTCCGTCGACTACCCCCCGTTCTGCGCCGCCGTGGGCCGCGCTGTTGTGGACGGCCGCGCGGATCTGGGGATCGTCATGGGCGGAAGTGGTCAAGGCGAACAGATCGCCGCCAACAAGGTCCACGGCGTGCGAGCGGCCTTGTGTCTCGACGGCTTCACGGCGCGCATGGCGAGAGAGCACAACGATGCCAACGTGCTCTCCCTCGGGGGCAGGATCGTGGCCGAGCACTTCGCCTTGACCATCGTGGACACGTTCCTGGCCACGCCCTACGAGGGCGGGCGTCACGATGCTCGGCTGGCTCAGATCGCAGAGATAGAGAAAGAGGAGTGTGAGGAGAACAGATGAGCAATCCCGGATGGAGTGACTGGGCAGCGGTCGAGAAGATCGATCAGGAGCTTGCCGCCGCCGTGATGGACGAGGTGCACCGGGAGAACTCCAAGATCGAGCTGATCGCCTCGGAGAACTTCTCCTCCCCGGCCGTACTTGCCGCGCTCGGGACGCCCCTGACGAACAAGTACGCGGAGGGATATCCGGGCAAGCGTTACTACGGTGGGTGCGAGTACGTGGACGTGGCCGAGCAACTCGCGATCGACCGGGCCAAGGCCTTGTTCAACGCGGAGCACGTGAACGTCCAGCCACACGCGGGCGCTCAAGCCAACGCGGCTGCGTATTTCGCCTTCCTGGAGCCCGGCGACACCTTCATGGGCATGAACCTGGCTCACGGTGGTCACCTCACGCACGGCTCGCATGTCAACTTCACCGGCAAGTTGTTCAACGTCGTCTCGTATGGCGTGCGCGAGTCGGACGAGTTGATCGACCTCGACGAGGTGCGCGACATCGCCAAGCGCGAGCGTCCCAAGTTGATAGTCGCCGGCGCGACCGCCTACTCACGCATCTGGGATTTCGCCGCGTTCCGCTCGATCGCCGACGAGGTGGGGGCCATCTTCCTCGTGGATGCCGCGCACTTCATCGGACTTGTCGCCGGCGGGGCGCATCCGAACCCGGTCGAGCACGCAGATGTCGTCACCTGCACCACGCACAAGACCCTGCGGGGGCCGCGCGGAGCGATGATCATGTGCAAGGAGGAACACGCGAAGGCCATCGACAAGAGCGTCTTCCCCGGCTGGCAGGGCGGCCCGATGATGCATTCGATCGCGGCCAAAGCCGTGGCCTTCAAGGAGGCGGCGGGCGACGAGTTCCGGAGCTACGCGGCGCAGGTTGTCAGCAACGCCAAAGCGATGGCGGAGACGCTCACCGAGGAAGGTCTGAGGATCGTCTCCGGCGGGACCGATAACCACCTGATGCTGGTCGACCTTCGTCCCGTTGGCCTGACCGGGAAAGAGGCGGAGGCCCGACTCGACGCCGTCGGCATCACGGTGAATAAGAACGCGATCCCGTACGACCCCGAGAAGCCGTTCATCGCGTCGGGCATCCGCGTCGGTACGCCGGCGGTCACGACCACCGGTATGAAGGAAGACGATGTGCGCACGGTTGCGCGCTTGATCGCCGGGGCCTTGAAGGACGACTCCGAGGGCTCCAGGGAGCGGACCCAGCGCCAGGTAGAGGAACTGACGCAGCGTTTCCGTCCCTATCCGGACGTGGCGTAAAAACCCCGCATGCGTCCCTATCTGACGGTCGGCCTCGTCGCGTTCTTCGTCGCGTTCTTCGTGACGCCGTTGGTCGTCAAGGTGTCGAAGCGGCTAGGGGCGATCGATCATCCGAACGACCGCAAGGTCCACGCCCGTCCCACGCCGACTTTGGGTGGCATCGCTCTCTTCTGCGGGGTCATGGGGGCCGGGTTGATCGCGACCCAACTTCCTGCGTTCGATGGCGTCTTCACCAAGACGTCGCAGATGGCGGGGATCTTGGCCGGGGGAGTGGTGATCTTCGCGCTCGGTGCCGTGGACGACCTGAAGGATCTTCCCGCTCCGGTGAAGCTAGCCGGCCAGGTGCTGGCGTCCGGCATCCTGTTCCTTGCCGGCGTGAAGATGCAATTCGTGCTGCTGCCGAACGGGCAGTTCCAGTCCGTCAGCGACGACGTCTCGGTGCTGATCACGGTCGCCTGGATGGTGGCGATGATCAATGCGGTCAACCTGATCGACGGCCTGGACGGATTGGCGGCGGGACTCGTTGCGATCGCAGCCTCTGCGTTCTTCGTCTACACCTATCAGCAGACGGTCGAGCTGGGCGAGAGCCTTCGTCTGTATGCCGCGCCTCCGGCGTTGTTGGCGATAGCGCTTGTGGGTGCCACTCTCGGGTTCCTCCGCTACAACTTCCATCCGGCGAAGATATTCATGGGCGATTCAGGAAGCATGTTGTTGGGCCTGGTGCTGGGAGGCGCCACGGTGTCCGGCATCACCAACACCTCGGTGATCTCGACCTCGTTCTCGGCGACGACCTCGCAGGTCTTCCTGGCTTACTCGCCGCTCGTGATCCCGCTGCTGGTGATCGCGATTCCGCTCGTCGACGCGATGTTGGCGATCGTGCGACGCGCGCGGAGACGCACAAGCGTGTTCCACGCGGACAAGGAACACCTGCACCATCGCTTGATGGACCTGGGGCACGGACACCGTCAGGCCGTGGTCGTCATGTACATCTGGGCCGCGCTCGCGGCGGGGGCCGGGCTGGCGTTCACGTTCCTGGACAGCACCGACGTGATCTTCGCCCTGCCCGTCTTGGTGGCGGCGATCGTCCTCTACACGCTCTTCCCGCTGCTGACGAAGGTGATCGAGGAGCGCTTGACTCCCTGACCGCGCCTCTAGGTGCAGTCGCCGTCCTCAGGCAAGCCGACGTTGCTGCGGTATTCGAGTTGGATCGAGGTCAGCGCGTCGTGGGTGCCCGTTAGGCAGAATCCGTTCTCGTCGGCTCTCAGGATGTCCAAGGTCACTTCCTGCGCGGCCCGCCAGCCCCGATCCTTGAGCCATGCCATGTCGCCGAGCTCGTTGCCGGGGGAGCCGTCCCCGGGGGGCTCGGGCTCGTAGTCCCCGTCGTTCTCCGTGCCCCAACCCTGCATCGTCGTTGCGGCGTTCTTCAATCCTGAAACCACCTGAGCGCGCAGACCCTTGTCCCGCTGTGCGAAGAAGACCGGGATCGCGATCGCGGCCAGGATCGAGATGATCACGATCACCACGAGCAATTCGACCAGCGAGAAGCCGGCCTCCCCTTCGCGGTCTTTGCTCTTTTTCATACCTCTCCGTCGTCACAGTTGCACGGGTTCTCGATACGTAGTGCTACCTAGAGGGCGTAATCCTGGGGCAGTTCGTCCCGAAAGTCCAGTTCGAGCGGCTACGGAGTGTGACTGGCATGCCCCCCAAAGTGCCCTCGTGGAAGCCTCCGAGACAGCTTGTGAAAAGTTTCACAAAGTCTCTGCGTTTGCGGTAAGGTGCGGTCCTCGTGAGCCAGCGTCCCCGACGGCCCGGAAGCCCCGCCTCCCGCTCAGGAGGGTGGGGCGCCGATATGGCCAAAGGGGCGTCTCAGGCGACGGAAGGGCTCTCACTCGCCTTCGGATTCGTCGTCGCGGTTCTCATCTTCTGGTTCGCGGGGCGACTTCTGGACGGCTGGCTCGGCACTGAGCCCTGGTTCCAGATCGTAGGTGCCATCGTTGGTTGGGCGCTCGGGGTGTACGTGGTCTACCAGGCCGCGATGCATCGCCGGCAGACATAAGGAGAAGGTCTCTAGGTGGTCGAGGTTCAGATGGTCCGGCGGATGTTCTCCCGGAGTCTGTACGTCGCTCCCGTGTTGATCGTCGCCCTGTGGGTGGCGGGCGGCCCCCTGTGGGCTCTCTCCGGCGCCGCCGGGATCGGGATGACCCTTCTCAACCTCTTCATCGCGGGACGGATCATCGGCAGCGTTGCGGAGAACACCCCCAGACTCCTGCTCCCCGCGGCGATGGTCGCGCTTACCCTCGGCCTGGCAGTGCTGACCGGCATAGCGTTCGCATTGAAGGCCGCCGATCTCGTTTACTTCCCAGTTTCCGGTATCACCCTGGTGGGCACCCATCTCCTTCTCGTTCTGTGGGAGGGCGCCGGGGCCTACAAGCTCGACACGAACACCTCCGTCCACGCGCAGAAAACATAAGAAGGAGCGGCGATGGTTCTTGCTTTGGAATTGGACATCAACCACCTGTTCTTCTGGGACCCGATCCTCTTCGAGGGCACCCCATACGAGTTGAACCGCGTCGGTCTTTTGACCCTTCTGGCGGCCGCTCTCTGCATCGGCTTCTTCCTCTACGGGGCCGCCAAGAAGGCGTTGGTTCCGAAGGGCGCGGGGAACCTGGCGGAGACGCTGTACCTGTTCGTCCGTAACAACATCGCGATCGACGTGATCGGGCCCCAAGGAGCGAAGTACGCCGGCTATCTCGCCGCCGTGTTCTTCTTCATCCTGTTCTCGAATGTCCTGGCGATCATGCCCGGCGTCCACTTCGCCCCGACCTCGCGGATGGCGATCCCATTCATGTTGGCGATCCTCACCTGGATCATCTTCAACGTGGTGGGCGTAGCGAAGCAGGGCCCGGTGGGCTACCTGAAGGGGATCCTGTTCCCCCCCGGCGTTCCGAAGCCTGTCTACCTGCTCCTGACGCCGATCGAGTTCTTCTCGGTCTTCATCGTCCGTCCGTTGACCCTCATGGTCCGACTGCTCGCCAACATGATGGCCGGGCACGTGCTCTTGACGATCTTCTTCCTGTTCACGCACGAGTTCCTCGTCACGAACATCGGCCCGACGGCCCCGCTCGGCATCGTCACCCTGTTGGTGGCGGTGGCGCTGATGATGCTCGAGATGCTGGTCGTCTTCATGCAGGCCTACATCTTCACGATGCTCTCGGCCTTCTACATCGCCGAGTCCGTGCACGGGCACGGCTCCGAGGAGCATCACTCCGCAGAAGAGACCCACGACCACAAGCAGCAAACGCAGACGCAACCAGTAACCGAAGGAGTAGCGGCCTAATCAGGCAGCACACGAAGGAGGGAGCAAGGCAATGATCGATCTCGCAATCCAGCTAGCGGCCGAGGGGACTTCCGGCGGGGTGACCGACGAGGGGCTCAAGTCCATCGCTCACGGTCTCGTGTACGGCCTCGCCGCTATCGGCCCGGGCATCGGCATCGGACTGGTGTTCTCGAGTGCCATCGAGGCCATGGCCCGTCAGCCCGAAACCGCAGGTGAGACCCGGACCACGATGTTCCTCGGGTTCGCTCTCATCGAGGCTCTTGCCCTGTTCGGTTTCGTTCTCGCATTCATCCTTTAGTAGGGGAGACAGAAGATGACTTACCTAGCAACGATCTTCTGGTTCGCTGCCGAGAGCGGCGAGGAGCCGTCCGGAACGGATCTCATCCTCCCCGCGATCGACGAGCTGATCTGGGGCGCGGTCGCCTTCGCCCTGGTGCTCTTCGTGCTGAACAAGTTCGCTTTCCCGAAGCTCCGCGAGGCGGTAGAAGCTCGCGAGAAGCAGATCCAGAGCGACCTCGAATCCGCCGAGCGTGCGAAGAACGAAGCCGAAAGCGAGAAGCGCCAGTACCAGCAGCAGATCTCCGAGGCACGCAGCGAGGCCAACCGCATCGTCGAGGAAGCCCGCCAGCAGGCGGAGCAGGTCCGCAAGGACATCATCGCCAAGGCGGAGAAAGAGGCCGAGCAGATCACGACCCGGGCTCAGGAGTCGATCGAGGCCGAGCGCTCTCGAACGGTTCAGGAGCTCCAGGGCACGATCGCCGACATGTCGATCCAGTTGGCCGAGAAGGTCGTCGGCCGTTCGATCGATGCCGCGGCCCAGCGCGAGATGGTCGACGCCTACATCAAAGAGGTCGCCGGTATGGGACCGGGGTCGAATAACTGATGGCCAACGTCATGTCCGAAGAGGTCATCCACGGCTACGCGGCCGCGTTGTTCCAGGTCGTTCGCGCCGAGGGTGAGCTCGATCGGGTGGAAGACGAGCTCTACCGCTTCGGGAAGCTGCTCGACTCGAACCACGAGTTGAAGCAGGCCTTGAGCGATCAGAGCCTGGACATCGACCAGCGCAAGAAGGTGCTCAACGAGTTGCTGGCGGACAAGGTGTCTCCGCACACGCTCGGTCTTCTCGGCTTCGTGGTCGAGCAGGGCCGCGGCCGGCATCTGCCTCAGATCCTCAGCGAGCTTTCGGATCTGGCTGCCGAGGAACGCGACTCGGTCGTGGCCGAGGTCCGCACCGCCATCCCGCTGGAGCCGGCTCAGGAGCAAGAGCTGGCACGGGCACTTTCGACGGCTACCGGCAAGAAGGTCGAGTTGAAGGTCCTCGTCGACCCCAGCGTCATCGGAGGGGTCGTCGCCAAGGTTGGAGACACCGTCATCGACGGCAGCGTCAAGCGTCGTCTCGAGCAATTGAAGGAGCAGGTGAGGGGCTAAGTGTCTCAACGCGAATTGAACATCGACGCGTCGGAGATCTCTGCGGTTCTCCAGCGCTACGTGGCCGACTTCAAACCGTCGGTCGAGAAGGAAGAGGTCGGCCGTGTCAACGAGGTCGGCGACGGTATCGCCCGCGTCACCGGGCTTCCCGGCGTCATGGCGAACGAGATGCTCGAGTTCCCCGGCGGGATCATCGGCCTCGCCATGAACCTCGACGAGGACGAGATCGGTTGCGTCATCCTCGGCGAGGCTTCTCACATCGAAGAGGGACACCCCGTGAAGCAGACGGGACGCATCCTCTCGGTCGGTGTCGGCGACGGCCTCCTCGGCCGTGTCGTGAACGCTCTCGGTGAGCCGATCGACGGCAAGGGCCCGATCAAGACGACCGCCACGCGCGCTCTCGAGGTGCAGGCGCCGGGAGTCACCGCCCGCCAGCCGGTGGGTGAGCCGCTCCAGACCGGCATCAAGGCCATCGACGGCATGATCCCGATCGGCCGTGGACAGCGCGAGTTGATCATCGGCGACCGCCAGACCGGAAAGACCGCGATCGCGATCGATGCCATCATCAACCAGAAGGAACACTGGGGCACGGACAAGGCCGTGAAGTGCATCTACGTGGCCGTCGGACAGAAGGCCTCCACCGTCGCCGAGGTCGTAGCCGCCCTGGAGTCTCGCGGCGCCCTCGAGTACACGGTCGTGGTGAACGCTCCGGCCTCGGACCCGGCCCCCTTCCAGTACCTGGCCCCCTTCTCGGGTTGTGCCATGGGGCAGCACTGGATGGAGAACGGCGAGCACGCGCTGATCATCTACGACGACCTCTCCAAGCAGGCCATCGCCTACCGGCAGCTCTCGCTGCTGCTCCGGCGTCCGCCGGGTCGCGAGGCTTACCCCGGCGACGTCTTCTACCTGCACTCCCGTCTCCTCGAGCGTGCAGCGAAGCTCTCCGACGAGAACGGCGGCGGCTCGCTGACCGCACTTCCGATCATCGAGACGAAGGGTGGAGACGTCTCCGCCTACATCCCGACCAACGTGATCTCGATCACCGACGGGCAGATCTTCCTCGAGTCGGACCTCTTCTTCTCCGGTGTGCGTCCCGCCATCAACGTGGGCATCTCGGTGTCCCGCGTCGGTGGTAACGCGCAGATCAAGGCGATGAAGCAGGTGGCGGGTCGACTGCGTCTGGACCTCGCTCAGTACCGCGAGCTCGAGGCCTTCGCCGAGTTCGGCTCCGACCTCGACAAGGCGTCGCAGGCGCAGCTGGACCGAGGCGCCCGCGTGGTCGAGGTGCTCAAGCAGAAGCAGTACACGCCTTACCCCGTCGAGGACCAGGTCATCTCGATCTGGGCCGTGACGAACGGGTTCATGGACGACGTCCCGCTCGACCGCGTCAACGACTTCGAGCGCGAGCTGATCGAGCAGGTCAAGTCGCGTCACTCCGCCATCGGCCAGCAGATCGTCGAGACCGGGAAGCTGGACGAGGACCTCGAGGGCAAGCTCCGCTCCGCCGTCGAGGACTTCAAGTCGTCCTGGGCCGACCGCGAGGAGACGGTCGAGACCACCGCTTCCGAGGAAGGCGTGCCCGAGCCGTCGAAGGCTTCCGGCGCCACCGAGGACGCAGCGGCCGACACCAGCACCCCCAGCGACACCGCCAGCCTGTCCGGCGACAACGCGGCGACCGGCGAATAACGAAAGAGAGATAGCTAGATGGCGCAGCAGCTCCGAGCGGTAAAGAGGCGCATAGGGTCGGTCAAGTCGACCCAGAAGATCACGCGTGCGATGGAGCTGATCGCCTCTTCCCGCATCGTCAAGGCCTCTCGTCGGGTCGAGGCGGCTCGTCCCTACGCCGAGCAGCTTCGGAACCTGATGGCGTCGGTCACCCGCAACGCCGGCAACCTCGATCATCCGTTGCTGAAGAAGCGCGAAGAGGGCAGCGGCCGCGTCGGGATGATCGTGATCAGCGCCGACAGAGGTTTGGCGGGCGCCTACAACTCCAACGTGATCCGTGCGGCCGAACGGGACATGGCCAAGCACGGCGGCGACACCAAGCTGTTCCTGTCGGGCAAGAAAGCGATCTCGTACTTCAAGTTCCGTGGGTACGACTTCTCGGACGCCTGGGAGGGCTACTCCGATCAGCCGAAGATCGCCAACGCGCGCAAGGTGGCGCGGGCCGCGGTAGAGGCGTTCTCGAACGGGGACATCGACGAGGTGCGTTTGGCCTACACGAAGTTCGAGTCCGCTCTGACCCAGCGCCCCGTCGTCGTGCGGTTGCTACCGGCTACCTCCGAAGAGGTCACCGGCGACGAGAGCGACGCCCCCAAGGCCAACTACGTGTTCGAGCCCGAGCCCGAGGACATCTTGAACTTCCTCCTCCCGCGCTATATCGAGGGGGCGGTGTTGCAGGCGATGCTCGAGGGCGCCGCCTCGTTCTTCGCCGCCCAGCAGCGGGCGATGAAGTCGGCCACCGACAACGCGGAGGAGCTGATCGAAGGACTCACGCGCGTCTACAACCAGGCCCGACAGGCCGAGATCACGACCGAGATCATGGAGGTCATCGGCGGTGCCGAGGCCCTGTCCGGAGCGCGCAGCGACTCCCAAGGACACCAACAGCGAAGAGCAGCGTTCTCAACCCAAGATCTGACGAAAGCAGGAGGTTAGGCAGTGGCCATCACCGAAGAGAAACTTTCCGGCGGCAGGGGTCTCACGACCAGTGAGGGCCGCATCCTGACCATCACGGGGCCGGTCATCGAGGTCGAGTTCCCACCCGGCCAGCTTCCGGAGATCGGTTACGCCCTGACGGTCGAGAGGAGCGTCGAGGGCAAGACGGACACGATCACCGCGGAGGTCAGCCAGCACATCGGCGAGTCGACCGTCAAGGCCATCTGCATGAAGGCGACCGACGGTCTCGTGCGCGGAGCGAAGGTCACGAACACGGGCCAGCCCATCACCGTTCCCGTTGGCCCGGCCACCCTCGGCCACGTCTACAACGTGCTCGGTGAGCCGGTCGACGGCTCCACGATCCCCGACGACGTCGAGCGTTGGCCGATCCACCGCCAGGCGCCCGACTACGAGGACCTCGAGCCGCAGACCGAGATGTTCGAGACCGGCATCAAGGTCATCGACCTCCTCGAGCCTTACGTGCAGGGTGGAAAGATCGGGATGTTCGGTGGCGCCGGGGTCGGCAAGACCGTCGTCATCCAGGAGATGATCTACCGCGTGGCCGAGCAGCACTCCGGCGTGTCCGTGTTCGCGGGCGTCGGCGAGCGCACCCGTGAGGGCACGGACCTCCTGATCGAGATGCGCGAGTCCGGCGTGCTCGAGAAGACCGCTCTGGTCTACGGCCAGATGGACGAGCCTCCCGGCGTGCGTCTCCGCGTCGCCCTGAGCGCTCTCACCATGGCCGAGTACTTCCGTGACCGCGAGCACCAGGACGTGCTGCTGTTCATCGACAACATCTTCCGTTTCGTCCAGGCCGGTTCCGAGGTGTCGACGCTTCTCGGTCGTATGCCTTCGGCCGTGGGCTACCAGCCCACCCTGTCGGAGGAGATGGGTGAGCTGCAGGAGCGGATCACCTCGACCAAGGGTCGTTCGATCACCTCGCTCCAGGCCATCTACGTGCCCGCCGACGACATCACCGACCCGGCCCCTCACACCACGTTCGCCCACCTCGACGCGACGACCGTGCTCTCTCGTGCGATCTCTGAGCTCGGCATCTACCCGGCCGTCGACCCCCTCGACTCGACCTCGCGGATCCTCGACCCCCGCTACGTCGGTGACGAGCACTACAACGTCGCTCTGACGGTTCAGAGGATCCTGCAGCGCTACAAGGACCTCCAGGACATCATCGCCATCCTCGGCATCGACGAGCTCTCGGAAGAGGACCGGATCACGGTTCAGCGAGCCCGCAAGATCCAGAGGTTCCTGTCGCAGCCGTTCTTCGTCGCCGAGCAGTTCACCGGCATCCCCGGGAAGTACGTCCCGGTCGACGAGACGATCCAGAGCTTCAAGGCTCTGGCCGAGGGTGAGTACGACCACCTTCCGGAGCAGGCCTTCTACATGGTCGGCGGCATCGAAGAGGCCGAGCAGAAGGCCAAGGAGCTCAACGAGTAGTGGCAACCCCTTTCAGCGTTTCCGTCGTTACTCCCGAAGAGGAGATCTGGTCCGGTGAGGCCGAGCTGGTCATCGCGCGGTCACCCGAAGGTGAGTTCGGCATCATGAACGGGCACGTCCCATTCCTGGCCGCCCTCGTGCCGGGTCTCGTCACCGTGGTGTCCGGCGGCACACGTTCGTCTTACATAGTCCCCGGAGGTTTCCTCGAGGCCTCCGGGGGCCAGGACGACTATCACGTGATCGTGCTGGCGGACGACGCCGACGAAGCCGGTGACATCGATGCGGCCGAGGCGAAGCGACGTATCGCCGACGCGCAGCGCGAGAAGGAAGAAGACGTGGACCAGCGTGCCGAGGCGGGCATGCGGGCGGCTCTGGCCCGTCCGGAGTTGGGCAGGGACTAGGTCCCGCTCGCGCCGGCGGTAAGGGGGAACCGTGAGCGACCAGCCGGAGAATCTGAGGAACAGGGTCTTCTGTTCCTCTTGTGGGCGGTCGGAGGCCAGACGACACGGTTTGGTTCCGCTGGGCTGGCAGGAGATGCCCGACGCGAACAACCGGCAGCTCGCGCTGTGCCCTGAATGCGTTCGCCGCAACCTGTGGTTGATCGAGGCTCGCCTGGACATCGACCCGGGCTCTGGGTTCTAGCTCCAACGCGATACCTGGCCGGAAATTTTGGCCATCCCCCTGGA
>JBKHXK010000001.1:0-210479 GCA_046566065.1 Actinomycetota bacterium | reverse complement strand
CGACAACCCCGTCAGGTGGGCGTTGATACACGGGCTGTTCATCTTGGGAGCGACGGTAGCCGGGCTCACGGTCTGGAAACAGAACGAGGAGCTGCGCGACTCCTACCGACGCGCTGCTCGAAGCCTCGCCGAGGCCGAGACCCGTCAGCGTGACGCCCTCGACCTGAACGACAACGTGCTGCAGCATCTCGCCATCGCGCACTATTCGTTCGAGCTCGGTCTCGAAGACAAAGCCCGAGCCGCGGTCAAGCGCTCTCTCGAGGAGACTCAGAAGATCGTCGGCGATCTCTTGACCAGCAGTGTCGGTGAGATCCAGCCCGGGGACCTGGTTCGGAAGACGGCGGTATCGACTTCGGATGTGACGGCATGATCCGCGTCCTCCTGGCCGACGACGCCGATGACATCAGGATGCTTATCAGGATCCTGCTCGAGAAGGATGGCAGGTTCGAGGTCGTGGGGGATGCACGCGACGGAGCCGAGGCTTTGCTATTGATAGAGACGGAGCGGCCCGATGTGTTGGTGCTCGACATGGGCATGCCCGAGCTCGACGGCCTTCAGGTTCTGAGCGAGCTTCAGGCTCGGGGACTGCGACTCAAGGTCCTGGCTTTCTCGGGATTCAACGGCGGCGTCGAGGAGAAGGCTCTCGCTCTGGGAGCGCGCGCCTACCTGCGCAAGGGGGCCGGGAACATCAACGAGCTCGTCCCGAACCTGCTCGCGATCTGCGCCTGAGGCGGGGCCCTGCCGCTCGACCATCTGGTCGTACCAGCGGGAGGCTCCGTTCTGACGTTGGAAAAGCACGCTGGAACGTGCACCAGTTAACTCAAAACAGCGAAAGGCCCCGGGGTGGTGTTCCCGGGGCCTGTTTGTTCGCTGAGTGGTTCTTAGAAGATCATCTGCAGGACGACGATCAGTCCGATGATCGCTAGGACGGTCCATACGAGTCCCATGCGTCCCTCCTCTCCTCAAAGGCGAGTGTTGCGATGGGGCTATCGTTCCCCGGCCCCCATTTTCGAAACCCTCCGTTGTGGTTCGGTGACGTTGGGTGATATGTCCGGTTAGGGGGTCGAGCGGAATAACGCTTCGCAGGCGGCAGTTGGTCCACGAAACGATCTGAAGGAGCGCTCATGCCCAGCACCACATCGCCGGTCGAGGCCGAGGGCCTGAAGCGGAGCTTCGGCAAGCTCGAAGCGGTCGCCGGGATCGATCTATCGCTCACTCCGGGCGAGATCTTCGGTTTCCTCGGACCGAACGGCGCGGGCAAGTCGACGACCGTTCGCATGCTGACGACGTTGCTCCGTCCTTCCGGGGGCCGCGCCTCGGTCGCGGGCTTCGACGTCGTGAGAGAAGCCGACATGGTGCGTCGCTCGATCGGCGTCGCGCTGCAGGACGCGGCGATCGATCCGTTGATGACTGGGACCGAGCTGATCAGGCTCCAGGCGACCCTTCACGGGATCCCGAAGAAAGAGACCGCGCGCAAGGGGGCCGAGCTGCTCGAGCGCGTCGGGCTCATTGGGGCCGCGGACCGGCGCGTCGCCACCTACTCGGGCGGGATGCGCAGGCGCCTCGACCTGGCCCTGTCCCTGATCCACGAGCCTCAGGTGTTGTTCCTCGACGAGCCCACTACGGGACTCGATCCGAACAGCCGTCAGGCGATCTGGGACGAGGTCCGCACCCTGAACCGCGATGGCACGACGGTCTTCCTCACGACCCAGTACATGGAGGAGGCCGATCAGCTCGCCGGGCGCATCGCGATCATCGACAACGGCGTGATCGTCTCGGAGGGGACGCCGGCCCAGCTCAAGGCTCAGGTCGGAGACCCGACGCTGGAGGTCCGTCTCGCTCCCGGGGCCGATCCATTGCAGGCGGAGGCCGCGCTCCTGCGCTTCGGTGAGTCGGTGCCTGCGGCGGAGGGGAGCATCGCGACGCGCCTCGCAGGGGGGCCGGAGCATATGAGTGCAGTGGTGCGCGCTCTCGACGAAGCCGGAGTGAGCATCGCCGGTCTCGAGCTTCACAACCCGACGCTCGACGACGTGTTCCAGAAGGTGACGGGGCGCAGGTTGGAGGGAGCGGGATCCGGAGAGGCCGAGGCCGCTGTGCAGGGGGCCGAGCCCGGGCGATGAGCACCGCGGTCGCGCACTACGCCGCGCTCAGTCGGCGTTCCATCGTCACTACGATCCGTCAGCCGATCGCGATCGTGCCTTCGATCACATTCCCGCTGCTGTTCCTCGCGATCAACTCTGCTGCACTCGAGCGTTCAATCAACCTGCCCGGGTTCCCTCCGGTCGATTCGTTCCTTCAGTTCATGATCGCAACGACGATCGTGCAGGGAGGCCTGTTCGGAGCCATCGCATCCGGCTCGGCCATCGCAGCCGACATCGAGGGCGGGTTCTTCGACCGCCTCGTCGCCTCCCGTCTCTCGGACCTCGATCCTGATCGGAAGGCTGGCGGGATCGTTCAGCCTGGCCTTCGCCCAGGCCTGGCTGTTCTTCGGAGTGGCGCATCTCTTCGGCCTCAGCGTCGAGGGCGGCTTCATCGGGATGCTGGGGGTGGCGATCGTCTCGGCGATCGCGGCTGCGGGGCTGGGGGCCGTCTCGGTGGCGATCGGACTGAAGAGCGGCTCCACCGAGGTCGTTCAAGGCAGCTTCCCGTTGATCTTCGTCTCGATGTTCCTGTCGAGCGCGTTCTTCCCGCGCTCGTTGATGGAGGGATGGTTCAAGTCGGTAGCGTCGGCCAACCCGCTGTCGCACATGATCGAAGGGATCCGTTCGTTGGTGATCCGGGGCTGGGACGCGTCCGAGTTCCTGCTCGCGCTCGGCATCGCGTCGGCGATCTTGGTGCTGGGTCTGGCCCTGTCGCTGCTCGCGCTGCGAGCGCGTCTGGCGGACAAGGCTTAAGCGATGTCATCCGTCGACGTTGCCTGGGGCATCACGGTGCGCAGCTTGAAGCTGATCCCGCGCTACCCCTCGACCTTCTTCCCGTCTCTGATCATGCCGGTGTTCTTCCTGGTCTCTTTCTCGGGCGCGTTCTCGGGATTGGTCAACATGCCCGGCTTCCCCGCGGCGGAGATGAAGGACTGGATCCTGCCGATGTCCACCTTGCAGGGTTGCGCCTTCGCGGGCATCACGACGGGCATCGCGATCGCGCGCGACCTCGAGAACGGCTTCTTCGACCGCTTCATCCTGAGCCCGGCCCCCAGAGGCGCGATCCTGGCCGGGCCGCTGCTCGCTTCGATGCTCCGTGCGTTCCTGCCGCTGACGCTGCTGACGGTCGTCGGCCTGATCGCCGGAGTGCACTACCAGGCCGGCGTCCTGACGGTCGTGCCGCTCGCCATCGCAGGAGTGGGCATCTCTCTCGTCGGCGGGATGTGGTCGGTCGGGATGGCGCTGCGGGCCAAGAGCCAGCAAGCAGCCCCCCTGATCCAGATGGCGCTGTTCCTGGGCTTCTTCCTGTCGACCGCGATGGTGCCCCTGGACCTGTTGACCGGCTGGGTGCAGGCCGTGGCCCGCGTGAACCCCGTCACGAACGTCCTCGAGCTCGCCCGCCAGGGCTTCCTCGGAGACATCACCTGGGCCCACACCTGGCCGGGCCTCCTCTCGCTCCTGGGCATGACGGTGGTCCTGGGAGTCTTCGCTCACCGAGGCATGCAGAAAGTGGTCCCCTAACCCCGCTTTGTTCGTAGCTAGCACCGAAAACCGGGCGCGGTTACGCGCAAAGCGCAGTGACGAGGGCCACAGCTCCGGTCCAGGCTCCCTGGTGAACTCACCAGATGGAGCGGTCTGCGGTTACCGAGAGATGCATCGAGCGAGCGCTTGGCCAATGGGGAGTGATCACACTCGCCGAAGCGCTCGAGTGCGGGATGTCGCCGAGCGCCGTCCGGCGCCGGGTCGAAACGGGTCGTTGGATCTGTCTTCACCGTGGGGTCTATCGACTTAGAGAGGTCGAGCCGTCGTGGCAGCAGGCCCTGATGGCTGGTTGTCGCTGGGCGGGGCCGACGGCAGCCGCATCGCATCGTGCCGCGGCCCGACTTCACGGTCTAGGTCTCGACTTCGCTCCCACCGAGCTCGTCCTGGATAGGCGCAAGAAGGCCCCGCCCTCGCTGAAGGTGCACTTCACAGACGCGTTCCCTGCCTGTGATGTCATCTGCGTACAGGGGATCCCCGTCACGACGCCCTCGCGCACCCTCATCGACCTCGGAGCCGTGACGTCGGAGGCAGTCGTCGAGCGGGCTCTCGAATCGGCGCTCAGGCAGGGGCTCACGTCGGTTTGGCATCTGATCGGACGCTTGGACGAGCTGGGGAAGCCGGGTCGCAACGGTGTCGCGGCCATCCGTTCCGTTCTACGTGCCAGAGATCCGCGACTGGCCCCCACCGGGAGCGAGCTCGAATCGATGCTCTCCGTGCTGATCGGCCGTTCCCATCTTCCGGCCCCCGAGCGTCAGTTCAACATCAGTGATGCTGATGGATTCATCGGGCGTACCGACTTCGCCTATCCGGCGCAGTTCTTGGTGCTCGAGGTACAGAGTGCCCGCTGGCATCTCGAGAAGGACCGCTGGTTGAGCGATATGGAGAGGCGCAATCGCCTCATGCTGCTGGGGTGGCGGATCCTCGAGATCCCCTGGCAGGACATCGTTCGGCGCCCGGGCAAGGTCATCGAACGTATCGACACCGCTTTGCGCGTAACCGCGCCCGCTTTTCGACGCTAGTTACGAACAAAGCGGGGAGGGGGGCGGGTAGGGTCTCGGGGTCATGGGGCCCCGGGCTGCGCTTCTCGCCTCCGTTGTCGTCTCGGCCTGCGCGCTGATGACCGGTTCGGCCCTGGCTGCCGTGGTCCCTGAGGGCCGGGACCTCTTCATCGAGTCCTGCGCCTCCTGTCATGCGAGCGACGGTTCCGGCACCGAGTACGGGCCGGATATCCGAGAGGCCGGAGAGGCCGCAGCCGACTTCCAGTTGCGCACCGGCCGGATGCCGCTCGCGAACTCCTCCGACCAGACCATGCGCAAGGAGCCGGCCTTCGACGAGGACGAGATCGAAGCTCTGGTCGCCTACGTCGGCAGCCTGGGCGACGGGCCCGAGATCCCCGACGTGGTCCTCGAGGCGGGCGACCTGAGGGAAGGTCAGCAGCTGTTCGTCGACAACTGCGCGGCCTGCCACGGCGCTACCGCCAACGGGGGCGCGGCGGGGGTGGGGGCCCTCGCGCCGAGCCTCTATCAGGCCAGCTCCCTGGACATCGCCGAGGCCATCGTCACCGGGCCGGGGGAGATGCCCGTGTTCGACCTCGACGACACCGAGCGCAACTCGATCGTGAGGTTCATCGAGTACCTGCAGGAAGAGGAGGCCCCCGGCGGAGCGGATATCGGCGGCATCGGCCCGGTCCCCGAGGGCTTCGTCGGCTGGACCGTCGGCATGCTGAGTCTCGGGCTCGTGAGCTGGCTGGTCGGCAGCCGGGTGAAGCGCGCCGAGGGGCCGGAGGAGTGAGGCCCGAGCGGATCGTCGCAGCCTCGTTCGGCGCCAGCGTCCTGGCCTCGCTCGGCCTCCTCGTGGTCTACGTCGTCGGAGGTGACGCCCAGATCCAGGGCCTCCTGCTGGGGATCGCTCTGGGGGGCCTGGGCGTCGGCGTGCTCGTGTGGGCGACCCGGCTCCTGCACGAGGAGGAGACGACCGAGGAGAGGCCCCCGCTGGCTTCCACCGACGCGGCCGTGGACGGCGCCGCAGACGTCCTGGAGGACGAGGGCGTCACCAGGCGCTCTCTGCTCGTGCGGATGCTCCTGGGGGCCTCGGGCTCGCTGGCCGCCGCTCTGGCCATCCCGGCCCTCTCGCTCGGCCCTCGGCCCGGACAGAGCCTCTTTCGGACCCAGTGGCTGCCGGGCAAGCGCCTGGTCGACGTCGACGGCAACCCTCTGCGTCCCGAGATGCTGCGAGCCGGCGCCGTCCAGACCGTGTTCCCCGAGGGCCAGGTCGGAGCCGCAGACGCCCAGACACTGCTGCTCCGGGTCGACCCGAACGACCTCGAGCTCCCCGAGGGCCGGGAGGGTTGGGCGCCCGACGGCGTCGTCGCCTACTCCAAGATCTGCACCCACGCCGGCTGCCCGGTCGGCCTCTACCGGGCCCAGAGCCACGAGCTGCTGTGTCCCTGTCACCAGTCCACCTTCGACGTGCTCAGGGGGGCCGAGCCGACCTTCGGGCCCGCAGACCGCCCGCTGCCCCAGCTGCCGATCGAGATCGACGATGAGGGCTACCTGATCGCCAGCGGCGACTTCTCCGAACCCGTCGGGCCCGGCTTCTGGAACCTCAACAACGATGAGGGCCGAGCGACGTGAGGGTGCTCGGCTGGGTCGACGAACGGCTCGGGGTCGCGGCGGTCGCGCGCAAGAGCCTGCGCAAGGTCTTCCCCGATCACTGGTCGTTCCTCCTCGGAGAGATCGCGCTCTTCTGCTTCGTGATCCTGGTCGCGACCGGCACGTTCTTGACGCTCTTCTATCGGCCCGACGCGGCGGAGGTCATCTATCAGGGCCCGTACGAACCGCTCCAGGGCCGCGAGGTCTCGGCCGCGTACGAGTCCGTGATGCGGATCAGCTTCGAGGTGCGCGCCGGGCTCGTCATGCGCCAGATCCATCACTGGGCCGCGTTGGTTTTCGTTGCGGCCGTCGTCGTGCACGCGATGCGGATCTTCTTCACGGGCGCGTTCCGCAAACCGTGCGAGCTGAACTGGCTGATCGGAGTCGTTCTGTTGATCCTCGCGCTGGGGGCCGGATTCACGGGATACTCGCTGCCGGACGACCTGCTCTCGGGGACGGGATTGCGCATCGCGTACTCGGTGCTTATCTCCGTTCCGTTCGTCGGGCCCTATCTCGCGTTCCTCGCGTTCGGCGGAGAGTTCCCAACGCACGGGATCATCTCGAGGTTGTTCGTCATGCACGTGATGCTGCTGCCCGGCCTCATGATCGGATTGATCGGGGCGCATCTGGCGATCCTCTGGCGGCAGAAGCACGCGCAGTTCGCCGGACCCAAGGCGACCGAACGCAACGTGGTCGGGAAACCCTTCTGGCCCGGGCAGGTCTTTAAGTCGGTGGGTCTCTTGCTCGTCACGGGGTCCGTGCTGGCGTTCATGGGCGGGCTGATCCAGATCAATCCGGTGTGGGACTACGGACCGTTCGATCCGACGGTCGTCAGCGCGCCCGCGCAACCCGACTGGTACATCGGATGGCTCGAGGGGGCCCTGCGGCTCTTCCCGCCGTTCGACCTCGAGGTCTTCGGCGTCCTGATCCCATCGCCGTTCATCCCGGGAGTCGTCATGCCCGGCATCGCCTTCGGCCTCATGGCGCTGTGGCCGTTCGTCGAGGCCAGGATGACGGGCGACCGCGACGCGCACCATCTCTTGAACCGGCCGCGCGACGTCCCGTTCCGCACCGGCATCGGCGTGGCCGCGTTCCTCTTCTTCTTGGTTCTGACGATCGCCGGAGGCAATGACGTGATGGCGATCATGTTCAACGTCCAGGTCGAGGCGGTGACGGCCGTGTTGCGCATAGCCGTGTTCGTGGTCCCGGCCCTCGGGGGCCTGATCGCTCACCGGATGGCGGTCCAACTACAGGACTCGGCCCCCACGACACCTCCGCGCAAGATACGTCTCCGCCGCACCCCCGAAGGCGGCTTCGAAGAACACTGACCCGTTTTGAGTTAACTGGAACACGCTGTGACGTGCTTCAGTTAACCCAGAACGGTTGGGGTTGGGGTTAGTCGAGTTCGGTGAGCCAGCCCCAGGTGGCGCTGAGTGCGATCGCCAGGCCGGGGACCCAGAGCCAGGCCCCGTAGACGAGCCCGACCAGGATCAGAGCGGAGCCGAGCGAGGCCGCGGCCGGCCACATGCTGGCCGACGGAAAGGTGTCCTCGTCCAGGTTCAACGGCCGGTCCCCGCCGACGTCGTCGAAGCCGAGCAGGGCCTTCACCCCCCGGCCCCCCCGCCGCGCGGCCCTCACGCGCAGTGCGATCACCGCCGCGAACGTGACCGCGCTCGCCACGATGCCGCCGAAGAGGATCGTCCCGGCCTCCTCGTAGCTCACGAACCAGTAGATCGTCCCGATCACGACCGTGAACAGCGCGATGCGAACGAAGAACCGGATCTCCTCAGCCACGCGGCCCCCGCTTTGTTCGTAACCGCGCCCGCTTTTCGACGCTGGTTACGCGTAAAGCGGTCATGAGGGGCCTCCGTGGCGCGCATCGAAGACCGGCCGCTCGCTGCGCACGGGGGGCAGGGACGTGAAGTTGTGGTGAGGGGGAGGCGAAGAGGTAGCCCACTCGAGCGTGTTGCCCTCCCACGGATCGTCGCCGGCGGCCTCGCCTCGCCGCATCGACACCATGAAGTTCACGAGGAACACGAGCACGGACAGGGCCAGGATCCCCGAGCCGAAGGTCGACACCGCGTTCAGGGTGTCGAACCCCGCGCCCGGCAGATAGTCGGGCACCCGCCGCGGCATCCCGTCCAGGCCCAGTTGGTGCATCGGGAAGAAGGTCAGGTTGAAGCCGATCAACATGAGCCAGAAGTGCAGCTTGCCGAGGCCCTCGCGCATCATCCGGCCGCTCATCTTCGGGATCCAGTAGTAGAAGCCGGCGAACAGCGCGAACACACTGCCCCCGAACAGCGTGTAGTGGAAGTGACCGACGACGTAATAGGTGTCGTGCACCGCGTAGTCGATCGGAGGAGACGCCACGAAGATCCCCGTTATGCCGCCCATCAGGAACATGAACAAGAAGCCCATGCAGAACAACATCGGGGTGGGGAAGCGCAGCTTGCCTCGCCACATCGTCGAGATCCAGTTGAAGAACTTCACCCCGGTCGGGACCGCGATCAACATCGAGGTTGCCGAGAAGAACGGGTTGTCCACGGCTCCGGTCGTGAACATGTGGTGCGCCCACACCGAGAAGCTGTATGCGCCGATCAGCAAGGTCGCGAACACGAAGCCTCGGTAACCGAACAGAGGCTTGCGCGAGAAGACCGGGATGATCTCGGTCACCACTCCGAAGAACGGCAGGATCACGATGTAGACCTCGGGGTGGCCGAAGAACCAGAAGAGGTGCTGGTACAGGATCGGGTCGCCGCCCTGGGTCGGATCGAAGAACCCGCCTCCGAAGTTCCTGTCGATGAAGAGCGCTGCCAGGGCCGCGGTCAGCACGGGGAAGCTGAACATGATCAGCGCCATCGTCACGATGATGTTCCAGACGAATATCGGCAGACGGAACATCGTCATCCCGGGCGCTCGCATCCCGAAGATGGTCGCCATCAGGTTGACGGCCCCCAGGATCGAAGAGGTCCCCACGAGGATCAGCCCCATGATCCAGAGGTCCGCTCCCGCGCCGGGCGAGTAGGTGGCGTCCGACAGCGGTGCGTACCCCGTCCAGCCGAACTGCGCGGCCCCCGTCTCCGTCAAGAAGCCCGAGAACACCACCAGGCCCCCCAGCAGGTAGAGCCAGTAGGTCAAGGCGTTCAGCCGGGGGAAGGCGACGTCCGGCGCGCCCACCTGCAGGGGGACGAAGTAATTCGCCAGCCCCGCGACCGCCGGTGTGGCGAACAGGAACATCATCCCCGTTCCGTGCATCGTGAAGAGCTGGTTGTAGGTGGCGCGCTCGACGATCTGGAGGCCCGGCTGCGCGAGCTCGGCCCTCATCACCAGCGACAGGATCCCGGACGCGAGGAAGAACCCGATCGAGGTGACCAGATAGAGGATCCCGATCCGCTTGTGGTCCACGGTGGTGACCCAGGCCGCGATCCCGCGCGTCTGGTGCAGGGCCTGGTCGGTCGCCGCCATCACGAATCTCCTTTGCGCGTAATAGCGCCCGCTTTTCGGATCTGGCTACGAACAAAGCGAAAGATCATTCGGCCAGCCATGCTTCGAACTCCTCCGGGGCCACGGCCTCGAGCGTAAAGGTCATCTGGTCGTGCAGGAGGCCGCAGAACTCTGCACAGACCCCTCCGTAGGTGCCGGGGGCTTCGATGCTCACGTCGAAGCGGGTCTCGCGGCCCGGAACGATGTCGCGTTTCATGAGGAAGCGCGGAACGTAGAAGTTGTGCACGACGTCGGCGGACTCCAAGACGAAGGCCACGTCGCCGGTCGGAAGCAGCACCTCGGCCCGGTCCTCCGGCGTCCCCTCAACGACCTTGTCCGAGCCCTCGAACTCGAACCGCCAACCCCACTGGAAGGCGGTGACGTGGACGGTCGCGTCGGGCTCGGCCTCCTGCTCGTTGACCTCCGACAGGGTCAGCGCGGTCAACACGAAGAGAGCGATCACGATGATCTGGGGGATCGCGAACCAGACGATCTCGAGCTTGAGGTTCTGGTGGAACTGCTTCGGCAGGTCGTTGTCGCCCGGGCGTTCGCGGTAGCGGATGATGCTCCAGGCGATGAGGCCTGCCGTGATCGTGAAGACACCGGCGGCGACCCAGAAGAAGATGTCGTAGAGGCCGTTCACGGCCCGGCCCTCGTCCGTAACGGCTCTCGGGGCACAGCTCGTGAGTGACACGAGCGCTACGGCTGCGCTTAGTAGTCTCGGCGGCCGCGAGGTCATCGCGATGAGGGTACTCAACTGCACGGGGGCCGGCGAATGAACGAGGACACGAACGAGCTTCCGAAGCTCGTCGATGAAGAGGCCCTCACGCGATTTCTGAACGAGCACTTCCAGGGAGAGGCGGATCTGGTCGTGCAGCGGCACCGGGCCGGTCACTCCAACGAGACCTTCATCGTGCTCAGAGGCGGCATGCAGGAGATGGTGCTCCGCCGGCCTCCGCTCGGAGCTTTCCTGCCCTCTGCCCACGACGTCGCGAGGGAATACCGCGTGATGAAGGCGCTCGATCAGACCCCGGTGCGGGTGCCCCAGCCTCTTTGCCTGTCCGAGGACGAGAGCCTCATCGGCGCCCCGTTCTATCTGATGGAGAAGGTCCACGGCGTGGTGATCAGGGACGAGCTCCCGGCCGCTTTCGGCGAGGCCGACCGGCGCAAGATCGGAGAGGAGCTGGTAGATGCCCTGGTCGAGCTCCACGCGGTCGATCCGGCCTCCTGTGGGCTCGACACGTTCGGGAAACCGACGGGCTACCTGGAGCGCCAGCTGCGGCGCTGGACGGGCCAGCTCGAGCTGACGCTGCCGTTCACGCGGCCCCTGCCGGATCTCGAGAAGGTGGGCGAGTGGCTCCGGGACAACAGACCGGAGTCTCCGCCGACCACGATCGTGCACGGCGATTACAAGCTCGACAACGTGATGTTCGCGGAGAGCCCCCCGCCTCGCTTGGTGGCGATCCTCGATTGGGAGATGTCGACGTTAGGGGATCCCTTGGCGGACGTCGGATGGATGGCGTCGTTCTGGCTGGATCCCGAAGACGGCACCGACGACCTGCTGGCGCGCCAGGCCTCGGTGACGCAGCAACCGGGGTTCCTTCGCAGGGCCGATCTGGTCAAGAGATACGAGGCCGCGACCGGACGGGACACGAGCGCCCTGCCCTGGTACATCGTATTGGCCATCTGGAAGCTCGCGATCCTGCTAGAGGGTTCGTACGCACGTCATCTGGCGGGCATGACCGACGATCCGTTCTTCGCTCACATGGAGCACGGAGTCCCGCGCCTCGCAGAGCGCGCACTGGAGGTGGCCGCGGGATGAGCTACAAGGCTTTGATCGTCGATTTCGGAGGCGTTCTGACCACGCCCCTTCAAGGCGCGATGTTCGACTTCGCCAACGAGCACGACATCGAGTTGCAGGACCTCGTGCGGGCCGCGCTGCGCGCCTACAGCGGGGGAGAGGACGACCTCGTGGTGCGGTTCGAGACGGGAGAACTCGCGGAATCCGAGTTCGCGTTGGCTTTCGCCCAGCGCTTGACCGAAGCCACCGGTAAGCCGATCGAGGCTGAGGGTCTGCTCGAGCGTCTGTTCGGAACGTTGAAGCTGGAGCCGGACATGATCGCCGCGGTCGAGAAGGCGCGCTCGGCCGGACTGAAGACAGCGTTGCTCTCCAACTCCTGGGGGCTGGATCTCTATCCGCGCGAGGTGCTCGAGCGCATCTGCGACGTAGTGGTCATCTCCGGCGAGGTGGGCTTGCGCAAGCCCGATCCGGCGATCTTCACGATGACCACCGAACAGCTGGCGTTGGAGCCGCAGGCATGCGTGTTCGTCGACGATCATCCGGGACACCTCAAGGCCGCGTCCGAGGTTGGGATGACCACGGTGCTGCACAAGAATCCCAGCGAATCGGTAGCGCAGCTAGAGGAGTTGCTGGGGTTGAGCCTTAGCTAGATGCGGTCGAGGATGGAGGGCCGGAGATCGATCTCTTCCTTCCAGAAGCCGCAGAGACGACACTCGAAGGCCTGACCGGTCGTCCCGTAGTCCTGGACGAGGATCATGGTCTCGCCGCACTCATCGCAGATCTGCTCTGATCGTTCGACCAGCATGCCCGCTCCTTGTCTGCAGCGCCGGGTTAGGCGCTGTCATACCCACTGCGGAACACATTAGGCGGAACGAGCGAGATTTCCTACCCCCTTCTTTCCTCACATCGCCCTAATCGGGCAAATGGGGCGATGCGAGGGGAAAGAACGGGTCAGCGGTAGTTCGTGAATTGGAGCGGGATCCCGAAGTCCTTCTCTTTGAGGGCCGCGATGATGTCCTGCAGGGTGTCCCGTGACTTGGACGACACCCGGACCTGGTCCCCCTGCACCGAGGCCTGCGCCTTGGTCTTCATGTCCTTGATGAACTTCACGATCTCTTTGGCCTTCTCGGTGGCGATGCCCTGATTGATCGTGAGGACCTGACGGGCGGTGCCGCCTGCTGCGGGCTCGATGTTGCCGTGCTGCAGGGCCTTGATGGCGACCTGGCGCTTCACGAGCTTCTCCTCGAGCACCTTCACGACGTCTTTGACCTTCTGCTCGGTGTTGGACTTCACGGTGATCGTTGGTTTGTCGCCCTCCACCGCGAGCTCGATCGCCGAGCCGGTGTTCTTGAAGTCGAAGCGCTGGGAGATCTCGCGAGACGCCTGGTCGACCGCGTTGCGCACCTCTTGCATGTCGACCTCGGAAACCACATCGAAGCTGGAGTCTTTAGCCATGGCGGGGATGCTAGCCCAGGATGGAGCGACGGACGGCGTTCTGACGTCGGAAAAGCACGCTCAGACGTGCCCCAGTTAACCCAGAACGGTTAGCGGATGAAGCTTTGGAGCAGCGGCATCAGTTCGGTGACCCGCTCCTTGTTCAGGTAGGCGTCGGCCCAGGAGGGCCGGCTGTCCAGGATCGCCGAGAAGGCCACGATCTTGGCGTCCGGAGACACCGTTCGGAGAAGCTCGGCGGTTCCTTCTCCGTCGAGTCGAGGAAGCATGTAGTCGAGGATCACGAAGCGGGGCTGCTCGCGCAGCGCGATGGCGACGGCCTGAACCCCGTTCTCCGCCTCGCCGACGACCTTCATCTCATGCGTCTCGCATAGCAGGCGCAACACGTGGCGTATCTCTTCGTCGTCATCCACTATCAGAACGCGCGCGTCGCTCGCCTTCTCGTTCATGTGGCTTCACTTTCTCACGCAGTCACGGGCAACGCCAGTTTTCCATTGTTTGGTGCAAGAAATCGCGCAAACGACACGCGCAACCACTGCGCGTGTCCGGAATGTCGGAATGTTTGACACGTCGCGCAACGGTTGGTACACACACATCACTTCCTCGCGGGAATCAGACTCTGCAACCGATGTGAAGGAGATCCTGTTGACTGTTCTTGCACGCGCGCGCTCGGGCCGTCTCGTCCCTAGGTCGATCGTGGTGGCCTGCATCTCCGCCATGACGATCGGTGTCACACCTCTAGCGGGCGCCATGGTGGTGGCGGAAGACCCGCTCCTGGCCGGCGGCGGCTACGCCTTCAAACGCAGCGAGGTCTGTCTGATGAAGCGGATCAATCGGGCTCGCCGGGCTCGCGGCATGAGCGGCCTCAGCTGGGACAAGCAGATGAGCTACGTCGCACGGCGACATGCGTATTCGATGGCCGCACGCCGCAGCGTGTATCACGACTACGCCGTGGGTCAGAAGATCACTCGCTGGCGCCGTCTTGCTCAGAACACCGGCCGCGGGCGTCGCTGCCGGGGCATCTTCCGCTCGTTCATGAGCTCCAGCGCGCACCGAGGCAACATCTTCGGCCGCTGGCGCCACCTCGGCGTCGGCACCTACCGGGCCGGAGGCCGGCTGTACGTGCAGCAGCTGTTCGAGTCCCGGCTCAACCCGGGCAACGTCTACAGTTACCCCTGATCCGTAGCGTCGTCGCTCTCTAGGGAGACCTCCGCGGGGGTCTCCCTGGTCAGCGAGCCATCTTGGAAGCCCTCGGCCTGATTGATGTCGCGTAGCAACTCGCTGACGATCTGCTTCGCGCGTTCGAGCGTGTTCGTCACGGCGGCCAGGCCGCGATCCGGATCGCCGTTCTCGAGGAACATCTTGGCCACGGCGAGCCCCTGCACGATGGCGTCGTTCAGCTCGAGGGCCTGACGCTTGCTGACACGCATACGCTCCAACTTCAGTCGCGATAGCTCCGCAGCTTTGCGCTCGGTCACGTCTCGGACTATCGCCAGTGCGAACCTGTCGCCCTCGGGGCTCGTCTGTGGGATCGCGGTCAGCGTCAACTCGATCGGGACCTCGTGGCCATCCTTGTGCACGCCCGGCAGCTCGACCGGAGTGCCGCTGTCGATCAGCTCGCCGCCCGCGCTGAGCTGATAGTGAGCGAGGCCCCTGCGGTGGGCCTCCCGGAGGTTCTCCGGCACCAGGTCGTGCAGGCGCAGTTGCAGGGCCTCTTCTTCGGTGTACCCAAAGACCGCCTCGGCGCAGGGGTTCCACAGCACTATCCGCTCGTTCCGCGCGTTGCCGACGATGATCGCATCCCGTATGTCTTTGAACAGGCGACCTATGCCGAAGTCCTCGGGCTTGTGTCTGTGCTCGGCCACGGCTATAGACCCGCCGGGAAGAGGGCGGCCGCTTCCTCGAGCGTCATGGTCGGAAGCTCGCGGGGGCCGAGGGCTTCTTGGAGGGTTTCGTTGTAAGCACGCTGCCAGTCTCCCTCTTGCTCGGCCAGATACAAGACCCCATTCACGAATTCCACCCACGCCGACGCTCCGCGTTCGAGCACGGCCCCCAGAGCCTCGGTCGTCAGCTGGTCGCCGGTCACGAACGTCTCCCGCCCGGCCCCGTCCCTCAAGCCGGCGAGCAGGTAGTCCGGACCGGTCACGGCGACCACCTTTCCCCGATCGAGCAGTCGCAGACACCTGAAGGGATCGGCCACGATCACCTCGATGGTCGGGTCGAGCTCGTCCAGCGCTACACCCGTCTCCTCGGAGGCGAGGGAGCACACGGCGGCCCCGCTCAGCTGTTGGATCGTCTGTTGCTCGCCGGTGGTCAAGAGACGTTGGTGCGAGATGAAGTAGGGATCCGTGAAGGCGTACTTGCGCACCAGCTGCTCGCGGATCGAAAGTGCGGGGAAGGTGACATCGGCGAGGCCCTCTTCCGGGAGCTCGAGCAGCTCCTCGGAGGGTCCACTGATGAAACGAGCTTCCACACCGAGTGTGTCGGCGATCTTCCGTCCGAACGCGACCGTGAATCCCTGAGCCTGATCGTTGTGGTCGACGTAGCCCAGTGGGTAGGCGTCCTCGGCGATGCCGATGATGATGTGCCCGCGCTCCTGGATCTCGCCCATGACCGTGTCGATCTCGTAGTCGCGCGCGAGCACGAGCTCCTTCTCCGGGGGCACGCATGCGCTGAGGGCGAACAGTGTCGCAGCCAGAGCGACTTGGACGACGCGTCTCATGTCGCCTATTTCGTATCGCTTTCGAGCGCGACCTGGTCCTCGAGGCCGGTGACCTTCTCGACGTCGACGCCGGTCTTCTCGCGTTGCTTGATCTCGAGCCGCCTCGATAGACGGGACAGGCCGTAGTTCAGCAGCGCGAACATCGTGCCCACCACCAGGAAGACCTGCAGCAGCGGGACCTCGACGCCGCAGGTGAACGGCAGACAACTTCCGAGGATGCGTCCATGACGCATCACCTCCTGGATCGAGAGGATGCTGATCAGCGTCGTGTCCTTGTTCAGTGTTATCAGCTGGGAGACCGTTGCGGGCACCATGCGGCGCAGACCTTGCGGAAGGATCACCAAGCGCATCGACTTCCAGTAAGGCAGACCCAGGGCTGCGGCCGCCTCTCCCTGCCCCCGCTCCAAGGACTGGATGCCGGCTCGCATGATCTCTGCGATGACCGCGGAGTTGTACAGGGTCAGCCCGGCGATCGCCGCGAGGATGCGTCCGTTCTGGAACGCCTCCGGGAACCACGAGGGGGCCGCGTCCTGGTACGCCTGCTTCCACTCGCCTGGGATGCTCAATGCGAGGTACAGGAGGATGAAGATTAGTGGAAGGTTGCGCCACACGTCGATCCAGACACCGGCCGGACCTTTGACGATCGGGTTCTTGGCGATCCGGGCGAGCGCGAGGAGCAGCCCGACCGTTAGAGACAGCGCCATCGTGATCAGCGCGAGCTCGATGTTGATGATGAGCCCGTCCAGCAGGAAGCGGAAGCTCCTCCCGTGGAAGAGCCATTCCCAGCGATCCGGGGCGAACAGGTAATCCATCATCGTTTGATCACGTACCTCTTCTCGAGGTACCGAACGATGAACGTCGCCGTGACCGTCAGGACGAGGTAGCCGGCCGCGGCCCAGAAGAACGCCTCGTGCGTCTTGGCGGTGTTGGCGGCGACGATGCGACCGCTTTTCAACAGGTCCGGGATCGCGAGGGCCGAGGCCCCCAGGATGGCCGAGTTTTTGATCATCGCGATGATCAGGTTGCCGAGCGGCGGGATCACCGTCCGGAACGACTGCGGCAGGATGATCTTCTGCAGGACCTCCCTATAGGTGAAGCCGAGCGAGAGGGCCGCGTCGATCTGCCCCTTGCCCACCGCGAACACTCCCGATCGAAGCGTCTCGGCGATGTAGGCGGCCGTGTAGAGGCCCAACGCCATGGTCCCGGCGAGCCAGGGCCCGATGTTGAGCTCCTTCGGGAAGCCGAAGAAGAAGATGAAGACGAGAACTAGAAGAGGGATGTTGCGGAAGGTCTCGACGTAGATCGTGCCGATGCGGTTCAGCCATCGGACCGGAGCCACCCGAAGAGCGGCGACCAAGGTGCCGACCACCATCGCGATGACGAACGAGATCGCAACGAGGCGGCACGTGATGAAGAACCCAGAACGGAATTCTGGGAGGTGTCCTTGGAACACCTCCCAGAATTCACCCATCTCTTAGCTCTCTTCTCTTGAAAGAGGAACTGCTAGCAGGTTTCCGAGCAGGGGTAGATCTCGAGTGCGTCCTCGAGCGTGAACTCGCTCGGGTCCTCGGCCTCCTGGCCCGTGTACTTGCCGATCCACTTGTCGTAGAGCTCCTGCCAGGTGCCGTCGGCCAGGATGTCGTCGATCACGCCGGAGACGAAATCGCCGAACTCCTTGTCCTTGTCCTGCACACCGGCACCGTACGGGTCGGTGGTGAGCTCCTCACCGACGATGTGCAGGCTGTCATCCTGCTGCAGGAAGCCGGCGAGGATGACGTCGTCGGTCACCATCGCGTCGACCTGGCCCTTCTGCAGAAGCGCGAAGCACTCGGAGTACGAGTCGACGATCTTCGGGTCCGCGTCGGGCATGTCGCGCGGCAGGACCGTCGTCTGGTAGGTCGAGTCGAGAGCGGTGCAGACCTTCTTGCCCGCGGTGTCCTCGGCCCCCTCGATGCCGGAGTCCTTCGCGGTCAGGATCCGCCCGTGGGCGATGTAGTACGGGCGGGAGAAGTCGATCTCCGCATCGCGGTCGGTGGTGATCGTCATCGTCGAAAGGACGAGGTCGACCGTGCCCTCTTGCAGGAACGGGATGCGGTTGTCCGAGATCGCCTCTTCGAGCTTGAGCTCGACGCCGAGGCGGTCGGCGATGATCTGCGCCAGGTCCGGGTCGAAGCCCTCGACCTCACCCGACTGCGGGTTCTTGAAACCGAACAGCGGGACGTCGAACTTGGTGCCGACGACGATCTCGCCCTTCTTCTGGATCTTGCCCATCGTGGTGTCTGCGGGGAACTCCTCTACCTCTACGGCCTCTCCGCCGTCACCACCACCACCCGGTGTCTCCTCGGCGTCGTTCCCACAAGCCACCGCCGTGAGCGCCACCAGTGCCATGACGGCGATCAGCCATCTCCATCTCTCCATGCTTCGCATCTCCACCCCTTTCTCGGGACCCCCCTCGTGGAAGCCCCACGCTGCCGCTGCCTTTTCCCTCAGTGGTGCAGGATCTTGTCTACGAAATCCTTCGCCCGCTGGCTCTTGGCGTTCTGGAAGAACTCCTCCGGTGGCGAGTCCTCGACGACCTTGCCTTCGTCGATGAACACGATCCGGTCGCAGACCTCCCGAGCGAAGCCCATCTCGTGGGTCACGACGATCATCGTCATGCCTTCTTTCGCCAGAGCCCGCATCACGTCCAGGACCTCTCGGATCATCTCCGGGTCCAGCGCCGAGGTCGGCTCGTCGAACAGCATGAGCTTCGGCTCCATCGCGAGCGCCCGGGCGATCGCGACCCGCTGCTGCTGACCGCCGGAGAGATCCGCGGGGTAGACCTCGCTCTTCTCGGGGATCCCGACGCGCTCCAGGAGCTTCATGGCCCGCTCCTTGGCCTCTTTCTCGTCGACGCCTTTGACCTCCACGGGGCCGAGCGTGATGTTCTGGAGAACGGTCTTGTGGGGGAACAGGTTGAAGGACTGGAAGACCATCCCCATCTCGGACCGAAGGTCATAGATCTTCTTGCCGGCCTTGGCGACCGAGTCGCCCCGGAACCGGATGTCACCCGAGTCGATCGTCTCCAGCCCGTTGATGCAGCGGAGCATCGTGGACTTTCCGGACCCGGAGACGCCCGCGATCACGATCGCCTCGCCCTCTGCGATGTTCAGGGAGACGTCGTCGAGGACCACGTTCGGGCCGAAAGCCTTCTTGACGTGGTCGATCTCGACCAGGTGGGAGCCATTTCCATTTCCGCCCATAGACGCCCGGAGTGTAACGGAAAGTGGTCTTTCGACCCCTGGGAGTGACTAGGCGAGTCCGGCCGTCACGATGATGGCGAGCGGTACAGCGAAGAGGGCCGCGGTGAAGGCGGCGAGGCGAGACTTGCTCTTCACGATCTGCCTCTGGAACCGCCACACGCCCGAGCGCACCTGCGGGTAGAAGAAGGCCAACAGGATCAGGCTCACGATGGTGGTGCCGAGGATGCCTGCCAGGACGATGCGGACCGCGGCCGGGGAGTGGAGCAGGAAGGCGGCCAGCAACGTGTCGCCGAGCGTGGTGATGTTGGCGCCGATGATGTACGGAAGGATGTCTTCTCTCTTCACGTAACCCTTGGCGACCAGAGGGACCAGCACGGTCAGGGCGACCGAGACCGACATCGCGATGAGGGCGACGAGGCAGCCGAGGGCGAACATCGGCCACTTCTTCTTCAGCCAGCCGAGGCGCGTGCTCTCGATGCTTCGGTCGTCGAGATCCGGCACCACCGTGTCGAGCAGCTTGAAGGCCACCAACAGGATGGCGAGGCCGCCGAGGAACAGAACGACGGCCGGCCAGGCCTCGATCATCTCGATCAGGCCGCCGTACACGAGGTCCACCAGGTCCGTGAACCGAGCCGGGAACTGCAGGTTCGTGTCCCGGAAGGGCTGCCAGTCGAGGAGCACGCTCGCGAGCAGCGCGCCCGGGGCGTAGATCAGGGCGGTGGCCGACAGCGCCATCACGGCGGTCGACACCGGGGCCATGCGCTTTCCCTCTCCACCCCTGAGGGCATAGATGACCGCTACCAGCAGCACCACGAAGGCCGCGCCGATGCGGGAACCGGTCAGCATCGTGAAGCCCTGGAACTCGCTGATCGAGCCGGCCGCCACGAGCGTGAGGGCCGAAGCCGCCACGGGCGAGCCCGACAGCACGAACAGCGCTCCGAGCCAACCGAGGCCGAAGGTCGAGGCGGCGTTGCGAACGAGGAAGCCCTGATCGTTCAGCACGCTCAGGTTGGCGGCGCCGGTCTTCATGATCTGCAGCGCCCCTACGAACAGGAACAGTGCGAGCAGGAAGCGCAACAGCCACCAGAGGGCGTTCACGAACCTGGCGGCCGGCGTAGAGGGGGGCCGGGCCTTGACGGAGGCGGTCTGGCTAGTGCTGGGCTCGTCCATGCGCACTCTTATAACACTCCTAGAGGAGTGTTGTCTGGCTTGGAGCCTAGGCCTTAGAGGTAGCCCAGGGACTGGAGCCGCTGGCGGATCGCATCGATCTCGTCCGGCGAGAGCGGGTCGACGTCGATCGACGCCGGAGCCTCCTGTCCGGGAGCGACCGGGCCCTTGCCCGAGGCCCCGTGATGGGAGACCAGGTCTCGGAGGACGTAGACGGCGAACTCGGTGACCGAGTGGAAGCCGGAGCCCGCGATCACCTGCTTCAGCTGTGCGTAGAGGGGCCGCGGGATCTTGAGCGTGACCTGGCCCTCGGGCTCTCTTTTAGCCATGTCGCTCTTATAGCACTCCGAGGAGAGTGTTCCCCGCCTCCGGCTCGGCCCACCGAAACAAGCAGGGGGGCCGCGGCGTCGTTGGAGTAGGGGAAGGGGGGTTACGCCGGATGGGTCTGTGTTCTAGCCTAGGTCGTTCTATGCAGCGGGCGAAGTTCGTCGGGTTGAGGCTGGTCGTGGTGGTTGCCGTGATGGCTGCCGTCCTGGTCCCGGCCCTGGTGGCGCCCGCCCGCACTATCTCTCTCCCCCGCACGATGGCCGCGACCAAGGCGCTGGGGCTCCCCGCGCGAGCACCGCGGTCGGTCGTCTTCGAGTTCCCCGCCACCCACGTCGCGTTCTCCTGGACGGGCGACGAGGGGACCGGGGTGCGCTTCCGCACCGTGGAAGCGAGCGGGAAGCGCAGCGAGTGGCAGGAGGCGACCGAGGCGCACGACGCCGAGCGCGGAGACCGGCATTTCTCCGCCGTGATCGCGGTCGATCGGATAGCGGGGATCGTGTGGCAGGGCGTCGCGCGCAAGGGGCTGAAGATGGGCCCGGTCACCCTCGACTACCTGAACACCCTGGACGGCGACCGCTACGAGCGACAGGTGCCCGCCGTCGCGCAAGCCGCGGCGAACGCTCCCAACATCGTCACCCGCGCGGAATGGGGGGCCGACGAGTCGCTGAAGAGCACGAGCGGCGGGTGCCAACGCTCCTTCTACAAGGTGCAGCAGCTCTTCGTGCATCACACCGCCGGGGCGAACTTCGACACACGGCCGAAGGCGACGATGCGCGCGATCTACTGGTACCACGCGGTCCGTCAGGGCTGGTGCGACATCGGTTACAACTTCGTGATCTCGCCCGACGGTCAGCTCTTCGAGGGACGCTGGGCGCGCAACTATGCGCCCTTCGAGATTCACGACAGCGAGAGCCGCGATGGAAGGGCCGTCGCCGGCGCGCACGTAGCGGGCTACAACTCCGGCAGCATCGGCTTCAGCTTGATGGGCAACTACGAAGAGGTACAGCTGCCGCCCGCGGCCCGCAAGACCTTGGCGGAGGTGCTGGCTTGGGAAACCGACAGGCACAACCTCGATCCTCAAGGCGTCCATAAGTACCGGAACCCGGAGACCGGCGCGACCAAGAGACTGCCCCGCATCGCCGGCCATCGAGACGCGGGATATACGAGTTGCCCCGGCAGGTTCGTCTACGGAGCATTGCCGGCGATCCGCAAGGATGTGAAAGCCGTCATGGGGGCCGGGAAGCTCAGCACCTCGGTGACGCTGCAACCCACGGCACCGGTGGTGGGTTTCGGCGAGAGCGCCACCTTCAACGGGTTGCTGACGGACCAGAAGGGCACTCCGTTGCCAGCCCGCTCGATCCGTTCGTACATGAAGATCCCCGGCGCGGAGTGGACGGACGGCCCCGCCACCGCGACCGCGGCCGATGGGACCTTCTCGCTCACGATCACCCCGAGGAAGAACACCAAGCTGATCGCCGTCTACGACGGCGACGCGGCGACGTGGGGGGCGACCAGTTCGATGGCCGGGGTGAAGGTGAGACCGGAAGTGACGCTTCAGGCACAGGGAGCCGCTGTCGACGCGCTCGGTATCGCTCACTTCCCGTCGACGACGACGAACGTGGTCCTCTCGGGCGGGGTCCGGCCCATGCATACCGGCCACGATGTCGTCGTGCGCGTGTCGAGGTTGAACGTCGACGGCACCTACACGTTGTTGGTGAAGCAACCCGTCGTGCTGGGGCCGAGAAGTGGTTACGAGTTCGACTACCTGCTCCCCGAGCCGAGGCCCGGCACCTATCGCGCTCTGACGTGGTTCGGTGGCGACCTCGACCACCCGCGCTCGCCGAGCCCCGAACTCCACTTCGTGATAGACCCCTAACCCTTTTGGGTTAACTGAGATACGTCACAGCGTGCTCCAGTTAACCCAGAACGGTTAGCAGGTAGGCATCTCCAGGATCGTGCCGGGGTTGGTGTGGGCTTCGAAGATCACAGTGACCCAGAGTCGGTCGCCGACCTGCTTCGTGCCGACCCCGACGTGGTTGTAGGTGTTGAACAGCACGTTGTCTCGGTGGGCCGGAGAATCCATGAAAGCCGAGTGGAGCGTGGTGACCGTCTGACCGACGCCCACGTTCTCGCCCAGGGTGACCCAGTTGGTGACCCTGCGCCCGAGCGTGGTCATCGACGTGTGGTGCAGGCGCTCGGCCTTCACCATCTCGTTGGTGTGGAGGCGGGCGACGCGGGAGAGCTCGGCATCGAGCTTCACCGAACCGAGGCCGCGAGACGTACGGGCCTTGTTGATCTTGGCCGCGAAGCGCCTCTCCTTGAGGCGGTAGCTCCAGCACCCGGAGCTCGCGTCGGCTCCCGTTGCCATCGGCAGGGCCAGGGCGAGGAGTGCGAGTGCTAGGAGGAGCGAGATCTTCCGGCGCATGGGTGTTTTGTCGGCGGCCGGCCGGATCTGCCTCATCGGGAGAACTACGTAACTCGCTTTTATGCCTACGCGGTAGGTAGCACCGTCGAGCTATGCCATCCACGGCTCTGGAAAGCGAAAGACCCCCGCTGGGAGGTCGGGGGCCTTTCGCTTCTCTGGCCCTGCTGGGAGACAGGGAGAAGGGGACTTACGGAGCGAGAGCTAGCAGAGAGGGCTTCCAGGGTTGCTTCGGGCTTCGAAGATGACCGTGACCCACATGCGGCCGTCGTCCTTCACGACGCCGACTCCGACGTAGCGATAGCTGGATCGCACGATGTTGTCTCGGTGGGCGGGGGAGTTCATGAAGGCCGAGTGCAGCGAGGTGACCGTGCTCCCGACGCCGACGTTCTCGCCCAGCTCCACCCAGTTGGTGACCCGCCGGCGGAGCACATCCGAGGGCGTGTGGTGCAGGCTGTTGGCACGGACCATCTCTTTGGTGTGAACCTTGGCGGCCTTGGAGAGCTCGGGGTCGAGCTGCAGGTTGGTAGCGGAGCGGGCGCCGTTGATCAGCTGGGCGAAGCGCTTCTCCGGACGGGTCGGCGAATAACACGCGGCCGATGCGGAGGGGGTGGGGACGAGGCTCATCAGCAAGATGCTTGCGAGAGCTGCGGTGATGTACCGCTTGGAACCTGACACGACGAACCTCCCAGTTCGGTAGCTGGGCCGCCCTTCCCTCCCAGGAAGGGCCCCTGGCTTTGCGCCCCCGCATTGCTGCGGGTTTGCCGTTTCGTTGGGACCTACTTGCTCTCTAGGTATCGGCTGGAGGTGCTCATCCCTTGAGCGGTTCCGGGGTCATTTATGACTAGCCCTCCCCCGGTCGGACCCGCAGTGGCGGCTACTCGGGGAGTTGGAAGCTCGCTTTGAGTTGCTCCCAGATCCCCTGGGAGGACTCCCAGTTCTCCTCGGCCGTCTGGAAGTTGAGGGCGAAGCCCCACTCGCCGTCGGCCGTCACGAACTGGAGGTTGTAGGCGTGCTGGCCCTCGTACGTGTACTCCCAGAGGGCCGCGTTGTCGGTGCCGGCGAACGTGGTCGGGGTCAACTGCACCCGCTCGTAGTCCCCGTGGCTGGAGGCGAAACCGGGCTCTCCCGACTCCTCGATCTGAGCCATCGCATCGGGCCCCGGCTCGTCCGTGTAGTCGATGCGGAGGTAGGTGCCGGTGCCCGGCTCCACGAAGTCAGTGCGGGTGTCGATCGGAGCCACATCCCAGTCGGCGGGATAGGAGATCGTGTAGCCCGTGGCCTCGTCCGTATAGGTGTTCCAGTCCTCGGGGACCGCGGGCTCCTCGGCGTCCTCTGCCGGTGCAGTGTCTCCGTCCTCCGCGCTCTGGTTGTCGGCTGCGGCCCCTTGCTTCTGACCCCGCCGACGGCCCTCGGAGCCCGTCTCGTCTCCGCCGAGCCTCGGGAGGATGAACGCGGCGAGCAGGGCGAGGATCACCAGCCCGCCGAGCCACCACAGCCACGGTCTGGAGTCGCGCTCGGACCGGGTATCGAGATTCGGACGGGAATGGACGCGGCCCGCATCGCGCGCCGCTCGTCGCGCTTCGACGCCCGTCATCTGAGAGACCGGCTTGGTCTCGAGCTTCGTTGCGGTTCCTGCTGCCGCGACCGCGGTCGCGGCGTGCGTATCGGAGCCGGAGGCGACGTTGCCGAGCATCTCTCTCAAGGTGGCCGCATCGGGACGTTCGTCAGGTTCCTTCGCGAGCAACGCCGTTATGACGGGTGCGAGCGTCCCGGCCCTCGTCATCGCGCGCGGTTCGTCATGGACGACCGCGGTCAACGTCGGTATCGCCTGGCCGCGGTCGAACGGAGCCTCGCCTTCGACCGCGAAGTACAGCGTCGCACCCAGGGCCCACAGGTCGGACCCCGGCCCCGCGTCGTCCTTGCTCGCTTGCTCGGGCGCCATGTAGGAGGGAGAGCCGAGCACGAGGCCGGTCGCGGTCAGCTTCGGATCGCCCTTGACCGCGGCGATGCCGAAGTCCGCGAGCTTCGCCCGGCCCCCCGGGGAGCACATCACGTTCGCGGGCTTGACGTCGCGGTGGATGATGCCCTGCTGATGAGCGGCCTCCAGCGCTCCGAGAACGTCGAGGCCGATCCGCGCCGTTTCCTCGGGAGTGAGCGGGCCCTCACGCCTCACCTTCTCTTCGAGGCTCGGCGCGTCGACGAGCTCCATCACGATGAAGGTGTGACCGTCCTCTTGGACGACGTCGTAGACGGTGACGGCGTTCGGATGGGCCAGCCCTGCGGCGGTCTGTGCTTCGCGCATCACCCTGTCGCGCACGACGTCGCTGTCGCCGCTGGACAGGGCCGAGGGAAGCTTGACCTCCTTGATCGCGACGCTGCGCTTGAGGACCGAGTCATGCGCCTTCCACACGGTCCCCATGCCGCCCTTGCCCAGGCGGTCGGTCAACGTATATCTGCCGGCGATCTCCCGGCTCGTGGCGTTGGGCATGGTTTGCGTGTTACCCCAGCAGGCCGAGGTTATGTCTGCCCTGCTTGCGGCGGCTGCATCGTATAAGTGATGTCATGGAGGTCCAGGCTAGCCTCGCCGCGGCGGCAGATGCCGGAACCCGGCTCAACGCGTTCGTCGAGCTGAGGCCCGACGCCGTTCGGGAGGCGGTGGCGGCGACGGGCCCCCTCGCCGGGGTGCCGGTCGCCGTGAAGGACATGTTCGTGGACCGGGACCGGCCCCCGACCTGCGGCTCGAACTCGCATGCCCCCGTGGTTTCCGGCACGGCTGTTTTGATGGAGAGGCTGAGGGACGCGGGCGCGGCCGTGATCGGCTACACCAACCTGCACGAGTGGGGTCTGGGGACGACCTCGACCATCACCGCAACGGGACCGATCCTGAACCCGCGCGATCCCGAGCGGATCGCCGGGGGCTCCAGCGGTGGCTCGGGGGCCGCGGTGGCGGCCGGGATCGTCGAGGCGGCCGTCGGGACGGACGCGGGCGGGTCGATCCGCGTTCCCGCGGCCTGCTGCGGAGTGGTCGGGTTCAAGCCGACCTGGGGCCGCGTCCCTCTGGACGGCTTCGCCGAGGGGACCGACGGTCCGCCCGTCGATCATGCGGGCCCTCTGGCTCGAACGGTCGACCTGGTGCAGACGATGTTCGAGGTCATGGCGGACACGAAGGTGGCATCGGTCGATGTATCGCGGCTTCGGGTCGGGGTCTTGCGGAAACAGTTCGTGGAGACCTCCGCGCCTGAGGTAGCCCGAGTGGTCGATGGATGTATCGATGAGCTCCGGGCCCACGTCGCCTCCGTCACCGATGTCGAGCTCGAGGGCGCAGAGATCGCGGGTCAGGTGCTGCCGATGCTGTTGCTGGCCCACACCGCAGCGGTAGTCGCAGACGATCTTGCCCGGCGTCCCGAGGCCTTTCAACCCGAGACCCTCAACCTGTTGTCACTCGGTGCTCAGATAACGGAAGAGAACCTCGTGCAAGCGAGGGCCGCGCAGGTAGCCCTCGTGGAAGCGTGGGAGCACCTGTTCTCGAAGGTGGACGTGGTGCTGAGTCCCACGATCCCGGCCCTGCCCGCGCGCCTCGACGATCTGACGGTCGAGCTTCCCTCCGGGCGGACGTCGGCGGAGCTCGCCCAGGTCTCTCACAACGCGCCGATGAACCTCGGTGGAGTGCCAGCGCTATCGCTCCCTTGCGGTGAAGCGGGTGACTGGAACGTGAACGTCACGATCTCGGCTGCGCGTAACCACGACGACCGGGTTTTGTCGGTCGCCCGTCTCGTCGAGAGGCTCACTGGCGCCTAACGGTTGTAGAGGCGCTGGAGCCGGTGTCGGATCGCACGCTTGACCTCGTCGGTCTGTTCTTCGTTCAGCTTCGTGCCCCAACCGGTGCGTACGTAGAACACGTCGACGACGCGTTCTCCCAAGGTGTCGATCTTCGCGACATGGATGTCGAGATCGAGCTCGCCCAGCGCCGCGGTGATCCCGTACAGCAGACCGATCGCATCGAAGGCGCGCACCTCTATGACCGTGGAGTGTTGCGACGCATCCTGTAACACGCGCACGTCGGGATCGCTCGCGGGGGCCGCGCCGTAGTCGCGGATCTTCCGATCGAGCCGGGCTTCCAGCGCCAGTCTTCCGGAGAACACGGCCTCCAGGTCGGCCGCGATCGCCTGCCACCGCTCTTGACCCGTTCGCCCGACCATGAACCGCTCGAGGGCGAGTCCCGCGGTGGTGCTGAAGGCCTGGGCGCGGAGGACCGAGAGACGATGCATGGCCAGGACCCCGGCCGTGCGTGCGAGGGCTCCGGGGCGATCGGCAACGCAGATCGTCAGCGCGGCCTCGCCGGGCTCCGTGCCGTCGTCGACCCGATAGCGCAGCTCACCCCTCGCGGGGGCCTGTAGCAGCAGCTTGACGTCGTCCACGATGTCGGGCAGATGGGTCGATGACAGGTAGGAGCGGGGGAGGGTCTCGAGCACGTCGAGAGCGCGCCCCGCGAGGCTGGGCTCGTACGCCTCGACCTCTTCGGCCTTGGCCTTAACGTCGCTGCGAACCGGAAGCGCGCCTGTCTCGAGCGCGGCGAGCGTCTTCTTGTAGAGCTCGCGCAGGAGCGCGCCCTTCCACTCGCTCCAGCCGTCGGGGCCGGTCGCGCGACCGTCGGCTATGGACAGGATGTAGAGGAGCCGCAGGCGTATGGGGTCTCCGACGGCCTCTGCGACCGACGAGATCACCTCTCCGTCGTCGAGGTTCCTGCGCGTGGCGGTGTCGACCAGGGTGAGGTGGTGACGGACCAGGGCCGCGACCCGTTGGATCCGCTCGGCGGACAGACCGATGCGCGTGCAGATGGCGCGGGCAAGCTCTTCGCCTTCTTCGGAATGATCGCGGCCGGATCCCTTGCCCACGTCGTGCAGGAGGGCCGCGAGTCGCAGGTCGTCGAGGTCGCCGGCCTCCCGGGCAGCTATGCGCGCGACCGCGTCTTGCTCGAGGACGCGAGCGACCTCGCCCGTTGCGACGAAGAGGTGTCCGTCGACCGTGTAGCGGTGATACGGATCGTGCTGCGCGAGGGCGCGGACCCGGGACCATTCGGGCATCAGCGCGGGCCAACCGCCGGTGTGTTCGAGCAGCTCCAGCGCGTCGACAACGTGGGGGCCGCGGAGGAGACGGAAGAAGGCCTCTCGGGTCCTTCCATCCCACGGATCGGGCGAGGCCGTCTCGAAGATCGAGGTCAGCCAGGCGATGGTCTGCACCTCTACGGCTGCATCGATGTGAGCGCGCTCGGCGATCAGCTCGGTCGCGGCCGCGACGCTCGTGTCGGCCGCGCGGGCGACCCGGAGGACCCCGTCGTCGACGCGCGTGGAAGAGCTGAGGATCCGGGCGAACCCGCTGCGTTTCGGCCCCCCCAACAGTGGGGCCAGTAGCTCCTGTTCGAACAGCGCGCCTGCGTGTTCGATCGTGCGCGCGCTGCTGTGTATCTCGTGCATCAACCTGGAGGCGCCGTCCTCCTCGTTGAGGCCGAGTCGGCGCGCCACGGCGGTCTGCAGGTCGATGCGGATGCGGTCCTGCCTGCGCCCGGTCTCGGCGTGAAGAGCCTCGCGCGCCGCGAGCAGAACGCTTTCGGCGTGAGCGAGCGGTGCCGGGGTCGCGGAGCTGTCCGACAGCGCCCAGAGCCAGCGCAACCGGTGGACGTCCCGCAACCCCCCGACGTCTTCCTTCAGGTCCGGAGCGAGCACCCATCCCGCCCGTTCGACCCGCCCGTGACGACGACGCGTCGAGTCCACGATGCGCCGAGCGAGCTTCTTCGCGTCGCGCATGAGCCAGCGGGTGCGACGATCGATCAACTCGTCGAAGAGATCGCGGTCACCCGCTATCCAGCGCGCCGAGAGGATCGAGGTAGCGGTGTCGAGGTCGGCGCTCGCCCGTTCGACCGTCTCCTTCGGGGTCCGGACCGCGTGGCCCACCTCGAAGCCGGCGTCCCACAACGGATAGAGCAGGCCGCGCACGGTCGCGGGCGTGGTCTCCGAGCCCGCGGGGGCGAGGACCAGCAGGTCGATATCCGAGAACGGGCTCAGCTCCCCCCGCCCGTATCCACCGACCGCGGCGAGGGCGACCGATGGGGAGGGCCCTAAGGCACTCCCCATCAGGTCTCGCAACGCTTCGTCGAGAGCCTCCGAACGCTCTCTCGCGGGGCCCCCGCCGTCCGTCAATCGGCCCGGCCGCGCCTCGCGTATGGCCTCCAGCACTAGATGGCGTCGCCGCCCTTCTCGCCGGTGCGGATACGAACGATCTGCTCTGCGGGCAGAACCCAGACCTTCCCGTCGCCGATCGAGTCCGTCCGTGCGCTCGTGACGATCGCTTTCACGGTCTCGTCGACCTGTTCGTCGTCGACCGCGATCTCGATGCGCGTCTTCGGGACGAAATCGACCTGGTACTCGGCCCCCCTGTAGATCTCGGTGTGGCCTTTCTGGCGCCCGAACCCGCGTGCATCTGTGACGGTCATCCCTCGCACACCGATCGCTTCGAGGGCCTCCTTCACGTCCTCCAACTTGAACGGCTTGATGACGGCCACCACGAGCTTCACGCGCCACCTCCTTGCGTGACGATCACATGGGACTGCGATGCCGCGGTCGCGTGCGCGGCGGCCGTCTCGGGACGCTGGCTGAACGAACCCGCCGTCTCGCTGAGCGAGTAACCGACCTCGGAGTGCTGGCTGAGGTCCAGACCGACGATCTCGTCCTCTTCGGAGGCACGCAGGCCGATGGTCGCCTCGACCGCCTTGGCGATCCCCATCGTCACCACGAACGAGAAGACGAGTGTCGCGGCGACCGCGAGGATCTGCTTGCCCATGAGCGCCAGCCCTCCACCGGCGATGATCCCGTCGGCGCCGAACTCGTTCACAGCGACCGTTCCGAACACTCCGAGGAGCAACGAGCCCACGATGCCACCGACGAGGTGCACACCAACTACGTCGAGCGAGTCGTCGTAGCCGAGCTTGAACTTCAAGCCGACCGCCCACGAGCAGACCAGTCCGCCGGCGAGGCCGATCGCGATCGCCCCCATCGGGCCGACGAACCCGGCAGCCGGTGTGATGGCGACCAGACCTGCGACCGCGCCGGAGGCGACCCCGAGCGTGGTGGCCTTGCGTTCCTTGCGTGACTCCATCAGTGCCCACCCGAGGGCGCCCGCTGCCGCTCCCAGGTTGGTGGCGAGGAAGGCGGAGGCGGCGAGGCCGTTCGCTCCCAGCGCGCTCCCGGCGTTGAAGCCGAACCAGCCGAACCACAGGATCCCGGTGCCGAGGATCGTCATCGTCAGGTTGTGCGGCACGAAGGCCTCCTTACCGAAGCCCTTGCGCTTGCCGACCACCAGGATCACGGCGAGGGCCGCGATGCCGGCGTTGATGTGAACGACCGTTCCGCCTGCGAAGTCGAGAGCTCCGAGCTTGAACAGCCAGCCGTCCGGGTGGAACACCCAGTGAGCGACCGGTGCGTACACGAGAAGGAGCCAGGCGGCCATGAAGGCCACATAGCCCGAGAACTTGATCCGTTCTGCGAACGCACCTGTGATGAGGGCCGGGGTGATGACCGCGAACATCATCTGGAAGGTTGCGAACAGAGAGTGCGGGATCGTCGCGCCGAGGCCCGCCGGGTGCGCCTCGGCCCCCACGTCGCGGAAGCCCAAGAAGTCGAACCCGCCGATGAAACCTCCGATGTCGGTGCCGAACGCCAGCGTGTAGCCGACGATGACCCACAGGATCGCCATCAGGCCCATCGCGAAGACGCTGTGCATGAGCGTGCCGAGGACGTTCTTCGCCCTCACCATGCCTCCGTAGAACAGAGCTAGTCCCGGTGTCATGAACAGCACCAATGCTGTCGAAGCCAGGACCCAAGCGGTATCGCCTGTGTCCACATCCACTCCTTCCTGGTAGCCGATAGGGAAGTCGACCTTTCTGTGGACACCTTGTTCTCGTGGTGTTTCAGGGTTGTTTCGCGTCCGTTTCCCTGCAGTAACGATTCCTCCACAACCCCCGATCACGCTTTGTTCGTAACCAGGGCCGAAAAGCGGGCGCGGTTACGCGCAAAGCGGTTCCGGTTAGAGGGCCGAGGCGGCCGGCGTGTCCAGGAGGAAGGTCGCGTCGGGGTGATCTGCGAGCAGGCGGGCCGGGCAGGCGGAGGGCGGCTCGTCTCCTTCGATGACGCGGCCCAGGGTCTGCGCCTTGCTCGTCCCGGTCACGAGCAGGAGGATCTTGCGAGCGGCGAGCATCGCAGGAGGCGTCAGGGTGAGGCCGCGCATCCCGTCCGGACGGTCCACGGCCGCGCATAGGTTCTCGGTCTCTCCCAGGGCGGGGGAGCCGGGGAACATCGCTCCCACGTGAGCGTCCGCTCCCATGCCGAGGAGCAGCAGATCCAGGCCAGCTTCAACGACCGGGGCGATCTCGTGGTGGTAGCGCTCGGCCCCCTCGAGCGGCTCGTCCTCTCCTCGCATGCGGTGGATCGTGCGAACGCCGGCGGGATCCAGCAGGAGGCGCGCCGCCATCTTGAAGTTGCTCTCGTCGTGATCGGGCGGCACGCAGCGTTCGTCCGAGAAGAGGATCTCGATGTTCGACCAGACGTCAGGGTCGGCGCCCAAGAGGGGATAGATGCGCTCGGCGGTCGTGCCGCCGGTCAACACGACCGAGCCTCGCGCCGGCAGGGCCGAGAGGATCGCGGCCGCCGCCTCGGCGGCGTAAGCCTCTTCCGGGAACACCTCGACCTCGAAGCTCACGGCTCCCTCCAGGCGTGACCCTCTTTCCGGACCAGCTCGTCGGAGGACTTGGGCCCCCACGAACCCTTCGGGTAGGAGCCGGGCCTGCCGCCCTGGGACCAGTACTCACGGACGGGATCGACGATCTCCCAAGCTTGCTCGATCTCATCCGAACGCGCGAACAGCGTGGCGTCGCCCAGCATGCAGTCGAGCAGCAACCTCTCGTAAGCCTCGGCGCTGCCCGAGCCGAAGTCCGCTTCGTAGTCGAAGTCCATGTCGACCGTGCGCACCTCGACCTCTGGGCCGGGCACCTTCGTGCCGAACGTGAGCGAGATGCCCTCGTCGGGCTTGATGCGGATCGCCAGGACGTTGGGCTCGAGCTCCTCTACCGAGGTCTTGGCGAACAGCAGATGCGGAACGCTCTTGAACTGGATCGCGATCTCGGTGACGGTCTTGGCCAAGTGCTTTCCGGTCCGTAGGTAGAACGGCACGCCGGCCCATCGCCAGTTATCGATCTGCAATCTCAGAGCGACATAGGTCTCGGTCGACGAGTTGGGGTCTACACCCTTCTCCTCGCGATAGCCGTCGTACTGCCCTCGAACGGTGACCTCGCCGCACTCGCTCGTCGGGGGCCGCTTCACGGCCTTGAGGACCTGCACCTTCTCGTCGCGGATCGCGTCCGCGTCCCATGCGACCGGAGGCTCCATCGCCACCAGGGTCATCAGCTGCATCAGATGGTTCTGAACGACGTCCCGAAGCGCGCCGGTCTTGTCGTAGAAGTCGCCCCGGGTCCCGATGCCGAAGTCCTCGGCGAAGGTGATCTGTACGTGGTCGACGTAACGGCGGTTCCAGATCGGTTCGAAGATCGCGTTCGCGAACCGGAACACGAGGAGGTTCTGGACCGTTTCCTTCCCGAGGTAGTGGTCGATCCGGAAGATCTGCTCCTCGCCGAACCTGTTGCGCAGCGTCGCGTTCAGCTCCCGTGCCGATTCGAGGTCGTTCCCGAACGGCTTCTCGACGACGAAGCGGTGCCAGCCGGCGGTGTCGAGCAGTCCGCTCTTCGACAGTTGCTCTCCGATCGTCGCGAACAGACTCGGGTGCACGGAGAGGTACCAGACGCGATTGCCGCCCGTGCCGCAGCGGTCATCGATGTCGGCGAGTCGCTCCTTCATCTGCGAGAAGAGCTCCGGATCGGTGACGTTGCCGGGCACGTAGAAGATGTCGGAGGAGAACCGCTTCCAGGACTCCGCCGTCGGCTTGATCCGGCCGTGAGCTTCGAGATCCTTGCGCGTGTCGCTCGCGAACTGCTCGTGCGAGAACTCCGTCCGCGATGTGCCCAGGAGGGCGGTGGACTCCGGGATCATGCCCTCTACCTGCAGATCGTGGAGAGCCGGCAACAGCTTCTTGCTCGCCAGGTCGCCGGACGCGCCGAAGATCACGACGACGCAGGGGTCCGGCATCGTGCGCCGGGTCAGAGCCAGACCTCGTCGAGGAAGTCTGCGATCAGATCAGACAAGCGGTTGGGTGGGAAGCGCAGCTCGAAGAAGGAATTGGCCCGGATGATCTCGCAGTTCGGGAGCTCGCGCGACAGGGCTTCGGCGTCCGAGAACGGGTGGAGGATGTCGCGATCGTGGCCGACGACCAGCGCGGGCATATCCATCTTCGATCGATCGTCGGGGTGTGGGGCCAGGCGGCCGGTGAGGATCCCGTGCAGCACCGCGGCCGAGGGGACGGGGTCGGCCGACAAGACGTCCAGTCCGATGTCGGGGTAGAGGCCGAAGCCGCGCGGGATCATCCGGAACAGCTTCGCTGCCATCCCCAAAGGGCCGGCGGCCTCGGCGAACGCGATCGTGAGCGGCAGGAAGATCACGGCTGCCGCCGGAGCCGCCCTCTCCAGGACCGGCATCTCCATGAACATCGCCTTGGTTCGCTCGGGTGCCAGGTCGGCCACCTCGAGCGTGACGTTGGCCCCGAGCGACGTTCCGCCGATCACCGCTTCCGAGATGTCGAGATGGTCGAGCAGCGCGACCACCTGACGCGCGAACAGCTCCATGCGGTAGTAGCGCGAGTGGGCGGGACGTTCGCTCTCGCCGTGGCCGAGGAGGTCGATCAGGATCACGCGGTTCCCGCGCTCGGCCAGCGCCTTCGCGATCGGATAGTTGTGACGGCGAGGCAGCAGCAGCCCGTGGATCAGGACGATCGGCCGGTCCGCGGCCCCCTGCTTACGCCCGCGTTGCTCGTACGAGATGCGGAAGCCGTCGTAGTTGAACGTGGGCATGACCCAACCTTACGGTGGGAGGGTCCTTGCTAGAGCTTCAGCTCGGGCGATCCGGCCAGCGTCTCGAGACGGCGCGCCACGAGACGCAGCAGTGCTGCGATCGCGAGCATGAGCGCACCCAAAGCGACCCATCGCAAGCCGTCGCTCGGCAACAAGGTCCAGGTCTCGCCGAACTGGCGTCGCGACGCGCTGAGAGGCACCCCGCCCTCGGGGAGCTCGTAGGGCAGCTTCTCCTCGTAGGTGCCCCAGGGTGTCTCCGGCTCGCCGGCCATCGTCGGCAAGCTCGGGAGCCCGACCGTGCCCGGCAGGGCCGCGCCGGACGGAAGCCCGCGCGGTGCGAACGACCCACCCGGAAGCTTGAAGCCCCCGCCTCGGGTCTTTCCCGCCACGCTTCCGGTGGGATCCACCCCGAAGTGCGGGTTGCCTTCGGCATCGGTCGAGGGGGCCGCAACGCTGACGGTCACCTCGGAGGAGGGCAGAGACGGACGCCCGGTCGATCGCGCCACGCTGTTGCGGATGGCGATCACCCGGTACTGGTGCTCTCCCGGCTCGACCGGGTCGACGTAGCTGGTTTCGGTGGTCTCGCCCACCACGACGAAGTCGCCGGCCACCATGCGCTCGATCTGGTAGCCGAGCAGGTCGGGCTCGGTGTTCGGCTGCCATGACAGCTGAACCTGTTCGGTTCCGGCGGTGGCGACGAAGCCCGACGGCATCGCGGGAGCGTTGTCGACCACGACCCTGGTAACGAGTTGCTCGTCGGCGCCGCCGTTCGCCGTGGCGACGACCTTGACCTCGTATTCGCCGTTCGGCGCGTGCTCGGCGGAGCCCAGACGGAACATCGTCGCCCAGTCGTAGGGGACCTCGACCTCTTGTTTCAGGTTCGACGGCTCCGTGGAGGCAACGACCGAACCGTCGATCAGCACCTCCAGTCTCTTGATGCCGGCCGCACTGCTGGCGGTAGCGGAGAAAGACACGGTCCCTTCGATGATGGAGCCTCTCTGGAGACCGTTCAGCCGCACGCGGATCGTCTCCGCAGGCGCCGCTGCCGCGGTCCCCGACGCGAAGAGAGAACCGATCACGCAAGCGATAGCGAGCAGCCTCTTCATGAAGCCGCCCTTTCCATCGCGATCGTGTCGGTCGTCTTGATCAGCGCGGCCCGCGTGACGATGCGCTGCGTTGCACTGCCCTCGGGATGACAGGTCGTCAAGGTGAGGAACGATCCCGAGCGCGGGTAGGAATCGATCGGGCTCCAGTCGGTCGGATCGACCACCCACGGCTCGGCGATGATCTCGTAGGTGTGACGCGCCAGAGGCGTGGTCAGGATGACCTTGTCGCCGGGTCGCAACTCGTCGAGGCGATTGAACGGGCGGCCGTAGGTGGTGCGGTGTCCCGCTATCGCGACGTTGCCCTTCTCGCCCGGAAGCGGCGTTCTCGGATAGTGCCCAGCCCCCGCGCGCAGAGCCGCCAGCGAGGTTCCTTCGACGACGATCACGTCGACATCGAGCCTGGGGATCTCGAGCCTGGTGAGCGCTTCGCCGGACTTCACGTTGCCCTGTCGGTACTCGTCGGCGTTGGCGAGACCCGCCACGAGACCGCTCTGCAAGCGCGCTGCCCACAGGTCGGTGGCGAAGGGGTAGGCCAGCAGGCCTGCCCCCGCCACGGCCGCGGCCACCGCCAGTGCGGTGATGGCGCGGCGCATCCTGCGCGCTCCTTTAGGCGTGATCTTCATCGCTCCGGCCTCTGGTCTGGTCCTAGGAGAAACGACGCCGGACGACCAGAGCAAGAGCCGCCAGCAACAGGAGGCCCAGCGCGATCAGCGTGACGTCGCGGGCTCCGGTCTGCGGCAGCACCTTCGCCAGCGGCGGCTTCTCTTCGGTAACGGCGAGAGGCTTGGCCTTGGCGGTTGCCGCTGCAGTGGCGCGAGCGAGGCCGAGCTTGATACCTCCCGAGACGCCCTTCAGCAGGTGGAGACGAACCGCGTCGGCGGCGGCTACCGCCGAGCCGGGCTTCTCCTCTTTGGTTGCTGCTGCGGCGCTGATCGTCGACTCGGCGGGGGTTCCCGCGAGGATCGTGACGGTCTGGCCGGGAGCAACGGAAACCTCTTGGTAGGTCGGCTTCACCTGGGTGATGTCGCGCACCTTCACTGTCACCAGCGCGGCGGTTGCATCGCTGGTCGCGGCGGCGGAGAGCTTGTCCACGCTGGCGCTGGCGAACGCGTCGCCCACCTCGATGATCACGAGACCATCTTCCGTAGCGACCGAGGAACCGAGGATCGGCTGACCTTCTTCGTCGAGGTCGGGGATCCCGGCGATGCCGATCCTGGCGCCGCCCGCGGTGGAGCTCACCGTCACGGTGTCACCCTTCGTCGAGATGTTCGAGGTTGCGGGGCCGAGCAGCACCTGAAGGGCCTGGCCATCGTCCACGACGTCGAGGAGCTGGTTCACCGCGTTCTTGATCGGCTCGGGAGCGCCGCCCAGGATGTCCTGGAGCTGGTCGACGAGCTGCTCCTTCGCGTCCTCTGCCTGCGGGATCAGCCCGCGCAGGTCGAGGTCGAGCGTGGCCTCGCCGATCTTGCCGGTGTTGGTGGAGGAGGGCAGCCCCTTGCTGATCGTGGAGGACGAAGAGCCACACGCCAGCTCGATGTTCAGCACCGTGTTCAAGGGCGCGGGGATCGTGGGGGCCGCGCATGTCTCACCGGGCGTGTTGCCACCACCCGATGTGGACGACTTCTGCATCGTCGATTCGTTGCACGGCAGCTCTTCGGGGTCGGTGTTGTTGCCGAGCACGGTGCACTGTCCGGCTCCGGCTCCCGCGGCGAATGGGTTGGAGTTGCCGCGCGAAAGCGCGACGCCAAGCGTCAGTCCTTGATCTCCGAGCGCGAGCTCGAGGCCGCGCGCTTCACCTTCAACCGCGAAGTCGGCGGTCTTCGCCGCGCCTGCGGGGAGGGCCCCCAGGACGAGGATGGACATAACGAGGGCGAGCGCGAACGAGCGCTTCATACGTGAAACCTCCTTGATTCTCCGCAACGGGTTGCTGCCGTCTAGTGACGTTCCGCTTCCGGCCGTGGATTCCTGCTTGAGCCTGGGAACTGGGCGATATTACCGGTTTTGCTTGATTTCGCAACAGGCCGTGGTCGGCCGGCTACGTGGGGTGTTTGAGCGGAATGTCCCTTTTCAGTCCTCTTGGAGAGGCTCCGCGCCGTCGAGGTCGCCTACCAGCTCTCGCTTGATGACCTTTCCGGTGCTGGTGCGGGGCAGCTCGTCGAGCTTCTCGATCCGCCGAGGCACCTTGTACGAGGCCAGCTCCTTCTTGCAGATCTTCGCGATCTCGTCTTCGGAGGCCGAGCCGACCACGAAGGCCGCGAGCACCTCGCCGAATTCCTCATCCTCCACACCGACCACCGCGGCCTCGTCGACGCCGTCGATCGACTCGATGAGAGCTTCGATCTCGATCGGGTAGACGTTCTCGCCGCCCACGACCACCATGTCGTCCGCGCGGCCCTCGATGAAGAGATACCCGTCGTCGTCGATGTGACCGACGTCGCCGATCGACATGTAGTCGTCGCGCTGATCCTTGGTCTCACCGCTTGTGTAGCCCTCGAACAGGATGTCGCTCTTGATGTAGAGCTCACCGGTTTCGTTGGGGCCGAGCTTGTTGCCGTTCTCGTCGAAGACCGCGATGTCGATCCCGCGCACCGGCTTTCCTTGCGTCTTGGGCTTCTCCTTGATCGCTTTCGGCGTCGCGATCGTGACCCAGCCGATCTCGGTCGAGCCGTAGAGGTCGTAGAGCACTTCGCCGAAGACCTCCATCGCGGCGAGCCGAAGCTCTGCCGACATCGCGGAGCCACTTGCCAGGACGATGCGAAGGCTGGAGAGGTCGTAGCGCTCGATCGTCTCCTTCGGGAGCGAGACGATCCGCTTGATCATCACGGGTACGAAGGAAGCCGTCGTCGCTCGGTGCTCTTGGATCAGCCGCAGCGACTCCTCGGGATCGAACTTCTCCGGCAACACCATGGTGGCCCCGAGCGCGGTCCCGAATGTGAAGGTGGCCAGACCGAACGAATGGAACAGGGGGGCCGGGCAGAACACGATGTCGTCACGCCGGAACGGAACGACAGAGAGCAGGTTCGCCAAGGCGCCGATCCCGGCCGCGGAAGCGTTGCGTTGCGCGCCCTTCGGCGTTCCGGTGGTTCCGGAGGTGTGGATAACCACCTTCGCCGAGCCCCGGTCACGCGTGAACGGCGGAGGTGGTCCATCGTCGGCTTCATCCAGAGCAACGCGAAGAGGGCTCGATCCTTCCAGCGCGCCGGCATCGTCACCGACGTGGAAGAGAGAGATGCCGTCTAGATCGCAACGCTCGAGCTGCGCGACGTGGCTCGTGTCGTAGACGAGGACCTTCGCCTTCGCCTGCTCCAGCGTGGTCGCCAGCTCTTTGGGCTTCGCCCAGGTGTTCAGGGGGCAGGCGACGATGCCGAGCTTCTGAGCTCCCAGCGTCACCTCGACGATCTCGCGGCCGTTGCGCAGCAACAGGGCTACCCGGTCGTTCCCTCGAAGGCCCAGGTCCCGGAGCAGGTTCGCGGCCCGGTTGGAGGACACGTCGAGCTCCCGCCAACTCATCGACCCGTTGCGGTCGTACAGCGCGATCTTCTGACCCAGCACTACGGCGTTCATCCGAGTGACGATCCCGAGCGAGGGGCCGCGGCCGACCAACCAGGGGAACGCCTTCGCGATGCCTAGCGGGGCCCTGGGACTTACCGCGCCTGCTTCGCGCAGTGCTTTCATGTTGCGAGGGTTGGCGAAGTCAACGAGCTGTTGCAGTCCCTCGGTCAGTGCGCTCATCAGCCTGCTTTCTTCCGTGTCGATTTCCGCTTCCAACCTGCGAGTACCGGATGATCCTCGTTCTCCTGCAGCAGTCGAAGGGTGCCCTCGCGCGCGTTGTCGGTGAGGGCGGCGCGATCGAAGGCGCGCATCGAGTTGGTCCCATGCAGCTTGAGGTTGCTCACCCAGGGCCTTACGACGAGCACGTGACTCCCGCGCTCCCGTGCGGAGACGACCTCGCGCCGCAGCGATCTGGCGAAGAGCGACCGGACGAACATCGCGCTCCACATCTTCGGGTCGCGAGCGCTGAGGAGCCCGTCGTTGCGGTAGCCGAGCGGGGCGATGCACAGGATCAGTTCACAGCCGTTGTCGGTAGCGAGGTCCAGTGACGTCGCGCTCGCTACCCCGCCGTCGACGTACTGGTGGCCGTCGATGCGAACGGGAGGGAAGATCCCGGGGATAGACGTGGAGGCGAGCACCGCTTCGGGCAGCGGCGCCTCGGGGGCCGCGGGGTGACCGAATGCGATCCGCTCTCCGGAGTAAAGGTCTACGGCGCAGATGTAGAGCTTGCGGTCGGGCCACTCGGCGGGGAGGTCCTCTTGGAAGCGCCTGCGGGTCTCTTCCGTCGAGTAGATGCCCGCGGGGAAGGCCTTGCGCAACCCTTGCGCGGGCAGCCCGCCGCCCAGCTTCTTGACGTAGCCGCGCGACGACGCAAGGGCGAACATCGAGCCAACGCTTCTTCGCACTCGCTCCCCGGCCGAGTGCGACAGGGGAGTGAAGACCTGGCGGAGCTGTTCCTTGGGGTCGGCCGGGTCCTTCTGCACGTCGGGATGCTTGCCGTGCGCGTAGTTGTAGAAGTCGTCGGGGGTCCAGTCGGCGGCCGCCATATAAGAGGCCATGATCGAACCGGCGCTGGTCCCGACCATCAGGTCCGCGGCCCCCACGTCGAGGCCCCATTCGTCGAGCGCCTTCAGCGCGCCGGCGTGGTAACCCATGCCGACGAGACCGCCTCCGCCTAGAACCAGCCCGAGCCTCATAAGCCCCGAACCCTACCCAACCCGATTCTGAGGGAGCCCCGTAGCCGTATGTGCCACTAAGTCTCCACGGAATAACGGCCCTCCAGATTCCGTGGAGGGTTTGTGGGAATTACGCAGACGGAGGTCCCTCAGAACGCGTTAGGGGGTGCGGGCGCAGCGGAGGATGGCGTCGATCCGGTCGCTGGGGAAGGCCGCGGCCAGGATGTTCTCCCCGCCCCGGTCCTCGTAGCCCGCGGGGAGCTCCTCCTCCTTGTAGTTCTCGCGCAGGGTGTAGCCGTTCAGGAACTCGGCCACGTCTGCTGCGGTCACGCCGAGGTTCTTCGCGACCTTGTTGTTCAAGAAGGGCCCCACCGCGCTGGTCGAACGGATCAGCGACTGCCCGTCGGGGACCTCGAAGTGGGCGTCGACGCTCGCCTGCAGCTGACCCTGAAGCACCGGCCAGGCCCCCGAACGGGTGGGCGGCGGCGTGTTGCCGTGATCGGAGGTGAGGATCACCACATAGTCCTTCACCTTCTCGTCGAGGAAGTCGATCAGACGACCCAGGGCCGCGTCCTGGGACTCCAGAACCTCGCCCATCTCCTCCGAGTCCATGTTGTGCTGATGGCCGACGATGTCCGTCGGCTTGTAATTGATGAAGAAGAGGTCGGGCACGGCGTCGGAGCCGTATCCCTCTCGCTCGAGCATCTCGAGGATGCCGTCGGTCTGCCAGTTCACCCACGCGGGGTTGTCGTGCTGCGCAAGGACCTCGTGTCCGAGCCATTTCCCGTCGGCCTCACCGTCCGCGCGATCGAGCTCTTCGGCTCGCTGCTCGAGCCCGGGGAACTCCTTCAGGTACTCGGGGGTCGAGTAGTACGCATCGTTGCCGGAGAACCCCTTGTGACCGGTGACGAGCGCCAGGTGATCAGCGTCCCCGCCCTCGGTGGCGCGGCCGTGTCCCATCATCCCCATCTGCCAGTTCTTCCAGGCGAGCATCCCGACGAGGGACTCGTTGCCGAGAGCGCGGTCGATCTCGTCGGCGTAGGTGGTGAGCTTGAGATCGGACGGGTCCTTGCCGGGGAGCACGCCGCGCACCTTGCCGTCGCCGGCGCGGTATTCGATCGCCGTGACGGCGTGGTCGGCGGGATAAGACCCCGTTCCCAGAGACGCGTGCGTCGCGGGTGTGATCGAGGGAGACGACCCGACCACCGCATCGATGTAGGACGTCCCCTCGCGCTCCAGACGTTCGAGCACCGGCCACCGCCCGGCGAACCGTTCGAGGACGTTGCGGCCGACGCCGTCCCAGACGATCGTGACGATCAGCCTCGGGCGCGTCCCCTTCTGGGTCACTGCCTCGCGGAGGATCTTGCCGGTACGCGCGGGCAGGTCGACGCCGGTCATGTGACCGACGGTCGGATAGACGTCGGTGATCGAGACCTCGCCCTCCAACACTCCGGCCGCGTTGACGTGGGGAGGGCCGTAGAGCACGAGCGGCACGTTCTGCAGGTAATCCCAAGGACCCGAATGGCTTGTGACGCCGAACGAGCCCGAGTAGTTAGGGGGCAACGGGACGATCGTCACGTCCTCGGAATGCACGGGATGGTGACCGCGCTGTATCCGAACGAGTTGCTCCTCCGGGAGCGCGCAGGCGCGCTCCATCCAGTCGTTGGACCCGAAGGTGCGGTCCTCGTCGCTCAGCTCGGTCGCGGGCGAGGGTTCTTCCTGGTCCCCGAACGTGAAGAAGGCGCCCACGGCCACCGCCAGGAGGAGCGCGATGCCGATCGCGAGCTTGCGGTTCATCGCTCGGCAGGCTAGTGCACGGTGCACAACTAGTCTTCGGTTGATGTCACCTCGCCCGCAGCTCGACATGACCCTGCCGGAGATCCTGGCCTTCCTGCGTGAGCCGCACACCGGAGTGCTTTCCACGATCGGCAGCGGGGGCTTCCCGCACTCGGTCGGGATCTATTACGCCCTGACCGACGACCCCATCGAGATCCACATGTGGGTGTACGGCAAGAGCCAGAAGGCGGTCAACGTGCGACGCGACCCCCGCGCCGCTGTGCTGGTCGAGAGCGGCGAGCCCTATCAGGACCTGCGCGGGGTGCTCGTCAGAGGGAACGCGCGCATCGTGACCGATGTCGTTCAGGTCCTCGAACTGGGTAAGACCATCTACAAGCGCTATTTCGAGTCACGCACGGGGGTGCCTCTCGCCGACGCCCTGCCGGGTATCGAGAGGCAGTCGCAGAAGAGGGTCTGTCTCGTGCTGACGGCGTCCGGGTTCGCTTCTTGGGACCACGGGCGCGCCGGCTGAAAGAGGAGGAGCTATGAGGACCAAACGGTTGGGATCGCAAGGCCCGGACATCACCGTGATCGGTTTCGGTACGTGGGGCGCGGGCGGTGACGCGTGGGGGCCGGAGGTACCCGACCAGCAGATCGTCGACGCGATCCGGACCGGTGTCGATTCCGGGATGAACTGGGTCGACACCGCAGAGGTCTACGGCGGAGGTCACTCGGAGGAGCTGGTCGGACGCGCTCTCGAGGGCCGAGACGACGTGATGGTGTTCACCAAGGTCGCCTCCAAAGGAGCGGGCAGTGGCTACCACGCCGACGGAGTGCGCAAGGGGGCCGAGGGAAGCCTCCGAAGGCTGAAGCGTGATGTGATCGATCTGTACCAGATCCACTGGCCGTCCTCCGGCGTGGACATAGAGGAGACCTGGAGCGCTATGGCGCAGCTGGTCGACGACGGTTTGGTCCGTTACATCGGCGTGTCCAACTTCGATCGCGATCTGATCGAGCGCTGCGAGAAGATCCGCCATGTCGATTCTCTTCAGCCCCACTTCTCGATGCTGTTCCAGAAGGGCCGCGATCTCTACGCGTGGTGCGAGCAGAACGGAACCGGCGTGATCGCTTACGGTCCGCTTGCCTACGGTCTGCTGACCGGGGCTTTCGATGAGGACACGACCTTCGGCGATGACGATTGGCGCGGCGGGGGTCACGGCATCAGGTACTACGAGCAGCTCTTCGCTCCCGGTGTCTTCCAGGACAACGTCCGGAAGGTAGAGCGCTTGCGTCCGATCGCGGAGAGCAAGGGCGTCTCGCTTCCGCAACTGGCCCTCGCCTGGGTCGTCCACCAGGAGGGGATCACCGGTGCCATCGCCGGCTCGCGTTCTCCCGAGCACGTGAAGGACAACGCGGGGGCGGGATGGGTCGAGCTGACCGATGCGGACCTGAAGGAGATCGAAGCGGCTCTGTCCGGGCTTTGATGCAGAACGGGGCACGCGTGCCCCGAGAAACACCGAAGCGACTAAGGGTTGGCTAAGGAGCGTCGGCTGCGGTGACCCGATCGGTGCGCTTGAAGGCCAGGATCGGGATCGCGGAGAGCACGAGCAACGCACCGATCGCGATGCGCACCGTGATGTCCTCTCCCAGCAGCAAGGCGGCCAGGATGATCGTCGTCACCAGCTCGGCCATGTTCGCGATCGCGGCTCGCGACGAACCGATCCGGACGATGGCCGCGTACATCGTGATGAAGGCGATGGCGGTGGCGACCCCAAGGAGCACCGCGTGACCGAGGGCCGCCATCGGCAGACCCGCTCGCATGATCGCTGCGACCGCCCACAGTGCCCCCGCTGCGCCGATGGCCGTCCAGGTCGCGGCCACCGACGATGGAGTGTCTGCCGTAAGCACTTGCGCGCTTATGTAGAACATGGCCACGACGATCGCGGCGGCCAGCGCGAAGAGGGGGCCGGCCAACGACGTGCTCGTGATCGAGAAGATGGAACCCACGCCGATCGTGCCCAGCAACAGCGCGACAAGCAATTTCTTGTCGAAGTGCTCGAGCTTCAGGCTGAGCGCTAGCAGTGTGGTCCATAACGGAAAGCTGTAGAAGACGAGGCCCACGATCGACGCGGGGGCCCGCTCCAGCGCCATGAAGAAGAAGGTCGACTCAACTCCGTAACCGAGCGCGCCCAGCGCAAGTAGACGTCCGATCTTCGCCCGGCCCACGCGGAGGTTCCCCTTGCGCGCGGCCACGTAGGCGATCAACAGGAGGGCCGTGACGGTGAAACGGACCGCCAGCAACGGGACCGCTTCGGCCCCCTCTTCGTAGGCGTACTTGGCGAAGATCGCCAAGGTTCCGAACGAGACGGCCGCGATCAGGGCGAAGCCGATCCCGACGAGTTCGGTGCGACGAGTCATCGAAGGATCGTCAGGAAGCAGGAGCCGGTTGGGTGCGCCCGCAGACCTGGAGCCCGTAGCCCTGAGCGATCTCGTTCGCCTCCGATGCCGCCTGCTGCAGCTCTCGGCCGAGCTCTTGGATCCGGTCCGGCGACCGGTCCTCGGCGGCCTTCTTCAACTCGGGCAGGGTGGCGAGTGCGGCCTCTATCTGTTCGAGCAGCCTGTCGATGGTCTCGCGGCCCTCTTGGGGAGGCTCCAGCTCACGGAGCTCGGCCAGTAGGCCACCCGTGATGCGCTCGGCCTCATCGACGAAATCGGCCAGTGCCTCAGGGGTCCGCGGGGGCTCGATCTCCTCGGTTCTCTGCTCGGCCTCTCGACAGATCGCGTCCGCCTGCTGGATGAATTCCTCCTTGGAGAGCCCCGCTTCCGTGCAGGCCGTGAGGGCGAACAGCGTTACGGCGACTACTATCCTTGCGATCTGCATCTGAACCGTCCCGTCTAGGCGTGAGAGACGACCTTATGGGACGGGAAACCTCTGGAGGAATCGTGGGCGAACCCTGGTACCTGTACGCGGGCTTCATCGTGTTCGTTATCGCGATGCTGCTCGTCGACCTCAAGGTCGGCCACTCGGAGGAGCACGAAGCAACCACAAAAGAGGCCGCGAAGTGGGCGGTGTTCTGGGTAGGCCTTGGTGTCGCGTTCGGAGCCGTCGTGTGGTTCTGGAAGGGCAGCGAGGTCGCGGCGGAGTACTACGCGGGCTTCCTGATCGAGAAGGCGTTGTCGGTCGACAACATGTTCGTCTTCGTCTTGATCTTCAGTTACTTCAAGATCCCGCTCAAGTATCAGCACCAGGTCCTCTTCTACGGGATCTTGGGAGCGATGATCTTCCGCGGCGTCTTCATCGCGCTGGGTGTCGCTCTGATCAACAACTTCGAGTGGATCATCTATGTCTTCGGCGCCTTCCTGATCTACACGGCCTTCAAGATCGCCAGGGGAACCGAAGAGGTGCATCCCGAAGACAACCCCATCCTCAAGTTCGCCCAGAAGCGCATCCGCACGACTACCAGGTTGGACGGGCAGAAGCTCTTCACGATCGAGAACGGCAAGAGGATGGCCACGCCGCTGTTCATCGTGCTGCTCTTCATCGAGATCACAGACATCGTCTTCGCGATCGACTCGATCCCTGCCATCTTCGCGATCACGCGAGACCCATTCATCATCCTGACGTCGAACGTGTTCGCGATCCTCGGCCTCCGGGCCCTCTACTTCCTTCTGGCCGGATTCATCGAGCGGTTCCACCTGCTGAAGTACGGCTTGGCCGTGATCCTGGGCTTCGTGGGGATGAAGATGCTCCTGCTGTACTGGCATATCAAGGTCCCGATCCTGTGGTCGCTGACCTTCATCGTCGTGGTGCTGGCGGTCACCGTCTACCTCTCGCTGAAGCTGCCGGTTCACGTCGACCTCGACCCCAACGACGAGCACGACCGCCGCCTGGCCTAACCCGCTCTTCCCGCTCTGTTCGTAGCTCCGCCCGCTTTTCGACGCTGGTTACGAAGAAAAGCGTTAGTCGGGGGCGCGGGAGATCATCGTGGCGGTCGCCTGAGCTCGCGGCTTCACGATGATCTCGTCGATGTTCACGTGTGGGGGCCTGGTCGCGGCCCAGGTGATGCAATCCGCGATGTCTTCGGCGGTCAGCGGAGTGATCCCCTCGTAGGGCTTCTTCGCCTTGGCCTCGTCATTGCGGAAGCGAACGATCGAGAACTCGGTTTCGACCAGGCCGGGCAGGATCTCGGTGACGCGGATCGGTTGACCTACCAGCTCCATGCGCAGCGTGCGACTGATCGCGTGGACCGCGTGCTTCGAGGCGGTGTAGCCGCCGCCGGCCGGATACGGCTCCACCCCCGCGATCGAGCCGATGTTGATGATGTGAGCGTCGCCGGAGGCCTGCAGCTTCGGGAGCAAGGCCCGCGTCACGCGCAGCAAGCCCATCACGTTCGTCTGCCACATCGTTTCGGTGTCCTCGAGTGAGATGCCCGCGATCTCGTCGCGACCCAGCGCGAGGCCGGCGTTGTTGACCAGGAGGTGAACGTGTTCGATCTTTGCGACGAACGCCTCTACTGAGGAGGGCTCGGTCACATCGAGGGCATGGGCCCGGCCCCCGCACCGCTCGGCCACTTCCTTCAGGCGCTCGACCCTGCGAGCGCCGAGCACGAGGTCGAATCCCGCCTGCGAGAGTTGCACCGCCGCAGCGGCTCCGATGCCGCTGGAGGCCCCCGTGACGACGGCGATCGGTCGCCGGTTGCGTTCGTTCATGCAACCATCGTGGCATGGAAAACAAGAAGGTGACGATCCTGGGCGCTCCGCTCGACCTCGGTTCGTCGAGGCGTGGCGTCGACATGGGTCCGAGCGCGATCCGTTATTCGGGCTTGCAGGAACGCCTCGAGAGACTCGGATTCGAAGTAGACGACTGCGGCGACGTGAGAGCCGAGATCCCCGAGGTCGCAGCCGTGCACGACACGCACGCGAGGTTCCTGGACGCGATCCTGGCGTCGTGCGCCCAGATCGCGGGCAAGGTGGCCGACATCGCGCGCACCGGCGATCTGCCTGTCGTACTCGGCGGTGACCATTCGATCGCGATGGGAACGATGGCGGGGTTGCACTCGGTCTTCGGCCCCGGAGGCGTCATCTGGGTCGACGCTCACGGCGACCTCAACAACCCATCCAACTCACCTTCGGGAAACGTCCACGGCATGCCTCTCGCGGCCGCGCTGGGCGACTGCGGGTTCTCGCTGACCGGCATGGCCGATCCTCCTTGGCTCGACCCGGCTCATGTAGCGATCGTCGGCGTACGCGCGCTCGATCCCGGGGAGAAGGAGCTCGTGCACGAACTCGGGCTCCGTGTCTTCACGATGTCCGACATCGATCGGCGCGGCCTTCCCGAGGTCCTCGAGGAGGCCGTCGAGGTCGCGAGCGGGGCCGCGTTCATGCACCTCTCGCTGGATGTCGATGCGTGCGATCCCGAGATCGCGCCCGGCGTCGGGACCCCCGTCCGGGGCGGGTTCTCGTACCGCGAGGCGCACCTGGCGATGGAGTTGATCGCAGAGTCCAAGGTCCTGACGTCGATCGAGGTGGTCGAGGTGAACCCGGTCCTCGACCACGCCGACGAGACCGGCATCCTGGCGGTCGAGCTGGTCGCCAGTGCTCTGGGAGCGAGCATCCTCTAACTCCGGTTAGTCGTGGAGGACCCGGCCCTCCATCCCTCCGGCAACCGTTATGACCTCTCCGGTCACGTGGCCCGAGATCTCTTCGGAGGCCAGAGCCATCACCACGCGCGCGACGTCCTCTGCGCGGCCCACCTTGCGCAGCGGCATCGTTCTCGTGATCCGTTCGACGAAACCTTCCTGAGCGAGAGCGTCGCGCGCCATCTCGGTCTCGGTCCATCCGGGGCACACGACGTTGACCCGTCCCAGCGGGGCGATGCGCGTGATCTCATTCTTGAGGCTGCGGAGGAAACCGCTCGCCAACGCGCCTTTGGCGGCCGCGTAGTCGGAGTGACCGGCCTCTCCGATGAGGCCTGCGGTCGAAGAGATGATCACGATGTTTCCCACCTTGGTCTTCTCGACGTGACGAAGGAAGGCGCGGCAGCTGAGGAAGACACTGTCGAGGTTCGCCGCAAGGGTCTGCTGCCACCTTTCGAGCGACATCTGCCAGATCGGTTCGTCGGCGCTGGGCCACGCCCCCGCGTTCGCGACCAGCACGTCCAGACGGCCGAGATGCTGCACGACCTCGGGTACGAGGGCGTCGGCCTCTCTCTCCACGGTCAGATCTGCCTGCACCGCGACCCCGTCGATCTCTTCGGCGATCACGAGAGCTCGCTCCCGACTAGAGCGGTAGTGGACCGCCACGCGGGCCCCCTCCGCGGCGAAGGCGCGAGCGAGCGCGCTGCCGATGCCCCCGGCGGCTCCGGTGATCAGAACGCCTTTCCCTTCCAGCCCAGTGTCCACGGGCCGGACGTTATCGTGAGCGACTCGAGGTGCGCTTCAGTGCGTCGACGGGAGGTGTCATGGCGGTTCACGAAGAGGAGCTACCGGGGATCGGTCGCAAGTTCGAGCTCCTCGGCACGAAGGGCGAGCGGATCGACGTCGTGATCCACCACTCCGGCCGCCGGGACGTGTACGTCTTCGAGAGCGATGACGAAGAAGCAGACGCCACTGCCCACGTCCAGCTCTCGGACGATCAGGCTCGTCGCCTGGGCGCGGTATTGAGCGGCGTCTACTTCAAACCGACCATCGTGGAAGAGATCGAGAAGGTGATCGGCGAGTTCGTCGTCGACTGGATCACCCTTTCGGAGTCGTCCACCGCGGCCGGCAAGACGATCGCCGACCTCCAGATCCGCAAGCAGACCGGGATGAGCGTCATCGCCGTGGTGCGCGGGACAGACGTGGAGACGTCGCCCGACCCCTACGTCCCGCTCGAGCCCGGCGACCGGCTGGTGGTGGTGGGGCCGCGGGAGGACTTCCCGAAGTTCATCCGCACCTACGGCTGACCGGAAGGCAGATAGTTGGCCGACGCGCTGGTTGCTCTGGGCGGGGCCTTCCTCGCAGCAGCGCTTCTCGCGCGCATCGGCCTGCGCATCGGCCTGCCGACGATCCCGTTCTTCATGGCGGCGGGCATCTTCTTCGGACCGGATACACCGGGCCTGGTGCTCGTGGACGACCCGCGCGATCTCGAGCTCTTCGGGATGATCGGGCTGATCATGCTGCTGTTCCATCTGGGTCTCGAGTTCTCGCTCACGGATCTGCTGTCCGGAGGCCGCAAGCTGCTGATCGCCGGCGGCATCTACCTGCTGATCAACGTGGGCGGGGGTTTCCTGTTGGGAGCTACCTTCGGTTGGGGGACGCCGGAGGCCCTGGTCATCGCCGGAGCGGTAGGTGTGTCCTCGTCCGCGATCGTCACCAAGCTGCTGATCGAGCTCAACCGGCTCGCCAACCCCGAAACGCGGCTGATCCTCGGGATGATGGTGGTGCAAGACATCTTCCTGGCTCTCTATCTGGCGCTGCTGCAGCCCGCGCTGGGGGCCGGGGGCGACATGTCAGCCGGACTGGCGATCGCTCGAAGCTTCGGCTTCCTTGTAGTGCTCGGCTTGGTCGCGCGCTTCGGCCACCGCGTGGTGGGCCGTCTTATGGGCGGTGGGGAAGACGAGCTTCTAACGGTCACCTTCGTCGGTCTGACGATCCTGATCGCCGGGTTCGCCGAGGAGCTTGGCGTCTCCGCCGCGATCGGCGCGTTCATGGTCGGGATGATCCTCGCCGAGACCAGCGCGGCGGAGCGCATCCAGCAGCTCGTCCTTCCTCTGCGAGACGCGTTCGCCGCCGTGTTCTTCTTCGCCTTCGGTCTGAGCGTGGACCTCGACTCCTTCTCGTCCGTCCTCGGCCCGGTGGCTCTCGCCATCGCGGTCACCTTCCTGCTCAACGCGCTGGGTGGTCTCGCGGCCGCGAGGTTGCATCGGCTCGGCCCCCGAGGGGCCTCGAACCTCACCATGACGATCCTGGGCCGGGGAGAGTTCTCACTGATCCTGGCGTCCCTGGGCGCGGCCGCGGGCTTGGACGGACGCCTGGGTTCGTTCGTCGCTCTCTACGTATTGGTCCTTGCCGTGGGCGGCCCCATCCTGGCGGCTCGCTCTCGCTCGTTCGCTCGCTTCCTTCCCGAGCGCTTGTTCCCGGCCCGGGTGGCCGCGCGACAGCCCGGCTAACCTCCCAGGCATGAAAGACGTCGGCATCGTCGGGATGCCTTACTCGGGCAAGTCCACGCTGTTCACCGCGCTCACGCGTTCGGGCGGGGCGGGAGGACGCTCGAACCAGGCCGTGGTGGACGTCCCCGATCCGCGCCTTTCGGTGCTCGCGGGCCAGGAGTCCTCGAAGAAGGTCGTCGCGGCCAAGGTTCGTTTCGTGGACGTTCCCGGTGGGCTTACCGCGCAGGGCATCGCCGAGTTCCGTCAGACTGATGCTCTCTGCATGGTCGTGCGGGCCTTCGGCCCCGACGCCGACCCGGTGGGAGAGTTGAACTCTCTCGAAGCCGAGCTCGTGCTGGCCGACCTCGCCAGTCTCGAGAGCGGTCTGGAGAAGGCGCGCAAGAAGGCCAAGGGCAAGGGCGATTCCAAGGCCGAGGTGGACGTGCTCGAGCGAGCGCACGCCATGCTCGATGCCGAGAAACCCCTGCTGGGTGGGGACTTCGACGACGCCGACCGCAAGATCCTGCGAGGCTACGGCCCGCTGACCCTCAAGCCCTGGATCGTGGTGGCGAACGTGGAGGAGGGCGGCGACCTGCCCGAGGGCATGCCCGAGCACGCGATCGCGGTCAGCGCATCGCTGGAGGCCGAGGTCGCGGGCCTTGACCCGGCCGACGCCCTCGAGCTACTCGAGGGTTACGGCATCAAGGAGCCGGGTCTCGATCGCGTGATCGCCGCCTGCTATCGCGCTCTGGACCTCATCACGTTCCTGACCACCGGCGAAGACGAGACCCGCGCCTGGGAGGTGCGGCGCGGCGCAAAGGCCCCCGAAGCGGCCGGCGCGATCCACTCGGACCTCGAGCGCGGATTCATCCGAGCGGAGGTCGTGGCCTACGACGATCTCGTTGCGGCGGGGAAGTGGGACAACGCCAAGGCCAAAGGCGTCCTGCGCGTCGAGGGCAAGGACTACGAGGTCAAAGAGGGCGACGTCCTGAATATCCGCTTCGCCGTCTAACCCAGTCCTCGCCGGAGGCGCCACCCGGTGCTTCTCATCCACATAGCTTTCGCTCAGCGAAAGTTGTGTGCCAAAGAAGACTCGGGTTACTGCTTGTCGGCGGGGTACACGTCGGTCTCGTGCTCTTCCCAGACCCGGCCATCGAGGCTCTCCACGTTGAACTGATACTCGTACACCAGCGCTCCGCCGTACAGCGCTCCGAACGAGACCAGGAGGCCGATGAGCACCGACAGCCCCGTAACGAGCGGTTCGGCGTATCCGCCCTCCCAGTAGCCGAGACGCAACAGGATGTTCAGAGCCACGACCATCGACATCGTGAGCATCACGGCCATGTGCCAGTTCGCCGTCCGCCACGCCTGGGTGCGCGGAGGCGTCGACTTCAACCAGTCCCAGAATCCGGTGATGATCGTCGGCACGGACGCGATGGCTCCGACCACGATGACGTGGGTGCCGGAGATGAAGAAGTCGCGTGCGAGGGTGCTCTCTTCATTGCGCGAGTAGGACACGAACGAGATGACGTCGAAGACCGCGACCAACACGTAGCAGGCGACCGGGATGTCGGTGAGTGGTGGATGGAACGGCTTGCCTGCGAAACCCCGCAGCCCCTTGAACTTTCGGCCCTTCAGCGTGAGCGCCGGTTTGATCGAGAACAACCTAGGCACGACTACCCCTTTCGATCGCCAACGTGTTCAGACTAGTGCGCTCGCCCCCGAACGACGAGGATCGTGAGCCGCTTGTAGCTCTCCGTCGTCGGTAACCGACACGGCCTGCACGGCTCCGAAGAACATATGGAGATCGTCATACGGCCTGGGCGTGTAGCCGATCTGGTCTCCGGGCAGGCCCGGCTCGTAGCAGAGCTTCTCGCCTTCCGGTCGCGCGTCGAGGTGGGCCCGTGGCGCGGTAACGGCCTGTTCGAGCGACACCCCCTCCAGAGCCAGCCGGATGAAGGTCTGGGCGATCGCTCCGACGATGCGATCGGCCCCCGGCGAACCGAGCCCCAGCGTCATGCCCTCTCCGCGGGCGACGGTAGGGGTCATGTTCGAGTGGCAGCGTGATCCTGCAGGCAACCGGTGCTCGCCGAGAGGGTTGAGCTCTTCCTCGCCCAGGGTGTTGTTCAGCAGCATCCCCCGTACGACCAGGCCGGCCCCGTACCCGTTGGACTCGGTCAGGGCAGCCACGTAACCGTCGCTGTCGGCCGCCGACATGTGAGTGGTGTCTTGCGATCGCTGTGAGCGGGGACGCAGTTCCTTCAAAGCCTCGTCGAAGGCCGCCGCCACACCGTCGGGGTCCTGATAGCGCTCCTTGCGGTAGCCGACGGAGGCGCGCTGGGCCTCGACGATCGAGCGTAGACGTTCGACGTCGTCGGTCATCTCGGCGTTCTCCAGCAAGGCCAGCATGTGGATAAGGACCGCGCCGCCAACCGCGGGAGGGGGGTTGGAGTACACGGTCCATCCGAACGAGTTGGTCGAGATCGGGTTCCTGATCTCGGTCGAGTAGTTCCTGAGGTCTTCGATCGTCATGAAGCCGCCGTCGGCTTGGATCGCGTCCGTGAGCTCTCGTCCTAGCTCACCGTCGTAGAACACCTCCGGGCCCTTGGTGGCGATCAGCTCCAGCGACTCGGCCAACTCGGGCTGCTTGAAGAGGTGCCCCTCGCGCAGCGGCTCGTCGTTGTCCGAGAACATCGCCCTCGGTTCTGGGTACGTCGACCAGATGGTGTCCCAGGTGCAGGAGAGGTAGTAGTCAGAGGTCTTCGGGAAGGGGAAGCCGCTCCGGGCGACCTCGATAGCGTCGGCGAACAGCGCCTCCCATTCGATCTTGCCGTGCCGTTCCCATGCGGTCCTGACGGCCGCCAGAGCTCCCGGCACCGCCACCGAGCCGGCGGCAACGCCCATGTAGATGCCGTCGGCATACTCGGGCAGGAAGATCCGGCGGATCCCTTGCCCCGGCGACTCCGGGATCGTGAAGGGCATGATGTTGTTCCCGTCGATCACCTCGACCCCGCCGTCCGGTGTCCGGATGGTCACGAACCCCGAGCCGCCGATCGAGGTGAAGAAAGGCTCGGCGACCCAGGCCATCACGGCAGATGCCAGACACGCATCGACGGCGTTGCCTCCGTCCTCGGCGATCTTGACGGCAGCCTGGGCCGCGAGTTGGTTCCCGGCTGCTATCGCCAATCGAGGTCGGGGCATGTCGGGAGGATAGCCCCGGCGGACAGGCGTTTACGTTGGCCGGATGGCTCGCCCCCATCGCACCAGAAGCTTCTCGACGGAGTCATCCACCGTCATCGCCGCGGATACAGAGCGGATCCGAGCGCGCATCGGCGCCTGGGAGACGTGGCCCGAGTGGCAGTCCGAGATCTTGTCCACGGAACAGCCGCAGCGCGCCGAGCCTCACCAGATCGTCCACGGGAGGGCGCGCTTGCTCGGCTTCGACGTGCACGGAAGGAGCCTTGTGCTTCCATCGCCGCACCACACCGTCGAGCAGGACGTTGTGGTCGGGGTCCGTATGACGGTGCGTTACATGCTGGAGGAGCGCGGCTCGGTGACGGCAGTCACCCACCGGTTGGATGCAGACCTGCCCGGGGGCCTGGCAGGCACCGTGCTATCCGTCTTACTGGCGCGCAGGTTGAAGAGGATGCAGATCGATCTGCTGAGACGGTTGAAGGATCAGCTCGAAGAGTCGGCCTGAACGGCCGCGGACATCGAGTCGAGCAGGTCGCGCAACGACACGATCCCCACGGGGTCGTCCATCTCCATCACCAGAAGGTGGCGGAAGCCGCCGTCGGTCATAGCCTTGGCGGCCCTCAGGATGTCCCAACCGGGTGCCCCGCTCACGACCTCTCGCGTCATCACCTCATGCACCTGAGTTTCGTCCATGCTCTGGTCGGCGGCGATGGCGCGCAGGATGTCGCGCTCGGTGACGATGCCGGCGACCTTTTCGTTCTCGATGACCACAGCGCAACCAACGCCTCGTTCGGTCATGACTTTCGCGGCGCGCCGCAGGGTGGCCGTAGGGTCGACGGTTAGGAGGTGCCGCACGGAGACATCTCTGAGTAGCTTCATCGTGGCATCTTGAACCAAGAGCGGGCGGGGGGCAACCTCACCGTGAGCTAGCTTTCAGTCATGATCATCGGAGCCCATGTTCCGGACGACGATCCTCTCCAGGAGGCATCAGACGTCGGGGCCGACTGCGTCCAACTCTTCGTGGGCCCACCACAGTCTTGGAAGAAACCACCACCCCGAGAAGATGCCGACGTGCTCAAGTCATCCGATGTGCCGGTCTACGTCCACGCTCCCTATCTGATCAACGTGGCCTCTCCGAACAACAGGGTGCGGATCCCTTCGCGGAAGATCCTCGATCAGACGCTGGAGGCCGCGCAGGCGATCGGTGCCGCCGGGGTCATCGTGCACGGGGGCCATGCCGAAGATGGCGTGGAGGAGGGCTTCGGCCGCTGGCGGACGGTCTTCGATCGTCTGGAGAGCGATATGCCGGTGCTGATCGAGAACACCGCCGGAGGCACCAACGCGATGACGCGCCACGTCGAGAACATCGCCAGACTCTGGGAGCGGCTCGACGGCTTCGACGTTGGGTTCTGCTTCGACACCTGTCACGCTCACGCTGCGGGCGAAGACCTCGGATCTGTGATCGAGCGCGTGCTGGCGGCGACGGGCCGGATCGATCTCGTCCACGCGAACAGCAGCCGGGACAAGGCCGGTAGCGGTGCCGACCGTCACGCGAACTTCGACGGGGGTCAGATCGACAAGGAGGTGCTGCTCGAGATGATCAGAGCGGCAGGCGACGTTCCCGTCATCTGCGAAACACCCTGGCCCGGTATCGCAGACGACATCGCCTTTCTTCGAGAGAACCTCTAGACGCCGACGCCGAGCCTCTCGCGCAAGCGCTCGACGTGGCCCTCGGCCCTGACCCCGTACTCGGCGATCTCGATCCGGCCGTCCTCATCGATCACGAAGGTCGAACGCTTCACCCTGATGGGGATGTCCTTGTAGTTGCCCAGTTCCTTGAAAGCGCCGTAGGCGTGCGTCGCCTCGAATCGATCGTCGACCAGGAGAGGGAAGTTGAGCGAGTACTTGGACGCGAACCTCCTGTGCGACTCGGCCCCCTGCGGACTGACACCCAGAACGATGTAGCCCGCCTCCCGTAGCTCCGCCGAAGCATCCCGGAAGTCGCACGATTCCTTCGTGCATCCCGGTGTGTCGTCGGCCGGGTAGAAGTACAGGATCACCCTCTGACCCTTCAGCTCGGACAACCTCCAGGTCTTGCCCTCGCCGTCCTCTAGTGCGAAGTCGGGTGCTTCGTCTCCTTGCTGCAGCATCGGGTGAGCCTCCTCAAGTGTTCAGTTGTTCCAACATGGTCCCCTGCAGCCAACCGAGCCAGTGCAGTACCGACAGGGCGGGGGCCTCGGGGTCGTTCGGGTCGTACTCCTTGTCCATCTTCACCTCGTCGACCGCGAGCCGGGTACCGATCGCCAGTCGGACGTCGTTCAAGAAACGGAGCCATTCATCGACCTCGGAGGCGGAAAGCTCGACATCCAGGGGGCCGGAGGGCCCCAGAGCCTCCTCGACCTTCCGCAATGCCTCCCGCTTGACGTCGCGTAGTTCGTTTCCGATCAGCTCTTCGTATTTGAGTTGGTCGTTTTCCTCTTCATATGCGCGAGGGAACAACCGCTGGAGAACCTCGTCTTGGGCGGGGATGTCGGCCTCCAACAGAAGCCGCATCTCGCGCGTCAGCTCGCGCAGGATGCCCGTCTCCTGTTCATCGAGCGCGATGTGGATACCGTCATTCGCGCGGTGTATGTGGGGCACGCGTCAGTCGCTCTTCGCGATCGTCGCCCACAGACCGTGGGCGTGCAGCCGGTAGCAATCCAGCTCGGCCTTCTCGCGCGATCCGCTCGACACCACCGACCTGCCCTGGTGATGCACCTCGAGCATCAGCTTGGTCGCCTTGGCGAGGGGGTAGTTGAAGAGCTTCTGGAAGACCCAGGTGACGTAGCTCATCAGGTTGATCGGGTCGTTCCATACGATGACCAGCCAGGGACGATCCTCCTCGTGGTGCTCGTCCGTCGTGGTTTCGTCGATGCGCTCGGGAGCGATCGTCGTCTGGCTCATCGCTGTTCCGGAGGCCTGACCTCGTGGCCGCCGAACTCCTTGCGGAGAGCGGCGAGTACCTTTCCCGCGAACGAGACCTCCTGCTGTGACGTGAAGCGGGCGAACATCGCCGCCGACAATGCCGGCATCGGAACGCCGCGGTCGATCGCTTCCTGGAGGGTCCATCGCCCTTCACCCGAATCCGCCACGAAGTCGCTCAAGCGGTCGAGCTCGGGGTCCTCTTCGAGGGCCGAGGCGAGGAGATCGAGGAGCCAGGACCGCACTACGCTCCCGTGCCGCCAGAGCTGAGCGATGCCCTCGATGTCCAGCTTGAGGTCGCTCGAACGCATCAGCTCGAAGCCTTCCGCGTAGGCCTGCATCAGGCCGTACTCGATGCCGTTGTGCACCATCTTCACGAAGTGACCGGCGCCGGGGGGGCCTACGCGTGCGTAGCCGTCGGGCGGAGCGAGCGTCTGGAACAGCGGCTCGAGTCGCTCGAACTCCTCTGCGTCGGCTCCGATCATCAGACAGAAACCCTCTTCCAGTCCCCAGATGCCGCCCGAGGTCCCGCAATCGACGAACGCGATCCCTTTCTTGAAGAGGTCGGTGGCTCGCCGCACGCTATCCACGTAACGAGAGTTGCCGCCATCGATCACGACATCTCCGGGCGCGAGGCGTCCCGACAGGTCACGTATCGCATGCTCGGTGACCTCTCCCGCCGGCAGCATGAGCCAGATCGCACGCGGGGTTTCTAGCTTCGTCACGAGATCAGCCAGCGAGGTCGCGCCGGTGGCCCCCTCGCCCGAAAGCTTCTCGACCGCGGTCCGCTCGATGTCGAAGACCACCACCTCGTGAGCGCCGCGCAGTAGTCGCAGCGTCATGTTGGCGCCCATCTTGCCGAGTCCCACCATCCCGATCTGCATGGAACTCAGGTTAGCCTGGCGCCATGAAAGAGACCTTCAAGGTTCCCGATGTGTCCTGCGGTCATTGCAAGAGCGCGATCGAGCAGGCGCTCGTTCCTCTGGCCGGCGTGCAGGGGGCCGATGTTGATATCGAGGCGAAGAACGTCGACGTGTCCTACGACGAAGGCGTGATCGACCGAACCGGGGTCGTGCGCGCCATCGAAGCGGCGGGGTACCCCGTAGCCGGTTAGCTAGCTCCGGCCCTGGCCGTTGTGCTCGGCCAGTTTCAGGAACTCCTCGGCCATCTTCACCTCAGGCTTGTCCGTCAGGTCGATCTGATGACCGTCCAGGACCTCGAGGAGGAAAGTCATCCTATTCGCGCCCAGGAGCGCCCCGGCCACGCATTGGAACCTGTCGTTCTCGGAGAGCTCGTCCCAGCTGCGGAAGAGCACCTCCAGCCATCCCTTGGTCAGGGCCAGCGCGTCACGGAGGTCGTGAGAGTCGTTGCTCTCGATGCGGGGGCCATCGCCGAGCCGGGGTTCCATGCGTCAAGAGTTGGCGTGCCGGGTGGCGTCCCCTCCTGCCGGGCCGCGTTTTTCCAACTACAGCCTGCAAGTGCTCGTGCTGCTGCTCAGAGCTCCCCTTTGAGCCAACACCCCATGACGAGGTCTGCCGTCCCCAGCCTGATGGCGAAGCGGCCCCTTTGTGAAGTGCCCCCGGCAGGATTCGAACCTGCGACACCAGGTTTAGGAAACCTGTGCTCTATCCCCTGAGCTACGAGGGCGTGCAGGGAGGCAAGCAGGCGGCGGGCCTCCGGATCTGGTCAATCCTAGCCACCCAACCCCTCTCGGCAACGAGGCCCGAACCCTCTAGAGTCTGGGGGGCGGGACAGGCGATCTGGTTGGGTGGTCGAAACTGCAGTTCGTGATCTCTATGAGGTGGATGAAGGTCGGGCTGGTCCTGGCGGTAACCGGCCTCCTATCGGTGGGGAGCGTGGTTGCGCCGCGGCCCTTGCCCTCAGCGCGCGCTGCGGAGAACCGAACCAACGTCTTGATCATCGTGACCGACGATCAACGGTTCGACTCGCTGATGGTGATGCCGAAGACCCAGCGGTTGCTGGTGCAGAAGGGCGTGCAGTTCACCAACGCCTTCGCCACGACGCCAGCGTGTTGCCCCTCGCGGGCGAGCATCTTCACCGGGCAATACGTGCACAACCACGGGGTAACCACGAACGACGGCACGACCACGCTCAACCTGGATCATTCGACGACCTTGCAAGCGCGGCTTCAAGAGCAGGGCTACAAGACCGCGCTCTTCGGGAAGTACCTGAACGGGTGGGGCGTCGAGGTTCCACCGCCATATTTCGATCGGTGGGCGGTCATGAGCGGGTTCTCCGCCCTCTACTACCGCAACAACACCTGGAACATAGACGGGCGCCAGAAGACGGTGGCTCGGTACTCGACCCATTTCATCGAGCGGCAAACCACCGACTTCATATCGAGTCGTCCGGCGCTTAGGAACCCGTGGCTCACCTACGTGACGTTCACCGCGCCTCACGCGCCGTTCGAGCCCGAACGCAAGTACAGGCGAGCACCCGTGCCTCCGTTCACCCCCAACCCAGCAGTGCTCGAACAGGATCGGAGTGATAAGCCTCCCTGGGTTCAGGAACGTCAGACGTCGATAGAGGTGGTCAAGCGGCAGCGACGGGGGCAGTTCAGAACGCTGATGTCGGTCGACGATTCGATCGCGAAGATCATGCGGGTGCTGCGCGCGACCGGTCAGGCTCGCAACACGCTGGTGATCTTCACCTCCGACAATGGCTATCTCCACGGAGAGCACTCGCTGCAAGGCAAGACGACCCCGTACATGCCCTCGGTCCGGGTCCCGTTGCTGCTTCGGTGGCCTTTGGGGGCGCCACAAGGCGCCTCGGACGACAGGCTGGTGGCGAACATAGATATCGCCCCGACGATCATGGACGCCCTGGATCTGCCGGTCGACCCGTTGGAGATGGACGGTCGCTCGCTCCTCGACCGCAGCTGGGCACGCGACCGGCTGCTGCTCGAATACTGGGCCCGTCCCACGCGGAACACCCCGGACTGGGGAGGGATGATCACGACCGATCACCAGTACATCGAGTACTACGAGGACGAGGACTTCGGCGGCGAGCCGCTCTTCGCCGAGTACTACAACATCTCGCTGGACCCGTATCAGCTAGAGAACCTCATCCCGCGCGTGCCCGAGCGGCCCGCGACGCTTCCTCTGGTCTCGCAACAGCTCGACGCCGATCGGAACTGCCGGGGGACCGAGGGCCCTGAGGCCTGCCCCTAGCTCGCTTCGTTCGTAACTACGCCCGGAAAGCGGGCGCGGTTACGCGCAGAAGCATCGCGCGGCGAACGGGCGTCGGCTTAGGCTGCGGCGATGCCCGAGAGACTCGTCGTGATCGGCGGAGACGCCGCGGGGATGAGCGCCGCCTCCCAGGCCCGCAAGCTGAAGGGTCCCGACCGGCTCGACATCCTCGCTTTCGAACGCGGTCACCACACCTCGTTCTCTGCTTGCGGCATCCCTTATTTCGTCGGTGGGGTCGTCGACGACATCGGATCGCTCGTGGTTCGCAAACCGGAAGTGTTCCGCGAACGCCAGTCCATAGACGTTCGGATCCGACACGAGGTAACCGAGATCGATCTCGAAGGGCGTCGCGTGCACGTGCGCGACCTAGAGAAGGGCAAGGATCTCACCGAGGGCTTCGATCAACTGCTGATCGCCACGGGAGCCCGGCCGCTGCGGCCCCCACTGCCCGGCGTCGATTCGAACGGGGTGTTCGGGGTCCAGGTGCTCGACGACGGCATCGAGATCCACCGATTCATCGAGTCCGAGCGACCGAAGAACGCGGTGGTCGTGGGCGGCGGTTACATCGGTCTGGAGATGGCCGAGGCCTTCGTGACGCGCGGGCTTCAGGTGACCCTGGTGGAGCTCGCACCTCAGCCGATGTCCACTCTCGATCCCGACATGGGCGAGCACGTGACGAAGGCACTCGAGGACCTGGGGGTCACGGTTAAGACGAACGAGGGAGTGACCGCGTTCGAATCCGAAGACGGAGCGGTGCGGCGCGTGGTCACCGACTCCGGCGGGTTCGACGCCGACATCGTTGTGCTGGGTCTCGGCGCGCGGCCCAACTCCGAACTGGCCGAAGAAGCCGGCGTTCCGGTCGGACCCAGCGGCGGTATCAGGGTGGATCGGCGGATGCAGACCGAGGTGGAGGGGGTGTGGGCCGCGGGGGACTGCGCAGAGAAGTTCCATCTGGTCTCGCGGCGACCGGTAGCCATCGCTCTGGGAACGCATGCCAACAAGGAGGGTCGGACCGCGGGGATCAACATCGGCGGTGGATATGAGACCTTCCCCGGTGTTGTCGGCACCGCTGTGACGAAGGTGTGCGGTATCGAGGTGGCGCGCACCGGCCTGAAAGGTTCGGAGGCGGAGGAGGCCGGGTTCGAGTTCCTCACGGCGACGGTCGACTCCACCACCAGAGCCGGCTACTTCCCGGGCGCGGCGGCGATCAAGACCAAGCTGATCGTCGAGAAGCGCTCGGGCCGCCTGCTCGGCGCTCAGATCCTCGGTGAGGAGGGAGCCGCCAAGCGCATCGATGTGTTGGCGACGGCCCTCTGGAACGAGATGACCGTTGACGAGATGCTCAACATGGACCTCAGCTACGCCCCACCGTTCGCACCGGTATGGGACCCGGTTCTGATCGCTGCGCGCAAGGCTTGGGAGAAGGTCGAGGCCGAGACCTCGGGCCGTTAGACGAGGGGTCGCTTGACGAGCGGCTCACGCGGCAACGTCTACTTAGGATGCGGGCGTGAGCGACCTCTTGGAGATGGCCATGGTGGCTGCGACGCAGGCCAGCGAGATCCTCCTCGACTACTTCGAAGCCCCGGTGCAGGGCCTGGACACCAAGTCGACCCCGACCGACATGGTGAGCGATGCGGATCGCGCCGCCGAGAAGTACATCTCAGACTTCATCCGCCACGAGCGCCCGGACGACGGGATCCTGGGTGAAGAGGGTTCCGGCCGCCCTTCGAAGTCGGGACTCACATGGGTGGTGGACCCGCTGGACGGCACCGTCAACTTCCTTTTCAACATCCCGGTGTGGTGCGTCAGCATCGCGATCGAGGACGCCGACGGTGGTCTCGTCGGCGTGATCTACGACCCCAATAAAGAGGAGCTCTTCGCTGCCGAGCGCGGTGAAGGGGCGACCCTCAACGGCGAGGAGATCCACGTCGCAGAGCGAGACGACCTGTCGCAGGCTCTGATCGGGACCGGTTTCTCGTACGACGCAGATGCTCGTGCCCATCAAGCCGCTCTCCTGAGCAAGGTGCTTCCGAAGGTGCGTGACGTGCGACGGGCCGGCTCGGCCGCCATCGATCTCGCGACGCTCGCCTGCGGCCGCTTCGACGGGTTCTACGAAGCACCGATGGAGGCATGGGACAAGGCCGCAGGGGTCTTGATCGTGCGCGAGGCGGGCGGTGTGGTGAGCGAGCTGCCGGCGCCGAAAGGGCTCTCTCCCGGAGTGGTTGCCGCGGGACCGGGTCTTCACGACGCCTTGCGCGACTTGGTGGTCTGATACCGGTCATGGACATCGTTCATCCTGCGATCACTCGGTATCTCGACGAGCTGGCGTCCGTGGACGACGAAGCGGTTCTGATCGAGATGGAGAAGCTCGCCGAAGCCAACGGGTTCCCGATCGTCGGCCGTTTGTGCGGCCAGACGTTGGAGCTCCTGGCTCTCTCTATCCGGGCCCAGCGGATATTCGAGATGGGCTCCGGCTACGGATACTCGGCCTACTGGTTCAGCCGCGCCACCGGCCCCCAGGGCGAGATCCATCTGACCGACACCGACGGCGAGAACGCCAAGAAGGCGATGGACTTCTTGGGCCGGGCGATGCTCGACGGCCCGATCGAGTTCCACGTCGAGCCGGCGTTCGACGCCTTCGACAAGACCGGCGGAGACTTCGACATCGTCTATTGCGACATCGACAAGGGTGACTACCCCGATGCCTGGCGCAAGGCGCGCGATCGCATACGCGTCGGAGGCTTATTCATCTGCGACAACATGCTGTGGTCGGGACGAGTGTCCGGCGAGCCCGATGCCCCGCCGGACGTTCGGGAGGGCTGGACCGAGTCGATCGATGCGACCAACCACATGATCGCGAACGACCGCCACTACCGCTCGATCATCGTCCCGTTACGCGATGGTCTGATCGTCGCTCTGCGCGTCAGCTAGAACCTCTTCGCCTTCTTCAGATCTCGAGGTCTGCCGTCGGGGTCGAGCGCGGTCCGGTACAGAGGATGAGCGAGTTTCTGCATCCAGACCGGATCGTCCTCGAGGTGATGGAAGCGGGCCCGGCCCGGGGGCCGCGGACCCTGCCGCCCGCCTTCGTGCCACGCGTCGAGGGCGGCCGCCCGGGCCTTGAAGAGCTCGAACCCCCGATCGGGGTCCACCATCTCCGCGTCTGCGGCGCCGAGGTGCTCACGCCACAGCTCCAGCCTCAGGTTGCGGGGGAAGACCCGAGCTCCGTCGCCTAGACCGGCTGGATCGCGCGGCTCCCGGTCGTCCAAGGTCTCGTCCAAGATCGCGCACGAGAGCTCGGAGTCATGGGTCCAGGACCGCAGGTTCACGTTGTCGGAGCCCACTGCGCACCAGACGTCGTCAACGATGCACACCTTGGCATGGACGTAGATCGGCGTACCAGCCTCGTTCTCGATGTCGAAGATCGCTACGCGATCGCCGCCCGCCTCGACGACCTTCTGGATGGCAGAGCGTTGGCCGACCCGGTTGATCGGTCCCGCGGGCCAGCCATCCTGTTCCGGGTAGCGAGGGAGAACGACGACGAGTTTGAGGTCCGGAGAACGTTTCAAAGTGTCCGCGAGCACGCCGGGGACCTCGCTGGACCAGAAGTACTGATCCTCGAGGTAGATCAATCTCTTCGCTCGCGCGTAGGCCTTGTGATAGGCGCGAGCGATGCTCCGCTCGCCGTTGCGCGCGAACGGGAACGGGGGGCGTTTGACGGGGTAGGTACGAAGAACCTGCACCGCGTGCGGGCCGCATGGCTTCGGTTCGTCAGGCATCGGAGGCAGTGGTGACGGCCGCTCGGGCTCGTGTGCTCGATCCCGCATCACCTTCCGGATCGGGTTGCGATGATCGAGGGGAGTGGGGTCCTCCCAGCGCTCTCGGAACGTGAACGCGAGGTCGTTGAGCACCGGCCCCCGCAGCTGCAGTTGCACGTCATGCCAAGGAGGACGTTCGCCATAGCGCTCGTCCAGTCTGTAGACCTGTGGATCGCCGGAGTGATCGATGCCGTCGCGACGTCCGTGGCAAAGGTCGATGCCGCCTACGAACGCCACATCCTTGTCCTCGTTAGCCGGGTGACGGATCAAGAACAGCTTCTGATGATGGGACCCACCGCGCCGGACCCGTTCGTCGAGCAGAACCTCGCCACCCGCCTCGTTCACCATCTGTGCGAGTTCGAGGTTCTCCTCCTCGCTGAACTGCATGGCGGCGGGGTGGGAGCGCCAGATGAGGCCTCGGACCTGAACCCCGCGGCGCGCTAGATCCGAGAGGACCCGTCCGACCTCCGTGCCGGGCTCGGCCAACCGCTCGTCGGCGTCCCCACGCCAGTCGGTGAAGTGGACCCAAGCATCCGGTTCCAGGTCGCAGAGCACCTCGTAGAGCCTGCGGAAGTAAGCGGCGCCGTGGATCAGGGGTTCGACCAGGTTCCCGAGGGTCCACGCGATCGCGTCCGCCTTGCTCGAGTCGATATCGGTCCAGGGATTTCCTCGCTCGGCGGGGGTCAGGAACCAGTTCGCGGCGAGCCGGGTGAAGTCATCTGAGCGGGCGGCCGGCACGGTTCGACGATACAGGGCAGGGAAAAGCGACTCTCAGCGAGAAGTGGGTATGGGAAACCCGGTACGTCTCAAAGCGGGGGGAACAGATGCGGCGGATCCGAACGGGCATCGCGATGGCGCTCGGCATCGGCCTCCTGGCCGGGGCCTTGACGAGCTCGGCCGGGGCTCGCTCGTTATCCGCTGCAGGCTGCTCGTGGCCGCTCACCCTCCGCCACATCAATCTCGCCTATCCGGATGATTCGGCCGACTACTGGATGACCCATTTCGGCGCCGTGCCGGCGAGCAGCCTGGTCATCCGGGGTCGCTTCCCCTCGGCCCGCTACTTCTCGTTCCACGCTTACGACGAGGCACAGCGTCCGGTGGCGTCCATCTCGGATCACGAGATCGTCCCAGACGGTGGCTCGAATCCCTTCGACCCCTCGCTCGGTGGCAGGAAGGGTGGGACGGGCACCTACACGGTGCGCGTGTTGTTCGAGCCCAAGCCGGAGGATCCCGAGCCGAACACCGTCTACGCAGGAGAGATGGAGAACGGCGCGCGGAACCCAGCAGGCTTCGTGATCTACCGCATCTACATCCCGGACGATCCCAAGGAGAAGACCGGGGGTGTCCCTCTTCCTGAGATCACTCTCCGAACGGCCGGCGGAGCGGTCGAGCACGAGCTCGGACAGTGCGAACCGCTCCCTCCGCCGGCGGGCGAACAGATAGACGAGGCCGCGCGCGACAGCAACTACACCTACGTCGGGTCGAATCGGACCCACGTGCCCGGCACCTATCCCGTCCCCAAGTGGAAACGGTTCTACGGCGCCGACCGGGAGTTCCGTGACTGGTGCCCCGACCCCAACTGTCAGGAGGCCGGCCCCAAGACCACGAGCGGGTTCTTGGCCAACCAGCAGATCTCCTATCTCTACGCCCGCATCTCTCACGAATACGGCGAGTTGGTGGTGATCAAGGCCAAGGCGCCGACGTTCCCGGACACCCGAGCGGGTGAGGACGTGAACTCGCCGCGGCAGGTCCGTTACTGGTCGTTCTGTCAGAACAACGACGCAACGCAGCGCGTGGTGCGCTGCTCTCCCGATCACGAGACGGTGGTGGACAAGCGCGGTTACGCGACCTTCGTGATCTCGGACCCCGAGGATCGTCCGGCGAACGCAACCCGGGCGAACGGCGTCAACTACCTGGAGTGGGGCGGCTTCTACTACTCCGGCATCGTCATCTACCGGCACATGCTGCCCGCCCGCTCCTTCAAAGAGGCGATCCAGAACATCCCCGAGGGCACCCCGCCCGAGGAAGTGATGAAGTCCTACATGCCGGTGGCGGCCTACTGCGAGACGAAGACCTTCGAGAAGACGGGAGCCGAGGGCTGCCTGGCGGCTTCCACGAGGGAATAGTCCTTCTTCCTTTGCTGTCTTAGTGTCATAGACAGAAAGGAATCCATGCCTCCCCATCACAGCCTCGTGCCGAAGGATGTGCCCGAGCGGCCGGCGCGCCCCGGGACCTTCAGGCGGATCGTTCACACCTTCAGGCCGTACCGCGGCAAGGTCACCCTCGTCGGCGTTCTGATCCTGGCCACCGCGGGTTTGGGACTGATCAACCCGCTGCTCATCAAGGTCGCGTACGAGACGTTGCTGGGGGAGAGCTCACCCGACGAGCGCTGGCGAACCCTTCTGTGGGTCGTGGCCGTGATGGTGGCCACGCCCATCGTCAGCGGACTGCTGGGTCTGTGGCAGACCTACACGAACAACGTCGTGGGACAGAGCGTGATGCAGGACCTGCGCAACTCCCTCTATGCCCACCTGCAGCACATGCCTCTGCGCTTCTTCACCTCCACGCGTACGGGCGAGATCCAGTCCCGGCTCTCGAACGATGTAGGCGGCGTCCAGTCGGTGCTGACCGACACCGCCTCGAGCATCCTCTCGAACGTCGCAACGGTCATCTCGACGGTCGCCGTCATGTTCGTGCTGAGCTGGGAGTTGACGGTCCTGTCACTCGCGATCCTTCCTTTCTTCCTGGTGCTCAGCCGGAAGGTGGGCAAGGTCCGGCGTGAGGTATCGGGACAAACGCAGGAATCGCTCGCCGATCTGACGGCGCACATGCAGGAGACGCTGTCGGTGTCGGGCATCTTGCTGTCGAAGGCGTTCGGACGGCAGAGCTACGAGATCGACCGTTTCCGGGCCGAGAACCAACGCCTGTCCGGGTTGGAGATCAAACGAACGATGGTTGGCCGCGGGTTCTTCGCTCTGGTCCAGATCTTCTTCTCGATCACTCCGGCCTTCGTCTACCTCGTCGCGGGATACCTGCTCTTCAGAACCAACTTCGACCAGACCCCGGCGGAGCTCGTCGCCACGATCGCCGCGTTCACGACCCTGCAGAGCCGACTCTTCTTCCCGATGGGTCAACTGCTCAACGTGAACGTCGAGATCCAGTCGTCGCTCGCTCTGTTCGATCGCATCTTCGAGTACCTCGATCTCGAGCGAGACATCACCGATCACGACGGAGCCATCGAGCTTCGCCCCAGCGATGTCAAGGGAGAGGTCCGGTTCAACGACGTCTGGTTCCGTTACGACAGGCCCGGCAAGGAGAGGAACGAAGAGGAGCGACTCTGGACGATCGCCGGCGTTGACTTCACCGCCCGGCCCGGCGAGTTGGTGGCGTTGGTGGGGCCTTCGGGGGCCGGGAAGACCACGCTGACGTATCTGTTGCCGCGGCTCTACGACGTCGTGCGAGGGGGCGTCGAGATCGATGGGATCGACGTGCGGGATATCCGCTTGGAGTCGCTCGGCGAAGTGATCGGCATGGTTACGCAGGAGACCTATCTGTTCAATGCGACCGTGCGCGAGAACCTCCGCTACGGGAACCCCGATGCCACCGACGAAGAGTTGATCGAGGCCGCGAAGGCAGCGCATATCTACGATCGGATCCGTGAGATGCCCGACGGTCTGGACACGCGCGTCGGGGAGCGCGGCTACAAGATGTCCGGCGGCGAGAAGCAGCGGCTCGCGATCGCGCGAGTCATCCTGAAAGACCCCAGCATCCTGATCCTCGACGAAGCCACGAGCGCCCTCGATACGCACTCGGAGCGTTTGGTCCAAGAGGCGCTCACTCCGCTGATGATGGGCCGGACCACGATCGCGATCGCTCACCGGCTCTCGACGATCCTCGCCGCCGACACGATCCTGTACCTCGACAGGGGTCGGATCATCGAGAGGGGCTCGCACACCGAGTTGCTCGAACTCGGCGGTGCGTATGCGGCCCTGTACCACAAGCAGTTCTCCGACGGTCGCGTCGAGACCCGCTGCGAGGACGGTTTGGTGCTGGCGAGCGGCGAGGTCGTCCCGGAGGCATAGCTCACTCGGACCGCGCGGTACCGTCGCACACATGGTCAAGCGGCGAAGGGAACCGAGCAAACGCGTCCGGTGGATGCTGATCGCGTCTCTGCTCGGGGCTCTGTTCCCGGTGGTGGGTGCGGGACCTGCCGGCGCGCAGGATTACCTGCTGGGGATCGACGTCGCTCGCTACCAGGGAACGATCGACTGGAACCAGGTCGCGGAGAGCGGGCAGGGCTACGTCTTCCAGAAGGCCACGGAGGGCGTCACGATCACGGATCCCACCTACACGCGGAACCGCAGCGGCGCGGCCGGTGTCGGGATCCCGTTCGGTGCCTACCACTTCGCATTCGCGCAGGGTGGCTCCATCGAGGCGGCTGAGGCCGACGCGGTCGCCGAGGCCAACTACTTCCTGTCCGTGGCCGACCCGGCCCCCGGGGAGCTGATCCCGGTGCTCGATCTCGAGAAGAACCCCGAGGGCATGCCGGCGCGCCGCTTGATCGCGTGGACGCGGGCGTGGCTGGGAACGGTCGAGGCGGGACTCGGCGTGAAGCCATTCATCTACACGAACCCGAACTTCTGGGAGACGCAGTTCGGCAACACCGATGCGTTCGCGCTGGAGGGATATCCGCTCTGGATAGCGCACTACACGAGCGCGGCTTCTCCCCGCGTTCCGGCGAACGACTGGGCTGGCCGCGGCTGGGCCTTCTGGCAGTACACGAGTTGTGCCTCGGTCCCGGGCATCTCGGGCTGCGTGGACCACAATCGCTTCGAGGGAACCGATCTCTCCGCCTACACGATCCCGGGAGCCCCCGAGCCGGAGCCGACGCCGGACCCCGCGACGCCTCCCTCCAACACCTCGCCGCCGACCATCAGCGGCACTCCGGAAGTGGGCCGGACCCTGACCGCCAGCGAGGGGGCCTGGAGCGGCTCGCAACCTCAGACCTATTCGTATGCGTGGTACCGGTGCGCCGGTGACGGCACCTGCAGCGCGGTGCTGAACGGCACCGAGCCGACCTATCGGGTGAAGAGTGGCGACCTCGGTTACAGGATGCGCGTGACGGTCACAGCGTCGAACAGCGCGGGGTCCGCTGCCGCTACCTCCGCACCTACCGGAACCGTTGCCGACCGCACCGCACCCGATGTTCCGCGCGTGACCAAGCCCCAGAGGGAGCGCTCGCTCGCGAGCACGATCGCGGTCGCCTGGACGGCGGTCGAAGCCGACGCTCGCTACGACGTGCGTTACCGGGCGGCACCTCATGGGGAAGGCTTCGGTCGTTCGCTCTCTCTGAGGTCGGGGATAGCGACGACGGAGGCACAGCTAGATGCGGAGCCGGGCACGGCCTACTGTTTCTCTGTGCGTGCCGCCGACGCAGCCGGGAACGTCTCGGCGTGGTCGGCCGAACGGTGCACGACGACCGCGGTGGACGATCGTTCGCTGCGCGCGTCATCCGGCTGGACGCGAGGAACGGGCCGTGTGCACTACCTCCGCACGTTCACCAAAGCTTCGCGACGCGCGACCCGGTTGACCGCGAACGACGCCATGGTCAGAGGGATCAGCCTGGTGGCTCAACGATGCCCGGGCTGTGGGCGCGTCGCCGTCCTGTTCAACGGTCGGCGCGTGGGGGCCGCGAACCTGGATGCTCGGCGCACCTTGAGCAAGAGGGTGATACGGATAGCCGACCTGGGCCGCGTTCGTACCGGCAAGCTCGAGATCGTCGTTCTGTCCTCGGGAGCCCCGGTGAAGATCGACGGGTTGGTCCTGACGAGGGGCTCGGCGACGCGGGTCTGAGTAGCATCCTTCGACCAACCCCGACGAAGGGAAGCTGATGGATCTGGATAACAAGGTCGCGCTCGTGACCGGAGGTGCTTCCGGTCTCGGTCTGGCGGCGACCAAAGAACTGCTGGCTCACGGTGCCTCGGTCGTCATCGTCGACCTTCCCAGCTCGAACGGCCCTGCGGTCGCTGAAGAGCTCGGCGACAAGGTTCGATTCGCTCCGGCCGACGTGACGGCAGAGACCGAGGTCCGAGACGCGGTCGAGCTCGCCGCGAGTGACTTCGGCGGCCTGCACATCGTCGTCAACTGCGCCGGCGTCGGCTTCCCGGGGCGCGTGCTGACCCGCGAGGGCGCGGCCATCGACCTCGAGCGTTTCGAGTTCGTCGTGCGCGTGAACCTGATCGGCACTTTCAACGTCATCCGTTTGGCCGCCGCCCAGATGGCGTCGCAATCTCCCGACGGGGAAGAGCGCGGCGTGATCATCAACACGGCGAGCATCGCGGCATTCGACGGTCAGATCGGCCAGGCGGCGTATGCGGCCTCGAAGGGCGGGATCGTCGGGATGACCCTGCCGATCGCCCGTGACCTGGCCAGCAAGCAGATCCGCTGCGTATCCATCGCTCCCGGCACCTTCGACACCCCGATGCTGGCGGGGCTGCCCGAACAGGCCCGGGCGAAGCTCGCCGAGGGGATCCCGCACCCGCACCGCCTGGGCCGCCCGGAGGAGTTCGGCCTGATGGTCCGTCAGATCGTGGAGAACCCGATGCTGAACGGAGAGGTGATCAGGCTGGACGGCGCCTTGAGGATGCCGCCGAAATAGGTCGAGCGGCCCCTCGGGGGCCGTTCTGACGTTGGAAAAGCACGCTGGAACGTGCTCCAGTTAACTCAAAAGGGCTAGTTCGAGGCCTCGACCAGGTCGTGGGCCTCAACGCGAGGGTCGTCTGCGCGTTGCGCTTGCTTCTCCTTCTCTAGCTCTCGCCATTCCTTCTCGGCCCAGCGGAGCTTCTCGACGGCCGAGGCGAGGTCGAGGAAATGAACCGGAACGATCGAGGCGCGAGGACGCAGGTAGGCGTCGCCGATGAGAGCGTCGAGCTCCCGCCGGGCCTCCACCACCCGCGCTCGGATCTGGTCGAGGCGTTGGCCCTGGTCGGGGCCGTTCCCAGCGGTCGTCAGGGCGTGCTCCTCTATCGATGGGTGCGGGTTGGGGCGTCTGCGGAGGTCCCAGGTTACATCGTGTCCGGCCGAACGCACAAGGGCACGAACGCTTAAGGAAGCTCCTCTCCAGGCGCTTATCCTGCGTCGGTGCTGGATCGAGCGCTGGTCGCGAGAACCTTGGCAGAGGCCCTGTCCGCAGGAGGAGACCTGGCCGAGATCTTCGTCGAGGACCGGGTCTCCAGCGCCCTGAAGCTCGAGGACTCCAAGGTCGAAGACGTCGCGTCGGGCCGGGATGCCGGGGCGGGGATCCGGCTCATCTCGGGCGAACGCTCGACCTACGCCTATACCAACCTCTTGACCGAACAGGGCCTGCTCGAAGCGGCCAGGGCGGTCCGGGCCGGCCTGGACCGAGGTGGGCCCGTGGCCCCGATGGACCTGCGTGACGTATCCCCGGGAACCGTCAACCGGGTCGCGAGGCCCCCGGAAGAGGTGGATCAGGCCGAGAAGGTGGAGGCGTTGCGGGCCGCGGACGATGCCGCCCGGGCGACCGGTGAGGAGGTGCGACAGGTCGTGACCTCCTACTCCGACGTGCGCCAGAAGGTCCTCATCGCCTCGTCGGACGGGCGCTGGGCTACCGACGACAGGACCCGGGTCCGCTTCGCCGTGCAGGTGATCGCGGGGCGCGGCGACTCGATCATGACCGGGTTCGAGGCGCCTGGGCACTCCGGCGGCTTCGAGCTGCTCGACGAGAAACCCGCGGCCGAGCTTGGAGCGAGGGCCGCGAGCAAGGCCATCAAGCTACTGGACGCGAAGCCCTCGCCCGCAGGCGAGTTCCCCGTCGTCCTGGCTCCTGGAACCGGCGGCGTGTTGATCCACGAAGCGTGCGGCCATGGCCTCGAGGCCGACACCTTGGTGAAGGAAGCGAGCGTCTACGCGAACCGCAACGGCGAGCGTTTCGGCAAGGACATCGTGACGATCGTCGACGACGGCAGCGACCCCGGCGCGTGGGGCTCCTTCGGCGTGGATGACGAAGGCACTCCGTCCCAGCGCACGGTGCTGTTCGACCAAGGGGTGCTCGTCGGCCACATGAGCGACCTTCGTTCCGCCAAGAAGATCGGGCATCCGCCGACAGGTAACGGCCGTCGTCAGTCCTACGCGCATCTTCCGATCGTGCGGATGACCAACACGTACCTGCTGCCCGGCCCTGATGACGCGGATGAGATCTTGGCTTCGGTGGAGCGAGGCATCTATGCGGCGACCTTCTCGGGAGGAGAGGTCAATCCGGCCACCGGCAACTTCGTCTTCGGGATGTCCGAGGCCTACATGATCGAGAACGGCGAGCTGACCTACCCGATCCGCGGGGCGAACCTGATCGGCAACGGTCCGCAGGTGCTCGGTGTGATCGACGCGGTCGCCTCGGACTTCGGGCGCAAGGAAGGTGTCTGCGGCAAGGACGGCCAACACGCGCCCGTGACGAACGGGATGGCGACCGTGCTTCTCGGCAAGATGACGGTCGGAGGAACCGAGGCCTGATGGAGCTGCTCGATATTGCACTCGCCATCGCCGATCGCGCGCGCGGTGAAGAAGAGATCGAGGCTTTCCTCACGCACAGCCGCGAGTTCGAAGTGAAGGCTTACCAGGGTGCGGCGGAAACGATCTCGTCCGCGCAGCCCAGGGGGGCCGGGGTACGAGTGCTCGACGGGAACAAGGTCGGGTTCGCCTTCACGACCGCGCTGGACGATGCGGGTTTGACGGCGGTCGTCGATCGGGCGCGAGCGAACGCGGCGTTCGCGAACGACGACGAGGCCCTCGCGTTCGCGGAGCCCGCGCCCTACCGGGAGGTGGATGGCCTCTTCCTCGGATCCCAGACCGAGGTATCACCGGAAGACAAGGTCGCCTTCGCGATCGAGCTCGAGCGCGCGACCAACAGCGCGGATGCCCGCATACGCACGGTCGAAGAGGCCGGATACAGCGACAGCGACAGTGAGATCGCGATCGCGACCTCGGGCGGGGTCCAAGGGAGCTATCGACGCACCGATGCGTGGTGTTATTCGGTCGCGATCGCGACCGAAGGCGACGACACGCAGGTGGGGTTCGAGTTCGCTCTCGAACGGGGCCTGGCCGCGCTGGACGCCGGCGACGTCGCCGCTCGATCCGCCGCGCGGGCGCTCGGCGTGCTGGGGGCCGAGAAGATCCCGTCCGCTCGCATGCCGGTGATCTTCGAGCCCTACACGGCGGGGCAGTTCCTCGCGGTCATCGGCGGGGTGCTGACGGCGGAGGCCGTGCAGAAGGGTCGCTCTCTGTTCGCGGGCAAGCTCGGCGAAGAGATCGCGGCCCCCACGCTCACGCTGATAGACGACGGCCGGGCCGAAGGAGCTCCGGGGGCCGCTCCCTGGGATGCCGAGGGCACTCCCACACAGGCCACCTCGGTGATCGAGTCGGGGGTCCTGCGCTCGTATCTCTACGACATCCCCAGTGCGCGACGTGAGGGCCGGGCCTCGACCGGCAATGCCTCGCGAGCCGGCTTCAAGTCGGGGCCCGGCCCGGCTCCGAGCAACATGGCGCTGTCGCCGACGGGTGAGTCGCCAGAGGATCTCTTCGCGCAAGCGGGCCGGGCCCTCGTGGTGCAGGACTTCCACGGCGTCCACTCCGGCGCGAACCCCGTCTCCGGCGATTTCTCGGTCGGAGCGACCGGTTATCTGCTCGAGGGCGGCGCGAGAGGCAAGCCCGTCAAGGAGGTCACGATCGCGGCCCCCATGCTCGAGATCCTGCGGGGCATCGTGGCCGTCGCCGACGATCGCAGATGGCTCCCGTTCGGTGGCTCTTACGCCGGGGCCACGACGCTGGTGGCCGAGATGACCGTGGCCGGCCTCTAGCTCACTCTCCACCGGGCTTCCATGGAGAGTGGCGATTAAGGCTACGGAGCTCCCTCAGAATCTGGTTAGAGGATCAGCAGGAAGAAGATCGAGGCGATCACGCAGTAGATCGCGAACGGGTAGAGCGTGTTGGTCTTCAGGTAGCGGATCAGGCCCCAGATCGCCGCGTACGAGGTGACCAGGGAGGCCAGGAACCCTCCGATGGCGGCCCCGAAGCCGAGCGACGACCCGGCCAGCTCGGGCACCTCGAGGATCGTGGCGCCCACGAGGGCCGGGATCGCCAGCAGGAACGAGAAACGGGCCGCGTCGTCACGCTCGACCGACAGCGCCAGGCCCGCCGCGATCGTGGCCCCCGAACGAGAGATGCCGGGCAGGATGGACAGCGCCTGGGCTGCGCCGATGGTCAGCGCATCAGGGGTGCGGAGGTCGTCCATCTTGCGCAGGGATCGGCCGATGCGAGCGGTCCGCTTCTCGTGGAACCGAAGCACCTGCTCGGCCCCCACGAGGATCGCGGCGGTGAACAGCAGCTGGATCGCCGCCGCCCCCTCGTCTTTGAACTGCTCCTCGAAGAAGTCCGCCAGGGCCAGGCCAGCCACGACGGCCGGCATCGTCCCGATCGCGAGCAGGGCGACCATCCTGCGGGAGCTCTTGTCCCCGGCCAAGAAGCCCCGGGCCAGATCGAGCAGGTCGCCGGAGAAGTAGATGAGAAGGGCGATCAGCGAGCCGACGTGGAGCATCACGTCGAAGCTCAGGCCGGGCTCTCCCCAGCCCAGCGCCTCGGGGACGAGGACCAGATGGCCGGAGGAGGACACGGGGATGAACTCGGTGAGGCCCTGGACGGCCCCGAGCAGGATCGCCTCCAAGGTAGACACGGGGCGGGAGCATAAGTGGTCGGGCTCGCCTTGCAGGAATCTCCTGCCAGGAGACGAATCCCTCAGTTCATCAACGGTTCCTACACGGAGGTTCGCCATGAAGAAGGTGCTGATCGCAGTTTCGAGCCTCATGGTGCTCGCCCTCACTGCGAGTGCCGCTCTGGCCGAGTACGCCCCCAAGCTGTCGTTCAAGGTGTCCGACACCAAGACCCTCGCCAACCCCGAGATCAACATCTTGGTCTCGCAGGAGCAGGGCGAAGAGGAGCTCGGTCACGTCACCCTGAACATCCCCAAGGGCTTCAACCTTCCGGCTGACGAGGCCATCGAGAACGGTGACGTTCTCGGCACCGCCGACCTCGAGATCGCGGTCGGGCCTGCCTGCCGGAACGACGGAGCCGGAGCTATCCCCCTCCAGGCCACCGTCCCCTTCAGCGACCGCAAGATCGTCGAGCAGGACCGTACCGATGAGCAGGCCGACGCCGGCGTCCACGCGGTGTGGGTCGTCGACCTGAAGCCGGTCACCACGATCCCGCTCGAGGTCACAGGAAGCGTGGCCAAGGGCTGGAAGCTCGACGGGGACATCCCGGCGAACGACAACACCTGCCCCCCGCTGGTCTTCGACGGAACGATCTTCTCGAAGAGCGAAGGTGGCGTGCCTCTGGTCACCAACCCGAAGAAGCCCGGCAAGTACGTCTTCTCCGGTTCACTCTTCAGCGCCGAGTCCCCCTCGGTCGTAACCGTCAAGCAGCCGGTGACTATCACCAAGTAACACCCCACACAGCAACACGTTCCACCTCCTCAGCAAAGCGGCCCTCGCGGGGGCCGCTTTCGCGTGGGCCGCTTTCGCGTGGGCCTCTTTGGGTAAGAGGGTGCGTATGCATCCGGAGATGGTGTCGTGATCCCGGTCGAGCGCGTGCGCGCGCTGAAGCTCCGCCACGAAGCCGGTGCCTCGCAAACCGCTCATGTCGAGGCGGCCAGCGGCCTGGCCATCGTCGGCGACACGGTCTACGTCGTCGCGGACGACGAGCTCTACCTCGCGGTGTTCCCGGACATGGCGCGCGCGCCGGGCACCGCCGTGCCGATACTTCCGGGCGATCTCCCTCATGACTACAAGGAGCGCAAGGACCGCAAACCCGATCTCGAGAGCCTGACCGAGCTCGCCCCGTTCGACCGTTTCGAACGGGGCGGCTTGATCGCGCTCGCCTCGGGCTCGTCCGAGGACCGTCGCAGGGGAGCGTTCGTCGCGCTGGAGGGTGACGGCTCACTCGGGGAGGTGGTCGAGCTCGACCTCGGCCCCCTGCTCGACCGGCTCCATGACGAGATACCGGGCTTGAACCTCGAAGGCACCGCGGTGACCGCGGACGCGTTCCGCGTCCTGCAGCGTGGCAACGAGGACGGCAGCTTCAACGCGCACATAGATCTGGATCTGAGCGGGCTGCACAAGGCGATCGCTGCGGGAGGCACGTTGCCTGCCGATCTTCTGGTCGACGTCGTCAGGCACGACCTCGGCCAGATCCGAGGGGTGCAGCTCTGCTTCTCGGATGCGGACACCTTGGACGACGGACGGATCGCGTTCTCGGCGTCGGCCGAGCCCCCGAAGGAGGCGGGCGATGGGCCTCAGATCGGATCCGCGGTCGGAGTCATGACCCGGGCCGGGCGCGTGGAGGACGTGCAGCCGATCGATATCGAGGTGAAGGTGGAGGGCCTGGCGGTTCGGCCCGAGGACGGCGTCACGTGGGCTTACATGGTGACCGACGAGGACTCGCCGGATATCCCCTCGGATCTATGTCGCGTGAAGCTGCCCTGGGCGTGAGCGGCTCGAGCTAGCCGCGAGCCCCCTGCAAGGCCGTGCTGCAGGGACAGGAGCGTTCGCTGGTGATCTTCGGGATCAAGGCGAAAAGCAAGCCCTTGAGCTTGTCGTTGTTCTCGCTGAAGACCTTCAGCACCTCTTCGTGGCTGACCGCGCCGCTCTTGCCCGGGACGCCCACGTCGTAGTCGGTGATCAGGGCGATGTTCACGTAGCACATCTCCAACTCGCGAGCGAGGTAGGCCTCCGGGTACTGCGTCATGTTGATGACTTCCCAACCCGCGTCCTGGAACCACTTCGACTCCGCGCGGGTCGAGAAGCGCGGCCCCTGGATCGTCACGACCGTTCCGCGTTCGTGCATCGTGATGCCTTGGTCGCGACCGGTGTCGATAGCCATCTGGCGCAGCTCCGGGCAATAGGGGTCGGCGAAGCCGATGTGTGTGGTGATCGGACCGTCGTAGAAGGTGTCGACGCGGCCCGTCGTGCGGTCGACCAGCTGGTCGGAGACCACGAACTCGCCCGGGCGCACCTCTTCTTTGAGCGAGCCCGCCGCGCAGGGACCGATCACCCGAGTGACCCCCAGAGACTTGAGAGCCCACACGTTGGCCCGGTAGTTGATCTTGTGCGGCGGCAGCGTGTGCGCTTGACCGTGACGAGGCAGGAACGCGACGGTGCGGCCTTCGACCTCGCCGATCGCGACGGGTCCGGACGGGGCGCCGTAGGGCGTTTCGACCGGGACCTCGCGCACGTTGTCCAGGAAGGAATAGAAGCCGGAGCCTCCGAAGACCCCGATCTCGGCGCGTTCGGTCACGAGGCCGATTTCTCCGCGGTCGAGGGTTTCGTCTCCTTGGAGGCTGACTTGGTGTCCTTCTTGCCGGTCGAGTCGCTCGACGAAGATGACGAGGACGAAGAGCTGCCCGACGTGGAGGACTTCTTGGCATCGGTCGAGTAGAAGCCGGAGCCCTTGAAGACGATGCCTACGGGCGAGTAGAGCTTCCGCAGCTTGCCTCCGCAGTGGGGGCATTCTTCGAGAGGCGGGTCCGAGAAGCTCTGTTTGGCCTCGGTCCTCTCTCCACAGGCCGTACAGGCGTATTCATAGATCGGCATGGGGGGCATCTTGCCATCCCGGTAAAGTCCGAAGGACTTCAACCCGAAAATCAACAAAAGGGTCGAACGGGACTAGAACCGTCAAGGAAGGCTAGGCGTTCATGTCGCTCCAGCGGCGTCTCACGGTGTTCTTCGTGTTGATCGTGGTCCTGCCGTTGCTGGCGGCCGGGCTCATCGTTCAGCGGGTCATCGTGGGCGAGATCTCCCGGCGAGCGGTTCTCTCCCTCCGTCCGGCGCTCGACGCGACCGTCGCCATCTACAACGGAGAGACCGAGAGCCTCGACCGCCGGGTGCGAGGCACGGTGGCGGGCGACCCTCGTTTCGGCCGGGCGTTCCAGACCGACCGTCGTTCGAACCTCGATCCGTTGCTCGAGGAGAGGTTGGGCGAGTCCCAGGATCTCGACTTCCTCATCGCTCTTGACGCTGAGCGCAACGTCATCGGCGCAGCTTCGACCCCCGGCCGCTTCCTCGCCGGTTTCCGTCCCCCTCCACCGACCTCGATCGCGGAGTCGGACGATGGCATCGGCCAAGGCTTCTCGCGCACCCCCGCGATCCCCGTCGAGGTCAAGGGCCGAGGGACGCGCGGTTATCTCATCGGCGGTTTCTGGCTGGACGAGGACCTTCTGCTGGCGGCGTCTCGGTCGGAGGTGAACCTCTCCATCGTCGCGGGCGAGCGGGTCATCGCCTCGACGCTCCCCCTCGGCGCTTCTTTCGGGATCGACGTCGACTACAACGACGCTTTCGACGCCGATCTGGACGAAGTCTCGAAGGCTACGGCTACCCCTCTGGGAAGCGGCATGGGCGTGGTTGCTTCGACACCGGCGGGCCCGATCAGTCGTCTATCGCGACAGGTGCTCACCTCGATGCTGGCACTGCTGCTGCTCGCGTTGCTGGCCACCTCGGGCCTGGCCTACCTGCTTGCCCGCCTCATCACCCAGCCGCTGGAGGAGCTGTCCGAAGGAGCGCGGGCGATCGCGGAAGGCAGGTTCGACCATCGGATCCCGGTTCGCTCGAAAGACGAGGTCGGCCATCTAGCCGGTGCGTTCAACGAGATGTCCGCGCAATTGAGCACCACGATCTCGGCCCTGTCTTCGTCGCGCGATCAGATGCAACGGGCGGTCCGGCGGGTCGGCGAAACCCTGCGCTCGACCCACGACATGAAGCAGATGCTGGAATCGATACTCAACACGGCGGCCGACGCCGTGAACGCCGAGGCGGCCGTCCTGTGGCTGTTCGCTGCAGCGCGGGGCGAGCTGTATCCCGCGGTGGCTCGTGGTTTGAACACCGACGACATCGGCCGGGTCAAGGTCGGGGACGGCGTCGTCGGCCTGGTAGCCGAACGCGCCACCTCGGTCCTGCTTCCTTCGAGCGGCGTAACGCCGGTCTTCGCTCGCCAGGAACCGCGCCTTCCGGTCGTGATCGCGGTGCCTCTCTACAGTCACGAACGACTGATGGGCGTTCTCGTCACGTATCGCAGGGACGAGAGTCGTCCCTTCGCCCCGGACGAGATGGAGACGGTCGCGTTCCTGGCCGAACAGGGCGGGGTTGCGATCGAGAACGTCCGGCTCCACGAAGAGGCTCAACGCCTGTCGCTCACCGACGGCCTCACCGGTGTCTGGAACCGTCGTTACTTCCAGATGCAGTTCCGCCAGGTGCTCGCCACGGCGCAGCGCTTCGAGCGTCCCTTCAGCATCCTGATGATGGACCTGGACCACTTCAAAGCGGTGAACGACACGCACGGCCACCAGCGCGGCGACGCCCTGCTGATCGAGTTCACGCAGCGCGTGACGCACCTGCTCCGCGAGGTCGACACCTTCGCGCGCTACGGCGGCGAAGAGTTCATCTGTCTTCTCTCCGAAACAGACACCCAAGGCGCGATGACCACGGCGGAGAAGATCCACGATGCGATCCGCGGAGAGCCGTTCGGCGGGATGGACGAGGAGCTCATCACGTTGACGGTCTCGGTGGGGGTCGCCGCGTACCCGGACCACGGCGATTCCTTCAAGCAGCTGGTCGAAGCGGCCGATCAAGCGCTCTACCGCGCCAAGCAGACCGGGCGTGACCGCGTCTGCGTAGCGCAAGATCGGCCGGACCTAAGGGTCGCCACCTCCTAGACTGACCGCTCCCTCTCTCTTCAGAAGGAGCGTGGTTCTCGAGTGTCCGTCCACAAAGCAGTGATCCCCGCCGCCGGCCTGGGCACGCGTTTCCTTCCGGCGACGAAATCACAGCCCAAAGAGATGCTGCCGGTCGTCGATCGTCCCGGCATCCAGTACGTGGTCGAGGAAGCGGTGCGCGGAGGCCTCGACGACATCTTGGTCGTCACCAGCCGCGGCAAGGCAACGCTGGAGGACCACTTCGATCGCTCGTTGGAGCTAGAGCACCACCTCGAACGGACCGGCAAGACCGAAGCGATGGAAGAGGTCCGGGCTATCGCCGAGCTGGCGAACTTCCACTACGTCCGTCAGAAAGAGCCTTTGGGCTTCGGTCACGCCGTTCTCCTCGGCAAGGAGCACATGGGCTCCGAGCCCTTCGTCGTGATGGTGGGTGACGAGATCGTTCCGGAGCCGAGAGATGACGAACCGGCGCTCGTCGACGAGATGGTCGCTCTCTACGAGAAGCACAACAAGAGCGTCATCGCCGTACAGGAGGTCGCCAAGGAGGACGCGGCGGCCTACGGCATCATCGATCCGGGCGAGGAAGGCGATGGGTTCGTCGAGCTCAAGGGCATGGTCGAGAAGCCCGCCCCCGAGGATGCACCCTCGAACCTCGCCTCGCGCGGTCGCTACCTCTTCACTCCTTCGATCTTCGATGCGATCGAACGGACCTCGGCCGGCGTCGGGGGCGAGATCCAGCTAACCGATGCGATCCGGCTGCTGGCCGAAGAAGAAGGTGTGCTCGCTTACGTGCACACGGGGCCGATCCTGGATGTGGGCAAGAAGCTCGACTATCTCAAGGCCACGATCGAGCTGGCTCTGCGCAGGGACGATCTCGGTCCCGACTTCGCCGCATGGCTCGCCGAGAGGGCCGCGCGTCTGGGGGCCGGCAACTGAACGAGCACCCCGAGACCCGGGCCCGGATGGTCGACGTGACCTCCAAGGAGGTCACCGTCCGCGAAGCGACCGCCGCCGCTCTGGTGCGCATGGATGCTGCTACCCGCGATCTCGTGATGCAAGGCCGCCTCGAGAAGGGCGACGCGCTCGAGGTGGCTCGCATAGCCGGGGTGATGGCCGCCAAGCGGACCTCCGACCTGATCCCGCTCTGCCATCCCCTGGCGCTGGGGGCCGTGGACGTCGAGCTCTCCGCTGTCGACGACGGGATCGAGGTGCGGGCCACCGTCAAGACGAGCGAGCGAACGGGCGTCGAGATGGAAGCGATGGCGGCGGTGACGGTGGCCGGGCTGACGGTCTACGACATGGTGAAGTCGGTGGAACGCGGGGTCTGTCTCACAGATGTCCGGCTCTTGCGCAAGCTCGGTGGGCGATCCGGGGAGTGGCTGAACCCGGAGGGGTGAATCAGCCGCCCGGTGTCGGTCCGGGGGCGTCGCTCCCCTTCGGGGTGCCGTTCTTGGGCCGCTTGAGGTACCCGGTCGTGCCCGTGTTGGGGCTCTCTACGACCTGGACCAGCTCCCAACCCTCTTCACCCCACTGGTTCAGGATCTCCTGAAGAGCGTGAGAGATCAGGGGGACGGTCGCGTACTCCCATTTCTGCAAGGTCGGTCTCCTTCGTTGAGTGTGACTGCGGCGGTTGCGCCCGCGCCGGAGCGGCGTCAACCTACTTCAGATGCATACAAGGCTTCTCTTACCCGAACGTGGCCTGGTTGTAGCAGACCGGTGCATATGGGCCACGGGTCCGGCCGAGCGCACGAGGGGGCTGCTCGGGCGGCCCCGCCTCGGGAGGGGCGAAGCGATGATCCTCGCTCCCGGTCGCCAGGTGCACACCTTCGGCATGAAGGATCCGATAGACGTGTTGTTCTGCACGCGGGAGTGGGAGGTGATCCACGCCGTTCGCGGCATGGCGCCACGCCGGGTCTCGCGTTTCGTGTGGCGCGGGGTCAACGTCGTCGAGTTGCGGGCGGGAGGGGCGGCTCTGGTTTCTGTCGGTGACCGCCTCACCGTGGAACAGATCGCGAGCTAGACCGGCGACTCGTCGAGCCCAGTATCGAAAGCTTCGCTCGGGAGGAACAGCCAGATCCCCGGTTTCTCCTCTGGGTTCTGCTCGGTGAGGAAGCGGATCGTATCCACCCGAGGTCCGGCGGTCGAGCCGTGCATCCGGATGGCGCCGCGCTGTTCGAGCTCCTCGAGCATGTCCTGCGTGGGGTGGCCGTCGATCTCCATCCTGGGAAGCTTAGTTGTCGGACCGGGGTGGCGCGTGGGTGTCGCGCGCCGCGGTGAACACAGCGGCCGATGCGCAGGTGAGGAACACGAGCACCGAGAAAAAGAAGACGGCAAGCACGTACCCCCGTGTGCTCTCGGACCATCCGATCGTGATGAACGCGAACATAGACGCGATCCCCACCAGGGCGGAGAGGGCCATCCCTGTCGTCAAAGCGCCGTGAAGCCTGCTGGATGCCGACGGTCGCTCGATCTCCGGCTCCGTCACGTGATCGGTAGGTAGGGCCACGACCTTCTGGTGGATCCCGTCGGTCCCCTCCGTCATGACGCCCTGCTCTGCAGCCATGACAGCAACGTAGCGGTGGCGGCTCCAGTTCCGCCTTTGGGGCCGCGGTCGTCGTCGTTGTCCGAGCGAGCGACTCCCGCGATGTCTAGGTGCGCCCAGGGGATGCCCTCCGCCACGAACTCCTTGAGGAACAGGGCCGCCACGATCGACCCGCCGTAGCGCGTCCCGACGTTTCGCATGTCCGCGACTTCGGAATCGAGCTGCTTGCGGTACTCCTGGAACAGCGGCATCCGCCAGAGCGGCTCCCCGGCCTGGTCTGCAGCCGCTTGGAGCTCCGCTGCCAGCGTGTCGTCGTTACAGAAGAGGCCGCCGATCTTCCCGCCCAGCGCGATGTGGATAGAGCCGGTGAGGGTTGCCGCGTCGACGATCGCGACCGGCTTGTCCTCGGAGGCGAGGGCCAGGGCGTCGGCGAGGATCAATCTGCCTTCAGCATCGGTGTTCAAGACCTCCGAGGTCTTGCCCCCGTAGTGCTTGATCACGTCGCCCGGCCGTACGGCGTTGCCTCCGGGCATGTTCTCCACCGCCGGGATGTACGCCTTGACCGCCGTGCCGATGCCGAGCTTGGCGACGACGCTCATCGTGCCTAGGACGGCGGCGGCCCCGGACATGTCGGTCTTCATCGTTTCCATGCTCGCCGCTGGCTTCAGCGACAGTCCCCCGGAGTCGAACGTCACGCCCTTGCCGACCAACGCGACGTGTCCCGAGGCCTTGCCGGGATCGTAGGAGAGCTCGATGAAACGAGGCTTGTTGGCGGCCCCCTTGCCGACCGTGATCACCCCGTTCAACCCTCGGGCCTCGATCTCGCCTTCGTCGAGCACGGTGCAGGAGAGCCCGCTGACGTCTGCGATCTCTTGCGCGCGACGCGCCAGTGCCTCGGGAGTGAGCGAATGTGCCGGCTCGTTGATCAGATCGCGAGCCGTCAACGTTGCCTCTCCGATCGCCGTGCCGCGCTCGGCGTCGTCCGCTTGCGCTCCTAGGAGCGCGATGCGTTGGATCTTCGAGGGCCGAGGATCGCTTTTGAACTTCGTGTAGCGATAGGAGCCGAGGAGGAATCCCTCGGCGACCGCGGCCGCCGCCTCTCCGCCGTGGCCTTCGTGGAGCGTGGTCGCGATGTCGGCGTGACTTCCGCTCAGACGTCTGGCCGCCGCGCCAGCCGCGCGCCGGATCCGTCCTATCTGGCCTGTTCCGTCTCCGTCCTGGGGGCCGAGGCCGGCCACGACGATGCTTTTCGCGCTCGAGGAGCGCATGGTCGGCACGACCGCCAACTCGGCGGGTTTGGCTTTGAACGAGATGTCCTCCAGGTGCTCGGACAGATACCCGTCCAGAGCGGCGTCGATCCGTTGGGCAGCCGGGGAAAGCGCGAAACTCCCGTTGCGGGAGTGCGCACCAACCACGAGGGCATCGCACGCGACATCCGTAACGTTGTCCTCGGAGGGAACGATCTGCGGTGGCATGTCAACTCCTCGTGGTTTCTGGCGGATCTCGGGCTACTTCATACAGCCGGCGGAGTGGGGGCCGCGCGTTCTCTCTTAGCACTCACTATTTCGCCTCATATCCTTGAGTGCGGGCACTAGCGGGTTTAGCTTGGCAAGAACAACCGGCTAGAGCTTGGGGAAGAGCTCTTGACCATTTGGTTCTTAGCGTTTCTAGCGCTGATCTGGATCGCGTTCTTTCTGCCCGGCGCCGAGCGGGCAAGACGCCAGACCCCACTTGCCGCAGCCGTCCGATTCAAGCGGGCCCTGAGCCGGGTGGCGCCCCCCAAGGCAGCGCCTCGACATCAGGCTCCCCGTCGTCGGCAGGCACCGAAGCCCGCCCCCGCCGCTCACAAAGCTCGAACCGACTCCGGTCGCTGGATCATCGTGCCGGATCCATCCCGCGCCCGAGCCGTGGCTCATCGCCGGGCGCAGCAGCGCCGGCAGCGCCTCCTTGCCGGTCTTCTCGTCCTGGTCGTGGTCACGGCGATCGTTGCGATCTGGCGCGGGGGCAACTGGCGAGAGCTCCATCTGATAGCGGATGGCGTGCTGGTCTTCTACGTCGCTCTGCTCTTCGAGACGAAGCGTCGGCGAGACGAGCGCGAGACGAAGGTCGTCCGCCTCGACGAGGAGCGCGTTGACGATTTCCGGGTCCTTGATCCGGTCGAGGTCGGGGGCCGGCGCTCCTAACTTCGCTTCCTCGCAGGGCGGTTCGATAGGGTGCCCGCGATGGAGCTAGCCGAGCTGGGCGATGCGATCCGGCAGAGGTTCGAGGACAAGACGAGCGCGCGCGAGCGCGGCCTCTCTTCCAGCCGCGCCGCGATCCGGTCTTGCGGGAACGCGATCCGAGCGATGCATCGGTACGAGCCCGAGCGCGCCGAGCAGTTGCTCGGCGAGGCCAAAGCCGCTCTCGACGAGGCGCGCACGGTTCTGGAGCCGCATCCAGAGCTGCTTCACGCGGGGTTCGTGCACGATGCGGAGAAGGAGTACGCGGAAGCCCGGATCACCTATTCCCTGGTCACCGACAAAGGGTTCCCCACTCCGGACGAGCTCTCTCTGTCCGTCGCCGCGTTCATGAAAGGCATGGCCGAGTCGATCGGTGAGATCCGTCGTCACATCCTCGACCTCATGCGTCGAGGCGAGCTGAAGCGATGCGAAGAGCTCCTCGGCTCGATGGACGAGATGTACTACCTGCTCGTGTCGATGGACTACCCGGATGGCATCACTCTCGGCCTGAGAAGGCTCACCGATGTCGCGCGCTCGATCATCGAACGTACCCGCGGTGATTTCACGACCTCGAGTATCCAGAGCGCGCTTCGGGATGCGCTCGAACAGAAGACGTCGAAAGAGCGATGAACGCGAAGCAGTTGGCCGTCGTCTCGGCGATCGTGGGTCTGGTCCTCGCCGCGATCGTCGTTCTTTTGGTCACGGGCGGCGCTCCCGCCGAGCAGCAGGCCAAAGATGCGTCCGGGGACGTCGTCGTAGGAGAGGGCAACACGGCCCCGGCTCTGACCGCCCTGGCCGACATCCAAGAAGCGCGGGTGTTCGAGGAGGCGAGCCAGATCGTCTTCCAGGCCACGATGGGCGCGCCTATCCCCAAGAGCCTCAAGGGCCAGAGCATGGAGTGGCGCTGGGAGGTCTCGGAGGGAGGGACGCTCACCTGGCTGGTCACAGCCAACGTCAGCGTCGACAAGCCGGTCGCCTCGGTGACTGCCCAGCAGAGTGGTTACGGCTCCTCCACGATCGACGGTCTGCTGCCCGGGAGGATCGACTACGAGGGGAACACGATCACCGTGCGGCTCACCCAGCCGGAGATCCCCGACTTCCCGGGGCGGTTCACCTGGAACCTGAAAGCCACGTTGGACGGGGACCGAGCCGATCCCGCTTCGGCCACCGCGACCGATACGGCCCCCGAGAGCGGCCTCAGCGAGTACCCACCCCCCGAGTAACCGCCCGGCGTCTCGCGCCGACGCCCTCTGCCGGCGCGCTCTGAGGAAACGGGCACGTATGCCCGGAAAAGTACCTAGACGCCATGTCTCGCCCCCCATAGGTTGATCGTCGTGGCAGGCAAGAAGGCCTTCGTGGCCTGTGTTGAAGGAGGTGGGGTCTGATGAGGAGATCGCTGAAAAGGTATGCGATCCTCAGTTGCCTAGCGCTGGTCGCGACCGTGGCGGTGTCGCCGGTGGCCACGGCCAACCATGGCGGATCCTTGACGGTGCAGGTCGGCGGGCACTTCGGCGTTGGTCCGAACTGCAACCAGGAAACGGGTCAAGGGTGTCGCAGTGGCGAGTCCATGCGTTTCCAGGCCCCTAACCTCAGGGTTCACAAAGGCGACACGCTCACCTTCGACTTCCAGGGGTTCCATACGGCGACCTTCCTGCCGACGGGGACCGACCTGTTCCACTGGATCCAGACGAACACCCCCGGTACTACGAATCCTTTCTCGTTGGTCGTTCCCGATCCGGATGACACGGCGCTAGATGGCGGAGCAGCTGAGAAGCCGTCGGTCAAGTTCAACAACGCCGTGCAGTTCCCGACGGATCCCACCTGCGGCGCGCCCGACAATCCGTGCTCCTACGACGGATCGCTACTCAACTCAGGGATCCCTCAGAGCGAACCCGCCCTATTCTCGGTGGAGATCGATGCCAACCCGGGCGATGTGTTCTGGGTGCTCTGCTTGATCCACCCGCACATGTTCATGAAGGTCACTGTGGTCGGGAATGACACCGCAGCTTCGACGCAGGCGGATATCGACGCGGCCCGGACCGCAAACCTTGCCGCCGACCTCGAGTGGGCTCAAGCCCAGGATGCGAAGCTGATCAACAAGCAGAGCAGCCACCGCACGTCTACAGGTCAGAAGGTCTACGACGTCTACGTCGGCGTGGACAACCACCGCGTCGCCCTCAACGCCATGTACCCACGTGTCACCAGCGTCCCCAAGGGTGCGACAGTGAGGTTCCAGTTCAACGAATTGATCTACGAGGCCCACACCGCAACGATGCCAACATCGGAGGGCCTCGAGCGGGGGCAAGAGATGTTCTCACCTTGGTGTGATCCCGACACGGACTCGGGCGCAGGTCCGGATGAACCACTCGGGGCTGCAGGTCCACCCTGCGGTGGTGACTTCTCGAAATTCGAGGTCGACATCCCCTCCCCACTGTGGAACGTGAGCGGCGACGGCGTGTTCAAGGGCGCCACCGACTTCGAGAACTCCGGCGTGCGCGGCGGGCTCCAGCTGTCGACGGCTCCTTACGACGTGAAGTTTGCGAAACCCTCGACCCGTAAGGGCTGGAAGTTCTTCTGTCTTATCCACGGACCGGGCATGGGGGGCCGGATCAGGGTGAGGTAAGGCTGGACGCTGTTTGATCCGCACCATCCAGGGAGCGGCTCTCTTTCGGGAGGGCCGCTCCCTGCTCTTTGCGCCAACTGGAGAAAGTGCCGGGTCCGCCCTCGCATCGTCGCCCGTAGGTCAGTTTCGATCCGGCTACGCCGTCTGACAGGAGACACGGAGTGGTGTGGTCGTCCACTAGGAATCGGGACTCCGACGTCGAAATATTGCAGGCCGGGCACCCACTCAGGAACGGGGTCGATGTGAGAACACGATTGATCTTCGGGCTTATCGCCGTAGCCGTCTGGGCCACGATCCCGTCCATCGCAGGCGGGGCATCGACGCCCTCGATGTCATTCTCGCCCGCATCTCTCAAGGGAACCTGGGTGTGGGCGTTCGAAGGTCGTTTGGTGCGCTATCAGTACGCTCAGCTCGGCCTTGCAAAGTTCGACGGCAAGGGGGGATGCACCATCACGTTGATGGAGAACTCGGGAGCCAACGGCGGCTACGACCACGCCTCGAACCGCTGCACCTACGAGGTCGCGAAGAACGGGTTGGGCAGCATCGACTATGCCCTTGACGGTGAAGCGGGTGCAGCCACGATCGCCATCGGGCCGAAAGACATCCGCATGACTTCGTCAGATCCAGGCAACACGGGGGACGGGGTGCTGAGGCGGGCAAGCCTGGTCTCGGCCAGCGAGCTCGTTGGACGTTGGACGTTCTCGATGGAAGGGACGATCTTCGGCGAGAAGCTCAGTGGCGCTGGCGTGATGACTTTCAACGGTAGCGGCAAGTGCTCACAGAGCTTGGCGTACAACTACGGCGTAGGTGAGCAACAGGTAACCACCGACTCGTGCACCTACGAGCTCGGCGAAACCGGGATCGGGTTCGCAGACATCGCGTATAGCAACGGCACCGGTGGGGACTCCTACTTCTTGACGGCGGATGGGATGAAGGATCTCTTCCTGCTCACCACCGCGGAGGGCGAGGTCCTCTACGGTCATGGGATCAAGAGTTAGGGCATCGGCTAAGCCGTCACTCTCCTAGACTGCCCTTTCACGTGGACCAGAGGAGATTCGAACTCCTGACCTCACCCGTGCGAGGGGTGCGCTCTACCAACTGAGCTACTGGCCCGCGGAGCGGCCATCCTAAGGGCCGAGCGACGGCTGTTCTGATGTCAGAGAGTTAAGCCCAGACGAATCCGTCAACTCAGAACGGCGGGCCGGGTCGGCTGGGCTAGGGTCGCCGCATGTCTAGATCTAAATGGTTGGCTATGACCATGGTGTTGGTCTCCTTGCTCGGTGCCTGCGGCGACGCCGACGCGGGAGCGGGCGGCGACTGCGAGGAGGCAACCGTGACCACGGATTCGGGACTCAAGTATCAGGAGATCGAGTGCGGGGACGGAGAGACCGCGGGCCGCGGCGACACCGTCAGCGTCAAGTACCGCGGCGCCTTGGAGGATGGCACCGAGTTCGACTCGGGCACCTATCCGTTCCAGATCGGCTCGGGCATGGTGATCGCGGGCTGGGAAGAGGGCATCCAGGGGATGAAGGTTGGCGGGAAGCGGAAACTGATCATCCCTCCCGAGCTCGCTTACGGACCCCAAGGGCGACCACCGGTCATCCCGCCGAACGCAACCCTGATCTTCGACGTCGAGCTTCTGGAGATCCAGAGCTCCTAGATCCAGCACCACCCTTCCGGCGGGAGGTCCGAGTTCGAGCCGGTGGTGAACGTCGTGCGCGTGTTGGTCTTGTTACCCGTGATCTCGGTAACGATCGATGTCGTTGGGTCTGCCGGAGGTTTGTCGCAGTTGTCGAAGACCCAGATCCGTCTGTCCCAGTCCTGCTGTGGGATCGGAACCTTGGCGAGAAGCGGGTAGTAGAAGACGAAGAAGCCAACAGCGGCGGCGAGGAAGATGCCGATCGCCGCCTTCGCTTCCCACGACCGACCGATGCTCGAGCCGACGAAGGCCAGGGCGAGACACATGAACGGGATCGTCGGCAGTAGATAGAAGAGGAAGACCGCGCTGCGGTCCGAGAAGAACTCGGCGATCAACCAGGGCGCGTAGGTGAACACGAAGCCCGCCAAGATGACTCCTTCAGGCCCCCTCGGATCTCGCCGGCGCAGCCATCTGAAGCCGATGAACATCAACGCGAGCAGAGAGACCCACCAGACGAACGGGCTGCCGGCCGCGAACACCTCTTTGTAGTCGCCGTTCGGATCGGTCTCGAAGTAGTAGGACACCGGCCGCTTCAGCAGCAACCAGGACCAGGCGGGGGACTGGTAGGAGTGGTCGCTCTCCAGGTTCTTGTGGAAGCCGAGCATGCACTTCTGCTGCTCCCACAACCGGTTGACCCAGACCCCGTCCCGCTCCGGACACTGGTCGTCGGGGCCGGGCAGGCGGCCGAGGTAGGTGAAGGAATAGAGAACCAGGGGAAGGATCACGAACCAGACCGCGAGAGATGCGATCTCGCCGCGTAGACCGGAGGTCGTCGGCTCCTCTTCGTCGCGCTCTCGACCGGCGCGCCACTCCCAGGCCATCGAAAGCACCAGCAACATCAGGATGAAGAAGCCCCCCGACCACTTCGAGGCGACCGCGAAGCCGGCAGCCGCACCGGCCGCGATCCTCCAGGGACGACTCAAGAGCTTGGGCAGGGCTTGATCCGATCGTCGGCCATCGAACAGAGCATCGCGGTCATAGACGAGGAAAAGGACGGCGGCCAGCCCGAACATCGGCACGAAGATGTCCAGCATCGCGATCCTCGACTCGACGAAGTGCAGGAAGTCGATAGCGAGCAGAGTGCTGGCGATGATCGCGCCGGTGGTCGAACGCAGCAGCCGGCGCGCCAGGAGATACATCAGGACGATAGTGAGGATCCCTGCGACCGCCGCAGCGATGCGCCAACCGAAGGTGTCGTATCCGAACAGTCGGATGCCGAGGGCGATGAGCCACTTGCCCAAAGGTGGGTGGACCAGGGTGGCTTCCACGTCCACCCCGCACAGACTGGGCGACGACGCGACGTACCAACAAGCGTCCTTCGCGTAGTAGGTCTCGTCGAAGACCAGGACCTTCGGATCGTCCAGGCGGAAGAGGCGAAGAAGTGCGGCAAGGGCGGTGATCGAAGTAAGCGCCCAGGTGTCCGGCCGTCCCCAGGTCTGAGACCGCGCCGGGATGGATTCTTCTTCGGCGCCCTCGATCTCGTCCACGGCGAAGCAGCATAGTTAGTCTCGGCGTTTCTCGACCTAGGAGGGCAAGGGATGAGAACGCTGGCGGCGGGGTCGCGCGCACTTAAGCGCACACCGCTCGCGGTCCTCCCCATGGGTGTCGAGAGCCTGGTCCTCGGGGCGCTGGTCGCCGCGGGTGCTATGCCGCGCGGGGCGGAGAGCGCGGCCGCGGGAGCGGTGTTCCCCTTGAGCCTGTACTTCGACCTGAAGCAGGCACTCGCCTTCAGCATCTCCTGGCCGTCGTTCGTGGCGGCCCTGTTGCTGAGTTTGCTCGTCAGGGGTGCGGTCATCGGCTTCACACTGTGGCTGGCGGACGGTAGACGCGGCCCCGCGGCCGGTCCCTGGGCTAGGGCGGTGCGTCTAGGAGGCATCGCGCTGTTCGCCTTTCTCCCCGCGGCGGTGCTTATGTATCTGGGGGTGGCCCTCCGCTACGCGCCGTTCATCTGGCTGGGAGCGATCGCCGGGCTGCTGGCCGTCGTGGGGATGATCCGCAGAGCGTTGGCGCTCGACGCCGGCGCCGGGGTGCCTCGAGGAGAAGGTGTTCCCGAGACGCCCGCCCTCCTCGCCTACGCCTATCTGTTGAGCACGGCCGGGGCCGCGGTCTCTCTGCTCGCCCGCGTGTCACCTCTGCTGGCAGGTCTGTTGATCGCCTGCCTCGGCCCCCTGCACGTCCTGATCCTGCTCGGGTGGCGGGAGCACCGTCGGGCCGAGACCTACCCGGGCGGAGGGACGATCTCCTTCGCAGTGACCGCCGTGGGACTTCTGTTGCTCGCGGGCGCGGTGACCTACGACCGCGTGATCCGAGATCCCTCGCCGCGGAGCGTGGCGAACGCGACGGGATCGCTGCTGCTGCTGGGTGGCGTTGATTCGACCTCCGATACGGGAGCGCTGACCGACCTCGACCCCAGGGATATCGGCTTCCCCCGTGAAGCGACGCGCGTCGTCTCCTATAGAGAAGGGACAGAGCGTTACTCCGCCTCGGATACGCGTCGCGATTTCTCCGAAGCCGCCGACGCGGTCGCATCCCAGGTGGAAGCCTCGGATCGGCCGGTCTTGCTGCTCGGCCACTCACAGGCGGCGTTGATCCTCGATCGCATGATCATGCGAGGTCTCCCCGCGCCGGATCGTTCCGTGGTGCTTGCCGGGCCTCCTCCGGTGCCTCCACCGTTCGATGTCCCACCTCCGGGACAAGACGGTGAGGGCCGGGTGGCCGGCGATATCGCTCGGTCAACGGCCGCGCTACTGCAGGCCGTCGGTCTCCCCGGTTTCGACATCGACGCGCCGGCCTCACCGACGCAGTTGGATCCCGTGTTGGTCATAGACAAGGAGGTGTCGCGAGTCTCGGTGTGGGCTTTGGCGGACTCGGTGTGGCTGGACTCGGACTGGCGCCGGCCTGGAGAGGTGAACATGGTGGCGATGAGCGATCACGTAGGCGTCACGAACAACTCGCGTGCCCTCGACGCGGCGCGCGTCTTCCTGAGTGGATCGAAGGTCGAGGACGATGAGGTCTCGTGGCGCGCCGTCCTGGCGACCGTCCTCCGTTACGCGTTCGAACCCTGGCGGCCGGGTTGATGCCTCGCGGCAAGCTCGTTCTCTGCGCGACCCCCATCGGGAATCTGGAGGACGTCACGTTGCGTCTGCTACGCGTACTTGCGGAGGCCCAGGTGGTCGCGTGCGAGGACACGCGCCGCACCAGGAAGTTGCTCACCCACCACGGCGTACAGGTAGCCCGGCTCGTCACATACAACGAAGCGAACGAGCGACGGCGAGCCCCCGAACTCCTTCAATTGATCCGGCGAGGTGCGACGGTCGCCCTCGTCTCCGACGCCGGGATGCCCGGCCTCTCCGATCCGGGGTACCGCCTGGTCAAGGCGTGCACCGATGAGGACCTGCCGGTCGAGGTGGTTCCGGGCCCCACCGCTGCCATCAGCGCTCTCGCGCTCTCGGGACTCCCGCCGTCGAGGTTCGTATTCGAAGGCTTCCTCCCGCGCAAGAAGGGCGATCGCCAGAGGCGGCTGGAGGCCTTACGGGACGAGGAGCGCACGCTCGTGATCTACGAGTCCCCCCACCGGGTGGAGGCAGCTCTTACGGACCTGGCCGCGGCGTGGGGGCCGCGGCCGGCTGCCCTCGCGCGTGAGCTCACGAAGATGCACGAGGAGGTGCGCCGAGGCACCCTTCACGAGTTGGTCGAAGGGGTGAAGAAGGATCCGCCGCGCGGCGAGATCGTGCTCGTGATCGGTGGTCGTTTACAGAGGGATCGAGAGGTGGATCCGCCGAGCCTCGCCCGCGATGCACGCAAGCTCATGGATGAAGGGATGGACCGACGCGCCGCGATGCAGGAAGTGGCGCGAGCCGCCGGGGTGCCGAGGCGCGCCGTTTTCGACGCTCTGGTAGCCGACGAAGACGGTTAAGCCGGGGTTTCGGTCTTCTCGGTGTCGGGCAGGCGCACCTCGCGAGGTGCCTGCACCGAGATCTCGGAGGCGCAGGTCTGGCAGAGCTTGCGGCCCTTGTGCTCCAACGCCGGCTCGGCGGCCCCGCAGAACAGACAGAGGTCCTGACGTTTCTGGAGGATCACCCGCTCCCCGTCGACCGAGATGTCGAGCTCGTCGCCTTCCCGGATCCCGAAGACCTTGCGGAGCTCCGACGGGAGCACGATGCGACCCAGCTCGTCGATCTTCCGCACTACGCCGGTAGACTTCATGTTTGCGCCCCCTGGGGTGATTGCTGGTAAGTCCTGTAAAACCTAGCCCTCGGACGGAGGGCAGTCAAGTACACATCGGACATCTCGGTCAGGTCGGTCACCGAAGCGAGCCTAGGGGCAGTCGTCAGTGAGCCAGGACACCTTCTACGTCACGACCCCCATCTACTACGTCAACGACGTCCCGCACCTGGGCCACGCTTACACGACCGTGGCCGCGGACATGATCTGCCGCTTCCGCCGGATGCAGGGCAGAAAGGTCCACTTCCTCACCGGGACCGACGAGCACGGCGAGAAGATCCTGCGAACGGCCGAGGCCAAACAGATGTCGCCCAAGGAGTGGACGGATTCGATCGTCCCCCGGTGGACGGAGGTCTGGAAGGCCCTGGACATCTCCAACGACGACTTCATCCGCACGACCGAAGCGCGCCACGAAGGCCCGGTCCAGGAGTTCGTCCAGGCCCTCTACGACAAGGGCGAGATCTATCTCGGCACTTACAAGGGCCTCTATTGCGTGGGCTGCGAAGCCTTCAAGGTCGAGGACGAGCTCGTCGAAGGGAAGTGCCCGTTGCACGGCACCGAGCCCGACGTCGTCGAAGAGGAGAACTACTTCTTCCGGCTGTCCAACTACGCGAACAGGTTGATCGAGCTCTACGAAGGAGACGAGCGCGCTGTCATGCCGGAGTCACGGCGCAACGAGATCCTCGGCAAGTTGCGCCAAGGACTCGACGACCTCTCCATCTCACGGGTCAGCTTCGACTGGGGGATCCCGTTGCCGTGGGACTCCAAACACGTCATCTACGTCTGGATCGACGCGCTGCAGAACTACATCACGGCCGTCGGTTACGGGACGGACAAGCGCAGGTTTGAGCAGATCTGGCCTGCGGACATCCATCTGGTGGGCAAAGACATCCTCTGGTTCCACTCGGTCATCTGGCCGGCGATGCTCATGGCCTTGGATATGCCGCTACCCCGCACCGTCTTCGCGCACGGCTACCTGCAGGTCGGCGGAGAGAAGATGAGCAAGAGCAAGCTCACCGGTATCTCGCCACACGACCTGATCGAGACCTTCGGGTCCGACGGCTACCGCTACTACTTCCTGCGCGAGATCTCCTTCGGGCTGGATGGCAACTTCTCCTGGGAGGCGATGGTCGAGCGCTACAACTCGGACCTGGCGAACGACTTCGGCAACCTTGCCTCGCGCGTCCTTTCGATGGTGGGTCGCTACTTCGACGGGGTCCTGCCCGATCCACCGACCGAGTCCGAGTTGACCAGCTCGGAGAAGGAGCTGCGCGAGACGCACGACCGGGCGCTTGCCGACATGGAGTCCGCCATAGATGACGTGGCGCCGCACCAGGCTGCCAAGGCGGCCTGGTCCTTCGTGCGCAAGGCGAATGCCTACGTGGAAGAGACCGCCCCGTGGGCCCTGGCGAAGGAACCTGCCCAGAAGCGGAGGCTCGAGATCGTTCTCTACTCGTTGGCCGATGCCTTGCGGCAGCTGGCCCTGATGACCTCTCCCATGACTCCCCGCGCCGCGCAGGAGCTGTGGCGCAGGCTCGGTCTCCAAGGCGACGTCGAGAGGCGCAACTGGGCGGAAGATGGCGGCTGGAACCGTCTGACGGCCGGGACGAAGGTCGAGACGGGCGCGCCTCTCTTCCCGCGGCTAGATCAGTAGATCACCCGATGTGGTTCGACTCGCACTGCCACCTGCATCTCTGCGAGACGGCGAGCGCGGAACAGATCGTGGAGGCAGCTGCGGTTTCCGGAGTCACCTCGATGGTGACGGTCGGGATTGACATCTCCTCCAGCCTGCAGGCGATCCAGCTGGCGCAGGACGAGCGCGTCCATGCCGCCGTGGGTCTGCATCCGAACTCCGCCAACGGATGGGATGGGGCCACCGCGACCGCGATCGAAGAGATGGTGGCGGCCCCCGAGGTCGTTGCGGTCGGTGAATCGGGGCTCGACTTCTATCGCGACTACGCCAGGGCCGTCGATCAGGAGCGGGCGTTCCGCGATCACATCGGGTTGGCGAAGCGCTACGACAAGGCACTGATCATCCACACACGCTCGTCGATCGATCCCGCTCTGGAGGTGCTCGAGAACGAGGGGCCGCCGGACCGGTTCGTGTTCCATTGCTGGTCCGGGGACGAGACCCAGCTGCAGCGCGCTCTCGAACTGGGGGCACACATCTCGTTCGCGGGCAACGTGTCGTTCAAGAGCGCGGAGAACCTCCGGGCGGCGGCCGCTCGGGTGCCGGCGGAGCGTCTCTTGGTGGAGACCGACTCCCCGTACCTCACGCCCGAGCCGCATAGGGGTCGCCCGAACGAACCTGGGCACGTGCCACTGGTCGGCGAAGCGGTGGCTGCAGCGCGAGGTGAAGACCCCGCTTCCGTGGCGAGGGTGACCACGGACAACGCGCGTCGTTTCTTTGGGCTCGACTGACCCGGCGAGCCTTCTGGGTGCTCGCCGGTTGCGCGAGGTCCTGGCCGCCCACGACGTTCGACCGACAAAGGTGCTGGGTCAGAACTTCGTGGTCGATCCGAACACGATCCGGAAGGTTCTCCAGGTGGCGCGCCTGGGCGACACGGACACCGTGCTCGAGATCGGGGCCGGGGCGGGCTCGCTCACGCTGGGTTTGGCGGATGCGGCGGCCCACGTGGTCGCGATCGAGGTCGACCCCCGGCTGGTAGGGGTCCTCGGTGAGACCTTGGAGGGCGTGACGAACGTCGAAGTCGTCCTCGGCAACGCTCTCGAGATCGATCTGGCAGAGGTCCCGGCCCGAACGCTGGTCGCCAACCTCCCCTACAACGTCGCCGTGTCCGTGGTCCTCCGTGTACTCGAGCGGGCGCCGCAGATCAGGGAGTTGGTCGTGATGACGCAACGCGAGGTCGGCGAGCGTTTGGTGGCCGTCCCCGGTTCGAAGATCTACGGCCAGGTCAGCGTCCTGGTCGCCTACTACGGGGTCGCGAGCCTGGCCGCGAAGATCTCTCGCAACGCGTTCTGGCCGGTTCCGAACGTCGATTCCGTGCTGGTCCGGATCGAGCGCAGGGACGCTCCCGAGGTCTCGCCGGAGGTGCTCTTCCCCGTGGTCCGGGCCGCCTTCGCCCAGCGGCGGAAGACCTTGCGCAACAACCTGGCCCCCCTGGCCGAGGGCCCGGTCGAGCCGCTGTTGATCGAAGCCGGGGTGGACCCGGGGGCTCGGGCGGAGCAACTGGCACTGGGAGATTTCGTCTCCATAGCCAAAAGGTTCGCCGCGGTCTCGCCCAGACGGACTAGTTGAGCAAGCAGCTTTTTGTTCGCGTTCTACATGTGCCCCCTTCCCACCCAGGACAGGTTGCCCTATGTTTTCCGCCATGGTTGACCTGCATTCCTCACAGGGGGACACCTTGGTCGGCGAGGCTCGTGCCAAGCGGACCGTGCTGATCGTCGACGACGACGAGGAGATCCGTCACGTCCTTCGGATGCTGTGCGAGCTGGAGGGCTTCGAGGTCGTGGGCGAGGCCGAGAACGGCGTCGAGGCCGTGCCGATGGCCCTCCATTACCAGCCGGCCTTCGTGATCCTCGACTACCTGATGCCCCGGATGAAGGGTGACGACGCCGCCAAGATCCTCCGCACGATGGCGCCCGATGCCAAGATCGTCGCCTTCTCGGCGGTCCTCGAGGAGCAGCCCGACTGGTCGGACTCCTACCTGAACAAGGAACGGGTGTCGGAAGTAGCTCCCCTCCTGGAGCGACTGATCTTCTAGATCTCTCGCCCGAGCTGTGGGCATCGGCGGTTAGCTTGCACTGATGGTCGTCTCCGAGAGCCTGCGTGTGAAGACGTCGGCCAAGCTCAATCTCTTTCTCAGCGTGCTGGGCCGGCGGGGCGACGGCTACCACGAGCTGCAGGGGATCTTCCACAGCGTCGATCTCTTCGACGACCTGGTCGCGAGCCCCTCCGACGGCGACATCACCGTCCACGTCGAGTCCGAGCAGGGTGAGCAACTGTTACCGGAGCTCACCGACAACCTCATCTATAAGGCCGCGCTGGTGTTGCGAGGATTCACCGGGGAGGAACGTGGAGCCGACCTTCAGGTCGTGAAGCGGATCCCCATCGGTGGTGGGCTTGGCGGAGGCAGCAGCAACGCAGCCGGAGCGCTGCTGGCGCTGGACCGCCTCTGGGGATCGCATCTCGATCAGTCCACGCTGCTGGAGCTCGCAGCCGGGTTGGGTAGTGACGTCCCCTTCTGTATCGGAGGCGCTGGGACCTCGCTAGTGACCGGCCGCGGGGAGCAGCTGGCGCCGCTTCCGCCACCCCCCACCCTGTTGTGGTTCGTGCTCGGTCTCTCGGACACTCCGCTGCTGACACCGGAGGTCTACGCGGCTCTGACCGAAGACGAGATCGGGGTGGAGCAATCGCCGGCCCCCATGACGATGGCCCTGGCAGCGGGCGACGTGTCCGAGGTCGCCGCACTTCTATCGAACGACCTCGAGGCCCCGGCTCTCAGGCTGCGGCCGGAGCTGGCCGACGCTCGCCAGGCGCTGCTCGATGCCGGTGCCCTGGGGGCCGGGCTGAGCGGTTCGGGCCCTACCTTGTTCGGCGTGGTGGGCGACCGTAAGGCCGCGGAGGCCGTTGCGGATCGCGTGACCGATGTCTTCGATCGGGTAGCGGTGGTCTGCTCGACGCCGTCCTGCGTCACCTTCGAATGAGAGCCATATCCGCAGCTCCAAGCGCTTTCTTTAGTATGCGGAGGGCGGCACCGCTGGACCAGCGTGACCCGCCGGCCGTGACGGTGCCCCGTGGGGTAATTGGCAGCCCGAGGGATTTTGGTTCCCTAAGTTCTGGTTCGAATCCAGGCGGGGCAGCGATGTCTGTGAGCGAGGAGGCTGATGAGAAAGCGTCGCTCTAGGACCGCCGTCATCCTCGCTGCCGGAGAAGGCAAGAGACTCAAATCCGCGCTCCCCAAGGTGCTGCATCGAGCAGCCGGTCGGCCCTTGGTAGGCCACGTCCTCAGCTCGCTGGCGGCGATAGATCTTGATCGCCGCGTCCTGGTCTCGTCGAAGCGGCGCGACGAGATCCGAGAAGCGCTCGCGGAACTGGCCGAGGGGGTCGACTTCGTCGTGCAGGACCCTCCGCGCGGAACCGGAGACGCGCTGCGTGTAGCGCTCGAGGTGCTGGATGTCGACGAGGGCGACGTCTTGGTGACTGCCGGCGACACCCCGTTGCTCACGACGGAAACGCTGGAGGAGTTGCTCGAGGTGCACGAGCGGACGGGCGCTTCGGCGACGGTTCTGACCGCTCACGCTCAGGACCCAGCCGGTTACGGCCGCATCGTGCGGGATGGCGACGGCAACGTCGAGAAGATCGTCGAACAGCGCGATGCCACCTCCGCCGAACGTGACATCCACGAGATCAACGCCGGGACCTATGTCTTCGAGTTGAGCGGATTGGTCGAGCTGTTGTCCAAGATCGATCGCGAGAACACCCAAGGCGAGTACTACCTCACGGACGTCATCGCACTGTTGCGCTCGAGTGGGAGGTTGGTCTGCGCGGTGGTGACGGACGAGGCCGAGATCGCCGGCGTGAACTCACGCGCCCAGCTCGCCGAGGCGAGCGCCCTCCTGCGCGAACGGGCGTGTGAGCGCTTCCTCGAAGAGGGTGTGACGATCGTCGACCCTGCCGTGACCTACATCGATTCCTCCGTGAAGATCGAACGCGATGCGACGATCCTTCCCTTCACCTTCCTCGAAGGCGAAACGACCGTGGCGAGCGGCGCTGAAGTGGGTCCTCAGGTGCGCGTGGTCGACAGCCAGATCGGTCCGGGAGCCAAGGTCAGCTTCGCGGTTGTGCGCGGTTCGGTGCTGGGTCCCGACACGACCGTCGGTCCCTTCGCATCTCTTCGACCCGGCACCCGACTCGAGAAGGGGGCCGAGCTGGGAACCTTCGTCGAGACCAAGAACACGGTGATCGGAGAGAACAGCGCGGCCCACCACCTCTCTTATCTAGGTGATGCCGAGATCGGCCGTGGGGTCAATATCGGCGCGGGAACGATCACGTGCAACTGGGACGGGCAGAGCAAGAACAAGTCGATAGTCGAAGACGACGCATACATCGGCTCCGACACGATGCTTGTTGCCCCGGTGCATGTCGGCAAGAGGGCCGCGACCGGTGCGGGTTCGGTCGTGCGGGGCGACGTCCCCGACGATGCTCTGGCGGTGGGGGTTCCCGCCCGGGTCATAGAGGGCAAAGGCGACAAGATGAAAAGAGCCTCAGAAGCTGACAAGAAGCCCTCGGAACGGGGAGAATAGATCCGGATGCAGCTACCCACGCATAAGCGCTTGATGATCTTCTCAGGCACTGCCAATCCCGGGTTGGCCCGGGAGGTTTGCTCGCACCTCGGGATGAAGCTCTCGGCCGTCGAGATCGAAGAGTTCGCCAACTCCGAGCAGTACGTCAGGTTCAACGATTCCGTTCGAGGCTGCGACGCCTTCGTGATCCAGAGCCACTGCGCCCCGGTCGACTTCCACCTCATGCAGCAGCTCCACATGATCGACGCCTTGAAGAGGGCCTCGGCCAAGCGGATCACTGCGGTATCTCCGTTCTATCCCTACGCGCGCCAGGACAAGAAGACCCGCTCGCGGGAGCCGATCGCAGCCAAGATGATCGCCGACTTCTACGAGGCCGCGGGGGCCGATCGGGTCCTCTCGGTGGACCTGCACACCGGGCAGATCCAGGGTTTCTTCAACGTCCCCTTCGACCACCTGACCGCCCTGCCGTTGCTCGCCGACTACTTCGCTCGGATGCTGGAAGACGATTTCGTGATCGTCTCTCCCGATGCCGGCCGCGTGCGTCTGGCGGAGAAGTGGGTGCAGCACATGAACGAGTTCCACGGGCTCCATGGAAGCGTCGCCTTCCTGCACAAGCGCCGCCAGAGCGACGCCCGCAATCAGAGCAAGACGCTCGCCGTCGTCGGTGAGGTGGAGGGCAGGGTCTGCGTGATCGTCGACGACATGATCGACACCGCCGGCACACTGGTCAACGGGGCCGAGGCCCTCGTGACGGCCGGCGCCTCAGAGGTCTACGCCGCAGCGACCCACTCGGTCCTCTCGGACCCCGCCACCGACCGCATCAAGAACTCACCGATCCACCAGGTGGTGACGACCAACACCCTTCCGCTTCCGAGCGAGAAGGCGATCGACAAGCTCGTCGTGCTGTCGATCGCGCCGACGATCGCCCAGACGATCAAGGCCGTGTTCGAAGAAGAGTCGGTCTCCGAGCTCTTCCACGGAGAGAACCAGCCCTAACCGTTCTCGGTTAACTGGAGCACGTCTGAGCGTGCTTCAGCTACATCAGAACACCTCCCCCGCTCCGGCGGTGGCCCGTGCCCGCTCCGGCGGCGGCCCGGTGTCCGCTCCGGCGGTGGCAGTGCGGTCGCGGCGGATACGTTCGGGGGGCGCCTGATCGGCGCCGCTCCTCACTCGGTTCCGGCGCACGCCGGCTGCGCTATTCGGCTATAGACGGCGTGCGCCTCCACACGGCCCGCCCCACCCGCACACCGCCACCGCCTCCGCTCGAGGCACGGCCCGCCCCACCCGCACATGTCCACCGCCTCCGCTCGTTCTTTGGCATGGGGCTTTCGCTGAGCGGAAGTGTTGCGGCAGAGAACGTTCTTTGCGGGGTGGTGACCGCTGGGCGGTCGTGGTTCCGCAAAGAAAAAGGGCCGTGGGTCTTCAGGCCAGGTCGATGGCTACCGGGAGGGCGGTGCGGGCCCAGGTGCTCATCTCGGCCCCCTCGCGCCATCCCTGGTACTTGCCCGCGAGTAGCCGGCGCGCGAGTGCGTCTTCGCCCGGGTCGGTCACGATGCGGGCGGTTCCGGCGAAGGTCCGGTCGGCGATGCGCACGCTGACAGAGGGCGTGGCCTTCATGTTGCGGACCCAGTCGGTCCTGTGGCCTCCGCCGGCCATGAGGTAGATCGTGGCGCCCTCGCTCCAGCCGAACCAGATCTCGATCTCGTGGGGCCTGCCGGTGCGCCTGCCCGTCGTGGTGACGTAGCAGAAGCTCTCCTCAGCCAGGGAAGCCAGGTCGACCATCGCCCTATAATGCTCGTTTCCCCCGCTCGGCCGGCTGGTCGGCGCGGGCACACACATATCGACCCACACCTGCACAGAGGTAGGGAGAGGAGTCCCGATGGCTGAGGTGAAGCTCCAGGTAACGAAGCGCGGCGAGACCGGTAAGGGCGTGGCCCGCCGGGCCCGTGCTGCCGGAAAGGTCCCCGGAGTCGTCTACGGACGAGGCATGGACCCCGTCTCGATCGAGGTCGATCGACGTCAGTTCATCCAGGCGCTGCAGACGGACGCGGGCATGAACGTCCTGCTGGGGCTCGAGATCGACGGCGAGACCATCACCACTCTCCCTCGCCAGCTGCAGCGCGACCCCGTCAGGGGAACGCTGCTTCATGCCGATTTCGTCAAGGTCGACCTGAGCGTCGAGGTCGAGGCCGAGGTCCCCGTCCACCTCATCGGTGGAGACCAGGCTCCCGGCGTGCGCGAGGGCGGCGTGCTGGAGCACCCGCTGTTCATGGTCACGGTCAAGTGCCTCCCCACCGACGTGCCCGAGGGGATCGACGCCGACGTCTCCGCGCTCAACATCGGCGACTCGCTGCGGATCTCCGATCTCCCGTCTTCGAACAAGTTCGAGTTCGTTCAAGATCCCGAGACGGTCGTTGCCTCGGTCGCTCAGCCTGTATCCGAAGAGGAGCTTGCCGCGATGGAGGCCGACGCGGGCGCCGTCGGGGAAGAGCCGACGGTCGAGGGCGAAGAAGCGGCGACCGGCGCCACCGAGGAAGAGTCGGATGGCTCTGGCGAGCCGAGCGCCGAGGCAGACGCCGGCGCAGAGAAAGAGCCCTCGTAGCCAGAGGAGCTTCGTAGATGCCGTTGTTCCGGCGGTCGTCCTCCGAGGAGGGCGGCCGCTGGCTCGTCGTTGGCCTCGGTAATCCGGGAGATCGCTACGCGCGCACGCGCCACAACGTCGGAGCGATGGTCTTAGAGGAGTTGCTGAGCCGGACGTCCAGCAAGCTCAAGAGTCACAAGAGCGGGATGCTGATCGCAGAAGCGAACCTCGGCGGCTATCCCTTGGTTATGGCTCGGTCGACGAGCTACATGAACGAGACGGGACGCCCGCTAGGGCAGCTCGCCCGGTTCTACAAGACCCCTCCCGAGCAGATAGTCGTCGTGCACGACGAGCTCGACATCCCGTTCGGTGACGTGCGGGTGAAGGTCGGCGGGGGCACGGCCGGCCACAACGGCTTGAAGTCCATCGGTAACCATCTAGCGACCAAGGAGTTCCCGCGCGTTCGTGTCGGCATCTCGCGGCCTACCGGCAGGCTCGAGGCGGCCGACTACGTGCTCCAGGAGTTCTCCGGAGCGGAACGCAAAGAGCTCCCCGAGATCATCGAACGCGCCGCAGACGCGGTCGAGCGACTGATCACAGAGGGGGCCGAGCGCGCGATGAACGAGTTCAACACGCGCTCCTAGCTCCCGGGTGTGCGAGCTAGTGCCGGTGCCTCTTGGCTCGCGAGAAGGCCTCGGAGCAATCGTTCGACAGGTCGTAGGTACCGTCGAAGGCGATCGCGCCGTAATAGCCTGCCCGGTCCCGCAACGGGACCCGGTAGGTGCCGTTGCTCGACGTGAACACGGTCTTGGAAAGACCGACCACAACCAAGCCACCGCTCGTGTTCTTGAGCCGCGCGATCCGAACCGGTACCAGCTGGGTGCAGCCGACGTGCCCTGAGGCCGCGGTCACCCGGCCCGTCGCAACCAGATGCTTGCTGAGATCCATCGACACACTCATCTTGTGTCTGCGGTAGGGCTCCGGAGTACCGGTCGGCGTGGGAGATGGGAACGCGGCGGTACCGCCGCGCACGGAGTTGTAGAGAGCCAGAGCCTCGGCCCCCAGGTACGGACCGAACGCCAGACCGCGGAGACCGACGATGCCGATGCTCTGGTTAGAGGCCACGTACTCGTCCCGGATCACCCAGCCGCCACCGCTCGAGCCTTGTTCCATGTTGCAGCCCATCGCGATCATCAGCGGCATGATCCGGCCCGAGCCCGCGGACGCGCAGCTGTGGAGGTGCTCGCCGTCGAAGAGGGTCGAGGGCAGCGCCGGGTAACCGAACGACTGGAACGATTCGTTGGGCTGCTGGTTGAAAGCGATCCCTCGCATACCGACCGCATCACCTGCCAGAACACCCGATGCGTTCGCCTTCAGCACCACCGCAGCGAAGTCGTTGCCCTCCATCGGGTCCTCACTGCCTATCCAGGACGTGGGGACGTGGAGGGTGGCCGCTTCCCACTGTCCGTAAGGCTGCCGGCCTTCCTCGTAACCCGGGATGAACACCATGTTCGTGAAGTAGCCCCCGCCGTAAACGCAGTGGGCGGCGGTCCACACGACGCTCTTGTTGTCGCTGTTCACCAAGGTTCCGGAGCACCCGTAGTCACCCGTGGGGTCGGAGAAGAACAGCACACCGTGGGTCCTCATCGTCTCCACCGACGGATCTGGGATCTCGCTGGTCACATAGGGGATCGGGCCCTGACTCGCCGCGTACTCGGTGGACCCACTCGGCGCCAGTGCCGGGGCCGACCCTTCGACGAAGTAGGGCTCTCCCTCGGGAGCGGCCGGCTCCGCGGCCCGCAACTCCGATAGCGACACCTGCGGCAGTTGCCGCCAGCTGGCGGCTGCCATCCGCCGGGCGGTCCAGTAGTTCCCGGCGGCTTCGGAGGTTGTGACCCGATGCGATGAAACCGTCGAGGTGCGGGCGGCGCCGGCCCCCGAGGGAAGGAGCGCAACCGAAGAGGTAAGTACGACAGAGGCAAGCAGGAGAACGCGGAACGAACGCAAGACGGGCCACCTTTTCAGGAGATGTTCTTTCGCTTGAGGCTAAGGAACGGGCGGGACGGGCGATATAGCCCATTCGGGTCATATCTCTCTACGTAAAGGGGCGCGGCCGCCACCTAAACTGGACCAGAAGTGGCATCGCTAGCACCTCTACTGGACCTGCTGCCCGACGAGCGCCTGCAGGCGCTTCTACGCGCGCGCTCACCGGTCTTCATGCCGGAGCCGGTGCGGCCCTTCATGCTGGCGGCCCTCGTCCGACACCTCGAGCGACCCGTGCTCGCCGTAACCGCCCGGCAGGAGGAAGCCGAGCATCTGGCGCGGGACGTGCACGCTTTCCTGGGCCGCCCGGGGGCCGAGGTCTTCCCCGGGTGGGAGGTGCTCCCGGGCGAGCCTCTGTCACCGTCCGTGGAGACGATGGGTCGTCGCCTCCACGTGCTGTCGCGGCTCCACGACGGGGACAACTTCGTGATCGTCACCACCTCGCAAGGCATCACGCAGATGGTCGCTCCACCCACCGGCGCCTTGGCGAGCATCCATCTGTCCGAGGGAACGAACATCGACCTCGACGAGCTGCTGGATCGATTGGTCGAGATGGGATACGAGCGCAACTACATGGTCGAGCGCCGCGGCGAGGTCGCCGTGAGAGGCGGCATCGTCGACATCTTCCCGCCGGCCGCCGAGAGGCCGATCCGCGCCGAGCTCTGGGGCGACGAGATCACGTCTCTGCGCCAGTTCGCGCTCGCTTCGCAACGTTCTCTCGATCCGATCCCCAGCGTTGCCGTCGCGCCGTGCCGCGAACTTCGCGCCGACGAAGAGACACGGGAGCGAGCAGCCGAGCTCGCCGCGACGAATGACGACCCCGCCCTGGCGCAACTGTCCGAGGGGGTCATCGAAGCGGGGGCCGAACGCTTGCTGCCTCTTTTGTCCGGAGGCCTTCGGCCCCTCGCCTCATTCCTTCCCGACGGAGCGCCCGTCGCGATCCTGGAACCGAAGCGGGTCCGAGACCGTGCCGACGAGGTCCTGGAGCAGGTCGAGGAATGGACCGCGCTGTCCGGGGTGAAGGAGAGACATTTCGCTCCGTTGGACGAAGCTCTGGCGCCGATCGAGGCGCGTCTTCTGATCTCGAGCTTCATCGATCCAACCTCCGAGAGCCTCGACGCAGACACCTGGACCGCCACCGCGGGCAAACCCGAGGTCCTGATCGAGAGGCTCAACTCGCTGGTCGCGAACGGCTACCGGGGAGTCATCGCCGCATCTCTTCCCGACACGGCCGAGCGGATCAAAGCGAACATGCGAACGGCAGGGGCGGGTTTCACCATCACCGACGCGGCCCCCTCGGCGGACTCTCCGCCGGGCGGCTCGATCGTCGTCGCCGATCTCGCTCGCGGGTTCGTCCTGCCTTGGGCGCGCCTCGCTCTGGTCGCGGAGTCGGATCTCACCGGCCGGCGCTCGGGGGCCGCGCGCAAACGGATCCAAGCCAAGAGGAGAGAGACCTCGGGCCCCCTCGATCTCGCCCCCGGCGATCTCGTCGTGCACGAGGTGCACGGCATCGGTCGCTATGTCGAGATGGTCGATCGCGAGCTGCTCGGGGTTCATCGCGAATACCTGGTGATCGAGTACCTGAAGGGCGATCGGCTCTACGTCCCCAGCGATCAGGTGGACCTGGTTTCGAAATACATCGGGGGAGAGCTCCCGAAGATGAGCAGGCTCGGCTCGTCCGAGTGGGCGAAGACGAAGGCCAGGGTCGGGCGACGGGCCCGTGAGATCGCGCAGGAGCTGGTGAAGCTGTACGCCGACCGGATGCGGGCCAAAGGGTTCGCGTTCGGCCCCGACACACCGTGGCAGCGCGAGCTCGAGGACGCGTTCCCCTACGAGGAGACCCCCGATCAGCTGCGCGCCATCGACGAGGTCAAAGACGACATGGAGAAAGAGCTGCCGATGGACCGTCTGGTCTGCGGCGACGTGGGCTACGGCAAGACCGAGATCGCGGTGCGCGCCGCGTTCAAGGCCGTCGCCGCCGGCAAGCAGGTTGCGGTCTTGGTGCCGACGACCATCCTGGCGCAGCAACATCACGCGACCTTCGTCGAGCGTTTCCGCAACTTCCCGGTGCGGGTCGAGATGCTGTCCCGCTTCCTCTCCGCGGCCGAAGCGAAGAAGGTCATAGCCGACCTCGCCGACGGCAAGGTGGACGTTGTCGTCGGTACCCATCGGCTGCTCGGCAAGGACATCAGGTTCTCCGACCTGGGCCTGGTGATCGTCGACGAGGAGCAGCGCTTCGGTGTGGAGCAGAAAGAGAAGTTGAAGCACCTCCGCACCAGCGTGGACATCCTGACCCTGACCGCGACACCCATCCCGCGGACCCTAGAGATGGCCATGTCGGGGATCAGGGACATGTCGATCGTCGACACGCCTCCAGAGGACCGGCATCCGGTGATGACCTACGTGGGTGACTACGACGAGGAGGTCCTTTCGTCGGCGATCCGGCGTGAGCTGCTCCGCGACGGGCAGGTTTTCTTCGTCCATCACCGCGTTGACACGATCCAAGCGGTTGCTCGCCGGATCGAGGAGCTCGTGCCCGACGCTCGGGTTGCGGTCGCCCACGGGCAGATGGACGAGAGCCGGCTCGAGCAGACGATGCTCGAGTTCGGCGACGCGAAGACGAACGTGCTCGTCTGCACCACGATCATCGAATCCGGACTGGATATCCCGACGGTCAACACGCTGATCGTGGAGCGCGCAGACCTTCTGGGTCTGTCTCAGATGTATCAGCTCCGCGGACGGGTGGGCCGGGCGCACGAGCGCGCCTACGCCTATCTGTTCTTCCCTCCGGAGCGCTCACTGACCGAGCATGCGCACGAGAAGTTGAAGACGATCGCTGAGCACACGGGCCTGGGCTCCGGTTTCCGGATCGCCATGCGCGACCTCGAGATCCGAGGCGCGGGCAACCTGCTGGGGGCCGAACAGCACGGGCACATCTCGGAGGTGGGTTTCGATCTGTACGTGAAGCTGATGTCTCAGGCGGTGGAAGAGGCCAAAGGATCGCTACCGCCAGACCTCGACGAAGACATCCGGATCGATCTGCCGCTGAACGCGTTCATCCCGAAGACGTACGTGGCCGACGAGAACCTCCGTCTCGAGTCGTATCGCAGGATCGCGTCGGCTCGGAGCGAGGAGGAGCTGGCCGAGGTGCGCGCCGAGCTGGTCGATCGCTACGGGGGCCCGGTTCCCGCTCCGGTCGAAGCACTCTTCGAGGTGGCCAAGCTGCGCTCGCTGATGGCGGCGGCGGGCATAAAAGAGGCGGCGACCGTGGCGCGCAACCTGCGCATCCGTCCGATCGAGCTCGAGGACTCCCGCCAGATCCGCCTGCAGCGGATCCTCCCGACCGCTACCTGGCGCCCCGAGAACCGCACGCTGCTGATCCCGGAGCGTTCGATGCCCAAGACCGGCGCGGTCGCGTGGGTGACCGACCTGTTGCAACAGTTAACCTCGGCCGCATGAAGAGACTGATAGTTCCTTTCGTCGCGCTCGCGCTCGCGCTCATGCTCACCGGCTGTGGCGAGTTGCTCGATCCCGCCGCGGCCGTCGTCAACGGGCAGAAGATCACCGTTGACGAGATCACCGCAGACCTCGAGCGATTCGAGGCCTCCCCCGAGTTCGAGCGCCTGGCACAGCAAGGTGACGCCCAGGCCCTCAAACGCCAGGTGGAGCAGCAGATCCTGTCTCAGGAGATCCGTCGGGCGGTGCTGCAGCCGAAGGCCGAGGGGTTCGGCATCGAGGTCACCGATGAAGACGTCGCGGAGCGGATGGACCAGATCAAGCAGGACTTCCCAACAGAGGGGGCCTTCGAGGAGGCGCTGAAGGAGCAGGGGTTGACCCTCGATCAGCTCACCGAGCTGGTGCGGGACAACCTCCTGGAGGAGCGGCTGCGCGAGAAGGTCACCGAGGAGACCGGTCCGACCGAGGAGGAGCTCACCGCTTATTACGAGAGCAACGAGGCGGACTTCACCGAGACCGCGGCCCAGCACATCTTGGTCGACGACAAGGCCCTCGCGTCTCGCATCGCCAAGCAGCTGCAGGCTGCCAAGGACGAGTCGGCCCTCGAGCGCGTCTTCGAGAAGTTGGCCAAGAAGCACTCGACCGACCAGAGCAATGCCGCTCAGGGAGGGGATCTCGGCTACTTCAAGCCGGGAGACTTCGTGCCGGAGTTCGAGCGGGCCGCGGACGAGCTGGAGATCGGCGAGGTATCGGGCCCGGTCAAGACCGAGTTCGGATTCCACGTCATCTTGGTGACCGACCGCCGCGTCGCCCCGTTCGAGGACGTGCGCGCGGAGATCGAGCAGGAGCTCGGTCAGGGGGCCGCGGACGAGGCGTGGGATGAGTACGTGCGCAAGGCCTACGAAGAAGCCGACGTGAAGGTGAACCCCAAGTACGGGGAGTTCGACGAGGAGTCGCTCGCCGTGGTCGATCCCACCGCCCAAGACGTTCCGGGGGCCGAGGAGGGCTCGGACGGCACGACCCCGACCGATCCGAACCAGTCACCTCCGCCCGCGGAGTAACGCACCGGTGTTGCTGGTCGTCGCACTGGCGTCCTCAGACGCGGCCTCGTTGACGATCGGCGAATGGGATCTGTTGACCCGCCGCGAGCAGGTTCTGTTCGAGGACCCGGCCCATCCCTTGATCGATCGGCTCAGAGCGCACGGCGTCTCGGCGGGTCCCTTCGACGACGAGCCCCAGGCCGACGACGACAAGCGAGCGCTGGTAGCCGATCCCGCTTCGGACAGGATCGTCGAGTTGGCGCGAGGGGGCGCCGAGGTCGCGGCGGGCCCGGGACGGGGGCCGGATCCGATGACGGTGGCCTACGGCGCACCGGTGGCCCGGCGCGCGGCCGGATCGCTCGGAACGTTGACCCAGGTGATGGCTCGGTTGCGCGGTGCCGACGGCTGCCCGTGGGACCAGGAGCAGACCCACGAGTCCCTGCGCGTCCATCTGATCGAGGAGGCCTACGAGGTCCTCGACGCGATCGACCGCGGCGAGGTGGGAGCGGATCTCGAGGAAGAGCTGGGCGACGTGTTGCTCCAGGTGTTCTTCCACGCGCAACTGGCTTCCGAGGAAGGTCGCTTCGACGTGGGCACGGTCGCCGAGCGGTTGGTCGCGAAGCTCCTGCATCGCCATCCACACGTCTTCGGCGAGACGGTCGTGGCCGATGCCGGTGAGGTCGTACGGAACTGGGAGTCGATCAAGGCCGGCGAGAAGGACCGCTCAGGTCCCTTCGAGGACGTGCCTGCCGGGCTTCCGGCGTTGCTCTACGCCTACAAGATGCAGAAGCGCGCGGCCGCGCTGGGCTTCGTGGCAGACGAGGCCGGGGCCATCGAGGAGGCGAACCGAGCTCTCGAGGCGTTGCGTTCGGACGGCTCGCCGGCTGCCCTGGGAGCCGCTCTGTTCTGGTTGGTGGCCCTGGCCAGAGCCCGGGGCGTCGATCCCGAAGGTGCGCTCCGCTCCGAGACGAACCGCTTCCGCGACACTTTCTAGGTTTTCCGCTTCCCGCCCCGGGTCCACTGTTACTGTTGTGGCCCGTTGTTGAAATAGTCAAAGGAGCGCCTCCTAGGTGAGTGAGATCAGCTTCGTGGCCGCCCGGGAGATCCTCGATTCCAGAGGTAACCCCACTGTCGAGGCCGAGGTGGTCCTGGACTCCGGGGCCAGGGGCCGCGCGGCCGTCCCTTCAGGCGCGTCCACCGGGGCACATGAGGCGATCGAGCTCCGAGACGGCGGCGATCGCTACGGCGGCAAAGGCGTCGCGACCGCGGTCGCGAACGTCAACGAGACGATGGGGCCTGCGCTGTTGGGCCGCGACGCTTTGGACCAGCGAGGCATCGACACCCTGCTCCGCGACCTCGACGGGACGGATTCCAAGAGCAAGCTGGGTGCGAACGCGATCCTCGGCGTCTCCCTGGCGGTGGCCCATGCGGTCGCTCAGGAGCTGGACCTCCCTCTCTTCCGGTATCTGGGGGGGCCGGATGCGCACGAGCTTCCGGTTCCACTTCTGAACGTGCTGAACGGCGGCGCCCACGCCGACAACTCGGTCGACCTGCAGGAGTTCATGCTGGCTCCGGTCGGTGCCGCCAGCTTCGCCGAGGCGCTCGAGTGGGGCTCCCGCACCTATCACCGGTTGAAGAAGCTCCTCGTCGATCGCGGTATGTCTACGGGTGTCGGTGACGAAGGCGGCTTCGCGCCCAACCTCGGGGCGAACGAGGAAGCGGTCGAGCTGTTGATCGAAGCGATCGAGGCGGCCGGCTTCACCCCGGGCGACGACATCGCGATCGCGTTGGACCCCGCGACCTCAGAGATCGTCGACGGAGACACCTACGTGCTCGCTTCGGAGGATCGTCGCCTGTCGCGCGAGGAGATGGTTCGGTTCTGGGCGGACTGGGTCGAGCGGTTCCCGATCGTCTCCATCGAGGACGGCATGGCGGAGGACGATTGGGAAGGTTGGAAGGCTCTCACCGACGCCGTTGGCGATCGCGTGCAGCTGGTGGGGGACGACCTCTTCGTCACCAACCCGGAGATCCTGCAGCGCGGCATCCGTGAAGGCTGTGCCAACTCGATCCTGGTGAAGCCGAACCAGATCGGTTCGCTCACCGAGACCCTCGATACCGTTCGCATCGCGCAACGTGCCGGGTACACGACCGTGATCTCGCACCGCTCGGGCGAGACCGAGGACGCGACCATCGCCGATATCGCGGTGGCTACGAACGCCGGCCAGATCAAAACGGGTGCGCCCGCGCGTGGGGAGCGGACCGCGAAGTACAACCAGCTCCTTCGCATCGAGGACATGCTCGGCGACTCGGCCCGCTATCCCGGTCGAGCCGCGTTCCCGAGGTCACGCCCATGAAAGCTGCCGCGGTCAAGGGTGCCGGTGCACGCGGGAGAGGCTCGCGCCTGCCGGATCTCGGCATGGGTCCGCAGATCGTGGCGCTCCTTCTGGTCCTTGGCTTGCTCGGCGCCATGGCGATCGAGCCGACCCGTCAGCTGGTCGAGCAACGCGAGCGCATCGAGGGACTGTCTCAGGATCTGGAAGAGATCCAGAGCTCGAACGCGGAGCTCGAGACCCGCATCGGCCGGCTCCAGGACCCGGATTTCCTCGAGCAGAGGGCCAGGGACATGGGTCTCGTGCGTCCCGGTGAGACGGCCTACGTGGTGATGCCCCCGAGCAGATCCAAGGCGAAGGCGAAGCGGAAAGCGGCCGCGAAGGCTCCGGCCCCCGCGCCGGCAGAGCCCGGTTTCATCGAAGGCTTCCTTGCCTTCATGGGCATCCGCTAGACAGAGTTCTCATCGCACTACCTACGGGCTGAATGCTGTGGTTTACGATGTTTGACATGGTTGAAGTTGGAGCGGTAGTCACAGGCACCGTCGAGAAGGTCACCGATTACGGCGCATTCGTGAAACTCGAAAGCGGCGAGAGCGGCATGGTGCACATCTCGCAGGTCGACGTGAACTACGTGAAGAACATCCGCGACTTCATCAAGGAAGGCGACTCGGTCCAGGTGAAGGTGGTCGGGCAGAAGGAAGACGGCAAGATCGACCTCTCGATCAAGCAGGCTCAGCCCGGCTACACCGAGCAGGTTCCTCGCAAAGGGGGCCGCGACCCCGAGTTCGAGCGCAAGCTCAAGACCTTCATGAGCCAGTCGCAAGAGCGGCTCGTCGACCTGAAGCGCCACAAAGAGGGTCGCAAGTAGCTCCTCTGGATCACTCGGTCGAAGACCAGGCTCTCGTCGAGGCCCAACTAGGTCGTCCCGTCCGCGGTAGCTGGTCGGTAGCGCGACGCTGTCACCTCGACATCCCGATGGTGATCGAGAACCATCCTCGTCTCGACGATGGATCCCCGTTCCCGACCCTCTACTGGCTCACGTGCCCCGTCATGGTCAAGCGCGCCAGCAAGCTCGAGTCCGAGGGCTGGATGGAGCAGCTGAACGATCGTCTGTCGAACGACGCCGGTCTACGCGCTCGCCTCGCGGTCTCGATAGAGAGATACAAGGAAACCCGTGACGCGCACGAGCCTCTCGTTCCTGCGCCTGCGCAACCCGGCGGCGGCCCCGACCGCGTCAAGTGCCTGCACTCACACACAGCTCACGAGCTCGTCGCATCGAATCCGGTCGGGGCCCTCGTGCTGTCCATGGCCGGATTCCCCGACTGCAGATCTGTCTGCGTGAAGCTCGGATGAGGGTCGCTGCGATCGACGTCGGAACGAACTCGACCCGTCTGTTGGTCGGGGAGGCCCGCGCCGATGGGTTCAGGTCGGTGGAGCGAAGGATGGTCATCACCAGACTTGGAGAGGGTGTCGACCGGAGGCGCGTGCTCGCTCCCGAAGCCCTCCAGCGAACCCTCTCGACGATCGCGGAGTACGCCGCCACCTGTGGCGAGCTGGGGGTCGAGCGCCTGAGGGTGACCGGCACCTCCGCGGTGCGCGACGCCCACAACCGGGATGAGTTCTTCGACGGCGTGCGGACCCTGACCGGGAGCGAGCCGGAGCTGCTGTCCGGAGAGGCGGAGGCGACCGCGACGTTCCTCGGAGCACTCTCCGACCTGCCCAAGTCCGGCCCGGTGCTCGTGGTCGATATCGGGGGAGGGTCGACCGAGTTCATCGTGGGGGAGACCGAGCCCCGGAAGCTGATCTCGATCGACATCGGTTGCGTACGGATGCTCGAGAAGCATCTGCACTCCGACCCGCCCGCGCCTGAAGAGCTGGAGGCCCTGAGGGAGGAGGTGCGAGGAGAGGTCGAACGGGTCGCCGAGGAGATGGAGGTCCCTCCCGGGGCTCGGATGATCGGCGTCGCCGGGACCGTGACGCAGCTCGCGGCCTTGAAGGCAGGCATCCCCGTCTACGACCCCGACGTGACCCATCACGCCGTCTTGACACACGGCGACGTGCGCCGGCTGGCTCGCCGGCTCGAGTCCCTGACCTTCTCGCAGAGGAAGCGGATCAAGGGACTGGACCCCGGCCGTGCGGACGTGATCGTCGCGGGGGCCGAGATCCTGCTTTGCGTGATGGAGGCTTTCGATGCTGCTGAGGTTCTGACCTCCGAGAAAGACATCTTGGACGGACTGGTGATCCAGCTGCTCGACCTCTAGGCAGAAATACGTAGATTCGCCGTACCTCCTAGCCACTGGACCGTCGTTCCGTAACTATTCCGGGACGGTCGGCTGCGACCCTGATCCCGTCATCGGGACAGGAGAAGGAGGTCCATGTTGAGGAAGTTCAAGCGACTGAGCGCGCTCGTCGCGCTGGGTCTGTTGGCGGGTCTGCTGGTGCCGGGCCAGGCCAGGGCGGCTACCACGTACGAGGTGCAGGCCTTCGCGAGTTTCTTCGAAGCGGGGGTGCCGGCGTTCTCTGGTCGCATCTATCCCTCTTCTGCCAAGGTTCAGCGAGGCGACACGATCCTCTTCAGCGACATCGTGGCTCTCTTCCCTGAGGGTGTCTATCCGCAGGATTGGATCCCGGAGAACATCTGGAGGTTCGACGCCCAACTCGGCGCGGTCGTTAACGACCCAGATGATGGCGAAGGCGCTCTCAAGTTCGGCCCGGAGGATCGTGACGCTTGCGGTCGGACCGCGGAAGACCCCTGTGTGTGGGGCCCGAACAACGACGTGATCTTCCCCGAGTTCCCCGAATTCTCCGAAGACCCCAACGCCCCCGAGCCCGACTTCAGTACCTGGGTCACGGTCGATGCTGCGCCCGGCACCGTGCTCTGGGCCAACACCCTGGCGAGCTCCGAGGTGAACACGAATTTCACGGTCGAGGTCGTGGCTCCGAACGAGACGGCGTCGACCCAGGCGGAGCTCGATGCTCGCGGGGCTCAGCTCCTTCGTAAGGACTACGAGGACGCGCTTGCTCTTCACAACAAGATGGGTGCGAAGAAGACGTTCCACATCAATGCAGCGGGCCAGAAGGTCTACGACATCTGGGTTGCCCCCGACATGGGTCCGGTCGAATTCTTGGCCTCCTATCCCAAGAAGATCAGCGTGCCTCGCGGAGCTCGGGTGATGTACCACTTCAACGACGAGAACGAACCACATTCGGCCACGTTCCCCGGCGATGGAGAGATCCTGAACAACGGGTTCATGCCGGTATGCGATCCGGACGGCGACGATGGTCCCGGGCCCGACACCGAGCCGACCTTCGGTCCTGGAGGGCCCACTTGCACCGAGCCGGCGGAGCTCGAGTTCGATATCGATCCCCGAGTGATCCTGAAGACGGGAGACAACCGTCACACCGGCAGGCTCGACTACGAGAGCTCGGGCGTCAAGGTTCCGGTCTTCCCCGAGCAGACCGACTTCGATTCCGATCCTTGGACGGTCCGCATGACGAAGACATCCACCGACAAGGGCTTCAAGTACGTCTGCATCGTCCACGGTGGGTTCATGGGTGGACGGGTGGTCGTGAGGTAAAGCCCCAAGCCGACGGCGGGCTTAAGTGTGGTCGCACACCTAGCCCCGCTGCTCGCGGGATGAGAGGAGGCGGTTCCCTTACGGGGGCCGCCTCCTCTTGTTTTACCCTCGCCCCCATGACCGAGTTCGTCTGGGAGCCTTCGTCCGAGTACATGGAGCGGGCGAACGTCACCCGGCTGATGCGTAAGCACGGGATCGACGACTACCACGAGCTCGTGCAGCGATCTCAGGATGACATCGAGTGGTTCTGGCAGGCCGCGATCGAAGATGTCGGGATCGATTTCTTCGAGCCCTATACGCAGATCCTCGATGATTCCGAAGGGCCGGAGTGGCCGCGGTGGTTCGTCGGCGGGAAGGTCAACCTCACCTACAACTGCGTCGACCGCCACGCGGCCGGGTCGCTCGCTGATGCTCCCGCGATCATCTGGGAAGGGGAAGAGGGCGCGACCCGTACGCTGACCTACGCGGAGATGGGGGCCGAGGTCAATCGCGTCGCGAACGGTCTGAGGGCTCTCGGTGTGAAGCAAGGGGACCCGGTCGGGGTGTACATGCCGATGACGCCCGAGGCGGCGATCGCGTCGTACGCGATAGCCAAGATCGGAGCGATCTACATGCCTATCTTCTCGGGTTTCGGAGCACCCGCCATATCCACCAGGCTGAACGATGCCCAAGCCAAGGTGTTGATCACGGCCGATGGCTTCTGGCGGCGCGGCAAGAAGGTGGCGATGAAGCCCACTGCGGACGAGGCGGTCGCCGAGTCGCCCTCGGTCGAGAAGGTCGTCGTGTTCCGCCGCTTCCCCGAAGACGGGTGCCAGATGGGTGGTTTGGACGTGACGTGGGACGACGCCTTCTCGAACCAGTCGACCGAGTGCGATGCCGAACGTCTCGACCCCGAGGCGCCGTACATGATCGCCTACACCTCCGGCACGACGGGCAAACCCAAGGGAAGCGTCCACGTTCACGGTGGGTTCCTGGTGAAGATCGCCCAGGAGGTCTGCTATCAGCTCGACGCGGCCCCCGGGGAAGTCCTGTACTGGGTCACCGACATGGGTTGGATCATGGGCCCGCTCGAGATCGTGGGCGGACATGCGAACGGCGCGGCGGTGCTGATGTACGAGGGCGCGCCGAACCATCCGGAGCCGGACCGCCTCTGGGACATCTGCGAGCGTCACGGCGTGACGATCCTGGGGGTGTCGCCCACGTTGATCCGCGCTCTGATGCCCGCCGGCGAGGAGATGGTGCGCAAACACGATCTCTCGAAGCTCAGGATCCTGGGTTCGACCGGGGAGCCGTGGAACCCGGAGCCGTACCGGTGGTTCTCGGATGTCGTCGGCCAGGGCCGCTGCCCGATCATGAACCTGTCCGGCGGTACCGAGATCGGCGCCTGCTTCCTCGGTCAAGCTCCGGTGATCCCCACCAAGAGCTGTTCGCTGGGAACGCCTTCCCTCGGGATGGCGATGGAGGTCTTCGACGCCGACGGCATCCCGATCCGTGTCGCGGTAGGAGAGTTGGTGTGTCTGAAGCCCTGGCCCTCGCAGACGCGCGGTTTCTGGGGAAGCAAAGAGCGCTACCTCGAGACCTACTGGTCGAGGTGGCCGGGCGTCTGGGTCCACGGGGACTGGGCGTCGATCGACGCCGACGGCTACTGGTTCCTGCACGGCCGCTCCGACGACACGCTGAACATCGCAGGTAAGCGCATCGGTCCCGCCGAGTTCGAATCAGCGGCCGTCGAACACCCCGCGGTCGTGGAGTGCGCGGCCGTCGGCGTGCCCGACGAGGTCAAGGGCACGAGCGTCTGGTGCTTCTGCATCCTGGCGCCGGGGGTGGAGGAGTCCGAGGAGCTGAGGGCCGACGTCAGGAAGGTGATCGGGGACCAGCTCGGCAAGGCGTTCGCTCCCAAAGAGGTCCGTTTCGTCGAGGAGCTCCCCAAGACGCGTTCGGCCAAGATCCTCCGCCGCGCGATCAAGGCGAAGGTCCTCGGAGAGGACCCCGGCGACATGTCATCGCTCGAGAATCCGAGTGCTCTCGAGGCGATCGAGAAGTCGCTTCCGTGACGACGATCTATCTCGTTCGTCATGGCGTCACCTCGCATACGGGCCACAAGCTCACGGGTTGGATGGAAGGCGTGCATCTGACCGACGAGGGGGTCCACCAGGCCGAGGCGGCCGCAGAGCAGCTCGCAGGGGTGGACTTCGCTGCGATCTACTCGAGTCCGATAGACCGCACCCGAGAGACCGCAGAGATCATCGCAGCGCGCCACGATATGGAGGTCTCCGTTACCCGGGGGATCGGAGAGGTCCAGTACGGGAAGTGGACGGGCCGGCCGCTCAAGTCACTGGCTCGCACGAAACTCTGGGGGACCTTGCAGCGATGGCCATCGGCGGTCCGTTTCCCGGAGGGCGAGACCTTGCGTGAGGTTCAGACCAGGTCGGTGGCAGAGATCGAACGTCTGCGCGAGAAGCATCCGAAGCAGAAGATCTGTTGCGTGTCGCATGCCGACACCATCAAGCTCGTGATCGCCCACTACTTGGGTATCCACATCGATCTGTTCCAGCGGATCTTCATCGGCCCTGCATCCATCTCGGTAGTGCACATAGGTGAGCACGGTCCCCAGATCCTCGCGTTGAATGCTCTGCCGACACCAAGGCCTGCGAGCTCGTGACGATGGAGGTGCGACCCGAGGTGTTCACCGCCGACTACACCGGGCGGCCGGGTGAACGCACCTTCTTCCTGCAGTCGCGCAGCGAGACGCTGACGTTGACGTTCCTGCTGGAGAAAGGGCAGGTAGAGATCCTGGCCGAGAAGCTGAAGGAGCTCTTGGTGATGATCGATCCCGCCGACCCGGTGGTCTCGCTCGACAACGTCCGGAACCCGCTCTTCGCCTTGAGCTCCCCGATCGAGCCTGAGTGGAGGGTGGGGACGATGGGGCTCACGTATCAAGAGGACGCCGGGTTCGTCGTGGTGGCTCTCGAGCCGGTGGCGACTGCGGAGGAAGAAGACGCGGAGCCGGGCGAGGGGGCGGGCGATGTCGACGACTTCGAGGTGCGCATCCTGATCACGAGAGAGCAGGCTCGTGGATTCGTTTCGCATGCACTGGCGGTCGTGAACGAGGGCCGTCCTCTATGTCAGCTGTGCGGGTTGCCCATGGACCCCGATGGCCATAAGTGCCCGGCCTCGAACGGACACCGACTCACCTAGTGCCTCCCGCGGCTGATGACCTTCTCGATCTCCTGAGTGGCGGCGAGATCGAGGTGCTCGGCCTTCTGCCCTATTCGTCCAACTACACGTTCTTGGCGAAGGTGGGAGAGGGGGACGACGCGATGCACGCCGTCTACAAGCCTCGCCGTGGAGAGAGGCCGTTGTGGGACTTCCCGCAGGGGAGCCTCGCTGCGCGGGAGGTTGCAGCCTTCCTCGTGTCGGCTGCATCCGGCTGGGAGCTCGTGCCGCCGACGGTATTGCGCGGGGACGCTCCTCTAGGAGAGGGCTCGTTGCAGCTGTTCGTTCACCACGATCCCGATCGTCACTTCTTCGTGATGCAGGACGAGCGCAGGTACGACTTCCGGGTCTTCGCCGCGTTCGACGCCGTGATCAACAACGCCGATCGCAAGGGCGGCCATGTCATCGAGGACGCCGATGGCCGCCTGTGGGCGGTCGACCACGGCGTGACCTTCCACGTCGAACCGAAGCTTCGAACGGTCATCTGGGACTACGCGGAACAAGAGCTGGGGGCCGCGGCGCGTGGGGGCCTGGAGAAGTTGTCGGAGTCGTTCGAGAACGACGACGGCCTGGCGTCGGAGCTCGAGGGGTTGCTCGCACCGGAAGAGATCGAAGCCACGCGAGCGCGGGTCGCGTCTCTGCTGGAGCTCGGCCGCTTCCCGGTGCCGGAAACAGACCGCCCACTGCCGTGGCCCTTGATCTAGTTGAGTGCCCGGGGTGGGATTCGAACCCACACGGTCTTTCGACCAGAGGTTTTTAAGACCTCCGCGTGCTGCCAATTTCGCCACCCGGGCAATCGGTTCAACGGCGACCGATGTTCCGGCCCCGGTAATTATCCGTTAGTGCATGACAGTTCGGGCAGAGAAGCTTCAGATTGTCCAATCTGTTGTCTTCGGAGTCACCGTTGGCGTGATGAAGCTCCAAGGGGATAGGTACGTCCCGCCACAGCTCGCGACCGCAGCTCTCGCAGGTTGCGTCCTTCAGGCCTTCGTCGATGAGACGACGTTTGAGTTCAGCACTGCTATAGGGCCGGTCCGCCACCAGGATCTCTTCTAGGGGGGTGGCACGGTGTTCGATGATGCCTCCACTCTGGATCCATGACTTCCCGGTGAAGTGAGAGATGTCGATGTCGTACTGCTCGATGATCCGTCGCAGGACCTTGTAGGCCCCGCTGTGTTTGCTCAGTCCCAGTTTCCTCGCGGCTGACGCGAGCGAATAGGAGCTGGCCGCGGCGACACGGACGTCCTCGACAGTGAATGGAGCTGGTTCGGCTTGCCTCCCTATCGTAGGTCTTTCACAGAAGAACGATCGCTGAACGGCGGCGGGCCGCGAGGGTGTGTTACTGAAGTGCGACGTGTCGAGCGCTAGCTCCTTTATCCACCGGCGCAGGGTCTGGTAGTTGGCTCCGCGTCCCGCAAGGCCGAGTTTCAGACACACTTGGCGGAGATTGGTGGACTCCGCGATCGCCTTCTCGAGTTGTTCTTTCGTGTAGCGAGGAGTTAGTTGCACGGCCCCCAGAGTACGGAGCACCTGTGACAGGTTCTCTGACTACGCGAAGTAGGTGCTTGGGGGTTGCTCGGCCCCGGCTCTCAGCGCGGGTTCGATCTGGAAGTACTCCTCGACACGGAACCCGAACGTGCCGGCGATGAGGTTCGACGGGAAGCTCTGCACCCTGGTGTTGTAGTCGCGGACGTTCGCGTTGTAGAAGCGCCGAGCGGCTTGGATGCGGTCTTCGGTATTCGCCAGCTCGTCCTGCAGCTTAAGGAAGTGGGCGCTCGCTTTCAGCTCGGGATAGTTCTCAACGACCGCGAAGAGGTGCCGCAGCGCGGCAACGAGCGGCCCCTCGGCCTTGGCTTGCTCCCCTGGAGAGCCGTGTTCCGCCTGCGCGGTCGCTCGGGCTCGCGTGACCTCTTCCAGCACGGCCTTCTCGTGCGCCGCGTAACCCTTCACGGCTTCGACGAGGTTGGGGATGAGGTCGTAACGTCGAGTGAGCTCGGTATCGATGTTGCTCCAGGAGTTCCATATCAGATTCCTCTGGTTGACGAAGCGGTTATAGGAGAGCGCCAGGGCGATCCCCAGCAGCGCCACCGCGCCGCCGATCGTGTAGAGAACCTGGGCACCCTCCACCTACGCATCCGTTCCCGACGCGGTTGCGGTCCCGTAGTTGGTCCACACGAGACGCGGAACGCGTTCCCGAAACTCCTTTAGGGTCGCGATCAGGGGTAACAGCTCGGTGGGTTTCAGGGTCTTCGAGTAGATCAAGACGCCCTTGCCATGGATCTCGAACCCGAACCTGCGATCGAGGCTCAGCAACCACTGCATCATGCGGGGGTCGATGAGCTCGAAAGCGAACTTGCGGTCCTTGGCCTTCACTTTGAAGGCGCGGTTGAACTCCTCGGACTCGAAGTCGATATCCGGCAGACCCAGCTTGTCGCCGAGCAGCGTGAGCACGTTCTCTCTATAGATAGAGATGTCAGGGAGCCACGCCTGCAGCTCTATGACCGCGACGGAGAAGCGCGAGTAATCCTTCGAGCGCTTGCCGTTCGAATCGCTCGATTCGGTGTAGTACCAGAAGTCGGCCGCCTTGAAGGACATGCCCTTCCAGTCGCCGATCACCCCGTTCTCGGCCCCCCTGCCATCTCCCTTGAAGAAGAGAGGAAAGCCATATCCGAGGAGGCCGGGTGGAGCGTGGGGTGTGTAAACGAAGCCGTACTTAGCTGCGAAGTTCGCCATCCCCTCTCGCCTCTGCAGCTTCAACATGTAGGACCCGACGAACACGGCGACGATCAAGCCGATACCCAGGGCGAGCACCATGAGCGGGTCCACGTTCGAAGTATGGACAGTGGCTGCGGCCCCCACAAGGCAGGATGCCGTCATGCCTTCAGCTTTCGTCGCGATCGGGATCGGGCTCTTCGCCGGGCTCGGCAGTGGGTTGCTGGGCGTCGGTGGCGGAACCGTCATGGTCCCCCTCTCCGTCCTCTGGCTGGGGCTCACGCAACACAAGGCCCACGCGACCTCGTTGGCCGCGATCGCGCCGATCGCTCTGGTGGGGGCGATCGCGTTCGCGTTCGCCGACGAGATCGATGTTCCAGCCGCTCTAGGTCTCGGGGCGGGAGCCCTGATCGGGGCGCCGTTGGGAGCGAAGATCATGGCCGGCCTGTCCGCGAGCAACCTCAAGGTCGCGTTCGGAGTCTTCCTGGTGGCGGTCGGCGCTGCGATGGTGCTCTAGGTTGGAGATCGTCCTCGTGGTCGCCGTCGGGATCCTGGTCGGGATCGTTTCTGCTCTCTTCGGTATAGGGGGCGGCCTCTTGATGGTGCCGTTCATGGTGCTCGTTCTGAACTTCGACCAACACCTCGCGCAGGGGACATCGCTGGCGGTGATCATCCCCACGTCGATCGCGGGCGCATTCGCACATCACAAGCGCGGCTACGTCGAGCTCCGCACGGCCGCGCTCTTGGCGGCCGGCGGCGTGCTCGGCGTGTATGCCGGAAGCAAGGCGGCTCTGGGAACCGAAGGCGCGACGTTGCGAGTGGCGTTCGGACTGGTCCTCATCGCCCTCGGAGCGCGCCTGATCGTGCAGGGCGCGCGCGGTCAAGGCGCTAAGCAGGACGGCCCGCGAGCCGTTTAGACCCCACCCCGGCGGGTAACCCGTGCGCACACGACCGAGGGCACCAGGGAGGCGATGTGGGACTGCGCGAGGAGCTAGGCATCGAGATCGTCGAGAAGGGCGATGGGACGGCACGCCTCACGATGAAGGCAGGGCCGGGTCATCTGAACGACGGCGGCATCCTGCACGGTGGCGCGATCGCGACGCTTGCGGACTGTGCGATGGGCTCGGCCCTGGCCTCGAAGCTCGACGACGAGGCCCCGCTGACCGTCGAGGCGAAGATCAATTACCTGGAGCCCGGAGGAGAGGGCGTGATCGTGGCGCTCGGAAAGGTTCGCCGCAAGGGTAAGCGCTTCACGGTCCTGGAGGCCGAGGTGTTCCAAGAGGAGAACGGCGACCACATCGCCTACGCGACCGCGACGTTCACGACGATCGGCTAGGTCGCCGGCGCGAGCAGACCTTTCTCCGTCACCGTCTCGACAGAGAGTGTCTTGTAGCCGACGCTGTCGAACAGCACAACGATCTTGTCGCCTTCGTAACGCATCACGAGGCCCGGCCCCCAGGACGCGTGCTCCACGCGCGAGTTCAGCTCGAAGGGCACCTGGACTGCGTCGAGGACGATCGAGCCCGCTTCGCAGTTGTCGCAGTTGTCGCAGGGGTCTTGGAAGGGCTCGCCGAAGTAGTTGAGCAGGAACTGCCGCCGGCAGTCGCGCGTCTCGGCATAGGCGCGGATCATGTCGATGCGCGACCGGTCGAGGACCCTGCGTCGTTCGGCGTTCTCACCCTCATGACCGTTACCGGCGAAGAAGCGCCTTATACCGAGATCCTCGGACCGATAGAACAACACGATCTCGGCAGGCTTGCCGTCGCGCCCCGCACGCCCGATCTCTTGATACAGCGAGTCGATCGAGTCGGGAATGTCGTAGTGGAAGACGAAGCGCACGTCGGCTTTGTCGATCCCCATGCCGAACGCGGTCGTTGCAACCGCCACGTCGAAGCGGTCGTCCATGAAAGCCGCTTGAGCCTCTTCGCGTTCGGCCCTCGTCATCCCTCCGTGGTAGTAGACGGCCTCGACCCCTTCCTGCCACAGCTTGCCGGCGAGGTCCTCCGCCCTCGCCCTCGTTGCCACGTACACGATCCCAGGGGAGGTTGCTTCGCGTACCGCTTTCAACAGAGCGTTCTCTTTGGATCTCTCATCGCTGAAGCGCCTGACCGTGAGGTGCAGGTTTGGCCGGTCGAATCCGCGAGCCACCACGACGGGATCCCTCATGCCGAGGTGCTCGATGATCTCTTCTCGCACTACCGGTGAGGCGGTCGCGGTGAGAGCGAGCACCGGCGGGTGCCCGAGCTGCTCGATCGACTGCCTCAGCTTCAGATATTCGGGGCGGAAGTCGTGGCCCCACGCGCTGATGCAGTGCGCTTCGTCCACGACGACGAGTGAGGGAGGCGTAGCTTGCAGCTCTCGGAACGTCTCCTCGTTCGCCAGCTGCTCGGGGGCCAGGAACAGATACTCGAGGCTGCCCGAGCGCAGCCTCTCGAAGGTTTCCGCCCGCTCCGCCTTGTTCTGCGTCGAGTTGGCGTGAGCGGCGTCCGCCGTTCCGGTCTCGGTAAGCGCCTCGACCTGATCCCTCTGCAGTGCGATCAACGGAGAGATCACCACGGTCGGTCCCTCCAACAAGAGGGCCGGGATCTGGTAGATCGCCGACTTGCCCGCTCCGGTGGGCATCAGAACGAGCACGTCGCGTCCGGCGACCACCGCGTTCATCGCGTCGCTCTGGCCGGGCAGGAGCGACTCGTATCCGAAGCGTTCGCGAGCCACCTCGAGGAGGCGGGTGGAAAGATCTGTCACGTCCCGATCGTGATTCCCCGCCGCCGAGGCGCGAAACCATCAATAGGCCAGATCTCGCGCCCTGCGCCTATCTCTGCGCCGCGTGATCCGCTCGGCGATCCCCAGGCCGCGACGGCGGGTGCCTCTGCCTCTGCGGGCGGCGATCCGGGCGGCGTCCGCTTCGACGATCAACTGGGCGAGCTTCGCCTCGGCCAACCGCTCCACCACGAAGGGGTGCACCTTGCGTCACCTCCTGTAACGGTCTAAACTTCATATGACTATTACAAGATAACGATCCGTCTGTAAGGAGTCAAGTGAAGATAGCCGATTACAAGGGGAACCCCGCGATCCTGGCCGAGGACCTGGTCAACACGAGGGGATCGATCACCGGCACCGACTACATGCCCGACCTCCCCAAGCTGCGGGAGTTCCTCCGGGACCATCAGCTAGCGGCGCCGAAAGACCTGTCAGAGCAGGATCTGGCCGAGATCGGACGCACCCGGGATCGACTGAGAGCTGTCTTCTTGGCACCGGATGAGGGGTCGGCCGCCCGCCTGCTGAACGAGATCCTGGCGGACCTGGGAGCCGCCCCGCGCGTGGTCGGGCACGGCGATCGTCTCGCTCTGGCCTTCACCCCCGAGGGAGCCGGGCCCGGACGACACGTATCGGTCCTCGCGGCCATGGGGCTCGCGCAGATGCTCGTCGAGTCCGGGCGGACCCGGTTCGGGATCTGTTCGGCGCACGACTGCAACGATGTCTTCGTGGACACCTCGCGGAACCGCTCTCGTCGCTATTGCAGCGATTCGTGCTCCTCGCGCAGCAACGTGGCCGCGTTCCGGGCTAGGAAGCGCTCTTCTTAGGAGAACTCACGGGCCGTTTCCGTGACAGGAGTTCGGCGACCTTCAGCACACGGGGGTCGCTCTGCAGCTCCTCGAGCGTCAGCGCAAGAGGTATCGACCAGTTCGGTCGTTCGTCCATCGTCCCCGGCATGTTCGGTCGTTCCTCCATGCCCAGCACGTCTTCGAGCGTTGCCATGATCACCGCGCTGGGGGCCGCGGCCAAGAGCCCGTAGATCGCAAGAACCACGTCTTCGATCGTCGACCCGTCCGTCAGGTCGAGCCAACCGCGCAAGCGCTGCTTCTGCACCTCGAGGCCTTCTTCGTTGACCTCGAGACCTACTGCTCTCTGAGCCTCGACGTCTGCGCCGCTCCACAGACCGGCGATGGTCGGTACGTCGTGGTTCGCCACTGCGGCCAACGCGAGCGAGGGGTAGTCCTTGGGTTCGTTCTCTTCGAACCAGAGCAGTCGATAGGAGAGGATCTTGCGTTCTTGCATCTCGGCTCGAACGGAGTCCTCGACCGTTCCTAGATCCTCGCCCACGACGTAGGCCTGCGCCCTGTGGCTCTCCAACGCAACGATGTTCAGCAGGTCTTCATGTGGATAGCGGACGTAGGTGCCCGCCTCCGGTCCCACGCCGTCCGGGATCCAGTAGAGCCGGAACAGGCCCATCACGTGATCTATCCGTATGCCCGCGCTGTGTCGGAACGCGCTTCGGATCGTTCGGATGAACGGCTCGTAAGCGGCCGATCGGAGCTTCCAGGGATCGAACGGTGGAAGCCCCCAACCTTGGCCCCGCAGGTTGAACTCGTCCGGAGGCGCGCCCACGGTGGCGCCTGTGGCGAAGACATCTCTCCACATCCACGCGTCGGCTCCCTGTGGGTCGACCCCGATCGCGAGATCATTCACGAGACCGACCTCTTCACCGGCGCTCGCCATCTGTTGCTCGAGGAGCCACTGCAGCCATGCGTGGAAGCGCACCCGATCCTGGTTCTTAGACGTCCACGCTCGGAGCGCCCCGCGATCGCCTCGCGCGAGCTCCTCCGGCCAGGCCGCGGGACCGGCGTCGTAGCTCTCCGCGATCGCTGCGAAGGTGGCGTAGCTCCACAGCAGATCGCCCTGTTCGGCGAGGTATGTGTCGAAGCCTCGGCCGGGCCCCGACCTCCACATGATCTCGAGTGCATCCAGCTTGAGCCGGTAAGCGGGATCGCGGTCGATGGTCGAGGTGGCATTGAGGGCGAGACCCTCCTCTGCGAGAGCCTTTGCCTCGTCGGAGGCTGTCGCGCCCTCGACGTCTTCGATCGCGAGGTAGATCGGGTTACGGAAACAGCGGCTGCTGGGGAAGTAGGGGCTGGGCTGCTGGCCCGACAGGGGAAGTGCTGCGTGCAGTGGGTTCAGCATGACCTCGCTTCCGCCTAGGGAGGCAGACCAGGACGCGAACCGGCGAAGGTCCCCGAGGTCGCCGATCCCCCAACTGCGGCTTGACCTCAACGAGTAGAGCTGTAAGGCCCACCCCCATGCCTTCATGTCCTCCGGAAGGAAGCAGGATCCGGGACTCAGGATCAGGGGCCGGGCGCGCCCGTCGGTGTCGATCGCCCGGTGATAGCCGAGCGGGAGGTCGCGTGGGATCCGGCCCCCCCGAACCTCGACGGAGCCGCCGTCTTCGGTTTCTATGCTCGTGACCTCCGGCAACGGAGTGGTCCAAGCGTCGTCTCGGCGCAGGATCGTGGCGATACCCGAGGGGGGCCCCTCCGGACCGGCCTCCATGATCTCCAAGACCCTTTCGACGGTCGCGGTCGGGACCGTCTGGGTTTCTTTCCGATAGTTCTCGTAAGTGGTCTGCACACCCCATCGGGCGGCAAGTCTGTCCGATCCTTTCATCGCGGAAGATCCAATCTCAAGACGTGGGCTCGCCTGGGTTTACCCGCCAGGTGACGTGCTAAGCGGTAGATGCGGAAGCCGGCCCTTCGTCGGCATCCGTCGCGCCGGTAGGTGTCCGGAGCACGGCGGGTTCCGTGCGAACCAAAGAACCCTCCCGCACGCCTTTCTCATCCTCGGATAGCAGATCGCGAACGATGTGCTTCGCGCTCGCAAGCGTGCTGTGGAGCGCTTCGCTTGCAAGGTCCAACCTGCCCATCTCGACCGCGTACTTGGCCACGGTGAGCCCTTGAACGATGTTGTCGTTGATCTGTAGCGCATGCTGACGGTTGCTCTCCAACTCGCGCAGCTTGATCTCGTACTCCTCGGCTTTCTTGCGTTCGGTCACGTCCAGGGCGGTGCCCAGGATCGTGCGCGGGGTTACTCCTTCTTCGGGTTGTCCCTGAGCTTGGATGAAACGCGTCGAGCCGTCGGGCCGCAAGATGCGATGTTCCACGATGAACCCAGGCCCACCACGGGTAGCCGCAGCCAGGGCGCGCTCGAGCGCCGGCCGGTCCTCGGGGTGCACCGCCTGCATGAAGAAGGCGATGCCGTCCTCGCCCGCAGGAGCGCCGAAGATCTTCCGCAACTCCTCGGACCACTGGAACTCGCCGGACTCCGGTCGATAGACCCAGCTACCGAGCCGAGCGAAGCGCTGTACCTGGAGCAGCTCTTCAGACGTCCGCCTTTGATGCTCTTCGCGGCGTTCGAGCTCGGTGTTCTGTTCTAACAATGAACCGGATAGGTAGCTGACGACGTACATCAACGACCCCAGCACCGCGAAGCGAAGAACGACGGCCGCTTCATCGAGCTCCCAGCCGCTGACCGCAGCCGCGGCTATGTACGTGACCAAGGTGAAGAGCAACAGCGCCCACTGTGCGACGCGCGGGTAGGAGGCGGAGAAGAACACCGTCGTGAGGGCGTACATCACGAACAGGACGGACCTCTGGGCCCCGGATGCGTCGATCAGCACGGTGATGAGCACGATGTCGAGTGCAGACCAGGCATAGAGCGCCGGCCAACCCCAGCGACTCTGAAGCAGCTGCGACCACGGGAGAAGCGCTACCACTAGGGCGCCGACCAATGCGACGGCCAGCACGGTCAAGAATCGCGGCCTCTCGGTGTGCTCGTTGGTCGAGAACAACAGGTAGAAGGCCAGCCCCGCCACGACGATCCAGGTTGCGTTGATCCCGATGCGGATCGTCTGCAGCATGAACGAGAGCCGGTGCTGCTCTTTCTGCATGGTCACGTCGTCATTGTGTCCCTCTCGGTGCCACCCAGCAATCGGGTTCGGCCCTAGGCTGACCGGCGTGGGATCCCTCTTCGATGTCTCGTACAGGGGCACCCACTCGTTCGATGCTTCTCCCGATCTCCTCTGGGCAGAGCTTCGGCGGGTCGACATGTTCGAACGCTGGTGGCCGTGGATGAAGGGAGTCCGGTTGGAGGGCCGGGCCCTGGCCCCGGGCTCAGTGATCGCGTTCACGGTGGACCCTCCCGTTCCCTACAAGATGCATGTAAGCGTGGAGGTGATCCGCTCGGATCCTGCTCGTTCGATCGCGGGGGTGGTCGCCGGCGACCTCCGAGGCACGGCCAGTCTGGAGCTGGAACCCCGAGGAGAGCGGACCTCAGTCGAGGTGCGCTGGGATGTCGAGCTGGCGAACCCGCGGATCCGGGCCGGGATCCTCGTGGCCAGGCCGGTTCTGATGTGGGCCCAACGGTGGGCGGTGGAGGTCGCCCTGCGCGGCTTCCGGAGTCACCTGGAGAAGAGATAACTAGTCCTAAAGGACTAGAGACACGTAGCCGAAACAACAACCAGCAAAGCTCCACGAACAGGCAAACCTGCGGCGACGCAGGGACGCAAAGCCAGGGGCCTCGAGTTGAGGCAGCCCAGCCGCCGAAAGGAGACAGTGATGCGAAACCTCAAGTCGATCGCCAGCGCGGTCGCGTTCATGGTCCTCTGGGCGGGTGCCGCTCTGGCTCTCCCCACCTCTGCCTTCTCCCCGGACGAGGAGCCGTCGACCGTGGCCGAGCTCGTCGAAGACGGCGACCCCGAGGTCATCGAGGTGGAGCCAACCCCCGAGACGGACACTGTGGACGCGACCGTCTCCGTCGACGATGACCAGGAGGGCTCGGACGAGGGCGACGAGAAAGCCGACAACCACGGCAAGGCCGTCTCAACCGCCGCTCACTGTGACCTGAAGGGCCGCGCTAAGGGCCAACTGGTCAGCTCGGTCGCTCGGGACAAGGAGGCGACGGTCGAAAGCGCCCAGGCGGCATGCGACGCGGCTATCGCTGCTGCAGCCGCGGGGGTGTCGAGCAAGCCGGTGAAGGCGCCGAAACCGCCGAAGGCCGAGCGAGCCCCCAAGCCGGAGAAGGCCTCGAAGCCCGAGCCGAAGTCCCAGCACTCAGAGGACACCGAGGAATCTCCAGAGGTCGAGGACACCGAGGCGCAGCAGGCTCCGGCCCCCGACGCGGGACCGCCCGCTCACGCCGGTCCGCCGGCGGATAAAGGATCGAAGAAGCCCTAGAAGGCCGATCTGCCTGGTCCTCCCGTACCGCCCGACGTGGTTGGAATACGCTCCTCGTCGGGTCCGGGGGGACGAGGAGCCGTTAGCCGCTAGGAGGAGCCATGGGGTCCATCGTTGTGGGCGGTCGGGAGACCGGAACCACCGATGGGGCTGCCGGTTCGGGCGTAACCACATTGCGCGACGAGTGGCGGTTCTTCTGGTCGCAGACCAACCCCCGCGTGATCGCGGTCTCGCTGCTGCTGGCTGTGGCTCTGCGGATCCCTTTGGGTGGCTGGGGGTGGGGTGACCTTGCCGTCGTCGCCGGGTTCATCGCGCTGCAGCCCTTCATCGAATGGATGATCCACGTCTTCATCCTTCACTGGAAACCGAAGGAGCTGTTCGGACGGAAGGTCGACCCACTCGTGTCCCGCAAACATCGTGCCCATCACAAGGATCCACGCAAGACGGAGTGGATCTTCATCCCCTTCCCCGTGTTGGTGCAGGTCATCCCCGCCAGCGTGCTGCTCTATCTGCTGATCATGCCGACTCTGCAGCTGGCTGCCACGACCATGGTGACCGGATTCAGCATCCTTCTCGTATACGAGTGGACGCACTATCTGATCCATTCGCGTTACAAGCCGCGCTCGCGGCTCTATCGCTATATCTGGAGGGCTCATCGCCTCCACCATTTCAAGAACGAGAAGTACTGGTTCGGTGTCACGATGCACGCCGGTGATCACGTACTCGGTACGTTCCCCGAGAAGGATGCGGTCGAGACCTCTCCTACCTGCAAGACCCTGGGAGTCGCCGAGCAGGTGTGATGCACCCTTCGTCGGGTAACGGTCCCTCGGAAGGAAGAGACCTAGGAGAGCGCGATGAAGTGGCGACGCAGGCCCAGGAGCGGCGATCTGATCGACAGGCGCGGAGCGCGCCCTTCGGGCGGAGGACTCGGCGGCTTGCCGATCGCCCGCATGGGCCTTCCCGGCCTCCTTATCCTGGGGTTGATGATCTTCCTCGGCGGCAACCTGTTCGACGGTGGCGGCGGCTCCGTGCTCGAGGATCTCGGTTCCGCCCAAGGCGATCCAGGTGCAGACCCCTTGCCGCCCGAGGCGGACCCGGACGCGCGCTTGGTGGACTTCGTGGACTACGTGCAGGCTGACGTCCAGGACTTCTGGCAAGACACGTTCGAGCAGTCCGACAAACGCTACGAGCGGGCCGAGCTCGTGTTGTTCGAAGCGGCGACGCAGTCGGGCTGCGGAGGGGCCACGGAGCAGATCGGCCCGCACTACTGCCCGCCGGACCAACGGATCTACATCGATTTGGATTTCTTCAGGGACCTCCGTGACCAGTACGGGGCTCCCGGCGACTTCGCTCAGGCGTACGTCATCGCTCACGAGGTCGCCCATCACGTGCAGAACCTCCTCGGCTTGAACGAACGCGTTCAGAACGCGGGCTCATCCGAGCGCAACGAGATGTCCATCCGCCTGGAGCTCCAGGCCGACTGTCTCTCCGGCGTGTGGGCCTTCACGGTCTTCCAGCGCGATGACCTCGAAGAGGGGGACCTGGAAGAGGGACTCGGCGCGGCGGCTGCGGTTGGGGACGACCGCCTGCAGAAGGAAGCTACGGGGAGGGTGGACAAAGAGACGTGGACGCACGGCTCCTCCGAGCAGAGGATGCGCTGGTTCCAAACGGGCTTCGAAGATGGGGACCCGAACGCCTGCGACACCTTCGCCGCCGACGCTCTCTAACGCGAGGCGATCGTGTCGTCGGTGAGAGCAGCGGTCGTCGGCCATGTCGAGTGGGTGACCTTCATGCGGGTCGCTCGCGTCCCGGCTCGCGGAGAGATCCTGCACGCGTCCGACTGGTGGGAGACGGCGGGCGGGGGCGGCGCCGGCGCTGCCGTGCAGCTGGCCAGGCTGGCGGGGAACTGCGACTTCTTCACCGCGCTGGGAGACGACGAGCTCGGCCACCGTGCCGCGGACCAGCTCCGGTCTCTGGGCGTCACCGTCCATGCGACCTTTCGCCGAGAACCGATGCGTCGGGCGGTGACCCATCTCGATAGAGATGGTGAGCGCGCGATCACGGTCCTGGGCGACCGGCTCGCTCCGATGGCTTCCGATGACCTTCCCTGGGAACTTCTCTCGGACGCGGACGCGGTGTATGTGACCGCGGCCGACGTCGACGCCCTGCACGCGGCGCGGCGGGCCCGCGTTGTCGTCGCCACCTCGCGCATCCTGGACCTGTTGATGGGATCGGCCGTGCGGCTAGATGCCGTTGTCGGAAGCTCGAACGATCCGTCGGAGACGTATCCGCCGAACGCGTTGGATCCCGCCCCCAACCTGGTGGTGAGGACCGAGGGCGAGCGCGGCGGAACCTTCATCACCGACGAGGGCGTCGAAGGTCGCTACGCCCCCGCGACCCCTCCCGGCCCGGTGATCGATCGCTATGGAGCGGGCGACAGCTTCGCGGCAGGATTGTCCTTCGCCCTGGGGGCCGGGATGGACGTGACGGGCGCCCTGGAGTTGGCGGCACGGTGCGGAGCGGCCGTCGTGACAGGCCGCGGACCCTTCGATGCGCAGCTCGATGCCAGCCTCCTGTAGTAAGTGGCAGGAGTGGTGTACAGCTGGTTCGGGTAAGGTCGCCCGCGAAGAAAGGGGGGGTTGCGTGGCGCAGATCGTCTTGGACAAGGTGACGAAACGGTACGCGTCGGGATCTCCCGCGGTGAATCAATTAGACCTTTCGATCGAAGACGGCGAGTTCATGGTCTTCGTGGGCCCGTCTGGGTGCGGTAAGTCGACCGCCCTGAGGATGATCGCCGGCCTGGAAGCCATCAGCGATGGCGAGATCCGCATCGGGGACCGGGTCGTGAACGACATGCCTCCCAAGGATCGAGACATCGCCATGGTCTTCCAGAACTACGCCCTCTATCCGCACATGAGCGTTCGCGACAACATGGCGTTCGGATTGAAGCTGGCGAAGGTCGACAGGTCGGACATGGACCAGCGGGTCGAGAAGGCCGCCAAGATCCTCGGTCTCGAAGAATTCCTGGATCGCAAACCACGCGCTCTTTCGGGCGGACAACGACAGCGGGTGGCCATGGGGCGGGCGATCGTGCGAGAGCCCCAGGCCTTCTTGATGGACGAGCCCCTGTCGAACCTCGACGCCAAGCTGCGCGTGCAGATGCGCTCGGAGATAGCGCGCATCCAAGCCGATCTGGATGTGACGACGATCTACGTGACCCACGACCAGGTGGAAGCGATGACCATGGGGGACAGGGTGGCGGTTCTCCGCAAAGGAGAGTTGCAACAGGTCGGTTCCCCGAAAGAGCTCTTCGCCAGGCCGGTGAACCTCTTCGTGGCGGGCTTCATCGGGAGCCCGGCGATGAACTTCGTGGCATCCACCCTCGAGCGCACGGGCTCCGGAGCGGCCGTCTCGTTGGGGTCTCAGCGGGTCGAGATCTCGCAGGAGACGATAGCCACCAGACCCGGATTGGAGCCGTTCTTCGATAAAGAGGTCATCGTCGGCGTGCGCCCACAGGACTTCGAGGACGCCGCGTTCGCCGGCTCCACCGACTCGGGGGCGCTTAGGGCACGCGTCGACCTCGTGGAGGCCCTGGGCACGCAGACGCTTCTCCATTTCCAGGTTGACGCACCGCCCGTTCGCACCGAGGAGATGAAGGAGCTGGCCGAGGATGCCGGAGCCGTCGAGTTGGGCTCCTCTGGCGAGGAGACCACGGCGTTCGTGGCCGAGGTCGATCCGAAATCTCAGGTGTCGCGAGGAGACGAGGTGCAACTCAAGATCGACACCACTCAACTGCATTTCTTCGATCCAGGAACCGGACACGGGATCTACGGCGACAGGTAGGTCGGAACACGAAGGAGGGGGTTGTGTTGCAAAGTAAGCGACTGTGGGCGCTGCTCTTCGCGTCGATGTTGGTGCTCGCCGCGTGCGGTGGAGGAGAGGTCGGCACCGGTGACGACGAGGGAGACGGCGAAGGCGGCGGCGGTGGTGGGGAGATCAACGTAGCGGCGGTTTGGACGGGCGGTGAGCAAGAGAACTTCGAAGCGGTGCTCGACGCCTTCACCGAAGAAACCGGCATCGAGACGACCTACAAGTCCACCGGTGACGATGTCGGCGCCTACCTCGGAACCCAGATCGAGGGTGGTAACCCGCCGGACGTTGCCATGCTCCCGCAAGCGGGTCTTCTGAGAGATCTTGCTGCGGAGGGGTCGCTCACCCCGGCGAACGACGACGTGCGCGCGGCGATGGAGGAGCACTACGCGGCCGACTGGCTCGACCTCGGATCGGTCGACGGCGAGCTCTACGGCGTCTACTTCAAGGCGGCCAACAAGTCCACCTGGTGGTACAACACGGCGGTCTTCGAGCAAGCCGGCGTCGAGCCTCCCACCACATGGGACGAGATGCTCGAGACGGCAAAGACGGTGAACGCATCGGGTACGCCCTTCGTGTCCATCGGCGGAGGCGACGGATGGACCCTGACGGACTGGTTCGAGAACATCTACATCCAGACCGCCGGCCCGGAGAAGTACGACCAGCTTGCCAACCACGAGATCCCATGGACCGATCCGAGCGTGATCGAGGCCCTGGAGGTCTTCGCGCAACTGGTCGGCGACGAGGCCAACCTGGCCGGAGGCACCGCCGGTGCGCTGCAGACCGACTTCCCGACGTCGGTTCAGAACGTGTTCTCAGATCCGCCCAAGGCAGCGACGGTTTACGAAGGTGACTTCGTCGCCGGCGTGATCACCGGCGAGACGAATGCGAAGGAAGGGGACTACGACTTCTTCAACTTCCCGCAGATCGGTGATGCCGGTGCGGCGGTGGTTGGCGGAGGAGACGTGGCGGTTGCTCTGAGCGACAACGAGGCAGCGCAGGAGCTGTTGGCCTATCTCGCAACCCCCGAAGCTGCCGAGGTATGGGCGGCCAAGGGAGGCTTCACGTCACCGAACCAGTCTCTCGACACCTCGGTTTACCCGGATGATCTGACCCGGCGTTCCGCGGAGGCGGTCGCGGGTGCAGAGACGTTCCGATTCGACCTCTCCGATCTGCAGCCCGCCGAGTTCGGAGGCACCGTGGGCAAGGGGCTCTTCCTCAGGTTCCAGGACTTCCTGCAGAACCCGGACGACCCAGAGGCCGCGGCGGCAGCCTTGGAGAAAGACGCTAAGAAGGCTTTCTAAGAGATCGGGGTAGGCGACGATGGCCAGCACGGCTGCGGACGTACGACCTGCTGTCGGTCCGCGGGTGAAGATGGAGATGCAGCGGCCTCCCGGGGCTGCGAAGAGATGGCTCGCCTTTCTCTTCTTGCTCCCGGCCCTGTTCCTCCTCGGGGCCATCGTCGTCTATCCCACGATCGACACCCTGGCGCAGAGCTTCCAGCACGACACATCGCGCGCTTGGGTGGGTCTCGAGAATTACCGTCGCGCTGCTCAGAGCGACACGATCATCACCGCGCTCAAGAACAATGCGATCTGGGTGCTGAGCGCGCCCGCGATCATCACCAGCCTCGGCCTGATGTTCGCGATCCTCACCGAGCGGGTGCGGTATGCGACCGCGATCAAGATCATCGTGTTCATGCCGATGGCGATCTCCTTCCTCGCAACCGGTGTCATCTGGAGGTTGATGTACGAACCGTCCCCGACGCAGGGATTGATCAATGCTGCGATCGCCAAGGTGGTCAACGTGACGGGCGGAGCGGGGGCGTATCCGACCGCGACCGTGCTTCCCGAGGGGGTTGCTACGAAGGACCGTTCGGGTGCGGTGACATTGAACCAACCGATCGGGCCGGGCGAGGCCGCTCTGATCGGACTGACCGCCATAACCGAGGCGGACGTGCCCGCAGACGCGGTGCAGGCCGCTCAGCCGGAGGTGGGGGGTGGCGCTCTCGCGGTCGTGGTGTGGAGAGACTTCAAGCCCGGCGGCGGGAAGCCCGGCGTCATCGAGCAGGGTGAGATGGGGCTTCCGGGTGCGGAGGTGGAGGTCCTGGACTCCTCCGGATCGGTGGTGGCATCGGGAGTGACGGGGCCGGACGGATCGGTGGTCTTCGATGGTCTGTCGGGCGAGGCCTTCACCCCGCGAGTGGCGGCCTCCACGTTCTCCGAGGGGTTCACCGGGATCCGGTGGCTCGCGGCAGATCTCGTGACGCCGTCGATCATCGCCGCGTTCTGCTGGATGTGGGGTGGGTTCGCCCTCGTGGTCATCGGCGCCGGTTTGGCAGCTTTACCTCGCGACGTATTGGAAGCAGCGCGCGTGGATGGCGCGAACGAATGGCAGACGTTCCGTTACGTGACCCTTCCGCTCCTCGCGCCGGTGCTGGGGGTGGTGTTCGTGACGATGGTCATCAACGTCTTGAAGATCTTCGACATCATCTTCATGGCTCCCGGAGCCAGCCAGGACGAGGCGAACGTGATCGCGCTCGAGATGTACAGGACGGCGTTCACCAGCCGTCAGTACGGGGTGGGGAGCGTGATCGCCGTCCTGATCTTCCTGTTGGTGATCCCGATCATGATCCTGAACATCCGCCGTTTCCGCAGGGAGGAGAACTGATGGCCGCCGCCCCGCAGGACATGGTCGAGGCAAGGAAGCCCGCCTGGCGTCGCGCCTTGTCGCACGGGCCACTCAACGTGTTTCTGATCCTGATGGCTCTCTTCTGGATGACCCCAACGTTCGGGCTCTTCGTTACCAGTTTCCGAACGGCAGGGGACAGCGCGGACTCCGGTTGGTGGACGGTGTTCACCGAGCCGCGACAACTCACCCTGGAGCCCTACAAGCAGCTGCTCGACAACGAGGGCCTGGTCACGGCCATCGTCAACACCGTCAAGATCACGGTGCCCTCTTCGATCCTCGTGGTGCTGGTCGCGGCTCTGGCGGCGTACGCGTTCGCCTGGATCGATTTCAAAGGGCGTGAGCCTCTATTCCTCCTCGTTATCGCTCTGCTCGTCGTTCCCTTGCAGATGGCCCTGATCCCGATCGCCCGTCTCTTCGGGAACGTAGGCATCTTCGGGACCGTGTGGGCCGCGATCCTCTTCCACGTCGCCTTCGGGTTGCCGTTCGCCATCTTCCTGTTGCGGAACTTCTTCATAGGGATCCCGCACGAGCTCTTGGAGGCAGCACGCATCGACGGAGCCTCGGAGTGGGCCATCTTCTCCAAGATCGTGATGCCGTTGGGTATGCCGGCGATCGCCTCGCTGTTGATCTTCCAGTTCCTTTGGACCTGGAACGACCTCTTGGTCGGTCTCGTCTTCACCGATCCGAGCTCGGCCCCCATCACGGTGTTCATCCGCGACCAGTTGAGACAGTTCGGTTCGAACCTCGAGGTGATCGCGCCGGCTGCCTTCCTCTCGATGATCGTTCCGCTGATCGTCTTCTTCGCCTTCCAGCGCTACTTCGTACAGGGATTGTTGGCGGGCTCGATCAAGTGACCCGGCGGTGGGTCGTCGCGGGCCTGGGGCTCGCGCTGGCGCTCTCGGGGCTCTGGGCCGGAAGCCGTCCCACTGCGATCCGGGTCACCCCCGGAGATGACCTGTCTGAGGTGCTCGAACAGGCCCCACAGGGCGCGATCGTGTCGCTGGCCGCCGGCGGGTACAGGGGCCCGATCCATATCCGAAAGCCGCTGACCCTGCGAGCCGATGAGCACTCTTTCATCGCGGCGGACGCAAGCGAACCCGTCGTGACGGTCGTAGCCGACGATGTCGTGATCGAGGGACTGACGACGCGCGGCGGGAACACGGGCATCGTGGTCCGAGAGGCCGAGGGGGTGTCACTTCGAGCCGTGGAGGTGGCAGGCGCGGACCTGCACGGGATCGAGATCGTCGACGCATCCGCTCACGTGTCGGGGGCCGAGATCTCGGATCTGCAACACCCGATGGCTCAAGGGATAGAGATCCGAAACTCCGACGGTCGCCCGGACTCGCTGATCGAGGGTTCCTCGATCCGAGGAGGGATGGAAGGCATCGTGTCTCACGTGTCGGAATCGACGATCGCCGACAACGTGGTGCAGGACACGACCATGCGCGGGATCACCGTCACCGAGATGAGCGATGGAGTGGTGAAAGGCAACCGCGTGCACGACGTGACGGGCGCGGGGATGTACTGCGGAGACATGTCCCGCTGCCAGTTCCAGGACAACGTCGTGGTGGATGTGCAGGGGGATCGGAACGGACGCTCCACGGCGGGGTGGGGCATCGTGGTGACCTACCATGCCGTGGCTTCGAGCGAGGGCGATCGACTCGAGGGCGCGGCGGGGCCTCGGATGGCCTCGATCGGAGGCCACTTCCGCAACCGGTCACCGTTGGAACCGGGCGCCGGATGGGGCGCCCTGGTCCCCTCGGGCTTGGCGGCGCTCGCGGCCCTCGCTCTGACCGGGTTGCTCTACCTCGGCTCCGGGCTATTCGCTCGGTCCCTCGACAAGGACGGGACCGCGGGACCGGCCGGGCGGGGTCCGGCCTGGTTGCCCTCCCTAGCGGTGTTGGGCTTGGGGGTTCAGACCTTCCACATGATCGAACACGCCTTGCAGGTCTTCCGCGTCCGGGTCGACGGGATACCCAGTCGCGGCGGCATCGTCGGGCCGGGTGTGGAGGCCGAATGGGTCCACTTCGCGTACAACGCGGCCGTCCTCGGCGGGCTTCTGTTGGCGGTCGTCGCGCGACGGAGGGGATGGCGTCCGCCGGGCCGCGTCGAGTTGGGAGATCGCCTCCTGCTGACCGCGGCCGCGATCCAGGGCTATCACGCCCTCGAGCATTCGGTGAAGTTGGGCCAGCATCTCGCAACGGGGGCGAAGGTCAACCACGGGATCCTGGGCGGCGAGATCGATCTCGTCCTGTTGCATTTCTCTATCAATCTCGCGGTCTACCTGTCGGCGGTAGGAGCGACGGTGGCCTATCTCTGGGGGGTTCGTTTGGGGAGGCGCCTCCGGACCTCGGCGCTGAGGTACGGGTGATCGCCCCGGCCGCCCGGGCGGTGCTCGAGTCGGACGCCTTAGCCCATCTGGCCACGATCGACCCGGATGGCAAACCGCAGGTGACACTCGCTTGGACCGGGCTGGATGGCGACGAGATCCTGATAGCCACGATGTCCGACCAGCGCAAGCTTCGGAACATGCGACGAGACCCAAGGGTGACCCTCTCGTACGAGACCGCGACCAAGAACGAGTGGGGCCTGCAAGAGCATCTGATCGTCTACGGCCGGGCGAGCATCACCGAGGGGGGCGCCGCCGAGTTGCTCCAGGAGCTGGCCCACGTCTATCTCGGCCCCGACGTGGTCTTCCCGGGGATCCCCGATCCGCCCCCGGGATTCATCACTCGTATCTCGGTGGAGCGGATCACGGGCGTGGGGCCCTGGGCCTAGGCCGAGGTTCCCCTCGGTCAGGCAGGATTGGCGGCAAGGTGGGCGAACCCTCGCCCTAGCCCGCCGTCGAGAAGGAGTCGACCCCCGTCATGCGCCGAAGCCTGTTGACCCTGACAGTCCTGGTCCTGTTCGTCATCTCGATGACACCGGCCGGAGCGCGGCAGGTCACGGGGGGGCAGCCCGCCAGCGAGAGATACGACTTCATGGTGTCCCTGCAGCGGAAGGGGACCCCCGGCAACCACTTCTGCGGCGGGAGCCTCGTGCGCAAGAACTGGGTGCTCACGGCGGCCCACTGCGTTGCCGACGACGATCCCAAGGCGCTGCAGGTGATGATGGGTTCCCACGATCTGAACAAACCGAAGGACGTCTACTACATCGCCGAGAAGGTGGTCCACGAGGGCTACGCGACCGATGACCGCTTCGACGTCGCCCTGCTCCGCCTCACGAAGAGAGCGAAGCACCAGGTGATACCGATCGTCACCCAGGCCCAGAAGGATCTGTGGGCACCGGGCACGCCCGCTACCGTCATCGGATGGGGGGCCGAGATCTTCTACGTCGGCCCCGGCTCGGACACCTTGAAAGAGGTCACGGTGCCGATCGTCTCCGATGGAGATTGCGCGACCTTCTACGGACCTGCGATGGGTTTCGACGCGGACACCATGGTCTGCGCCGGGGAGACCACCGGAGGCAAGGACAGCTGCCAGGGTGACTCGGGCGGCCCTCTCTTCGTGCGCGATCACAACGACCGGATCGTGCAGATGGGCGTGGTCTCGTGGGGCCTCGGCTGCGGCTGGCCCGGCATGTACGGCGTCTACGCCCGGATCGGCGACGCGGAGTTGGGTGACTGGCTCGACGAGAACCTACCCCCGGCGAAAGCCTCGAACGTCACCTCGCGCTGACCGCTCAACATCGGCATCCCCGCTTCCATCGCTCCCGGGTGGGCTAGAAGTCCGGACCCGGCGGGGGTCGGTAACTAGTCATGCATGTCGGCCAAATCCGGACAAAATCGGACACGGCCCTAGAACTCCGATTTGCTTCTAACGCTCTATCCAGGAAACGGCGGTGTCCGCCGATGCATCCCCTACGCCTCACTAGAGGGAGGCGGGGGCGCCCGATTTGGTCCGGTTTAGCTATCTAGGTCCGGTCCGCCCCGACCGACAGATAGGAGTCGACGACTCCAGGAGAGGCGGAACGCGATGACGATCGACCCGGTGAGGCTGGGGGCCAAGCGCTCCCTCGCTCTGGTAGCGGCCCTGTGCGTAGCACTGATGGCGCTGGCGCCAACATCCAGCTCGTACGAGGCCGAGCGCTTCGTCTCCCTGATCGTTCAGGGCGTGACGGGGTCCGGCGACGCGCGCGCTGCCGTAGAGAGCGTCGGTGGCGAGGTCACCCGGAACCTCCCGATCGTGAGGGGCGTGGCGGCCAAGGTCCCGGCAGGATCGGTCGCCGCTCTAGGCAACGATCGGCGCATCCTCCAGGTGACCGAGAATGCTCGCGTCGGGTTCGAGGCCGACGACTTCACCTTGTCCCCCGGGCGTATCGGGAACATCACCAACTCGTCCCGTCTGGTGAAGGAAGGCGTGACGGGGCAGGGCGTGACCGTTGCCCTGCTCGACACCGGCGTCTACGACCATCCCGACCTGGCGGGTCGCGTGGTGCACTGCGAGGACTTCTCCGCCGAGAACGGCACCGAGGCTCACTGCGCAGACACCTTCGGGCACGGCACTTTCATGGCGGGCCTCATCGGGGGCAACGGCTCCGTGTCCGGGGGCGCGTTCGCCGGATCCGCCCCGGGGGTGAACATCGTCTCGCTGAAGATGGCAGGCTTCGACGGGGCCAGCGACGTCTCGAACATCCTGGCGGGGATCCAGTGGGTGGTCGCCCACAGGGCGCAGTTCAACATCAAGGCGCTCAACCTGTCGCTCGGGAGCGATTCGAGTCAGAGCCACGCTCTCTCTCCCCTCAACTACGCCGTTCAGAGGGCATGGAGGTCGGGCATCACCGTGGTCGTATCTGCAGGCAACTCCGGCCCCGGTTCGCGCACGATCCTCAAGCCCGCGGACGATCCCTACGTGATCACCGTCGGTGCGTCCAACGACGAGAGCACGCTTGCGATCAACGACGACCGCATCCCGGTCTTCTCCAGTCGTGGCCCGACGCGGACCGATGGCCTGGCCAAGCCAGACGTGGTTGCACCCGGCGTGCACACGGTGTCCCTGCGGTCCCCGGGCAGTGCGATCGACCAGAAGTTCGGCGACAGCGCCGTGGTGCGCCACCACTACTTCCGAGGCACCGGCACCTCCATGTCGGCGGCCACCGTCACCGGCATCGTGGCGCAGATCCTGCAGGCGAACCCGACCCTCACCCCCGATCAGGTTAAGCATCGTCTGATGTCGACCGCTCGCCGGATCGCCGACACGGATCCGTACGCGGCCGGCAAGGGCCTGGTCGATGCCTACGCCGCCGCAAGGAGCACCAGCACTCAGAAAGCGAACCAGTACGTCTTGCTGGGCCAGAGCACCGGTCTGGGCTCGATCGACGGAGCCCGCGGGAACCTCGATATCGACGTCACCACCCCCTACGGGGTGAGTCTGTTCGACGGCGAGTACATCGCCAAGTACGAAGAGGCCTCCAGGTCGGTTGGCAACACCCTCGGCCTGGTGCCTTATTCCGGCACGGTATACACGCTGACCGGCTGGGATCCCACGTCATGGGAAGGCGTCTCGTGGAAGGACGGCGAGTGGGCCGGCGTGTCGTGGAAGGGCGTTTCCTGGAAGCAGACGACCTGGGACGGCGTCTCGTGGAAGGGTGTCTCCTGGAAGAACGCCGACTGGGAGGGCGTGTCGTGGAAGAACGTGAACTGGGATGGGGTGTCGTGGAAAGCCACCACGTTCCAGAGTGCGTGGTACGCAGCAGCTTGGGATTGAGATCCTCCACACTTCTCGGTAACCAGTGACCGTTCGGCCGGCGCCGTGGCGATTCAGGGTCTTTCTAGGGACCCTGGTCGCCGCGGCGGGTTTGCTCGTCGGCTTCGCCTGGAACGACGCTCCCCACTCAGGACGTCGTCTGCTCCTTTGGTCGGGGTTCGTTGGACTGCTCGTTCTGGCCGAGGTGCTCGTGCTGTTGTTCCACCGAACCGATGCGCGCCTAGGTCTGAGTCTGGCCGAAGCGGTGGTGCTCACGATGCTGATCGGGCTCACCTGGGCTGAGGTCGTCACCGCGGTGGCAACGGCTTTCGTTCTGATCTCGATCACGCATCGCCGGCTCGGCCCCGTCAAGGCCGTCTTCAATATCGCCTCACCGACCGTCGCCGCCGCGGTAGCAGCAGGACTGACCATGTACGCCACGACGGCCTTCTCGGATGCCTTGGTCTTCCGCCTGGCGATCGCAGCAGTGGCGACCGCTCTTTATGCGCTCACCACCCACTTGAACGTCGCCGCCGCGATCTCGCTCACCGAGGGGGAGCGGTTCTTCAACCTCGCCGTCCGTATCCCTCAAGCCACGGTGGTGATGATCGGTAGCGGCATCCTGCTCGGGCTGCACTTCGCCGCCGCTTACGCGGCCACGTCGTGGACCCTCCTTCTGTTCCCCTTCGCGCTGATCGTGATCTCGATGGGCTATAGCGCGGTGGTGCTGCAGGACCAGGAACGTCAGCGGGTTCAGAGCCTCCACGAAGCCGGGCGAGCTTTGGCGGTAACGCCCGATCTCGGCGAGGGGCTGACGGGCTTCCTGCAGGCCGCCGCGAGAGCGACATCGGCTATCGGCGCAAGCGCGTTGATCGAGGTCGATGGCCAGCTAGAGAAGACGTCGGTCTATGCCGATGAACCCACCGCCGTGCGAACACCGGTCGCGTCCGGCTACCTGCCTCGTCTCCTGGCGCTCATGAAGGAGGTGGGCAGACCCGTGATCGACTTCGCCGATCTTCCGGAACGGTTCGCTCCTCTGAGACAGGACCTGGGCGCGCGCTCGTTCGTGGCTGTACCCATCAAAGACGTGGACCAGGTGGTCGGCTGCATCCTCGTCCTCGACCGGGCGGGAGCGTCCGAGTTCGACGACGCGGACGCTCGCCTGCTGGAGGCGTTGGCGAACGATCTGAGCCTCACGCTCGGCTCGCGTCGTCTATTCGATCAGGTGGTCGAGGAACGGGAGCGCTTCCAGCTCCTGGTCGAAAGCGTCCGGGACTATGCGATCTACATGTTGGATCCGCAAGGCAACGTCGTCAGCTGGAACGCCGGAGCCGAGAGGATCTTTGGTTACAAGGCCGGTCAGATCGTGGGCGGACACTTCTCTCGGTTCTATCCATCCGGCGAGGCGACCGCCTGGATGGAGGAGCTTTCGATCGCGGCGCGGGAAGGACGTCTGGAGACGACCGGATCGCGCGTGCGAGCAGACGGATCGATCTTCCTCGCGAACGCCGTCACTAGCCCGGTCCGTGACGCCTCGGGCGAGCTCAGGGGTTTCGCCAAGGTCACCAGAGATATCACTGCGCTGGTTGCGGCCCAAGAAGAGAAAGCCTCGCTCGAGGCTCAATTGCATCAATCCCAGCGCTTGGAGAGCATCGGGCAGCTTGCGGGCGGCGTCGCGCATGACTTCAACAACATCATCTCGGTTATCTCCAACTGCGCGACCTTCGTTCTGGACGAGCTAGAGGAATGGGAGCTCGAGGGCAACAAGCGTGGGGTGATCGACGACACCAAGGAGATCCTGCAGGCATCCGACCGGGCGGCTTCGTTGACCCGCCAGCTCCTCGTCTTCAGCCGCCGGGATGTGATCGAGCCGACGATCTTGAACATGAACGATGTGATCCGCAACCTCGAGAACCTCCTCCGTCGCGCGGTCGGGACCCAGGTGGAGGTGACGCTGGACCTCGACCCAGAGATCGACCTCGTGCGCGCGGACTCCGGCCAGATGGAGCAGATCCTGTTGAACCTCGCGATCAACGCGAGGGACGCGATGGAAGGCGAGGGACGTCTCTCGATCAGGACGCGCCAGGTCGACCTGTTGGAGAGCGACACAGATGCCGCTCTGGAACGCCGATCGGGCCCCCACGTCGAACTCTGCGTCTCGGACAGCGGGCCCGGCATGGCGCCGGACGTGGTCGAGAGGGCTTTCGACCCCTTCTTCACGACCAAGCCCAAAGGCCAGGGCACCGGGTTGGGTCTGGCAACGGTGTACGGGATCGTCAAGGGCGCCGGGGGCCGGGTCACGATCGAATCGGCTCCCGGGCAGGGGGCCACCTTCGTGATCCATCTGCCGGTGGACCCCGAGCCCGAGGAGCTGGGTGCGGATCAGAGCGTTTCTGCCGCGGCGGCCGACGCCCTTCACGGCAACGAACGGATCCTGGTGGTCGAAGACGAGGATCCCGTGAGAACGGTCACCGCACGCATCTTGGAGAACGCCGGCTACGAGGTCCTTCAAGCCGCCAACGCTCCCGAGGCTCTGAGCATGATCCTGGCCGGTGGCGAGAGGCTCGATCTCCTGTTGACCGACGTTCTGATGCCCGGCATGTCGGGGATCGAGCTGGCGGAAGAGGTAGCGCGCGAGGCCCCCGGCCTCCGCGTGATCTTCATGTCTGCCTACGCCGAGAGCATGGCCGGGTCGCGCGGTGCAGGCCATGCCGAAGCTCCTCTGGTCCAGAAGCCATTCGATCGACCCACGCTGCTCGCACAGGTGCGCCAGGTACTAGACGGCTGAGCTGCGGTCCCTTTCGGCACGATCCGTCGCTGATGTGACAGAATCCGCTCGGCGGGCAACGGACTCAGGAGCGAACGGTGACTGAAGCGGTGCCGGCCCGCGGGTCTTGGTCGTCGACGACGACAGAGCTGCCGTTCGAACGATGAGACGACTGCTTGAGCTCAACGGATATCAGGCCGACGGAGCGGGATCGGTGAGCGCCGCGCGCGAGCTCCTGGCGCAGACGGGCTACGCGCTCGTCCTCTGTGACGTGAACATGCCCGGAGGATCGGGGCTCGATCTGCTCGAAAGCGTCGCCCGCGAGTTCCCAGATATCGCCACCGTGATGGTCACCGGTGTCGATGACCGCGAAGTGGCGGAGAGGGCACTGAAGATGGGCGCGTACGGCTACGTGATCAAACCCTTCGAGCGCAACGAGATACTGATCGGGGTCTCGAACGCGCTCCGCCGGCGGGAGCTCGAGATCGAGAACAGGCAACATCGTGCCCGGCTCGCGAATCAGATCCAGGAACGGACCGCTCATCTGTGGACTGCTCTCCAGGAGGTCGAACAAGCCCAGGAACGTCTGCGCGAGTCACATGAGCTCACGATCTCGAAGCTCGCCATCGCAGCCGAGTACCGGGACGGCGCGACCGCTCTGCACGTCGACCGTATGAGTCAGTACGCAGCTCTCCTCGCCTCCAAGCTGGGAAAGGACGACCGCGAGATCCGGGCCATTGGGCTGGCGAGCATGATGCATGACGTCGGGAAGATCGGGGTGCCGGACCGGATCCTTCTGAAACCGGGAAAGTTGGACCCGGAGGAGTTCGAGGTCGTGAGAACCCACTGCGAGATCGGGCACAGGATCCTTCACGACCCGTCGTCCGAGCTCCTGGCGCTGGCCGCGTCGATAGCGCTTACCCATCACGAGTGGTTCGACGGCAGCGGCTATCCGCAGGGTCTGGCGGGGGAGAGCATCCCTGCCGAGGGACGGATCGCCGCGATAGCTGATGTCTTCGATGCGTTGACGAGCAATCGGGTCTACCGCAGGGCTTTGGCTCTGGGCGAAGCCGTCGACATCATGACGGCCGAGCGTGGAACCCATTTCGATCCAGCGATGCTGGACGTGTTCCTCGGTGCGTTGGACGAGGTGCTGGCCATCAAGGCAGCGCCCCGGTCAGACGTCACGGACTCAGCGTCACTGCGATCTGGATGACGTCCTGGCGGGAGCCGTCCTCGGCCGACGACCACCAGACCTCGATCACACCGTGCGTTTCCTCGTCTACCTCGAAGCTGAGGTCGTGGGAGAAGTCGCCGCGACAGCCGGTCCCGCAGGTAGCCGTCGTGAAAGCCCGGTCCAGGCGGTTGCCCTCGACATCGAGTAGCCGCATCTGGACGGTGGCTTCGTAGACGTCTGCGGTTCCTTCGACCGTCACCGGGCTGGTGACCTTCTCGCCCATCGTGGGTGAGGTGACGAGGATCGGGGGCAGGAAGTCTTTCCAGTCGGATCGTCTCTGCGGCTCGCGCAGATCGATGCCATGGCCCGGCGTCTCCTGCAGCGGGGTCCCCTCTATCTCGAAGCTGACGCCCTCCACCGTCGGGAACTGCGTCAGTGTGTAGACGACCTGCGCAACGGCGAGGCTCTCACCGAGCGTCCCTCCCCCCGTGAAGCCATACTCCTCGGAGAGGTCAACGGTCGCGATGCCGTCTTCGATGGTGAGGCCCAGCAGGCGCGTTCCGGGGGGCACGTTGGTCGCGACACCCGCGTTCGCCTCGAAACCTGTGGGACGTGCCAGCAGCTCTTCCATGGCGGAGCGCGCCACCGCAACGCCCGTTTCGACCTGGTGGTGCGCGACGAAGAGATGCTCGCCGTAGGTGAACCAAACCTCGAGCTCCTTGGACGACCTGTCCGGCGCGGGCGTGGCCTCTTCAGTGGGTTCGGGCGACGGAGCCTTCTCCGCAGGAGTTGACTCGACCGGGTCGGGAGGCGGCGTCGTCGATGCGCTTTCGGGTTCGGCTCCGCCGCACGCGGCGAGGGTGAGCAACAGGACGACGATCAGCGCGGTCTTCTTCATGTGCTGATTAGACGCCGCACCATGCGGGCTGGTTGCCCTCCTGGGTGCTATCGGGGCCAGAAATCTCCGTCGGCGATCTCGAGCACGTTGCCGGCGGGGTCGTCGAAATAGAAGGAGCGCCGCCCTCCCGGCCAACCGATCTCGCTCTTGACGTCGACGCCGGCGCTTTCCAGATGCAACTTCCACCGTTCGTAAGAGTCCTCGTCGGCCAGCAAGCACGCATGTGCCGGACCGGTCGATCCGTGAGGGGGTGGAGCGTCCTGGAGGCGCGAGGTGTCCGTATCGAAGATCAGGAGGACCCCGTGGCCCACGCGGAATGCGATCGGGTGATCCCCGAAGACGGCTCTTAGACCCAGGGTCTCGGCGTAGAACCTGCGCATGTCCTCGATCTGGTCGCCGCGGCAGTACAGCACTGTCTCGAGCACTCCCTCGACCGGTGGAGGGTTCATGCTTTCCTTCTACTCGATGGGGCGCCAAGTTGATGACGGGGAGTGGCATGACCGAAGGCGAACGTAGATGGCGAGGGCCGCTTGCTCTCGCGGCTCTTACGGGTGCCCCCGTGGTCCTGTGGCTCGCCGGCGACCCCGGCCCCCTGCGCGGGGACGCCTCTCGCTGGCTCTCTAGCCTGGCCGTGGCGGCGGGTCTGATGGCGATCGCTGCCTTCGCTCTTAACGTTGTGCTGGGCGCGCGTTTGCCCTGGGTGCACCGCGCCGTCGGGGGCCTCGAGCCTCTCTACGCGCTGCATCGAGCCAACGGAAGGGTCGTCTATGGCTTCGTGATGCTTCACGTCTGCCTGGTTCTGGCGTCGCGCTCGGTGGTCTCCCTCGAGCAGGTGCCACGGCTCTTCTGGCCGTCGCCGAGCGGCGCCCTCTTGATCGGGGTGGTGGCTTTCGTGGTGATGACGATCGGCATCTACCTCACCTTGTATGCCCGGCTTACCCATGAGTCTTTCGTCTACGTCCAACGGGTGCTTGGAGGCACCTTTGCTCTTGCCGCTCTCCACGTCTTCTTGACGAACCGCGCGGTGTCGAGCTCGCCCCTGCTGAGGGGTTATCTCTTCGTCCTCGGAACGGGGGCAGTGCTCGCTTGGATCTATCGATCGGTCCTGGGCAACCTCCTCGTTCGTCGGTTCGATCACGTCGTCACCGAGGTGCGTCGGCTCGATCCGGAGGTTGTCGAGATCACGATGGGTCCGGTGGATCGAGCTCTCCACGCCAAGCCGGGTCAGTTCGTCTTCGTCACGTTCTATTCGGATCGGTTCAACGCTCAGTTCCATCCGATCAGCATGCGGGCGACCGGCAGCTCTGCGGTGATCGAGCTGCGCCCGGGCGACTCGCGAGATCAGTTCCATCCCTTCTCTCTCACGTCCACCCCGAACGACCGAGAGCTGAGGCTGGTCGTGAAGGCGGTCGGGAGCTTCACTCGTGCCCTTCACCTGCTCGAACCCGGCGCGGCCGCTCGCGTCGAGGGGCCGTACGGCGGGTTCTCCTATCTGAACGTCGCCAATCCTCGTCAGGTCTGGCTCGCCGGTGGCATCGGGATCACACCCTTCTTGAGCATGGCCCGCTCGCTCGAGCCAGGCGGGCGTCAGATACTGCTGATGCACGGGGTGAAGACCCGCGCAGAGGCATTCTTCGCGGAGGAACTTCGGGAGATTGAGACGCGCGTCCCGGATCTGCGCGTGCTGATCGTTCCGGAAGACGAGACAGGGTTCATCAACGCGGGGATGATCGAGAAGGAGTTCGGTCTCGAAGGAACGGACTTCTTCATCGTGGGCCCTCCTGCGATGGAGGAGGCTCTCTTCCGACAACTGGTAGCCAAAGGGGTGCCCGAGGAGCGGATCCACTCAGAAAGGTTCGCGTTCGGCCCGAAGGGATGATGCGAGCCGGAATCAGGAAGCGTCTCAGTCGTTGATCTTGAAGGCCTGGATGTGGCCGACTCCCTTGAGGCGCGTGCGACCGATGCGGCTGGCGTCCCGCGGTTGGGTCAGCGAGTCGATCACCTCCGACGAGACGACCACGGTTCCGGGCCGGGCGAAGTTCGTCAACCTAGCGGCAACGTTCACCGGTCGACCGAAGTAGTCGCCGCCTAACGGAGAGACCTCGCCGTGGTCTATGCCCGCTCTCGCTTGCGGCAGGTCGTCACTGGCATCGGCGCCGCGCACTATGGCGAGCGCGGCATCGACCGCAGCATCCGAGGAGGACGCGACGAACATCACAGCATCGCCGAGCACCTTCACGATGACGGCTCCCGCGGCGACGCATCTTTCGATCGCCATCGTTTCGAACTCCGCGACGAGGTCCTCGAGATCATCGGCCTCGAGGTCGTTGCTCAGGCGGCTGAAGCCCACGAGGTCCACGAAGCCCGCCGCGAGCACGGCGGTAGGACCCGTTGCGTCCGTGCCGGTCACCTGCTGCAAGGCCAACGCCAGGTGGCGACCGTGGATCGTAGTCAGCATGTCGGCGAGCAGCTCCAGGAGCTCGGGGGCGACCTCGCCCACCTTCTCGTGGATCGCGGGTCCGCTCAGACCCTGTTCGACCAGCGGATCGACGAACGTCCTGCGGAACAACCGCGCCTCGGCGAAGCCGATGCGCGAGATGGACTGGCCGTAGGTCCGGGCCATCGTGATCATGTCTCGTTCGCTGTAGCCCTGCTCGAGGAACATCCGGATCGTCTTCATGACCCGGAGGTCGTCCTCGTCGTATTCGACCGCCTCGTCGCCCACGTCGGGTAGTCCCAGGGCCCGGGCCAGCCGCTTCGCGAACTCCAGCTCCAGCCCGGCCGCCTCGGCGATCTGGGGGCCTGTGTAAATCGGCTCGGGGCGGAACCGCTGCGGGTCGAGCTTCATCGCGCGTCGGTCAGGCCTCGGTACCCGGCAGCTGGGGGTCCGGCTCGAGCCCCCGCAGCCCGTTCCAGGCCAGGTTCACGAGGTGCGCGGCCACGACTTCCTTCTTCGGCTTGCCTTCGTCGAGCCACCACTGGCCCACGAGTGCCACCATGCCGACGAGCGCTTGCGAGTAGAGAGGGGAGAGCTTCGTGTCGAAGCCGCGTTGTTTGAATTCATCGCGGAGGATGTACTCCACCTGCATGGCGATGTCGCCGATGACGCTCGCGAGCGTTCCTGACGAGCTAGTGACCGGCGAATCCCTGACCAGGATCCGGAACCCTTCGGGCTCCGACTCGATATAGCTGAGGAAGCCCGCAGCGGCCTGGCCCAGCAGCACGCGCGGGTGGTCTCCGATCAGGGCCTCCGTGATCCGGGTCAGGAGGTTCTGCACCTCGCGATCGACGATGACCGCGTAGAGCCCTTCCTTGCCGCTGAAGTGCTCGTACACGACCGGCTTCGTGATCTTGGCTCGAGCCGCGATCTCCTCCACCGACGCGGCTTCGTATCCGCGTTCGGCGAAGACGCTTCGTCCCACGTCCAACAGTTGAGCGCGGCGCTCCTGACCCGTCATCCGGATCCGGCGCGGCTCGGAGGACACTTAGCCGGCGCGCTTCTGCTGAAGCTGCTTCTCGCTCACTACCTTCACGTCGTCTGCGAGTCGGAGCTTCTGCAACATCCGGATGAATCCGCCGGTGATGTCGATCTGTCCCCTTTCGATGCCATGGATCGCCGAGGTTGGAAAGGCGTGGTGGTTGTTATGCCACGACTCACCGAATGATACGAGTGACAACAGCCAGTTGTTGGTCGAGAAGTCCGTCGTCTTGTAGGGGCGGTTGCCGTAGAAGTGGCAGATCGAGTTGACGCTCCAGGTCACGTGGTGCAGGAAGAAAATCCGGGCGAGGCTCCCCCACAGGAAGGCGGTCAACGCACCCTGCGTCGTGCCGGTGAATGCGAATCCGATCACGGCCGGAAGCGCGAAGGACAACAACACCCAGAGGGGGAAGAGGCTGTCGATCTTCCGCATAGCGGGCTCGCGCACGAGATCTGGAGCCCACCGCTTGGCGGATGTCTGCTCGTCGTCGAAGAACCAGCCGATGTGGGCGTGCCAGAGGCCCTTGAGCACACCTTTCAGCCCGGGTCCCTCCTCCAGGTGCGGCGAGTGGGGGTCGCCGTGCTGATCCGCGAAGGCGTGGTGGCGACGGTGGTCTGCCACCCACCTGATGACCGGCCCTTGGATCGCCATCGATCCGGCGATCGCAAGCAGGTTGCGGATCCAGGGCCGGGTCTCGAAGCTCTGATGCGTGAAGAGGCGATGGAAACCCACGGTGATCCCCATGCCCGTGAACGTGTAGAAGGCGAGGAAGATGCCGGCATCGAGAGCCGTGAGGCCGGTGCCCCATAGCATCCAGACCGCGGTGAGGAAGCCGAGGAACGGCACGATCGTGACGACCAGGGTCAAACGGCGCTGGAAGCGCGCCTGGCGCGGTTCGAGGGGGCGAACGCCGGGGATCGCCGAGGGCGGCGCGTCGGTGCGCGGCCGCTCCTGAAGGGTGGTGGGGGTCATGACGTCTCCTGACTTGGCGACTGTGGCCAGATCCTTTACGCTTACGTAGGCGTAACTTACCGCACCGTAGCCTTGTGCGCAACCGGGCCTGCAGGGATGGCCCCATCGAGCCACTACCGTGAGGCACAATCGTCTTGCGTAGCTAGCCCGAGGAGGATGGTGGGGACCCAGGATGTGAACCCGAGCTCCGAAGAGGCCGAGGTGCGGGCCGTCGACCGCTACCGAAGGCTTATCGAGAGTTCGGGGGTCGGGCTGTTCCAGACCCAGGTGGACGGCCGGATCGCCTGGTTGAATACCGCCGCCGCTCGCGTGGTGGGCTACGAGACGCCCGAAGAGTTCCTGCGAAACGTCCCCGACATCCGCGCTATATACGTGGATCCGGCGCGCCGGGATGAGCTTCTCGCCATCTTGGAGCGTGATGAGGCCGTCTCGGGCTTCGAGTACGAGATGAAACGCGTGGACGGGTCTCGTCGCTGGATATCCATAACGGCAAGGGCGATCCGGGACGGGTCCGACGAGTTGCAGGGGTTCGAGGGAACGTTCATCGACGTCACGCACCGCAAGTTGATCGAGGCCGCTACGAGTGCGATCTCGTCCAACCTAGAGCCGTCGGCCGCGGTGGCCCGGTTCTCTGAAGTGGTCCGTCAGGTGGTTCCGTTCCGTCAGCTGAGCCTGCTCGTGGTCGAAGGTGACCGTTATCGTCGGCTGGTCAGCATCGCCGGCGACGGGGAACCGTCTCGGCTGAAGGCGGGGGAGTCGGTTCCTCTCGCAGGCAACTCCGTGGGGTACGTGGTCGAGACCGCGGTTCCGCTGGTCGTGCAGGACACCTCGGAGAAGCGCTTCCCCTTCGATGAGAAACTGGCCGAGGCCGGCATCGGCTGCTACACGATCCTGCCGTTGGAGGACGATTCGGGGGTCTTCGCGACCTTCAATGTTGGGCTCGCGGAGCCTCACTCCCTGAGTCCGGAAACCGCCTCGATGCTTCAGGCGCTGAGCGCTTCTGCCATCCATGCCGTGCGCAACATCCTTCTCTACGAGAAGCAGAGCGCGGTGGTGGAGCAACTCGAAGGGATCGCGCGACTGAAGGACGAGTTCTTCGCGCACGTCTCTCACGATCTCCGTAACCCGGTTGCTGTCATGTGCGGGGTGGCGGAGATGCTGGAGACGAGATGGGAGACCCTTTCCGACGAGCACAAACGTCAGATGCTCGCGTCGCTGCTCCGGAACGGGCAGACGGTCCAGCGGTTGCTGAAACGCGATCTCGACCTGGCCCTGCTCGAATTGGGTGAGATCGAGTACGACATCGTCGATTTCGACCTCTGCAAGATGGTGACGGACATCGCCGGCATGTTCCAGCAGTCCGGCGCCGACAGGGTCTTCAAGGTCGATATCCCGGGGAGCTGCTCGCTCGCTCGAGGCGACGAGTCGCGCTATTCGCAGGTTCTCTACAACCTCTTCTCGAATGCGGTGAAGTTCAGTGACCCCGGTTCCGCCATCACGGTCGGCGTCGATGAGCAGGAAGGCCGCCTAGCGGTATGCGTCGAGGACGAGGGACCCGGTGTCCCCGAGGAGCGCCGGGACCTGCTGTTCAAGAGGCTTTCCCGTCTGGATCAGACGAAGCCCGGTACCGGTATCGGCCTGTACATGGCCCGATCGATGGTCGAGGCCCAGGGCGGGACCATCTCGTACTCGCCGAACGAGGGTGGGGGGTCCCGCTTCACGTTCACCGTTCCGATCGCTTCTGATAGCGAGAAGCCGAAGGTCCTGGACTGAGGTGACACGCATCGTCATGCTGGCGATAGCGTTCGATCTTCTTTAGGAGGCTGTCGAGATGCAGCGTGTATCGCTACTTGCACTGATCGCAGCCGGGGCCCTGGTGCTGGCCGGCTGTGGGTCGACCTCCGAGCCAGACCCGGCTCCCGAACCCGGTGGCAATGCGACCGCCGACGCGGCGTCGTGTGAGAAGGATCAGCTGCCGCTGTTCGCAGATGGTGAACTGACCATCGCGACGGACAAACCCGCATACCCCCCCTGGTTCATCGACAACGACCCGACGAACGGGAAGGGGTTCGAGAGCGCCGTGGCGTACGCGGTGGCCGAGGAGCTCGGGTTCTCCGAAGACGAGGTCACGTGGGTCGTGGAGCCTTTCAACAAGTCCTACGCCCCGGGGCCGAAGAAGTACGACTTCGATATCAACCAGATCTCGATCACCGCCAAGCGCGAGGAGGCCGTGGACTTCTCGGAGGGCTACTACGACGTGAACCAGGCTCTCGTCGCGCTGAAGGACTCGCCTCTGGCGGAGGTCTCCTCGATCGAGGAGCTCAAGAGCTTCAAGCTCGGTGCTCAGGTCGGCACGACCAGCTACGCGTACATCACGCAGTACGTGCAACCTGAGGAACAGCCTTTCACCTACGACAACACCAACGACGCGAAGTCGGCCTTGAATGCGGGGCAGATCGATGGGATCGTCCTCGATCTTCCGACGGCCTTCTACGTGACCGCGGTGGAGATACCGAACTCCGCTGTCGTAGGACAGTTCCCGAGCCAGGGCGAGACCGAGCAGTTCGGTCTTCTCTTCGAGGAGGACAGCCCTCTCGTGGACTGCGTCAACGAAGCGATCGCGGCGCTCGAGGAGGACGGCACGCTCGATCGGATACAGCAGGAATGGCTGTCGGACGCGGTGAGCGCGCCCGTCCTCGAGTAGCTCAGGGCTTACAGCCGGCATGATCGCTGGGGGGCCGCCCGCCTCGACGCGTCCGGCCCGCGGCTCCAAGATCTTCGGCGAGGGTCGGGGAGCGCTGATCTCGGCGACGAGCACGATCGCTTTCTTCGCCTTGTTGGCGGCTGCGATCGCGATGGCGCCGGGCAGCAGGGAGGTCGCCCGCGACTTCTTCTCGTGGACCGCGATGCGCGAGGCCTTCGTCGGGACGGCCACCACTCCCTCGATAGGTAGTGCGTTCCTGCTGAACGTCCGCATCTTCTTGATCGCAGAGGTCCTGATCCTGATACTGGCGATGGTGATCGCCGTGGTCCGGGCGATGCCCGGCCCCGTCTTCGCGCCGCTTCGGCTCGTCGCGGTGATCTACACCGATTTCTTCCGCGGCGTCCCCCTGCTTCTCGTCATCTACATCGTGGGGTTCGGGATCCCCGGACTCGCTATCGAAGGCGTGTCGGATCGCTCGCCGGTGATCCTCGGAGGCGCCGCGCTCGTGCTCTCGTACTCCGCGTACGTCGCCGAGGTCTATAGAGCGGGGATCGACTCGGTCCACGAGAGCCAGGTGGCCGCCGCGCGCTCCCTCGGCCTCAGCAGGTGGCAGTCGCTGCGTTTCGTGGTCCTGCCGCAGGCGGTCAGACGCGTGATCCCGCCACTGTTGAACGACTTCATCAGTCTGCAGAAGGACACCGCCCTGGTCGCGGTGCTCGGTCCCATCGAAGCGGCTCGCGCGGCCGCGATCTACGGATCGGATCGCTTCAACTACTCGAGTTTCGTCGTGGCCGCCTTGTTGTTCATCCTGCTAACGATCCCGCTGGCCAGGTTCACCGACCGTCTGATCGCTCGTGACCAGAGACGGCGACGCGCCGGGTCGATGGCATGAGCCGCGACGCCGGAGCCAGCCCGGCACCCGCTCTCCGGGTGGAGGGGGTGAAGAAATCCTACGAAGACACCCCGGTGCTGGAGGGGATAGATCTCGAGCTTCGGCCCGAAGAGGTCGTGTGTCTGATCGGAGCGTCGGGGTCCGGCAAGTCCACACTCCTCAAGTGCGTGAACCTGATCGAGCCGGTGGACGACGGCCGGATCTTCCTGGACGGGGAAGAGATCACCGAGCGGGGTGTCGACCAGGACCGGGTCCGCCAACGGATCGGGATCGTCTTCCAGTCGTTCAACCTCTTCCCGCACATGACCGTGCTCGAGAACATCACGCTCGCGCCGAGACGCGTCCTTCGTGTCGACCGCAAGGGGGCCGAGCGCAACGCGATCGAGCTTCTCGAGAGGTTCGGGCTCGCCGATAAGAAGGACGAGTATCCCGACAGGCTTTCCGGAGGGCAGCAGCAGCGCACCGCGATCGTCCGAGCTCTGGCGCTCAAGCCCCGCTTGATGCTGCTGGATGAGATCACGAGCGCTCTGGATCCAGAGTTGGTAGGTGAGGTGCTCGAGCTGGTGCGGGAGCTGGCACGAGGCGGGATGACGATGCTGATCGCCACGCACGAGATGGGTTTCGCGAGGGACATAGCGGATCGGGTCGCGTTCCTGGATGGGGGCCGCGTGGTGGAAGAGGGGACGCCCGAGCAGATCTTCACGTCGCCCCAGCACCCCCGGGCGGTGCGGTTCCTCGAGCGGATCATCCAAGCGGGCCGCCTGTAGCTGCCGAGGGCTTGGTAGTTGCCCGCGCAACCGGGTGACTAGGCTGGCTGGAATGAGGACCTACGAATACAACTCCGAGCCCACGGACTCGGTGGCACCCGCGCTGATCGTCTCGTTCGAGGACTGGGTCGACGCGGGGGGAGCCGGATCGACCGCTGCCCGTCATATCGCGGAGGGAGGCGAGACGGTAGCGACCTTCCTCGCGGACGAGTTGTTCGATTTCCGCAGTCATCGGCCCGTGCTGGACATCGTCGACGGCAGGCCGACCAGTTTCGAGATGCCGCGCCTGACGCTGGTCCGCCGCCGTCTGGTCGAGCGAGATCTCTTCGTCCTGACGGGGCCGGAGCCAGACTTCCGGTGGAACCGCTTCGCTTCCGACGTGCGGGATATCGCGATCAAGATGGGTGTCGTCGAGCACGTGAGCCTCGGTGCGATCCCTTCCGCGATCCCGCACACCGCGCCCACGCCCGTCATGACGACCGCTTCGAGCGAGGACCTGCTGCGCGACGCGGCCCCCACGCAGGGGCTGCTGCGGGTTCCGGCGGCAGCCGTGAGCCTCATCGAATGGACGATGGCCTCCAACGGGATCCCCGCCGTGGGCTTCTGGGCGCAGGTTCCGCACTACGCGGCCCCCTATGCGAGCGGAGCCATCGCGCTCGTTCGCAAGGTCGAGACCCATCTCTCGGTCACGATCGGCGCGGGCTCTCTGGAGGAGGACGACCGCGCTCAGCGCAAGGCTCTGGAGCAGATCCTGTCCGGCAACCCGGAGGCGACCGCTTACATCGAGCGCCTCGAGAGCATCGTGGGCGAAGAGCCGATCCCCGCGGCGGAGAACATCGCCGAAGAGGTGGAGCGATTCCTCCGCAACCAACGCGGACGAGGCGGACAGAATCCTTTCGCCCCCGAATAGCGCGCTACGCGGTCAGAGCCCGCTGCCCCGGGGATCGGGCGCGGCCCCTGCCGGCTGCCCGAGGCACGCTCGGACCGGCACGCAACCGCGCTCCTGACGAATATCTTGTGCGCATGAGAGACACCGAGATCGACCAGGTCGCCCAACTCGATCATCTGGCTTGGGACATCGACTCGCTCGTCGACGGCCGCGGCGCCGAGGGCGTGCGAGCCCTGCTGGAAGAAGCATCAAAGCGCGCAGATGCTCTGGCCGAACAGAAGGGCAAGGTCGGCTCGTTCGACGCGGCGGCTCTCGCCACGTTCATGTCCGGCTACGGCGAGGTCCAAGAGCTGGCCGGCCGCGCCGGGTCCTTCGCACATCTCTGGTTCTCGACCGACACGTCGAATCCCGAGCGAGGCGCTCTCGTACAAGAGGTGCAAGAACGCGCCACGGAGATCGGCACCCGGTTGTTGTTCTTCGAGCTCGAGTGGGCACAGCTGCCCGACGAGCGGGTCGACCAGCTCCTCGCTGATCCGGGGCTCGACCAAGCGCGCCATCACCTCGAGGTGCTGCGTCGCTTCCGAGAGCACCTGCTCTCCGAGCCGGAAGAGAAGATCCTCGCCGAGAAATCGGTCACCGGAAGGGCCGCCTGGACCAGGTTGCACAGCGAGCTGACCTCAGCGATGACGGTGGATCTAGATGGGGAAGAGAAGGGTCTCGAGGAGGCCCTCAGCCTGCTCATCTCCCACGATCGCTCGGTGCGTGCGAAGGCCGCCGCCGCGGTGACCGCGACGTTAGATAGAGACATCCGCACCCGCGCTTACATCTTCAACATGCTGCTGCACGACAAGGCGACCGACGACCGCTTGCGCCGTTACGAGCATTGGTTGCAGAGCTTCAACCTCTCGCAAGAGGCCTCCGATGCCTCGGTGGAGGCCCTCGTCACCGCTGTACGCAGCCGCTTCGATCTTCCGCGCCGCTGGTACACCTTGAAGGCGAAGCTTCTCGGGCTGGACCGGCTCGCCTTCTACGATCGAGCGGCAGCCGTCACCCAGGACGAGGCCGAGGTTGCCTGGGAGGATGCGAAGGAGATCGTTCGCAACTGCTACAGGTCGTTCTCTCCGAAGCTGGGTGAGCTCGTTGACGAGTTCTTCGCCCGTTCCTGGATCGACGTCCCTCCGCGACCCGGCAAGGTCACCGGCGCGTTCTGCGCACCGACCGTTTCCACGCATCACCCTTACGTGCTGCTGAACTACACGAGCAAACGACGTGACGTACTGACGCTGGCGCATGAGCTGGGCCATGGCGTGCACCAGTACCTGGGCAGCGCGCAGGGCCCTTTCCACCACACGACCCCGCTGACCGTCGCCGAGACGGCTTCCGTCTTCGGGGAGACGATCGTCTTCAACCGTTTGCTCGAGCTCGAGGAGTCACCTCAAGGTCGCTTCGCGTTGCTCGCCGAGAAGGTCGAGGGCTCGATCGGCACGGTGTTCCGTCAGGTCGCGATGAACGGCTTCGAGGCCAGGGTGCACAACGCTCGTCGCACGGAGGGCGAGCTCTCGGTCGAGCGCCTCGGCGATCTCTGGATAGAGAGCCAGACCGAGATGATGGGAGACACGGTCGATGTCGAAGGCGGCTATCGGTCGTGGTGGTCCTACATCCCGCACTTCATCCACGTCCCCGGCTATGTGTATGCGTACGCGTTCGGCTTCCTGCTGGCGGTCTCGATCTATCGCCTCTACGAGGAGCGCGGCGAGGACCTGGTCCCCAGCTACCTCGACATGCTTTCGGCAGGCGGCTCCCGCTCTCCCGAGGAGTTGGCCGCGATGGTCGGCTGCGATCTCGCCGATCCCTCCTTCTGGCAGGGGGGCCTGGAGGTCATCTCGCGCGACCTAGAACGCGCCGAGGAAGCCGCCGCCACCGCCGCTTCTCTCTCCTAACTCCCGCGGCTCAAGGACCCGGCCCGGCCCGCGCAGTAACCGACCCGAGGTGGCCTTCCTTCCGATCCCGCTTCGTCTTGGCCTGATGGCAATCCCAGCAGCGCGGTTTGAGGTTCGGATGCGACGTCGCGCCACCGGCAGCTTTGGGATGGACGTGATCGAACTCGGTCCTGAATCGGTTCCCGCAGTCAACACAGACGACCCCATCGAATCCGGGCGGTTCTCCGAGCTCCAGGGCGGTCATCACCTCGGGTGGGATGTTTCGGGTCCAGCGTCGAAGCTGGCGAAGGTCCTTCCCGTCGTAGAGCACACCACTCAGGAAGGCATCTTCAGCTATCTCACGAGCGGTTTCGGGAGCCACGGGACCTACGCCCGGGATCTTGCAGACTTCGCCGTCGCGCACGTCTCTCCAGCCCCTCTTGGCGACCTCGTGGCTGACCAACACGACAAGCTCCGGTCGCTTGGCCCGGCCGCTGCCGGCGCCCGATAGCAACTTGGCGTAGGCATCGGCCAGGTGGCACTCGAAGGGCTCTTGCCGGTGGGGTGACTTATCCGCTCTCTTGGCCTCCCAGCTCAGCCTCTGCGCCTCGGCCTCCGCCCGCGCCACCAGCGGGGTCCCGACGTGCGGCTCGAGCTCGAGGTGGATGTGCACCATGCCCAGCTCTCCGGTGTAGGTGCGAGCTCTGCGGGCGGCATGTTGGCGGGCACCCAGGTCGCGATGCTGCTCGGCCTCGAGCTTCGCCTTGCGCGCCTTGTCTCGGAGCACGTGGAAGGGATGCTCCTGCGCGACCGCGACCAACCCCCGGGCCGCGCCCGGTGATGACTGCTCGGCCGAGGCGATCTCGACTGCCTGGTCGAGAGAGACCTCGCCATGTTGCAGAGCCGCGCTCAGTTCCTGCGACGACGCCATCGCCGCGCCCGTCGCCACGACGCTTCTCGCCTTGACCAGAGAGGACCCGGTGAAGCGGGCGACCTCGGCTTCGCTCAACCTGCGCGACAGCGCGGCGATCCCGAACGCCACCAGCTTCTCGGCCCTCGAATATGCGGCCATCAACTCGCGCGCACGCTCTGCGCTCAGCAGCTCCGGCTGGAGGTCGGCGTTGCCTTTCTCTAACTCTTCGATCGCTGCCGCGATGCCGCTTGCCATGCCCCCATTCTGACGAGAGGGTGTGACACAAACACTTTCGTCGCGACAGACGAGCAGGCGCGCAAGCGGCCCCCGTTCTGACGTTGGAAAAGCACGCTGGAACGTGCTCCAGTTAACCCAGAACGGTGGCGCGTTAGACGCCGATGTGGCTCTTCGTTGAAGGAGAGGTTGACTCCAGCGGATCGTCGTCGCCTAGCTCGGCATCGAGGTCGATGACCTTCGTCGGCCCCGGACTCGTCGGCGCCGAGCTAGCGCGCTGCTGATCTTCGTCGCTCGACCTCGCAGCGGCCCACGCGTCACGGACCCAACCGATCAGGAGCAGCAGCACGTGCTGGATCGTTGCGATACCCATCACCGCCCACTTCCGCATGTCCGCGGTCGATCGACGCGCGGCGGACGTGAAGTCGTGCACCGCCGGCTCCAGGCGTTCGCTCGTCCGGTCAGCCCATCGCTCGAGCGAGTCCGCCCCGCGCGTCATGGCCCGCCACGCGGTGGCCGCCATAGCGAGGAGAGTGGCTCCAGCCGCGCCGAGAGCGACTCCGGCTCGTTCGACCGCGGGGCCGGCCTTGGTCTTCGCGCCGGCGAGCCTGCTCCGTAGGGCCGGGACCCTCTCGGGCGTCCAGAACGGCCGCCTCTGCCGGATCCGCCGCAGGCGCTGCGCGCCGGCTTCACGGGAGGCGGTGCGGTCCGAAACCGGTGGTCTCGTCCAGGACGTGTCCCGCCCTGCGAGGCGTAACCCCAGCCTCAAGAGACCCAGGATCACCAGGCGCAACAGGAAGGCGGCGATCAGGAGGGCGACGGTCAACCCGAGCGTCAGCAGGGTCTCGATACTCATGAGGTAGGCCGGTCAAAGGGCACGATCTGACATCTTTCCCCCTCGGTGGGGTATCCATAACGCTTGGCCGGGCCCCGGTGGGCGCCCCCGATCCCTGGACAGATGATGGACGACACCCCCGAACGAGACAAGCACCCGATATCGCTCGACAGGGCGAAGCTGCGCCATGCGCTGCGCCGCTGGGGACCCCTGTGGTGGGCGAACATCGCAGCGGCGATCTTCGTCGCCTTCGTGGCGGCCGACTTCGCGGTCGAATACAGCCTGGCGAAGGTGCCTCTCCCGCCGGAGGTTCGACTGCCCTCCACCTCCAAGGTCTACGACCGCCATGGGCGGTTGATCGCGACCTACAGGGACGAGGTCACCCGTTTCATCATCGACACGAGGAAGCTGCCTGACCACATCCGCAACGCGGTCATCGCGGCAGAGGATCGGGACTTCTTCGAGCACCAGGGCATCTCGCCCACAGGCATGATCCGTGCAGCCTGGGCGAACGTGACCAGCGGTCGGGTTGAGCAGGGCGGCTCCACGATCACGCAGCAGTACATCAAGAACGCCGTGCTCGAGGACCCGAGTCGAACGGTCGAGCGCAAGGCCAAGGAAGCGATCCTCGCGATCAAGCTCGAACGTCGTTACTCGAAGGAAGAGATCCTCGACTTCTACCTGAACACCGTGTACTTCGGTCGAGGTGCTTACGGGATCCAAGCGGCCGCCGGCGTCTACTTCGCCAAGCCCGCGCGCGACCTGAAACTGCACGAGGCGGCATACCTAGCGGGCCTGATACCCGCGCCTCAGGCATATCAGCAACGGGAAGCCGGAGAGAAGCGGCGGGCTCACGTGCTGGACGCGATGCAGCAGGAGGGGTACATCACGGCCGAACAAGAGGAACGCGCGAACAAGGCGAAGTTGCGCTTCAAGACCTCTTCCCCCTTGCGCTCCCTGCGCCAACCGGCCGCCTATTTCATGGAGTGGTTGCGCAAGGACTTCCTCTACCCCCATTTCGGAGAGTGCCTGTTCCGGTGTGGGTTGGAGATCCACACCACTATCGACATGGAGATGCAGCGCGAGGCGGAGGCCTCGATAGCAGAGACGCTGACCGAGCGGAAGGATCCGGAGGCGGCTCTCGTCTCGATCACTCCCGACGGGCAGGTGCGAGCGATGGTCGGCGGTCGTCACTTCGACAACGTGCGTAAAGCGCGCGGCTTCAACTTCGCCACGGACGGCAAGCGTCAGGCCGGCTCCGCCTTCAAGCCCTTCACTCTGTTGCGCGCCTACGAGGAGGGCATCTCGCCGAGCTCGCGCTTCTCGGGGGAGAGCCCCAAGACGATCGAAGACCCGGCTTGCGCGGGACCCGAGGGCATCTGGCAGCCGGAGAACTACGGGGGCTACTCCTACGGGATGCTCGATCTCAACCAGGCCACCGAGGATTCGGTGAACACCGCTTACGCGGAGCTGATCAGCGAGATCGGGCCGGCCGATGTCGCCGAGCTCGTGAAGCGCTTCGGCTTCACCGGCGACCTGAGCGACGGGGAGATCCCGGCTCACTGCTCGCTCTCGCTCGGGACCCTGGACGTGTCCGTTCTCGAGATGGCCCGCGCCTACGCCGGATTGAGCGCTCGCGGCCGCCTCCCCAAGGTGACTCCCGTCACGTACGTGACCGGGCCCGGCGGACGCTGCCTGCTCGGATACATGCCGCCGGAGGACACCAAGTGCAAGAAGACCGTCGATACGTCGGGCCGGCAGGTGATCGACGAGAACCCGGTGGACGTGCTGACGCAATCGCTCCAGCGCGTGGTCGCTTCCGGGACGGGGACCTCCGCGGCGATCGGCAGGCCGGTCGCGGGCAAGACCGGAACCACTCAAGACAACCGCGATGCTTGGTTCGCCGGCTACACGCCCGAGCTTGCGACCGTCGTGTGGATGGGTTATCCGGTGAGCGAGGGCCCGGACGAGAAGCCGGGGACGTCGGATGATGTCTCGCTCCTGATGCAGCACTGCGGGATCCCCGAAAGATGCCGTCCGGTGCATGGGATCGACGTCACCGGTGGTTCGTTCCCGGCCGAGATCTGGGGAACCTTCATGAGCGCCGCACTCGAGGGCCAGCCGGTCGGATACTTCCCGACGCCCGCGATCATCCCCGGCATCGTGATCAACCCGCCTCCGCCGCCGAAGCCCGAGAATAAAGAGAGGCCGGACAAGGACGAGGGCGACGGCGGCAAGGGGAACGACGGCGACAACGGCGCCGGTAACGGAAAGGGCAAGAAGGATGACTAGGTTCTTCGTTCCACTTCATCGTCAGATGGGAGACTGTTGACCATGGCCAACATCTTGATCCTGGGTGCCGGTTTCGGCGGCCTCGAGGTCGCCAATCGCTTGCGCTCCACGTTGGGCGCGGAGCACCGCATAACCGTGGTGGACGCGCGCGACCGGTTCTTCGTCGGCGCGGCGAAGCTGTGGGACATCGTCGGTCTTCGCTCGCTCGAAGATTCGAGCGCGCCGTTGGCCGGTCTTCGCTCGAAGGGCATCGATCTTCTGCAGGCCGAGATCCAGTCGATCGACCTGAGCGCGCGCACGGCGACCACGAGCGCCGGAGAGGTACGCGGCGACCACATGGTCGTCGCGCTGGGGGCCGCGTTCAACCCGACGCATACCGGCATGTTGGAGCCTCCGGCCTTCAACCTCTACGACCCCTTCTCGGTGCCGGCCATGCGCGAGGCGCTGGACGCGTTCGAGGGAGGCCGTATCGCGATCGCGATCCTGGGCGTGCCCTACAAATGTCCTCCGGCCCCCTTCGAGGCGGCGTTCCTGATCGACCAGGCCCTGCGCGAGCGTGGTCTGCGAGACGCAACGGAGCTCCACGTGGCGACCGTCCAGCCGTCTCCACTGCCGGTCGCCGGGCCCGAAGCGAGCGAGCGCGTCGCCGCTACCCTGAAAGACAGAGGCATCACACTCCACGCGGAGCTGAAAGATCCCGTGGTCGATCCGAACGCCCGCGAGCTCCGTTGGTCGGACGGTTCCTTGGGGTTCGATCTGCTCTTCGGGGTCCCTCAGCACGTGCCGCCCCCGGTGCTGCAGGAGGCCGCGGGAGGATGGCTCCGCCCGGACACCGCGACCCTGATGACCGAGGTGGAGCGCGTCTACGCGATCGGCGACTGCGCCGCGATCCCGAACGCGGTCGGCGAGATCCCCAAGGCGGGGGTGTTCGCCGAAGCCCAGGGCCGGGTGGTTGCGGGGCGCATCGCGGCCGACATCAACGGCGGAGAGCCGCCGACGTTCGACGGTCACGGCTACTGCTTCTTGGAGTTCGCGGAGGGCAAGGCTGCCAAGGTCGAGGGAGACTTCTTCGCCGCTCCCCGGCCGGACGTGAGCCTCAACGAGCCGGATGCCAAGACCTTCGAAGAGAAACAGGCCTTCGTAACGGAGCGCCTGAGCGCCTGGCTGTAGATAGCCCGTGGCGCGCGAGAGGAGACCCGAGGACTGGGACCGAGACCTCGAGGCGGCCCGGCAGGCCGAGGAGCGCCTGGCCGAGACCCTGCGCAGCGATCACCGCATCGAGGCCCTCATCGATCGAACCAAGGACTTCGACCGCCTGGACTTCTCCTTCAACTACGGCGAGGGCCGCGTCGAGCTGGATCTGAAGGAGAAGATCAATCCGACCTCTGCGGGCCTGGCCGCGCTGTGGCCCGAGGTCCCGGCGGGCGACATCTTCGTCCTGGACGAGACCGTCTATCGGCGCATCGTGTGGAACGGCGGAGGCGGTTACCTGCTCGTCCGGGATCATCCGGGCTTGCGCTGGTTGATCTTCGGCCCCTGGGAGCTGACGCTCGGCCCCCGCAGACGATACGAGCGCTGGGGCAAGCGCCGCGAACAGGCGTTCAAGAAGGGCAAGATCATGCTCGACCTGGGCACCGCGGCGTGGTCGTCGGAGTTCTTCGAGGTCGACGCTCTCTTCTCCGTCATAGAGCGCTCGAGGGCGCTACGGGACAGGGTCGAGGCGGTCGAGCTGCCCGGTCAGGAGCTTCCGGAGATCGGCTCGCCGTGAACGGCCTTCGGCCGCGACCCTAGGTTTCGTCTCAGGTCTCCTGTAGCGTCTCCCCAGTACCCGCCCAAGGAGGGGACGTGCCCAAGGACAAGAGGCGGCCAACCTCGACGTCCGACTTCGGTGTCGGACGCAGGGAGAGCCACGATTCGAGCGCTTTCTACGCTCGTTTCGCCCTGCCCGAGGTCTCCACCGACGACGAGGTCCAGACCAACCCGGCCCGCGTGCTCGACCAGATCTACCAGGGTGACTCCCGCAACATGACCGAGCTGGCCGATTCCTCGGTGGCGCTGGTGGTGACCTCGCCTCCCTACTTCGCGGGCAAGGAGTACGAACAGGCGCTGGGCGAGGGCCACGTACCGGCGACCTACCTCGAGTATCTCGGGATGCTCACGGACGTGTTCGCGGAGTGCGTTCGCAAGCTGGAGCCCGGCGGCCGTCTCGCGATCAACGTGGCCAACCTCGGCCGCAGGCCCTATCGATCGCTGGCGGCCGACGTGACGCACATCCTGCAGGACCGGCTCCACCTCCTTCTGCGCGGCGAGATCATCTGGGTCAAGGGACAGGGAGCTTCCGGCTCGTGCGCCTGGGGCTCCTTCCAGAGCCCGTCGAACCCGGTGCTGCGCGATCTCACCGAGCGGATCATCGTCGCTTCCAAGGGCCGCTTCGATCGCGCCCTGGCGCGCAGGGAGCGGGCGCGGCGCGATCTTCCGTCGGAGGTCTCCATCTTCAAAGACGACTTCATGGAGGCGACCACCGACGTCTGGGAGATCCCCACCGAGAGCGCAACCCGGGTGAATCACCCGGCCCCCTTCCCGGTGGAGCTGCCGGAGCGACTCATCCAGCTCTACACCTATCGCGGAGATGTGGTCCTCGATCCGTTCATGGGATCGGGCTCCACCGCGGTGGCAGCTCTGCGAAGCGAACGTCATTACGTCGGCTACGACACCGATCCCGACTACGTGGCCGCGGCGCGCGAGCGCCTCGCCGGGGAACGCGCCGAGCTCGAGCGGGCGCGCCGTGCCCCCGCCCGCCGCGTGTCGATCCCCGCGATCCCCAAACAAGCCCCCGAGGACGAGCCGTACCAGAGCCGGGCCGTGCGAGAGGGCCAGCGCGCCAAGGAGATCGCCTTGGCGGTGCTGAAGGACTGCGGGTTCCGCGACATCCAAGAGGATCAGCGCGTACGGGGTGGGGTCGAGATGAACTTCTCGGGCAAGGACCGGCGCGGCAAACGCTGGTTCTTCGACGTCTCCGGCGCGTTCACGAGCACCAGGGCCGGGCTCCGCAGGACGGACACGCTGTGGAAGGCGCTCGGCAAGGCCTCGGTCCTCAAAGCGTCGGGGCTCAAGAACTACCGGTTGGTGTTCCTCACGACCGATCTTCCCGGCCATTCGAGCGCGGGGGGTCAAGCCCTGCGCGCGGCCCATGGCTTCACCTTCGACGACGCCATCGAGATGCTGTCGCCGCAAGGTCAGGAGCGATTGCGCTCCTATGCCGAGGGACAGGCGCCGTCTGACGAGCTGATGCTGCCGAAGACAGATGGGTCCTGAGGGAGCGCGCTTGAGCCAGCGCATGGGCGCTTACGCGGTCGTGCGAGAGGAAGACCCGCGCGTGTTCCTTGCGGAGAACGCAGAGGTTCTCGCGCGCGTGCTTGCGCTTCAGGTCGTGGCTCAGCTGCCCGCGGAGACCGTCCGGTCCCCGGCCCGCCTGGAAGAGATGCGCTCGGCTTTGCTAGACGAACGATGGGGAGACGCCTTGATGGCCTGGATCGAAGAGACCGACACTCCGGTCGACGTGTACGACGAGGCCTTGATCGTGTGGACGAACGATGCGCTGGACGCCGACCAGGCCTCGATGGAGATCAGGATGGCGCCCCTTTTCGCATAGGCGACCGGCGTCTTAGGCTCCGGCGATGACCGCGGCACTGGATGCACTCGCAGGATCCGACCTGACGTTCGAGGTCGTCCGTACCGAGAGGGCGCGGAGCGCCGAGGAAAGCGCCGCCTTCCAAGGCATCGAGCTGTCTCAGCTACTGCGTACGATCGTGCTGCGCAGGGGCGAGAGCGACTACATCTTCGTCTTGGTCCCCGGGGGCCGGACGATCGACTGGCCCAAGCTGCGAGCGCACCTGAAGGTGTCCCGGCTCTCGCTGCCGGATCAGGATGAGGCCGAAGCCGTGACCGGTTACCCGCGCGGCGCGATCACCCCGTTCGGCTCGAAGACGGCTTGGCCGGTCATCGCCGATGCCTCTATCTCGACATCCGACACCGTTGCGATCGGAGGGGGAGGTCACGGCGTCAACCTGCACATCAACGCAAGCGACCTCATCAAGCACCTGAACGCAGAGGTCGCCGAAGTGACCAAGGTGGCCGACTGATGTCCCTGCAGGTGAACGAAGAAGCCCTAGAGGTCCTGCGGCGCTCGATGCAGTTGGCGAACATCGGACCGGACGACACCGGAGGCGTCCGCTTGTGCTCGGTCAAGGCTCTCGGTGGAGGAACGCGGATCGAGGTCGAGTTCGCCGCCGGACTCCAACCCGGCGAGACCCTCGTCGAGGCCGAGGGCGTCCGCATCTTCGTGGATCCTTCGGTGGCCGCTCTTCACCCGGAGGCCGTGCTCACCGTCGAGCCGCAACACGAGCGCTTGGTCGTTCTGCCGGCTGCGGACTAGGCACCGAGGCCCTCGTACTAGTCTGCCGAGGTCAAGTCCGCCGATACGGGAGGTGCTTCAGATATGGGTGAGCCCACGACCCTGACCGACGAAGAGATCAAGACGACCTGGACCAAGGCGGGAACGTCCACGGGGCCGGAGGCGAACGCGGATCCCGACAGCAAGGACTCCGACGGCACCGACGGCGATTCTGGAGCCGACTCGGACGGCACCGACGGCGACTCCGACGGCACCGACGGCGACTCGGGCTCGGATTCCGACGGGACCGACAGCTAGCGGCAGCGCGCCCGTGGTGCCGCAACGCGGGACGAGAGGCGATCTGTCACGCGAGCGAGCAAGCCTGGCGCGTTGCGTCGGCGAGATAGACCGTTTCTTCGCCGACCACTGGGACCGTTCACCACTCCTGCGGGATCCGCAGGAGAGCTTCGACGACCTGGCCTCTCTCGACGACCTGGACCGGCTGATCGCGTCGTCCGGCCTGCATGCCTCCTACCTGCGGATGGTGCGAGGGGGCAAGACCTTGCCGGTAGCGGCTTATACGAAGCCGCCCCCGAACAGATCGCGAGGGACCGAGCGCCTGGTCGACGCCCCCTCCGTGTACGCCGCTTATGCCGACGGTGCCACGATCGTCATCGAGTCCCTCCATCGTTATTGGCCTCCGCTCACGCGGTTCTGCCGCGATCTCGAGCTGGCGCTCGGCCATCGCTTGCAGGTCAACGCCTACATCACGCCGCCCGGGTCGCAAGGGTTCGACGTGCATCGGGACACGCACGACGTGTTCGTCCTTCAGGTCTCTGGGACCAAGCACTGGATCGTCTACGACCGCACCGACGACGAGAGGGTGCTGATCGATCGAGAGATACTCCCCGGGACGGTTCTGTACGTACCGACGGGGTTCCCACATGCAGCCAAGACCGCCGCCGGAGCCTCGGCGCATCTCACGGTCGGGATCCTCACCCACGACGGGCGCGATGTCGTACGCGAGATCCTGAGTGGCGCAGAGGACGAACCGGTCTTCCAGCAGCGGTTCGACGCAGGGGGTGACCCGGCGCGCTTGCGAGCCGTGGTGCAAGACCAGCTCGACGCCTTGCGAGCGTGGCTGGAGAAGGTGGACGTGGACGACGTGACCGAACGCATCGCTCGCAAGGTGCTCTCCACGTCGCAGCCGATCTTCGTCGGCCAGCTCCGCCAACTTGCGCTGCTGGACGACATGCACTCCGGAACGCGACTGCGCCGGCGGGAGGGAACGATCTGCGTGCTGTTCCCCGGGGCCGCGAGGTTGAAGGTCTTGCTGGCCGACCGCGAGCTGGAGATGCCGCTCGCCGTCGCGGATGCGATGCGTGTTCTCGCCGATCGAGCCGAGGTGAAGGTCTCGGATCTCGAGCCGCACCTGACCCTCGAGAGCGCGCTCGTCCTGACCCGCCGGCTCGTTCGAGAGGGGCTGCTCGAGGTAGTCGTTGACGACTGACAACTTCCGCTGCTCGGATGCCTCGTTAGGTCGCAGCGAGCCCATGTACGGAACCGCCTCGTTCGTCAAGAGATGGCTGTTGATCGAACAGCCCGGTGGCTGGGGCAGCGACGCGCTTCTGGAGAGCCGCATGCCCGTGCGCGTGGCGAAGGAGATCAGGGCCAGAACGAGATCTCTGGGCATCCGCGTCGTGCTGATCAGACGAGGAGCGCGGCTTTCCACGGGTCGCAGACGATGCTTCTTCTTGCGCACGGAGAACTGCGACTCCTACGCGGCACACCTCTCTTTGGACTCGCCGTTGGATCTGCTCGACCTCGACCTCGCGCCTCTGCGAGAGGGGGGAGAGGTGCAGGGGGCCGCGCCGTTGCGCGAGCCTGTCTTCCTGGTGTGCACCCACGGAAGGCACGACGCCTGCTGCTCGATCAAAGGTAACCAGGTCTCTCGCGTCGCCTGCTCTATCGAGGATGCAGAGGCCTGGGAGTGCTCGCACATCGGCGGGGATCGTTTCGCTGCCAACCTCGTCTGCTTCCCGCATGGGATCTATTACGGACGCGTGGACCCTGAGGACGTTCCCGGGCTCATGTCGTCGTATGGCGAAGGCCGGCTCTCGCTGGCTCACTATCGCGGGCGCTGTTGCTTCACCTTCCCGCTGCAGGCCGCGGAGTACTTCGTGCGCCGGGAGCTGCAGCTGACCGATATAGACGGCATCAGCCTCGTCGGTTCCGGAACGAGCGAAGCGGGTCTGCATGCGCGTTTCACCGTAGGAGACAGGATGGCGCAGGTTCAGATCCGGGTGTCCGATGTTGGTCCACACAGGCTTACATGTGGAGCCGCGTCGGCCTTGCCGATCCCACACTACGAGCTGACCTCTATCGAGATCGGCTAACCAAGCACCCCGTCTGATGACGGCGTAGCGCTGGTTTTTCATGCACAATCTTCGGAACGTTCCGAAAGGACGGCATTTGAGGTCCTATCGATGGTGGCTCGCGCTCGGAGCGATCGCGCTCGTGTATCTCGGGGCCGCCCGGATCGGTCTCGACCTGCCGGTCGCGCACGGGGTGGTCACGCCGGTCTGGATCCCGACGGGGATTTCGGTCGTCGCGGCGGTGCTGCTCGGTCTCCGAGTGTGGCCGGCGATCGCGGCTGGTGCTTTCCTGGCGAACCTCATCAGCGGTGTAGGGCCGGGCGTGGCTGCTGCGATCGCGGTGGGCAACACCGGCGAGGCGGTTCTTGCGGCGTTGATGCTTCGACGCGCGGGGTTCGACCCCGATCTCGACCGGGTGAAGGACATCTTTGCCCTCGTCGTGCTCGGCGGGCTCGTCGCTCCCACCGTGAGCGCCACGGTCGGGATCTCTTCGTTGATCTTCGGTGGTCGGCTGACCCCGGACAGGTTCGCTTCGGAGTGGATGTTGTGGTGGTTCGGCGATGTGATGGGGGCGGTGCTGGTCGCGCCCGCCGTCTTCGCCTGGGCTGCGGCTATCCGAGATCGAGCTCGCGTCCAGCGGCCGCTCGAAGCCGTTCTTTTGACCCTTTCGCTCGGCGCGGTGAGCGCCTGGGTGTTCCTCGGCGGCAGCTGGAAGTACCCCTATCTCCTGTTCCCGCTCCTGGTCTGGGCGGCGTTGCGTTTCAGGCAACTGGGCGGAGCCACCGCGATCCTGTTGGTCTCGGTGATCGCGGTGGTCGGAACGTTGGAGGGCAGCGTTCCCATCGGAGGGGTCACGGCGGTGCAGAGCGTGCAGATCCTGCAGGCACTCCTGGGGGTGGTGGGGGTCTCGACGCTGCTGATCGGCGCCACCCTTGCCGAGCGCGGGTCGGTCGAATCGGAGCTCGTCAGACGCGAGCGTCTGAACGAATCTCTGCTGAGCGCTCTGAGCGACCTTGGGGAGGGATTCTTGATGACCGATGCCGGTCGTCTCACTTACGCCAACGAGGCGTACTGCAAGATGACCGGCTACACGTTGGAAGAGCTCATGGCACTTCCGTCCTTGCTGGAACTGAGCCCTCCTGAGGAGAGACAGATCCTCACCGAGCGACTTCGATCCCGTCTCGCGGGCGGCCAGGTCGAGGACCACTACGAAGCGACGCTGATCCGTAAAGACGGCAGACCGGCCTCGTGCGAGGTGGCGGTGAAGCTCATGGCCACCGAGGAGGGTCCGCGCCTGGTTTCGATCGTTCGAGACGTGACGGACCGAAAGAGGATGGAGATCTTCCGGGACGAGTTCCTCGCTTACGCGGCACACGAGCTGCGGGGGCCTATCTCCACTATCCGAGGCTTCACCGAGCTTCTGGCGAAGAGAGGGTCTTATGAGGAGGCAGACATCGACCGCGCCGCCGAGAGGATCGCGGCGAACGCCCAGACGATGAGCATCCGGTTGGAGAGGTTGATGTCTCTGGCGCGCGTCCAGCGAGGAGACCTGGAGCTGCATCCCACTCGGTTCAACCTGCTCGATGTGGTGAGAAGCGCGGCCTACGAGGTCACGGTGCCCGAGAACAAGACGCTGCGTATAGAGGTGCCCGACGATGCGTTCGCGATCTCGGATAGGCACGTGGCCGAGCAGATCATGGCCAACCTCCTGACGAACGCCTTCCGGTACGGGGGGGACAACGTGGTCGTGACGGCCACCGACGACGGCGATCGGATCGAGTTGGCGGTCGCGGACGACGGCCGTGGGGTCCCAGAGGGGCTGCGCGGGCGGTTGTTCCAGCCGTTCGCGCAAGGTCCGGACAGCAAACGATCGGGAGGGGCGGGCCTCGGTCTTGCGATGGTGCGCGCTCTGGCGGACAACTGCGGTCTGGAAACGGGATACCGGCCCGGGGATCCGGGGGCGTGCTTCTACGTGATCTTCCCCACCGGCGAGCCCGGGTGAGCTGCGTCGCTCGAGGTCAGGAGGTCTCCCGGACGACCTCCTTGGGGTCCTTGTCCTCTCTCACCCCGAGGAAGCGTGGATGGCGCAATCTCCCGTCGCGGGTCCACTCACTGAAGCCGACCTGAACGACGATCTTCGGTTCTATCCAGTGAACGCCTTTGCGCACCGGAGGCTTGCCGGCGAACGGTGACACCTCTCGCTCCAGCGGCTCCAGTTGTTCGGTCAGCGCCAGCAACAAGGGTGTGTCGTAGCCGGTGCCCACCTTGCCCGCATATCGCAACCCTCGACCGTCGTGGTAGCCGACGAGCAGGGCGCCGAACCCCACCCGGGCGCCTTGGGGGTCGGTGTAGCCGCCCACGACGAACTCCTGTTCCTTGGAGCACTTGAACTTGAGCCATGCCTTTGAACGGCCCATGACGTAGGGAGCATCGGCCCGCTTCGCGATGAGACCCTCCCAGCCCTTCTCGCATGCCTCCTCGAGGAAGGCCTCCCCGGATCCCACGCGGTGAGACACCAGCTCGATCGTCTCGGATGGCGCGACCACTCGGCCCAGCAGCTCCTTGCGGGCCAGCATCGGCAGCTCTGTGACGCGGTAGCCGCCGAGGTGCGGTGCGTCGAACACGAAGTAGGCGAGCTTGCCGCCCCCCTCGAGGAGATGACGCTGGAGGGATTGGAACCTGGAGACGCCGTCGTTCACGACGGCCACCTCACCATCGAGGATCGCATCCGCAACGGACAGGTGGGCTACCGCATCCGCAACCTCGGGATATCGCTCGTTCAGCGACAAGCGGTTGCGCGACAGGAGCGAGACCGTCTTGCCATTCTTGAACGCGAGGCATCGGACCCCGTCGAGCTTCGGTTCGAAGATCCAGTCCGGATCCGAGAAGTAGCTCTCCGTCAAGGTGGCCAGCATCGGATCGATCCAGTCTGGCTGCGGGCTCTTTCGAACGAGATGACGATGCTCCTTCGGCACCAACTGCCTGATCGTCACCGGATCACGGTGGGACCGTCCGGCGTGGAGAGACCGATCGCAACGAGGCCGGTTCCTGCCTCTACGCAGCGGATGTCGGGCCCCTCGGCGCCCACCCGGGCCCTGATCGCGTCTTCGCCGGCCGCGACCTCGACCCAGGCCAGTTCGATGTTCTGGTTCGGGTGCCCCTCGGGCAGCGCACCGGGTAGATCGTCTGCCTCGACGTCCCACTGGATGAAGAAGGGGAGGGCGGGGTCGGCCAGGGTCGTCTCCAGTCCACACAGCCTCCAGCTCAAGACCACCCCGTCGGGCCGTACGCGCTGCATGGCGACCACCGGCGATCCGATGATCCGCGCGGTGGACTCGATGTCTTGGGTGCGAAGGCAGACGGCGGCGGGCCGGTCGCCATCACTGCACATGTCGGTCACCCACCTGCCCAACGCGGATCCGGCCGCCTCTTCGTGGTCGGCGACCGCTATCAGCTCGATGTAGGCGTCGCCGAGAGGGATGATCCTGTTGGCCGTGCCGAGTCCCGTATGTCTCCCACCCTCGGCCGACTCCAAGCCGTACCGATTCCGGAAGTCGGCGGCTGCTTCGGCCAGATCGTTCACGGCGACCAGCACGTGATCGAAAACGACCTGCATGGCGCACAGGCTAGCGGACCTAATACGCCATGTTGCGCTGAGTATCCGTGGACCGAAGGCGGCCTCGACGCGGACCTAACCGGCCTTCTCAGCGGTGCTCGGGGTTCGGGTGGTCCCATCGGCACCCGGCGTCCCATCCCGAGCGTTGGTTCCCATGGGCGGGGATACCTCCCGAGTCCTTCAACATCCTCGCCAGATGCATCAGGTTCCACGTCATGAAGGTCATGTTCCGGTTGGTGAAGTCGTTGTCGAGGCCGGCGCCGTCGTCACCGTATGAGGGTCCGGGCCCGGCCTCGCCGATCCAACCGGCGTCGGCTTGGGGCGGGATCGTGTACCCGAGATGCTGCAGGGCGTAAAGGATGCTCATCGAGCAGTGCTTGATGCCGTCTTCGTTGCCGGTTATCAAGCAGCCACCGACCCGGCCGTAGTACGCGTACTGTCCCGCATCGTTCAACAGGCTCGAGTTCCCGTACAGCCGCTCTATCAGGTGCGTGCAGACCGACGACTTCTCTCCCAGCCAGATAGGCGAGCCGATGACGAGGATGTCCGCGGCCAGGACCTTCTCGAAGACACCGGGCCACGCGTCACTGGACCAACCGTGCTCGGTCATGTCGGGCCACACCCCGACGGCAAGGTCCAGATCCACCGCCCGGAGAGCCTCCACCGAAACGCCGTGGTTGCGCATGATGGCGATCGATCGGTCCATCAGCAACTGCGTGTGGGAGGGTTCGGGGGAGCGCTTCAACGTGCAGTTGATGTACAGCGCGCTCAGATCGTCGTATCCGGTCACCATGCGCCACCACCTCCCCCTCCGCCGCCACCGCCACCACCGCCGGAGAACCCGCCACCACCGCCGCTGCTGGGAGCGGCGGCGCTGCTAACGGCAGTGGAGATGTCGGAGATCGCGAACCCGCTCGGCCCCGAGCCGAGAGAGCCGTGGCTGTCGACCCAGTAGACGCTGCTGGCCGAGGCAAGTTCCTGAGGAGCGTGCAGTTGTGCGGCCTGAAGCACGCGGTCCGCGACGCCCAGCGCGATGCCGTAACAGAGGAACCGATCCCAGACCGCGATCGAGGCGGGGGCGGCCTGAGGGATGCCGGGGAAATCGTTCAGGAAACGACGGAACCCCGTCCATAGGGCCGCCTTCTCGGCCCCCTCGACCGAGCGTTTCTCCCAGCCTTTTCGCCTGATCAGGAAGATCAGCATGATGAGCGCGTTCAGGGCTGCCATCGCGGCTCCCGCACCCCAGTAGAGCTTCGCCCACGGGAAGCCGCCGAGTCCGTCGTTGCCCACCTTGCCGGCGACCATGACGCACGCAACGAAAAGGAACACGAAACCCAGGAGAACGAGCATCACCGGGATCAACCCCTGAGCCACCCACCAGCCCTTCTCCTTCAGCGCCGACGACACCCCCGACTTGAACCGCGTGAAACGCTCCGCGTAGTACGCGGGCTCGCTCGCGATCTCGTCCTTCAGCTCGCTGAGCATCAAGCGGTCCTTGCCGGCGAGCGCGTGCTCGACCGCGTTCATCACCTCCTGCTCGTAGGGCTGCAACCCCGTCTTGCCCGTGGTCCTGACGGCGAGGTCACTGACCTCTTCTTGGCGCAGCCCCGCCCAGGTCTTCTTGATCGTCGTCGCGTGGTCGGCCGTCAGATAGCCACGGCGTATCAGGTCGAAGAGTGTGGCGGCGAAGGCATCGCCGGTGGCGCGGACGTGCCCCTCGGCCAGCAAGGCGGCGACCATCGCGGGCTCCTCCTCGCCGGGGGGTTCGAACACGTGCTCGGGGGTCACGAGGACCTCCGGCTCCTTCCCGTAGCGCCGCCATACGTAGAGCGCGATGAGCGCACCCGGAAGCACCATGACGAGGAGACCCAGAGGCAGCAGCCAGGCAACGTTGTCCTTGAGGTACTGGATGCGACGACGGTCCTCAGCCGCGCGCCGAGCGAGCTCGCCCTCCTCATCGATGATCTTCTGCAGGCCGGGACCGGAGCGCTCCAGGGCTCCCGCGGTGGATGTCAGCAGTTCTCGAGGGAAGACCGCGCGCATCTCGACCCATCGACCGGGCGGGATCACCGTCGCGCTCAGCGTCGCGCCTTTGCCGTTCCCCTTCAGCTCCACGATCCCCGAGATGTCGGCGGGGTGACCCCAGATCAAGGCCTCGCCCGGGGCGGCTCCAGGCCATCTGAGATCCACGTTAAGGAGGGAGAGCTCTTGCTCCCACTCGTGCCCCCACACCCGAAGGTTCACGTCGACCACATCGTCATAGGCGATGGCAAGCCCGCTCAGCGTGTACGAAACGTCGAACGTCCGGGTCTCATTGAACGCTTGGTAGTGCCAGACGACACGCGTTCGGTCGCCGAGATGTGCAACGCCGAAGGTGTCGGGCGCGCCCGAGCTGCCCAGCTCGGCCGAGGCACCCGGCGAGTAGGCGCGCCCAGCTTCGGAGACCGAGATCTCCGAGATGGACAGGAACGACTCCTCGCCGCTCAGTTCTTCCCGGCGCAGGGGGATCTCTCGGTAGCCGCCGCTGAAACTGCCCGAGAAGGCATACGTGATGTGCTCGGTGACCCGCACCGATCCGTCGGGCAGCACGCGGGCTTCGACGTTGGCCTCCGGCAGGGTGAAGCTCTTGGTCTGCGCCGCTACAGGTGAGGGGGCCGCGAGCGTCGCCAGCGCGACGGCAAGCAAGGCAAGCGCTCGCGGGGCTCGGCGACCAAGGGTCATCAGAGCAGTCTGGCGCCTGGCGACCGCGGATGCACAGCCTTCGAGTGACTTTTTGGAGTCCTCGACGACTACGCGGCGGTTCCTTAAGGCGCTGTCGGGTGGAGGCTTAGCACCACGCCGGCGCCTAGGCCCGAACGACCAGGTCGTCCAGCAGCCGCTTCGTCGCGAGAGCGATCTCCTCGACCGCTCCCTCGAAGACCGGAGCGTTCGCTCGAGACGGGCTGCGATAGCCGCTCACCTTCCGCACGTACTGGAGGGCCGCGGCGCGGATCTCTTCGTCGCTCGGAGGATCCTGGGGGTCACGCAAGGTCTTGATGCTTCTACACATGAGCCGAAACTACCCGGCCGTAGGGCGCTCGAACGCCCGACCCCGGATCCTCGGAAACGGCCTTGCCATGCTTGCTCGCCTGAAGCATGATTTCACTTACTGAAGTGATGGTTAACGATGGGTCCAGCCTGCTCCTAGAGGGACTGAACAAGTCCTTCCGTGAGGTGCGCGCGGTCTCCGATCTCTCTCTGCAGGTCCGTCCCGGCGAGTTCTACTCCCTGCTTGGCCCCTCCGGCTGTGGGAAGACCACGACCCTGCGGATGATCGCCGGTTTCGAGCAGCCAGATGCCGGCCGCATCTTGCTGTCCGGCGAGGACATCACCGGGCTTCCCCCGAACAAGCGGAAGGTCAACACGGTCTTCCAGCACTACGCGCTGTTCCCTCACCTCACCGTGGAGGGCAACGTCGCCTACGGGTTGCGGCACGAGCCGCTCAGCAGAGAGGCGAGGATCACGCGTCTAGAGGAAGCTCTGGCGCGGGTTCGGCTAGGGGAGCTCCGAGGACGCTACCCGCGTCAATTGTCGGGCGGCCAGCAGCAGCGCGTCGCTCTCGCGCGGGCGTTGATCAAGGAGCCCACCGTTCTGCTGTTGGACGAACCGCTCGCCGCCCTCGACCTGAAGCTTCGAAAAGCCATGCAGCAGGAGTTGAAGAAGCTTCAAGAGCGGGTGGGCATCGCCTTCGTCTACGTGACCCACGACCAGGAGGAGGCTCTGACGTTGTCCGATCGCATCGCGGTCATGGATCGGGGGTTGCTCCTTCAAGAGGGCGCGCCGGAGGAGATCTACGAGCGTCCCAACTCACGCTTCGTAGCTGACTTCATCGGGCAGACGAACTTCCTCGAAGGGGTCGTCGAGGATGCGGGTGACCCCGTCCTCGTCCGCGAGACGGCTTCGGGTGCGCTCGTTCGGTGCGCTCGCGTGGCCGGTGTGCACCGGGGCATGTCCGTGACCGTGGCGGTGCGTCCCGAACGCATCCAGGCGGCTACGGACGCCTCGGTGAACGTCATCGAAGGACGCCTCATTTCGAGCACCTACCTGGGCGGCATGGTGCAGTACGTGGTGGCGGTCGGTTCAACGACCTTGTTGGTGCAACGACCCAACGTCCTCGATGAGCCGTCGCGGACGTGGCGTGTCGGAGACATGGTTCGGCTGGGATTCCAAGAGAGCAGTTCCTTGGTGCTCGTTGATGACGACCGGGTAGCCGGAGAGGAGGACAGAGCGCTCGTAGAGACGGTTTCGGAGTGAGAGCGCCAGCTTCAAGGGTGATCTCTCTCTCCTGAGAGGAAGGGGACGTGATGGTCGAACGGGATCCGCTGTATGGATGGACGCACCGCCCGATCGGGCGCAGGGGATTCATCGCGGGGAGCACGGCGGCGTTGATCCTGGCGGCTTGCGGGGAGACCGAGGTCGGTCCGCAAGCGGACGGGAAGCCCGCCGGGAAGCCTTCCGCCGTGCCGACCGAGCTCGAAGACACGCTGTCGATCTACAACTGGGCCGACTACGTGAACCCCAAGACGTACCCGCAGTTCGAGAAAGAATTCGGGGTGAAGATCACCGAGGACAACTACCCCTCGAACGAAGACGCCCTCGCGAAGCTCAAGGCCGGAGCCACCGGTTACGACATCGTCGTCCCCACCGGCTACATGGTCGAGATCATGGCCGCGGAGGGAGTGCTCGCCGAGCTGGACCATTCCCTGATCCCCAACCTCTCACTGGTCGAGGACCGATTCCTCGATCTTCCGTTCGATCCGGGCAATCGCTTCAGCGTCCCCAAGGACTACGGGACCACGGGGTTCGGATACAGGAGCAAGTTCGTCTCGGAAGAGATGACCTCATGGGAGGACTTCTACCGACTCGCTTCCAAGTATTCGGGGCGCTACACGGTGCTCGACTCCCCGCCCGAGGTGGTCGGGTCGGCACTCAAGATGCTCGGCTACTCGTACAACTCGGTCGATCCCAAGGAGATCGCAGAAGCCACCGACGAGATCGTGAAGCTCAAGCCGCACATCCGCAAGATCACGTCTAGCATGCGCGAGATCATGATCTCGGGCGAGGTGTACGTGTCGCTCACTTGGAACGGTGAGATCGGTTACGTCGCGCTCGACGCGGGGGATGCGCGTTACGTCGTTCCCAGCGAGGGCACCGAGGTGTGGACGGACAACTGGGCCATCCCGGCCGATCCGCCTCACCCGGCCGCGGCGCATGCCTTCATCAACTGGCAGTTGCAGCCGAAGATCCAAGCCCAAGACACCTCGTATCACTATTACGGCGCGGTCGTGGAAGGGGAAGAGGAGTTCCTCGATCCGGCGATCGCGAACGATCCCTCGGTGTATCCGTCGGAAGAGACCATGTCGAATCTCGAGGTCGCGCAGGCGAACCCGGACTGGACCCGGCTCCGTAACGAGGCTTGGACCAAGTTCAAGGCCGCCTAGTTGGCGAAAGGAGCAGGAACCCGCACCGCCGTCGGGGAGCCGAGGTGGCTCATCGCGCCCGCGTGGCTGTGGATCATCGTGTTCTTCGTCGCGCCACTCGGCTTCATGGTGGCGTTCGCGCTCGGCGTGAACGAAGGTTTCTTCACGGTGAAGTTCGGTTTCCACCTCGACCAGTTCCAACGGTTGTGGGACCCGATCTATCTGGCTATCTACCGCGACACCTTGCTCCTGGCCTTCATGGGTACGCTCGGGTGTCTGCTGATCGGCTTCCCGTTCGCCTACTTCCTCGCCACGAGAACGTCTCGCTACAAGACCCTGCTGTTCGTCCTGGTCATCGTGCCTTTCTGGACCAGCCTGTTGATCCGGACCTACGCCTGGGTGCTCATCTTGAGCGAGCAGGGACCGCTCTCCGATCTGTTGCAGCGCCTCGGGCTGATCGGGCGGCCACTCGACATCCTGTACACGCCGAACGCGGTGCTGATCGGCGTGATCTACGACTACCTACCCCTGATGGTCTTCCCGATCTATGTCGCTGTGGAGCGCATGGATAGATCGCTGGTCGAGGCGAGCCGCGATCTCGGCTCGGGGAGGTGGGAGACCTTCCGTCGGGTGACCGTGCCTCTGACCTTCCCGGGCATCATGACCGGCTGCCTCCTCACGTTCATCCCCATGATGGGCGAGTACGTGGTTCCGGCCATCCTCGGAGGCGCCAAGACGTTCCTGGTCGGCAGCCTGGTGTCCAACGAGATCCTCACCGCCATCGATTGGCCGTTCGGCGCTGCGGTCTCTATGGGCCTCGTCGTCGTGATGGTGGGGGTCATCCTCGTGTACCTGAGGCTGCTGGGCAGGAGGGCCGAAGAAGGTCTGGGGTCGGTCTTTTGAGCACCGCAGAGACGGGGATCCCGCTGGCTCCGGCGATAGCCGGCGATCGAGCCGTCACCTCCGCCTTGCGCGTCCACACCTTCCTCGTCTACCTGTTCCTCTATCTGCCCATCCTCGTCGTGGTGATCTACGCGTTCAACGACGGACGCTTGGTGCAGGTCTGGAAGGGGTTCTCCCTTCGCTGGTTCGGCGAAACGTGGCGAGACCCCACGCTGCGACATGGACTGTGGATCTCGACGTATACGGCCACGGCGACCGCGGTGGTCGCTACGCTGCTGGGCACAGCTGCGGCGATCGGTCTCCGCAATGTGGGCCGTCGGACCCGGACCGCTTTCGACGGTTTCATGTACATGACGCTGATCACGCCGGAACTCGTGGCGGCTATCGCCTCGTTGATGGCGTTCGTCACCATCGGGTTGCCGCTGGGCCCGGTTGCCATCGTGATCACGCATTCGATCTTCAACACGGCGGTGGTGACTTTGATCCTGCGAGCCCGCCTCGCGGGGATGGATCGCAGCCTGGAGGAGGCGGCCCGTGATCTGGGGGCGGGCCGCTTGTCCACCTTCGTCCAGGTCACCTTGCCCCAACTGCTCCCGGCGGTGGCGGCCGGCGCCTTGCTCGCCTTCACCTTCTCGTTCGACGACGTCGTTCTCTCGACGTTCGTGTCCGGCCCCGGTTCCACCACTTTGCCGGTCGAGATCTTTTCCGAGCTCCGGTTCGGGCTATCGCCGAAGATCAACGTCGTCGCCGTCACTACGCTCTCGATCACGCTGACCTTCGTCGCTTGCGCACAGATCCTGTTGCGGCGCAGCGAGCGACGGTCGGAACGACTGGCGGAGGTGTCTGCGTGACCGAGATGGATCTCGGGCGGCGCGTGCGGGATCTCCGAGAGGCGAGAGGTCTCTCGCTGAAGACGTTGGCGAAGCAGGCAGGGGTCTCCGAGAGCTTCGTGTCTCAGATCGAGAGGGGAGTGGCCAACCCTTCGGTGGCGTCGCTGCGCCGGCTGGCCGAGGCCCTCGGTGCGTCGGTCGGTGCGCTGTTCCAAGGACCGGAGACCCAGGGCCGGGTCGTCCGCAGTGACGCTCGCGCGCGCCTCGTCGACCCCGCGCGCCGTTGGGAAGACTTCCTGATCACACCCCGGGATGCGAAGCGACTGCAGGTCATCCTGTCCGTGATCGAGCCCGGCGAGGGCTCGGGGGAGGAGCCTTACGCCCACGACTCCGACGAGGAGTGCGTGATCGTGCTGAAAGGGTCTTTGGAGTTCCGTCTCGGCAAGGAGTCGTTCCTTCTGAACGAGGGGGACAGCGTCCTGTTCGAGAGCCGGACCCCGCACTCGAACCGGAACCCGGGCCCGTCCAAAGCCGAGGTCCTGTGGATCACGACCCCCCCCTCCTATTGATGGCCCCTCCCGATCCTGCCGAGGATCACCGCAAGGTGAGCCTGTGGATGGACCAGCTGGACGGGTCGCTGACGCCCCGCTCTCCGCTCACCGGCGACATCTCGGCGGACGTGGCGATCGTCGGGGCCGGTTACACGGGGCTGTGGACCGCCTACTACCTATCGCGCGAGGACCCCTCGCTCCGGATCGTCTTGCTCGAGAAGGAGATCGCAGGTTTCGGCGCGTCGGGTCGCAACGGCGGCTGGTGCTCCGCTCTGTTCGCGGCTCCGGCCGAGAAGATCGCCAAGGCGTACGGCCGAGATGCCGCGATCGCGATGCAACACGCCATGTTCGAGACGGTGGACGAGGTCGGACGCGTCGCGACGGACGAGGGCATCGATGCTTCCTTCCATAAGGGCGGGACGCTCACCCTCGTCACCTCCCCCACGCAGATGGCCCGGGTGCAGGCCCTGATCGAGAACGACCGCGCCTGGGGATTCGGCGAGGAGCACTTCCGGTGGCTTACCGCCGCCGAGCTGTCCCTTCGCTTGCGGGTTCGGGGCGCCCTGGGAGCCAGGTTCACGCCTCATTGCGCGCGCATCCAACCGGCCCGCCTGGTGCGCGGCCTCGCGGACGTCGTCGAGCGCAGGGGGGCCGTCATCTACGAGAAAACCCCCGTGACCGAGATAGGACAGGGTGAGGTGCTGACGGAGCTGGGTCGGGTGCGAGCCGACGTCGTCATCAGGGCGACCGAGGGCTACACGAGCGATCTGAAGGGGATGAGGCGAGTCATGCTCCCCCTGTACTCCCTGATGATCGCGACCGAACCTTTGGGTCCGGAGGTCTGGAGCGAGATCGGTTGGGAAGGCCGCGAAACGATCCACGATGGTCGCCATCTCTTGATCTATGCACAGAGGACCGCGGACGATCGCATCGCGATCGGGGGCCGCGGAGCTCCCTATCACTTCGGCTCCAGCATCGACGAAGCGAACGATCGAGACGAGAGGGTCTTCTCCTCGCTCGAAGAGGTGCTGCACGAGCTGTTCCCGCCTACCCGGCACGCCGAGATCAGTCATCGCTGGGGCGGCTGTCTGGGCGTTCCCCGGGACTGGTTCAGCTCGGTCGGGTTCGATCGCCGCTCCGGCCTGGCGTGGGCCGGCGGCTACGTCGGCGACGGGGTGGCCACCTCGAACCTCGCAGGGAGGACCCTCACCGATCTGATCCGAGGAAGAACCAGCGAGCTGACGCGTCTGCCGTGGGTCGATCACCGCTCTCCGCGCTGGGAGCCTGAACCACTCAGGTGGCTGGGCGTGAACCTGGGCCTGAAGGTCATGGCCCACGCCGACCGGGTCGAACAACGAACGGGTCGTCCGACCAAACGCGGTGAAGTGGTGAAGCGGCTGATCGGTCTCTAGAGCGCTACTTAGCTCTTGCCGGTGAAGCGCAATACGTCTATGCCCCTGTTGTAGTCGAGGGTGTAGACGATCTCGTTGTTGATCCAGTACACCGCGCTGGTTGAACCTGCGTGCGGAAGGAACCAGCCCACCTCTTTGATCTTGCCTTGGCTGCTGACGTCGATGAAGCGCGTGCCGTGCTCGAAGAAGGCCGCCGCCACGATCCCGCCATCGTCGAACCTCGGATTCGCTTCGTGCCAGTGGGTCGAGCAACTGAGGTTCGCTGGGGGGCTTCCGTCCACGTGTGTGCCGTTGCTCATGCGGTACTCGTCGATCATCGTGAAGGTCTTCGTGCGCTTCCAGTGCGACGCGTCCCATGTCATGAACGCGGCAGAGGCCTGATCGCAGCGGACCTTGAAGTTGGTCTCACCGGCCATCAGCAGGAACCTGTCGTTGCCGCCGGGCCATCTGGCGGTGTGGATGAAGCGCCCGTCCTCGTTCCCGCCCGCTGCCAGCAGCTTGGGATGGCGCGGGTCCTTCCGTGCGTCGAGGAGCATGATCGGCTGGGTCGCGGTTAACACCAGGCCGGGTGCGACCTCTTCGACGTCGTGACCGGCGCTGGCCGGCATGCCCTCGCCCCACTTCTCCTTCATCAGCTTCGGCTTCGCCGGGTCGCGCAGGTCGATGATCTGACCGTTCGAGTTGTAGACCCAGCGGCAGTCGAGAACGCAACTACTGGTGTGGGATTGGGCGCCGTTGAGCTGAGAGATGATCGTGGGGTTCGACTTGTCTTCGACGTCGACGACGTAGAGGGTGCGGGCCACCGTGTTCGGCACGACCAGGACCTTGCCGTTGCCGTCGAGGTCTTCCCGGCTGAACAACCACTCCTGCGGCATCGCAAGAACGCCGGTCAATCGAGGGTCTTCGGGGGTGGACGTGTCGAAGATCATGATCTTGTTCTGATCGTTCGCGTAGAACCATCCGTCGATCATGCGACCGCCGACGCCGTTCGTGGCCAGCGGGATGTGACGGATGAACTCGACGTTGTCGGTGCTCAGACCGCCTGCCGAGGGGCCGTAGGCCAGCTCGGGTACCGCGGCGGAGCTAGGTATCGCGGCGGCCGCGGCGAGAAGCAAGCTGCTCACCAGCAGGGCGATCTTCTTCACCGGTCTTCCCTTCCCCGAGGACGTGGTCTTGCTCTTGAAGGATTCGGGGCCGGGGTTGCTTTCCCTTCCCCGCGGTTGATCGCCGCTGACCGGCGCCGACGGCGCGGTCGCTAGCGAAGACCTACCAGGCGTAGTCCTCGGGAGCGGGCTTGTGACCGGGCCAGATCTCGTCGAGGCGCAACAGGTCCTTGTCGTCCAGGGTCGTCTCTAGAGCTTCGAGAGCGCCGTCCAACTGCTCCATCGTGCGCGGCCCGACGATGGGCGCCGTAACGGCCTCCTGGTGGAGCAGCCAGGCCAGGCCGACCACGGCAGGTTCCTTGCCGAGCTCGTCGCAGAGGTCTTCATACGCCTGGATCTGGTCCCGCTTGGTCTCCAGCAGGTCGCCGGCGCGTCCGGAATGACGCCTCTTACCTTTCCGTTCCTTCCTCAGAACCCCTCCGAGAGCTCCACCGTGGAGGGGGCTCCAGGGGATGAGCCCGAGTCCGTAGTCGCGGCATGCGGGGATGACCTCCAGCTCGATCTCGCGCTTCGCAAGGCTGTAGATCGATTGCTCGGACACCAGGCCCATGAAGTTGCGGCGGGTGGCGGTCTCCTGAGCCTTGGCGATATGCCACCCCGCGAAGTTGCTGGAGCCGACGTAGAGGATCTTTCCCTGCGCCCGGAGGACCTCCATCGCCTCCCAGATCTCCTCCCAGGGCGTTCGCCGATCGATGTGGTGCATCTGATAGAGGTCGATGTGATCGGTCTGCAATCTCTTGAGGGATGCGTCGCAGGCGCGGCGGATGTTCCGCGCCGAGAGGAACGTGTCGTTGGGCCAGTCGCTCATCGATCCGTAGAGTTTGGTGGCGATCACCACTTTCTCCCGCCGTCCGCCGCCTTTCGCGAACCAGCGCCCGATGATCTGCTCCGTTACCCCTTCGCCCTTCTTCCAGCCGTACACGTTCGCGGTGTCGAAGAAGTTGATGCCCAGATCCAGAGCGCGATCCATGATCGCGTGCGAGTCTTCTTCGCTCGTCTCGGGACCGAAGTTCATCGTGCCGAGACATAGGCGCGAGACGCTGAGCCCACTTCTGCCGAGGTGCGTGTACTTCAAGAGTGATCCTTCCGATCGCCCGCGGGTGTAGGCCGAGCCTAGACGGAGGCGAGCAGCGGGTCGGTCGTAGGTTGTTCCGATCCCCCAGCGGGCTCGAGCGTGACGGCAGCTCCGGCGAAGTTGCGCACGGACTGCTCGACGTCTACCACCACCAAGCCGGAGTCGACGTCGAAGGTGCCGGCACTCGTGGGAGCGCACGGGCCATCGCCACAAGCCCCACGCAACAGCCATAGCTGGTAGATGTGCCCCTCGGGAGGTGCCGGGAGCCCGGCGGCTGCGAAGGTGGCGCCATCCTGGCTGGGGACCATCCGTCCCACGGCCCCGGTCGCTCCTTCGAGGCGCCATCCGTCGTCATGCCGGACGAGGCTGGAGAGAACCTCTTCGTTGCGCTGCACGGTCTGTTCCAGTGCAACCAGCTCGCGTTCTGCCCGACGAGCGTCGCTTCGGGCGTCGAGGAACGCCCCGGCGAGCAAGGCGGCCACGATCGCCAAACCTCCGACGGCCAGCCGTGGAAAGAGCGACCACCTCCGGCCCACCCGAGCCTTCGCCTCGCTCGGCTGTTGATCGCGGATCTTGTCGAGAACGGAATCGGCGAAACCCGCAGGCAGCGCGACCGGCTCGACGGTCAAGGCGAGTGCCGGCACGGCCGCCGCGAAGGCATCGGCTTCCTGCATGCATTCCTCGCACGTCAGGATGTGGTCCCGGATCAGCGGCATCTCGTCTTCGGGGAGCGCTCCGATCGCGTACGAAGCGAGCATCGTCTTCAGCTCGTCGTGTTCGTAAGCGGTCATGACTTCCTCTCCCTGCTCGTCATCGTTTCCCTCATCTTGATCAGTCCATCTCTCAATCGTGTCTTAGCGGTGCCTTCGGGGATGCCGAGTTCGCTCGCCACCTCCCGGTAGGTACGTCCTCCGAAATAGGCGAGGGCCAGGGCGTCCCGCTGCGTTGCCGGCAGTTGCGATAGCGCTGCCTGGATATCCGCCACATCGTGGAGGCGATCCATCGTCGTGGTCGTCGGCCGTGTCGCCATCTCTGACATGAGTTCGTCGGCACGGCGCCGCATGGATTCCTCCTTGCGCACGAGGTCGATCGCCTTGTTCCGAGCGATCCCCACCAGGAAGCTCTGCAGGCTGCCCCGCGTTGGATCGAAGGCACCCGGGCGCCTCCACAGCGCGATGAAAGTGTCCTGGGCCACCTCTTCCGCATGCGACCGCTCTGCTACGACACGCCGTGCGATACCGAGGACCACGGTGCCGTAGCGCTCCATGACCTCCTGCAGCGCGGACTCGTCGCGCTCCATGAGCCGATCTGCGAGCGCGCTCTCGGCGTGTCTGTCGATGGGGGCGTGCTTCACCTGTCTCACATCCCCATATTCGTCGAACGGCACTCATCCGGATTGCTGCCACGCGAGGACGCCCCTCCGGGGGGGGTGGAGGGGCGTCTCGTGAGGCAGGTCCAACACTGTTCTTTTCAAACATCGCCCCAAGGACCGGGGCGATGTGGCTCAGCCGGAGTGCTACTCGAAGGTCTCCGGCTGCTGGTTGACGATCGCGTTGGCGAGAGCGCTGGCGATCATCGGCATGTGGTGAGCGGCTTCCTTCAGCTCGAGGAAGGGGTTAGCGTCGGATCTCCCGAGCACAGCGTCGATCGCCGCCAGGGTCGCTTCCACGTGCGGCTTGAGCGCACCCTCGACGTCCGCCTTCGTCAGTTCGCCCTCTGTGGCGCCTTCGATGAAGGCTCCGAAGTCGCTGCGGTAGCCGTCGAGGTTCTTCTTAGCCTTGGCCGCCGCGGCCCCCTCGCCACCGGCCAGGGTGTAGTCGACGAAGAAACCGATGTGCGTCCTCCACAGCTCGAGGAACTGCTTGCCACCGGCGTTGCCGTAGACCGAAGCCACGGCCTTCGACAGGTCGACGGAGTTCTCGTCCAGCGCTGCAGCGGCCGCTTCGAACTCAGCGGAGTCCGGGCCCTTCATGACGCCCATGGCCACTGCGATACCGGCGAGGTACTCGTGCTCGTTCAATCCGTGGGTCAGTGCGGACTGCAGCTGGGCAGAGGGGGCGGTTACGTCGCCCTCGATGCCCTGGTCGTCCGCGATGCCGCCTGCGAGAGCGTTGGCGATCATCGGCATGTGGTGAGCGGCCTTCTTCAACTCGATGAAGGGGTTGCCCTCGCGCTTGCCGAGGACGGTATCGATCGCGGTGAGTGTCGCCTCGACGTGAGGCTTGAGCGCATCGGCTACGGCCTGCTTGGGAAGGGTCCCGCTGGTCGCCGCATCGATGAACGCTCCGAAGTCGCTGCGGTAGCCGTCGAGGTTCTTCTTAGCCTTGGCCGCCGCGGCCCCCTCGCCACCGGCCAGGGTGTAGTCGACGAAGAAACCGATGTGCGTCCTCCACAGCTCGAGGAACTGCTTGCCACCGGCGTTGCCGTAGACCGAAGCCACGGCCTTCGAAAGGTCGACCGAGTTGGCGTCCAGAGCCGCTGCAGCCGCCTCGAACTCGGCCGAGTCTGCACCGTTCTGCACGCCCATGGCGATCGCGATCCCGGCCAGGTACTCGTGCTCGCCGAGCAGTTGCGTCAGGGTCTGGTCCAGCTGCGCAGCGGGAGCGTCTACCGGCTGAACCGCAAGATCCGCGGAGGCGCTAGGCGAGCTATCCATGTCCTCCATAGAGGAGCCTGCGGTCTCGTTGTTGGCGGTACTGGTGGTCGGTTCGGAGCTGCAAGCCGCACCAAGGATCGCGAGCACCGCGACCCCGGCAGCCATCTTCTTAGCGAGTACATGCTTCATCTCTCTTGTCTCCTTGCTAGTTGGGTGGATAGGTGGTGCGAGGTGAGATCTCGGTGTTGATTCGCAGGAGGGAGAGCATCCGGATGGGGGGAAACCCAGAGAAGCTGCGTAGAACTACGGAGATCGCGCTAGGAGACGACGACGCGAGCGGACATGCCCGCGTGGATCGCGCAGAAATAAGTGAACGTCCCCGCCTGATCGAAAGTGAAATCGAAGGTGTCGTCCAACTCCATGGTGCCGCTATCGAAGACGCCGTCGGGCGCCGCATCGCGGTTCTCTGACACACCGGGAACGCCCTGCTTCTTCGCTCGTCCTGAGGTCACCGTGTGCGCGATGTCATCTCGGTTGACCCACGTGACGGTGTCGCCCGTCTGGATCTCGAGCTGTTCGGGAGCGTAGGCGAAGTCCACGACCTCGACCGTGGTCGCGTCCGGGTCCGGCTCTCCGAGGCTCGGTGCAGGCTCAGCGGCGCTGCACCCGGAGGCGAGCAGCGCCACGACGACGAGGGCTCCAAGGATCTTCATGCGTCTTATTCGGAGGCCGAGGCCTTTCCGGATCGTTGGCGAGGCAAGACGTCCCACACATGCCCAGGCCCGATGTCGCCGTGGCCACGTGGCGTGGGGGAGGATGCGTCGCCATGGAACCCTTGCTTCAAGGACTTGCCGCGGGATTCGCGATCGCGATCCCGGTCGGCCCTATCGCGGTGCTGATCGTCGATCGAGGGGTCAAACGCGGCTTCCGCGATGCGGCGATGGCCGGGCTCGGCGCCGCCGGTGCCGACCTCACCTATGCCACGCTGGCGGCCACCTTGGGAGCCGTCGTCGCCTCCCTGGTGAGGCCCGCTCTCACGCCGCTGAGGGTGGTGGCGATCGTCGCTCTGGTCTCGATCGCGGTGTGGAACCTGCGAGCCCTGCTCGCCGGTCGGAACTCCGATGAGCTGCCCGACGCCTCTGGCCGAAGGACCTTCGTGACCTTCCTGGGGCTCACCCTGCTGAACCCCGTAACCGTGATCTATTTCGCCTCGTTGATAGTGGGTCTGGATCTCAGCCGCGCTTCAGCGGTAGACAGGGCGATCTTCGTCGGCGCAGCGTTCCTCGCGTCGGCTTCGTGGCAGCTGTTCCTCGCTGCTTCCGCGGCCCTCGCCGGTACCCGGCTCGGGCCACGAACGCGAGCGGCCACAACCGTTCTGGGCAGCGTGGTCATCTTGGGCTTCGCGCTCAAGATGGCGATCTCCTTCTAGCCCCTAGGGCTCCTCGGGGGTATCGAAGAAGGTGCACCCGGGCGGGTCTCTGAAGAACGGATCGTTCCGGTCATAGAGAGCGCAGGGCGCGAGCTGACCCGTCTTGTAAGGATTGTTCGGCAGCCCGATCGACCCGCCGCTCTCGCAATCGGGAAGTCCCGTCGGGTACATCGTGTTGGAGGTGACGCCGCCTTCTGCCCCCTTGTTGCGCTCCCAACAGTTGCCTTCGCCCTGGTCGTCCCACCACCAGTCCAAGCCGTTCAGGTCGACCTTGCCGTCGGGCCCGATCCCCATGAGGTTGCCGACGTACTTGTTGAAGTGAGAGGTGTCGAAGCCCTGCTCCGGCTCGTCCCGGATCGCGGCAGGCACGCTGAAGAGCATGAATCCCGCTCGCCAGTTGTCCCACACGCGGTTGTCCTCCAACAGGTTCCAGTTGCCGCCTGCGATGACCATCCCGGCACCGACGGGGGCCGGCACCACGGGACAAACCGTCCCCGACCAGGGCGGCTCGCCGGGCCCGGGCTTGTAACCCCGCTTCGCCGGCTTCTTGTCACAGATGCCCGACTGCACGTAGCGCTCCGTGTAGTTGGAGTTGTTCGAGTAGATCTTGTTGTCTCTGAACCAGGCGTGATCCTGGGGCAGGCCGGGGTGACCGGCGAAGATCGAGTCGGTGACCACCCCCGACTGGTTCGCATAGAACTCGTTGTCATGCGCGTACACGGAGTTCCCCGCGGTTCCCGAGTACCCCAGGGCGTTGTGGTGGCTCTTGCAGTTGAAGATCTCTATCGCCCATCGCTTCTTCTGCGTGTAGTCCTGACTGTCTGAGTTCACGTCAGAGGCCGAGCCTGGATATATCAACGAGTCGCCGTTGTTGTAGCCCTCGCAGTTCTTGTAGACGCCGTGGTCCACCGCGAACGTAAGGAACCCATACTCGTCGTTGTAACGAGCCAGGACATCGTCGATGACGAAGCCGTCGGTCTCCAGGATGTACAAGGCGTTGAACTCGAAGAGCTCGATAGTGAAGTTCTTGAAGTAGACGCCGTCAGCGCGATCCGCGCGGATGCCGTTCAGCTTCGCCCAGTCGCCGTCCTTGGTGAACCCCCCGGTGATGATCACGTCCTCCGCGTCGTCTCCGGTGCCCTCGATCTGCAGGTCACAGACGGGTGCGTTGCACTCGCGCTTGTCGTCGTTCGGCTTGTTGTCCCCGAAGATCCCGATCAGGTTCTGTGCGTGCGGGCAGGCCAACTGCTCCTGATAGGTCAGGATCGGGGCGCCCGGCTCCTCGTCATCCTGGGCCAGGCGCTCTGCGCACTTCGGCTGATCGCGATACGGGGTCTCCTCGTACACGCCCGGCAGGATGTAGATCGTGGTTCCTCGTTGCGTCACGTTGAAGACCGCGTCCTGCACGTTGCGGTAGTCGCACTTGGCTGCCAGCTTCAGGTTGATCGTCCGGAGCTCGCGATCGTCGATCTTCATGATCCGCTCCCGGCTGTCCGGGGCGCAGACCACCAGGTTCGGTTCGGCGATCATCGGCCGGTACTCGGGCACCCGGCCGGTCCCGTCTGGGAAGAAGGCGTCGCGCTCGCCGTGGCCGAAGGCGATCCCGGATGAGGCCAGAAGGGTCAACACGAGGGCGGCCGAGACCAGCACGCCGCGCCGGATAGAGAGATTCCTCATCGGTTCTTCGCTCCCCGCTCGAAGTGGTTGCTCTGGTGAGATATGCCCCATTCGTTCGGGGTTCATTCCCGGGTTCCTGCCTCTGAAGCGCAAAGCAAGCACCGATTGGGTAGGAAGCCCCGATGAACCCCGCCGCCAGTGCCTCTACCTGCCAGGCCGTGTCGAGGCCGAGCCGATGAGGCGGCCCCCGTCCTTCGTCGTCTGGGGGGCCCTCAGCGTCCTCATGTACGCATCGCGCAACCGCATGCTCCGGCGAGCAGCGCTGCGCGGGCTGCTCGCCGGTGCTCTCACGCGCCTGGGCGCGCTGCTCTTCCGACACGACAACGCTGAGGAAGCCGTGTCCCTGGCTTACGTGACCGCCGCCTCGCTGGAGGAGCCGAAGGCGTCCCCCCTGCTGGTGCTGGCTGCGGCCGGGCTCCACTGGGACGACGAGGGAGACGCCGCTCGAAGGGTCGCCGCCGGCGCGCTGGCCGCAGGCGTCGCTCTGGTCTCGACGAAGGTGTGGCCCGCGGCGCCACGTCTCGGCGCCACGGCGCCGAAGCTGTGGCTGCCCCAGAAGGCCGAGCCGAATCCGGACGGCAGCGGGATAACGATCGTGATCAACACCGCATCCGGCCCCGACGACGAGACGGGCGTGCAGAGCCTGAGAGAGCTGCTGCCCGGGGCCAACCTGGTCGAGGTCGAGCCGACCGACGGCGACGAGATCCGCAAGGCCTTGGACCAGGCGGTGCAGGAGGGGGCGGTGGCCCTGGGGATCTCGGGGGGCGATGGGTCGATCAACACCGCCGCGCAGGTGGCGATCGAGGCCGACCGACCGCTCCTGGTCGTTCCCGGCGGGACGTTCAACCATCTGGCCCAGGCGGTGGGGATCTCATCGCTCGAGGACGCCGTCTCGGCGGTGAAGAACGGGGACGCGGTGGGGGTCGACGTCGCCACTATCGGTGGTCACGTCTTCCTCAACACGGCGAGCTTCGGGAGCTACGTCGAGCTGGTGGACACGCGGCAACGCCTGGAGGATCGGATCGGGAAGTGGCCGGCGATGGTCCTGGCACTGATAAGGGTGCTGCGTCACAGCGAGCCGATCGAGGTCGAGATCGACGGCGCTCGCAAGACCGTGTGGATGGCGTTCCTCGGCAACTGCCGGTACCACCCGAGCGGGTTCGCACCCACCTGGCGCGAGCGCCTCGACGACGGCATGGTGGACGTCCGTTACGTAAGCGGCGACCAACCGTTCGCTCGCACCCGTCTGATCCTTGCCGTGCTGACCGGTCGTCTCGGCCGCAGCAAGGTCTACAACCAGAGCTGCGTCGAGACCGTCCGTCTACGCGGCATCGAGGGTCCGCTTCGCCTGGCCCGTGACGGCGAGACGTTCGACGGCCCGGAGGATGTCATCGTGGAGAAGCTCGCTAGACGACTCGTGGTCTTCGCCTCGCACCCGGAGGGCGGATGAACCTAGTCGTCCTTCAGCGCCCGGCCGAGGATGTAGGCGAACCCCATGAAGGCCACAACGCCGACGCCCGTGAGCCAGGGGCCGGCGCGCTCGTAGGCCTCGCCCAGGAAGTACCCCGCCGCGACCGTGTACGCGATCGAGACGAGCCCGCCCGCGAGATCGACGGGGAAGAACCTGCGCGGTGCCATCCGGACCGCGCCCGCGGCCGCGGCCACGGCGGCGGACGACATCACCGCCAGGCGGCCGAGGAAGATCAGCTTTCCCCCCTTGGAGTTGAGCGCGGTCTCGAACCGCTTGATCTTGTCCGCATCGAGCAGCCGATCCGCCAGCTTCGGCAGCTTCCCGCGCTCGATCTCCTTGGCGTAGGTGCGGCCCAGGAAGTAGAAGAGCCAGGCCCCGAAGATCGACAGCGGTATGGAGGCGAGTATCAACGGCAGGAGATCTATGTCTCCTCTGCGAACGAGGAAGCCTCCCGCGAGGAAGAGCTCTTTCGTTGGTCGCATCAGCACCAAGAGCAAGAAGCGATCCTTGTAGAGAACCGGCACCAGCGGGATCGCCACCACCCCGAGTATCAAGCGCGCGATGCCGAGCACGAGCAGCGGCGTGCGCCATCTCTTCTCGTTGGCTTCGGGCATCGGGCAATCATGACGGCAGCGGACAGGAGGCCGGAACGATGACCTCGGGTTCGCCGCGCTGGCTCGACCGCCGCCTCAACCCGCAGGAGAGGTTCGGCCTTCGGTTGACGCTGTTCGCTCTAGCCACCGTGCTGGTCGCGGTTCCATTCTTCTTCCTGCTCGTCCAGGTGACGACGGGCGGCCCCGTGACCCGTCTTGACACGCGCGTCTCGGCGGAGTTCCACGAAGAGGTCCTCGAGTCGCCGATCCTGGAGCCGGCCTTCGAAGTGGTCAGTTTCATCGCCAGCCCACCGGCGTTCTACCTGGCGAGCTTCGCCGCGGCGGTGTTCTTCTGGCGGAGGGGGAGCAGGCGGGTGGCCGCGTATCTGGTTCTGACGAACCTGCTAGGCGGGGCGATCAACTCCACGGTGAAGGTGCTCGTCGACCGCCCCCGGCCCGAGTTGGACCACCCGATCGGCGAAGCCTTCGGTTACAGCTTCCCCTCAGGTCACACCGTCGCCGCCACCGTCGGGTTCGGCTCGCTGCTTCTGGCCTTCATGCCCTTCATCCCCAGGGCGTGGCGTCCCGTGGCCATCGCCGGCTACTTCGCCGCGGTGGCTCTGGTGGCAGCCTCGCGCCTGGGCCTCGTCGTCCACTACTTCTCGGATGTGTTGGCGGGCTTCATCCTCGGACTGGCCTGGCTCGCCCTCGCCACCGCCGCCTTCAGCATCTGGCGCGCCGAGCTGGGTAGGTCCAAGGTCGACCTCCAAGAAGGCCTGGCCCCCGAAGCCTGACCGTTCTGAGTTAACTGGAGCACGTCCACGCGTGCTTTTCCAACGTCAGAACGGCCAGAGGTCTGGCACGCGCGGCCGATTGCGACGATGATGGCGATTACGGATCGAAGCGCGAGCATCGATGAAAGGTGGAGCTATGGCCTCGAAAGACAAAGGCGGCAAGTCCGAGAAGAAAGAGGCCAAGAAGAGCCTGAAGGAGAAGCGCCAGGCGAAGAAGGCTAAGAAGAAGTAGCGCTCTCCACTATCCGGATCACGTCGGTCCCGTAGCGCTCGAGCTTGGTCGGGCCCACCCCGGAGACCGCCTCGAGGTCGTGGATCGAGCGCGGCTTGCGGTCTGCGATCTCCGCCAAGGTGCTGTCGTGGAAGATCACGTACGCCGGCATGCCGTCGGTCTTGGCGCGTTCGAGCCGCCACTTCTTCAGCGCCACGAACAGTTCGCTCTCCTCCGGCGCAGGGGGGCCGAGCGGGAGTTTCTTGCCCCCGGCGCTCACCACCTCGCCGAACGGGATCGTCATCAGGGAACCTCCGTCGAGCTCCATCACCGCACGGTCGTCCTCTATCTCGACGATCGTTCCGGAGTAACCACCGGATGCCTCGACCTCGAGGCCTATCACCGCTTGGATCTCGGGCTGCGGCTCGCGCTCTCGCTTCGTCGTCGTCCCGGCCGCGGCGCTTATCTCGCCGATGAACGAGCTGCCCTTCCTCCGACCGTCGCTCACGTAGCTGATCGTCAGATGCTTCTTGGCCCGAGTGACGCCGACGTAGAACAATCGACGCTCTTCTGCGGTGGCCGCTTCCGTGCGCGCCTTCTTGAACGGCAGCTCCCCTTCCTCCACCCGGGGGAGGAAGACGGCGGCGAACTCCAAGCCTTTGGCTCGGTGGAGCGTGAGGAGGTGGACGCCTCGGCCCTCACCCGCGCCGCCGAACCGTTGTTCGATGTCCGCGGCGAGGTCGGCGCCGGTGCGGATCCCGTCGTCGAACTCTTCCGCGAGCCGGACGAAGCGCGCTAGGTCGTTCTGGCGCGTCAGTTCCTGAGCGCCGAGATCGTCCGGTGGGTCCTCCAGGAACCCAGCGCGGTCGGCCGCTTTGCGCACGTCCGCCGCCACCGCCGTGGAACGGGAGCGCTTGAGCGATGCCACCATCTGCCGCCCGGTCGCGCGCGTCAGAAAAGCGCCATCGCTCACCTGATAGGGGATCTCGGCCCGCGAGAGCACCTCCTCGTAGTCCTCCGAGCGGAAGTTCACCCGGTAGAGGATCGCCACGTCCTCTAGCGCCACGCCCTGGTCGACCAGCTCTCGGATCTTCGAGACGATGAAGCGGAGCTCGGCCTGTGGGTCGCTGAACCTCCGGATGTTGGGCTCCGGCCCGTCCTCCAGCGCGGACCGAAGGATCTTCTCGGCTCCACCGAGCTTCGGAACCAGCCGGTTGGCGAGGGCGAGGATCTGCGGGGTCGAACGGTAGTTGGTCTCGAGGCGGATGACTTTCGTGTTCACGAAGCGCTGCGGCATCGCCAAGAGATATTCCGAAGAGGCGCCGGTGAATCCGTAGATCGACTGATAGTCGTCGCCCACGACGCATAGTTCGTCACGCTCGCCCAGCCACGAGCGCAACAAGGTCTCCTGCAAGAGGTTCACGTCCTGGTACTCGTCGACGGTGAACGCGCGGTAGCGCGCGGCGAACTCTTCACGAGCGATCTCGTCCCGCTGGAACATCTGGATCGTGAGCTCGAGCAGATCTTCGAAATCGATCAGCCCGCGCTCGCGCTTGCCGCGTTCGTAGCGTGAATAGACGCTAGTCATCAGCTCGACCGGGATCGGCGGTTGGTGGTCCCCGAGGTTCGAGGCGTAGCGCTCGGGATCGATGCGACGGTTCTTTGCCCATTCGATCTCGGTCGCCAGGTCGGCCGCAGGCCGGAACCGGTAAGGCTTCGGCAACGTGTTGGCGATCTGCCTGAGAGCGACCCCTTTGCTCGGCAGGATCTGACCGGGAGCCTCGTTGGAGAAGTAACGGAGCTGGGCCAGCGCGGCGGAGTGGAAGGTGCGGGCGCGTACACCCTGCACGCCGAGGGCGGACAACCTCTGACGCATCTCGCCCGCGGCTCGGTCCGTGAAGGTCACCGCCTGGATCGCCGAGGCCTCGAACGCGCCGCTGCGAACCTGGTTCGCGATCCGGTGCGTGATCGTCGTCGTCTTGCCCGACCCGGCCCCCGCGAGGATGCAGACCGGACCGGTGACCGCCTCTATCGCGCGCTGCTGCTCCGCGTTCGTCGCTCGGTCCGTCGTCCGGTTCACGCGCTCACCCTATGAGTCGGCTCTGACATGGCCGGCTAGATGGATTCCTCGGCGGGCTCGCGCAGGAGGTCGTCGCCCGCCGCCGGCCTGGGGCCGGCCCCGGCCCCCAGTCCCAGCTGTGGCAGCTTCAGGTAACCGTAGAGGCAGGCGCCCAGGGTCGCGAGGCCGCCCAGCGCGAGCGCAGCGCGCGGATCGAAGGCCTCGGCCACCCACCCGACGATCGGCGCGCCGATCGGCGTCGAGCCGAGGAAGAGCACGAAGTACAGCGCCATCACGCGTCCTCTCATGTCATCGGACGCGGTCAGCTGCAGGGTCGAGTTCATCGTGGCCAGGAACGCCATCGAAGCAGCCCCGAGCGGGACCAACAGAACCACAGCCAGTAAGAGTGACGGCGCGACCGAAACCAGCAACGTCATCGTTCCGAGACTGATGCCTGCTCCAAGCAAGAAGCGCCGGGTCGAGCGTCCGAAGGCGGCGTTGCTCAGGGAACCGATGAACATCCCTACGCCGGTCATCGCGCCGAGTAGCCCGAGCACCTTGGCTCCGCCGTCGAAGGTCTCGCGCGCCAGCAGCGGGAGGATGACCTGGAAGTTGTACTGGAGCGTTCCGACCACCGCCATCATGATCAGCAGCGTCTTCAGCACGGGCACGGAAGCCACGTAGCGCAGGCCTTCACGTACCTGGCCCTTCTGCCGCTCCACCAGTCCCGAGGGCCGCAGCTCCGCAAGCTTCATCGTCCACAACGCGAGCGTCACGGGCACGAAACTAGCGGCGTTCAGGAGGAAGCACTGGCCGATCCCCACCTGGTCGATCAGCAGCCCCGCCGTGGCCGGACCGAGGACCCGGGCGGTGGTGAAGGTAGCGGTGTTCAGGCTTACCGCGTTCGTAAGTCGCTCGCGTCCGACCATCTCCATCGTGAATGTCTGACGGGCAGGGTTATCGATCGCGGTCACGATGCCGAGCCCGAGCGCGATCACGATCACGATCCACAGCGTCACGATGCCTCCGACGGTGGCGAGGCCCAAGACCAGGGAGAGCACCGCCGAAGTCACGTTGGTGAAGATCAGGACCTTGCGCTTGTCGAACCGATCCGCGACCACTCCGGCCCAAGCCCCCAGGAGCAAGACCGGCAACCACTGCAGCGCCGTGATCACGCCGAGCCCCAACCCGCTTCCGGTCAACTCCAGCACCAACCATGCCTGCGCGGTCCACTGCACCCAGGTCCCCGTCCAGGACACGATCTGTCCCGCGAAGAACCGTCGGTAGTTGCGGACGCGCAGAGACGCGAACGTCCTATCCAACGTCTCAGCCATGGATCGTTACGACATCTCCCGGCGGCGGAAGACCGCAGCGGCAGCTATGAGCAGCGCGCCGCAGTAAGCGAGCAGGAACCAAGTGGCGCTCGCTTGGTCGGGGCCGACCAGAGCGCCCTGCCTCCCGAACAGGAACAGGGAGATGTTCTCGCCCAGGAGCCAGTCGGACCACTCCGGCTTGAAGCCGCGAACCAGGCCCTCGACGACCGTGAGGTACGCGAAGCCCACCCCCAGAGCCGCCGCGGTATTGCGGCCGATCGTGGCGAGCGTGGCGCCGAACAGGGCCGCCAGCGCCGCCAGGACGTCGACCCGCAGCGCGACGGAGCCGAGCTCCCTCCAGAAGCCGCCGTCGAGGGTGTCGGTGATCCCGTGAGCGGCCGCCGCCGGATAGAGACTCGCGGCCAGAAGCGCTTGGAGGAGGAGGATCCACACTCCGGCGCAGCCGGCGAGCGCCAGCATCTTCGCCCCCAGGACGCGTATCCGGCGTGGCTCCCACGTCAAGGTTGTCGTCAGGACCCGGCTGTGCCATTCGGCTCCGATGAAGGAGGCACCCACGACCCAGCCGAGCATCAGGAACGGTACGCCGAGCCCGCGGAGGATCTCGGTCATGTCGCTGTAGTCGAAGCGGGGATCGTGGCCGACCAACCCCATCTCCTCGCGACAGAAGGTCTCTAGATCGTCGTACGCGTCGGGCGGGGCGCCGAAGCCTCCGCTCTCTACGCAGCTCTCGAACATGGCTTGTTGCTGCGCTTCGGCCTGTGCGAGCTCCTCGGGGGTGGTGCGGGAGTTGAAGAAGACGATGACGCCCGCGACGATGATCATCGCCACCACCAGCAAGGTCGTGATGCGGAAGAGTCTGCGCGCCAGGAACCTGCGCACCTCGACACCGAAGAGAGCCTTCATCGTTTGGTGTCTCCTTCTCCGCCGGTCAGTTCCATGAAGACCGTTTCGAGATCGACCTCGTCTGGGCGGAGCTCGCTGGGATAGAGGTCGCGACGGGCAAGCGCTTCGGCCACGCGAGCGCCATCGGCCGGCGAGACCTCGACGCGCAGGTAGCCGTTGTGGCGAACCGCGGCCATACCGGACGAGCTCAGAGCCGCGATCGCACCCTCTTCGTCGCCAACCCGTACCAGCATCGCTGCGGTATGTCCCCGGGAGAGCACGTCTGTGACGGGACCGGCGGCGACCGAACGTCCTCTCGACAGGATCGCCACGTGATCGCAGATCTGCTGCACCTCCGTCAGGAGATGGCTGGAGACGAACACGGTGCGACCTTCGGCCCCCAAGCGCCGCAGGAGATCGCGTACCTCTCTGATCCCGGCCGGATCCAAACCGTTGGCGGGCTCGTCCAGGATCAGCAACTCCGGGTCCTTGAGCAGCGCCGCCGCGATCGCCAGCCGCTGCTTCATGCCGAGCGAATAGGTCTTGGCCAGGTCCTTGTCGCGTCCGCCGAGACCCACCGTGTCCAGGACGCGGTCCACCTCTTTCCGGTCGATGCCGTAGATGTGAGCGAGAAGCTCGAGGTTGCGCCGGCCGGAGAAGTTCGGGAACACCGCGGGGGCTTCAACGATCGAACCCACCTTGCGGATCACCCGATGCAGTCCGGTCCAGGAGTCTTCCCCCAGGATCCTGCACGTGCCGCTGGTGGGCTTGGCCAACCCCAGCAGGCATCGGATCGTCGTCGTCTTGCCCGAGCCGTTGGGACCGAGGAACCCGTAGACCCCGCCACTGTCGACCCTCAGATCGAGGCCGTCCACCGCAACCGTCTTTCCGCCGCGCAGTCGTCGGTAGGTCTTGTGAAGGCCCTTCACCTCGATCACGGTCACGCCTGCGACCGTAACCCGCAGTTAGTGCGAGACGTGTGCGGCCTTCGGTCGCAACGTGATGGGGTTCGACAGCGCTTCTACGGCCGTCCCACGTTGCAGTTGAAGCCGGTAGTCGCCGGCTTCCGTTGCCTTGAACGTGTAGGTGTGGTCCCCGGACGTGACGGCAACTGCGTCGATCGGCACCCCGTCCTTCAGAACCAGCAAGGTCCGCATCTCCGGTGAGGGGGCCGCGCCGATCACGCGGGCGGTGAAGGTCGCCGACCCCACGGGGAGGACGTCGCCCATCATGGCTTCCGGCCTGCCTTTCCCTTTGCCGTTGCCCGGTGACTCCAAGGCCTTCGCGGTGAACCGCAGATCGGGTCCGTTCGGAGAGAAGAACTTGACGTACGCATGCCCTGCCTCGATCGCGTCTTGGATGCCCTGCTCCGACAGCTGCTGCGCGTAGACGACCGTCGTCGCTTCGCCGATCGGCGACTGCGTGATGCCGTTGCCTTTCCCTGCTTGATGCGAGTCGCTCGACCCGACGGCGGTGATCCGGTGCCCTCGGGCGCGCAGATCGTCCCACCACCGGATCGCCAGGGGAGCGAACGGATTAGGGCCGAGCTCGTGGCCCTGTGGCTCGGAGGTCCCGGCGGGGCCGGTCTGCACCTCGAACGCGTCGACCTTGCCCCACTGCGTCTCTTCGTCCGAGTACTCCCACGAGCAGCCCCGGCAGATGTTGCCGAACCCCGGAACCGCGCTGGGGAAGGTGGTGGGGTGGTTCACCTGAGTGAAGCCGCCGGCCGCGTGGATGTCGTCGAAGATCCGGCTCGCCGGCTGTGCGGCGCGGACCTGCTGCAGGTTCCCGTCGCGCAGTTCGAAGATAGGTCCCGTCCGGTAGTCGACGTAGGTCGCGCTGCCGTGGTTGTTGATATGGCCGCGGTAGGTGATCACCTCCGCGCTCCGCATCACGAGCTTGCCCGGGTAGTCGGCTTGCAGACGCCCGATCTCGTCCCAGTGCCGGTCGGTCACGTAATCCGACAAGGTGATGAAGTCGAGACCTGCAGCGTTCGCGCCGAACGCGTGGTCGAAGGTCTCCCGCATGGAAGCGTCGCCGGGGGCCGAGTGCTCGGCGTGCACGTGGAAGTCGCCCTTGTACCAACCGGGCTCAGCAGCGGCCGGTGTCTCGTCGTATGCGGCCGGCACCCAGGGGGTGTCGAGATCGGCCGGGTCCGCTCCGGTGAAGACCTCTAGCCGCCAGGACACGGCGCCGTCGGGATCTCCCTCGGCGACGCCCGCGACGGCTGCCACCCCCACCTCGGCAGCCCACTCGCCGGCCGGGATCGGGCCCGGCACGAAACCGACCGTCGCCTGCTCCGGAGTGACGAGAACGCTGGGCCGGCTCGACCCGCCCCAACCCCGGAACTCGTTGTTGTCGTAGAGCCCGTCGGTCGTAGCTTCGTAGAGGCCGAGATCGAGGGTGTGCTTGACCTGAGCCGACGCCGGGGTCGGCGGTTGGTCGTAGCAGATCCTCACGCCGACCCGCGTCGTGCCCTCGGCTATCGAGAACGGGATCAGGACGTAGGAGCCCTCGTTCGCCTCCGAGAACGTGCCCGTGAACGAGCGCTTCTCGGGGCCGAGCGGGTTGCCCGGGCACTCCGCCGGGGCCTCGGCCCGGGCTACGCCGGGGAGCGAGAGGGCCAGGAGGCCGAGCGCGACCAAGAGGCCGAGCGCGACCAAGAGGCTGCGGAGTCTCATGGGGTTTGGTTCTCCGTTGGTTGCGCGGCCACCTGCTGGTGGCGCCGAGCTGTTCTGTCATCGCCGGCTTCGACAGGATCGGGCGCTCGGAGGCATGCGCCCGATCCTGTGGGCCGCCGACAACAGAACTTGTTTCCTCTGGGTTCCAGCGCCGTGATCGGGTGCCTGCGCTCGGCATCCTGTGGGCCGCCGACAACAGAACTTGTTTCTCTACGCTATGGGGGCGCCTGGTTGTACTTGCTCTTCTAGTTGCAGGAGGCGCACGGTGCCGTCGGGGTCTAGGGCGCCGAGGATCAGGAACTCGCTCTTGAAGCCGGCGATGCGACGAGGGCCGAGGTTGATCGCGCCCACGACCAGGCGACCCTGAAGCTCTTCGCGCGAGTAGTTGGTGATCTTGGCGCTGGTGCGCAACTCGCCGACGACCGGTCCGAAGTCGACCGTGACCTTCCACGAGGGGTTACGCGCTTCGGGGAAGTCCTCCACGGCTGTGATGCGGCCCGCGCGCAGGTCGAGAGCGAAGAAGCCTTCCGCACCGACCTCGTCCTTCCGGGGCAGCTTCTCGAGCGAGTAGGGCAGATTCTCTGGATCGATGTCGTGTTGTCCCATCGACTTAACCTAAAGCCATGCCGGAGCTGCCCGAGGTCGAATCGGTTCGTCGTCAGCTTGACCCGGAGCTCCGCGGGCGCAGGATCGAAGAAGCTTGGTCCGATCCGATCCCCTCGATGCCGCGCGAGTTCCATCAGGTCGAGCGCGCGACGGGACATCGGGTGGAGAAGGTGGACCGGCGCGGGAAGTTCCTGATCGCCCCTCTCGACGGTGGTCTGGAGCTCGTCATGCACCTCGGGATGACGGGAGCCTTCCGCTTCGATCTCGACGACCCCCACGTGCGGGCATGGCTCGCTCTCGACGACGGCCGCACCTTGTGTTTCCGAGACGTGCGGAGGTTCGGACGCATGGCGGTGGTGGAGGCCGGGATCTACACGGCGATCCCGATGCTGGCGATGCTCGGGCCCGAGCCGTTGAGCGACGAGTTCGACCCTGACGTGTTCGCCTGGGAGCTCCGACGCACGACGAGCCCGGTAAAGCCCTTCCTCCTTTCGCAGCGGCCGGTGGCTGGCGTGGGCAATATCTACGCGGACGAGGCGCTGTGGCTCGCGCGTATCCATCCCGCCAGCCGGAAGGTGGGCAGGCAGAGGGCGCTGGAGCTGCATCGAGCGATAAGAGAGGTCCTGGCCGGCGCCATCGAGCGAGAGGGCACCACGTTCAGCGACTACCAGATGGTGAACGGGGAGAGCGGGCGTAACGCCTCGTTCCTGGTCGCCTACGGCCAGCAGGGCAAGCCCTGCCCCCGCTGTCGCACCCCTATGCGCAAGATCGTCCTCGGGGGCCGGGGGACCACCTACTGCCCGCGCTGCCAGAGGCCCTGAGCGCCGGATAAGGCGTCCGGATCGCGCCGTTCCGGCAGGAATGTCCCCCCGGACGGGGTACCTCCTTAGAGAGAGGTCCACCCACTCCAGGAGGCTAGATGCGCCCGAGGTCGACCGTCGCGGTCGCCGCTGTCGCGGCCCTCATGACGGCTCTCGTGGGCGCGCCCGCCTCGGGCTCGGTCGCGGGCTCGGGCGACCCTCATCTCTCCAAGCAGTGGGGGCTCAAGCGGATCGGCGCTCTGGATGCCTGGGCAACCGCAGAGGGAGCGGGAGTGCTGATCGCCGTCGTCGACTCGGGGGTCGACCTGACGCATCCCGACCTGGTCGACAAGATCGTCTCGTTCCCCGACGCCGACTTCGTCGACCCCAAGGGCATCTGCGAGAGCGGCAAGGGGTGCATCCAGGACGGAGCGCAGGATCAGAACGGTCACGGCACCCACGTTGCCGGCATCGCAGCCGCAAGCACCGGGAACGGCATCGGCGTCGCCGGAACCGCGCCGGGGGCCGAGATCCTCCCCGTCCGCGTGCTTGATGCTCAAGGAGGCGGGCAGACGGGCCGCCTCGCTCAAGGGATCCGATACGCCGCCGACAAGGGAGCACAGGTGATCAACCTGTCCCTCAGCTACCGAACGGCCGAGCCGGACAGCCTGACCGGTCGCCTCAAACCGGTGCGCGAGGCGATCTCCTATGCGTTCTCGCGCGGGAGCGTCGTGGTGGTTGCAGCCGGGAACGAGTCGGTTCCCCTCTGCGCCGAACCTTCTGCCGCGCAAGAGGTGCTGTGTGTGGGCGCCACCGACCAGAACGACATGAGGGCTTACTACTCGAACGGCGACGCCACACGCCTGCGGAACTTCCTCGTCGCGCCCGGGGGGGCGGGTCTGACCTGCTCCAACGAGATCTTCTCGACCTATCTGCGAGGGGCGGAGACGGCGTGCTCACCGGAGACCGGATACGAGGGGACCTCCGGCACCTCGATGGCTGCGCCCTTCGTCTCTGGGGTCGCCGCGCTTCTCGTCGAACACGGCCTCACCAACACCGAGGTCGTGGACTGCCTCCTGCGCAGCGCGACCGATCTGGGAGCTCCGGGCTGGGACCCGGTGTTCGGTTACGGGCGACTCGATGCGCGCCGAGCCGTGTCTGCTTGCTAGCCCTTCACCACACCAACAGGACGCAAGCGCGCAACGATCTTCGAGATGCCCGCGCCCTCACAAGCGGCGACGACCTCGGAGACGTCCTTGTAGGCGTAAGGAGCCTCCTCGGATAGCAACTTCCACTGCGACGAGGCAAGGGTGACCCCCTGGGCTTCCAGGTCCCGCTTCAGGTCTTCGCCCCTCATCCGTTTCTTCGCCGCGGTCCTGCTCATGGCGCGTCCTGCGCCGTGACAGGTCGACGAGAAGGAATGCCGGGCAGCGTCCTCCGTGCCCGTCAGCACGTAGGAGGCCGTGCCCATGCTTCCCGGGATGATGACCGGCTGACCGATCTCGCGGTATCGCTCCGGCAGCTCGGGATGGCCCGGCCCGAAAGCGCGCGTTGCCCCCTTCCGGTGAACGCATAGACGCAGTGTCTTGCCGTCGATGTCGTAGCTCTCCATCTTCGCGAGGTTGTGCGAGACGTCGTAGACGACGTTCAAGCCCATCTCCTTCGCGGGTCGTCCCATCGCATGCATGAAGGCCTCGCGCGCCGCGTCCGTGAGCAGGTGCCGGTTCGCCTTCGCGTAGTTGCCCGCTGCGCTCATCGCGGTGAGGTACTCGTCCGCCACGCGGTGTCCGATAGGAGCGCAGCCGAGCTGTCGGTCGGGCATCACGATGCCCAGCTCGGGCATCACGCGATCGATCTTGCGCACGTACTCCTGACAGGTCTGGTGCCCCAGCCCGCGCGAGCCAGAGTGGATCATCACGACAACCTGATCCGTGAACAGCCGCATGGCGTCCGCCGCGCGTTGGTCATGGATCTCATCGACCACCTGGATCTCGAGGAAGTGGTTGCCGGCTCCGAGGCTTCCGAGCTGTGGCCCACCCCGCTCCTTGGCGCGATCGGACACGGTGTTGGCGTCGGCGTCCGCGATGCTGCCGTGGTCCTCGACCGTTTCGATGTCTTCCTCCCAACCGATGCCTCGGGAGAGAGGGAACCTCACGCCTTCGATCAGCACGCGCTCGATGTCGTCGCCCGAGAGAGGCATGCGGCCCTTGCCGCCTACCCCGCGTGGAACGCGCTTGCCCAGGGTGGCAACGAGCTCGCGGATCTTCGGCTTGACCTCCGATCCCCAGGACAGATCGCTGCGGAGCAGGCGGACGCCACAGCCGATGTCGAAACCGACGCCGCCGGGAGAAACCGCGCCGCCTGCATCGGCGTCGGTCGCGGCGACACCCCCGATCGGGAAGCCATAGCCCCAGTGGATGTCGGGCATAGCGAGCGCGGCCCCGACGATGCCCGGCATCGTCGCCACGTTCGCTACCTGGTCGGCGGCCTTGTCCTCGAGCGCTTTGTCCAGCAACCTCTTCGAGGCGAAGATCCTCCCAGGAACGCGCATCCCGTCCACGTATCCCTTCGGGATCTCCCACTGGAAGGGCGCGACCTCTCGCAGCTCCATGAAGCCCGTTCTACCCGGTCGAGCGGGCTGCGAACGATCTCTCTAGATGTCGACGAAGACGGTGGTCGACCAACCTCGCTCGGAGCGACTCACGTCCAGTTGATGGAAGGTGATCGCTTTGACCGCCGTGCCCTCGATCTCCCCGGGACGCTCCGCGATCTCGACCCAGCCCGACGCCCGGCCCCCCTGCACGGATAGGACCTCTACGGCGGCGATCGCCGGATCTCTCACCTCCTGGAGATAGAGCACCTCCGAGAGCCAGTCCACCAAGAGGGCGCCCGGATCGCGGCCCACTACCTCGATCGGGATGCGCTCTCCGGGCCCCGGACGCCAGACGCCGATGATGTCCAACAATCCCAGCGTCGACTGTCGGAAGGCCTCTTCCAGCGAGGGTCCCCAGCTGCGCACGCCGACGTCGGCCGTGTGCTCGAGGGTCTCGAATCCCGCCTCCGGCTCGGTCATGTCCTAGAAGGTGCCACAATCTGGGGATGGATCGTGCCGCTGCGACCAGCGCAGCCCGCCTCTTGATCGACAACGTGGAGAAGGTGATCAAGGGGAAGCGCAAAGCCGTCGAAGCGGCGGCCACCGCTCTCTTCGCGGGCGGTCACCTCCTCATCGATGACGTACCCGGCGTCGGCAAGACGATGCTGGGCCGCTCGATGGCGCGCTCGATCCGGGGAACCTTCAAGCGGATCCAGGCGACTCCCGACCTCCTGCCCACCGATGTCACCGGGACCGCGGTCTACAACCAGGCGAACCAGCGCTTCGAGTTCATCCCCGGCCCCGTCTTCGCCCACGTCGTACTGGTCGACGAGATCAACCGAACCACGCCGCGGACCCAGTCGGCTCTGCTCGAGGCCATGGACGAGGGAGCCGTCACCGTGGACGGCGTCAGGCACGCCTTGCCCGACCCCCTGTTCGTCGTCGCGACGCAGAACCCGTTGGAGCATCACGGAACGTACCCCTTGCCCGAGGGTCAGCTCGATCGCTTCGCGATCACGATGTCGCTGGGATACGCGGGTCCGGTCACCGAAACGGAGATCGTCAAGGCTCAACTCCTCTCGCATCCGATCGAGGAGCTCGAAGGCGTGCTGGACCCCGACGAGGTCGTGGGGGTCCGAAAGGTCGTTCGCTCGACCCACGTCTCCGACCCCGTTCTCGAGTACGCGTTGCGCATCACCGCCGCGACGCGCAAGCATCCCGATCTGGCACTCGGGGCGAGCCCGCGCGCATCGATCTCGCTGGTTCGATGTGCACAGGCCCGCGCCCTCGTCGAGGGCCGCGACTTCGTCACTCCCGATGATGTGAAAGCGCTGGCCGTGCCCGCACTGGCCCATCGCGTGATACCGGCAGCCGAGCTCCGTCTGGAACCGGGCCGCGCTACTGCTGCCGTCGAAGAGGTCGTGTCTCAGACCGCGGTTCCCACCACCGGCGCCACGGGATGAAACGAAGGCTCACCAAACGAGCCTTCGTCGTCGGTCTCGTGGCCGGCTTGATCTTCCTGGCGGGCATCACCGCTCAGGCGTCGTGGCTCTTCGTCATCGCGGCGGGCGTCCTGGGTGTGGTTATCGGTTCGCTCTTCAGCCGCCACCCCCTCGGACAGGCGCTGGTGGAGCGCACCACCCCCAGACGAGCTCGCGTCGGCGACGAGGTTCGCGTCGGTTTACAGGTGACGAACGGGGGCCGCAGGACGCTTCCCCTGTTACGTCTGGCCGACGACTTCGAAGCCTTCGGCGGCTTCGCCGTTCTGGTCGAGCGCCTCAAACCGGGACAGCGCGCCCATGTCGAGCTGGTCCGCAGGGCCGACCGTCGCGGCGTCTTCGCCTCCGGCGACGTCACGCTCGCTTCCGGAGCTCCGTTCGGCTTCCTGCGGTCGAAGCGCGGGGTCCCGGTCGAGAGCCGGATGACCGTCGTCCCGCGATGGGTGGAGCTTCGCTCCTTCCCGATCCTCGAGCCGTCGTCGTTCCCCTCCGACGTCTTGCACGAACGCGCGCGGACCGGAGCCGGCGAGGAGTTCCTCGGGGTCCGTGACTATCGACCGGGCGATCCTCCGCGCTCGGTGCACTGGCGGTCGACCGCCCGTGCAGGGCACCTGATCGTGTGCGAGTTCGAAGAGGAGGTAGCCAGCCGGGTCGCTCTCGTCCTGGCCGGTGGTGACACCGGTGCACCTCCGGATTCCGCCTTCGAAGCGCTCGCCTCGGCCGCGGCCTCGATCGCGATCTACGCGCTCCAGACGGGGCATCCCGTCGATCTGGTCCGCAGCGCTCCCGGCGACAAGGTCGAGAGGATCGCGGACCCAGATCGGTTCGGGCTGCTCGACTGGCTGGCGCGCGCGGAGCCGATCGATGCAGCTTTGGGCCCGCTTGCGGCCGCGTCGCTGGAACGCATCGGCCGGCGGGGGACCGTCGTGCTGCTCACTCCCACGACCGGGCGGGCCGGGGCGTCGCTGGTCGAAGCCGTTCGCCTGGTTCAGTCATACGGATCGCGAGCGATCGTGGTTGCGGCGCGCTCCGCCTCCTGGGGGGACGGCAGGTCCGTGGTCGAGGAGATCTCGCTCGATGCCATCGGCGAGCGCCGCATCCCGGCCCGCGTGATCTCGCAAGGCGCCGACCTGGGCAGGTGTCTGACCTAGTGGGCCGACGATGATGGAGATGGTGCGGAACGCCAACCGCACGCGCGCGCCCGAGGACTCGATCCTCCTACGCGTGACGGTTCTGCTCGCCGTGATGACCGGCGCTCTCGCTCTGACCGTGGAGAACGCGATCTCCGGTGAGACGGGAGTCCTGCTTCTGATCCTGTTGCCCTTCGCTTACTGGGTCAGCTACGTGCGGCGGGACAAGGACAACTGGCACATCAAGATCGCCCTGACCGTGCTCGCGATCTTCGCGTTGATCAGGTTCTTCGGACAGTTGCGTGGGATCGCGACCTTGGACGAGGTCCGCTTCCCTCTCGCGGACCTCTTCCTGTGGGTGCAGGTACTGCATGGTTTCGACCTTCCGGCCCGGAAAGACCTGAACTTCTCCCTGGGGTCGTCCCTTACGTTGATGGCGGCGGCGGCCACGATCTCGCAGAACATGACGTTCGCGATCTACCTGCTGATCTACTTCGCCTTCGCCATCGCGGCGATGGCTCTAGCCCATCGCTCCGAGCTGACCGAGGGCGTCGACGGCGTTGCGACGCCGGAGCGGCCGAAGTCGGCGCCCACATCAGCGAAGGCGCCGCCCGCGGTGTGGGACGTGGCGAAGGCGTTCGGCATCACCGCTCTCGTGGCGACCTTGCTCTTCTTGGTCATCCCGCAGCCGACCGGAGCGCGGACCTTCGCCTTGCCGTTCAGCCTCGGTCCCGGCATCGGGGCGATCCCCAGCACGGGCGGGATCTCGAACCCCGGTTTCGACCTGAGCGGGGGCACCCCCGGCTTCCGTTCGAACGGAACGGCCTTCTATGGCTTCAACAACGAACTCGACCTGCGGGTGCGCGGTGACCTCAACGACTCGCTGGTCATGCGCGTTCGAGCTTCGGCTCCGGCCATGTGGAAGGGGATCCTGTTCGACACCTACGACGGGGTGACGTGGAAGGCGACGCCCGACGAAGACACCGTGGCGCTCGGTTCCGGTTCGCCTCCGCACTTCTATCCCACAGAGTTCAGAAGCCTCGGCCCCCGCGCGACCGTGTCTCAGACCTTCTATGTGGAGGCGGAGCAACCGAGCGTGCTGTTTGCGGCGGGACAACCAGACGCGATCTGGTACGAGGGCGGGGTCAACATCGACGAGCTGGGTGGGATCCGTCTCCCGTCCACCCTGACCGAGGGCACGGTCTACAGCGTGGTGTCCAGTCGCGGAGCGGCCACCCCGCAGGAGCTGCGCTCGATGCCTGATCGTCCTCTGCCCGAGACGATGCAGCGTTACGTCGAACTGCCCGACACCGTGACCGCACGCACGAAGGCGTTGGCCCTGCAGATCACGAAGAACGCCACGACCACCTACGACAAGGTGAAGGCGATCGAAGCGTGGCTGGCCGAGAACTACCGCTACTCGCTCGACTCCCCGGTGCCCCCAGAAGGTCAGGATGCGGTCGACCACTTCCTGTTCGACACCGACGTCGGCTTCTGCGAGCAGTTCGCCTCGGCGACCACCGTGATGCTGCGCTCGCTCGGCATCCCCACCCGTTTCGTCGCCGGCTACACGCCCGGCCGTCGCAACCCCTTCACCGGCTACTACGAGGTGCGCAACTCCGATGCCCACACCTGGGTGGAGGTCTGGTTCCCGGGCGGGCTGGGTTGGTACGAGTTCGATCCCACCTTCGACATCCCGCCGGCCGAGGAGCAACTCGCTTCGACGATCCCGCTCGCGAGCGTGATCAGCTTCCTCGCGTCGAGCTTCGGCGATCTGAGCTCGGTGGGTGACTACCTGAAGCTCGGTCTCTTCATCTTGCTGGCGCTCACCTTCCTCGTCGGCGGTTACATCGCCTGGAAACGTCTGCGCCCCGAACCCTTCGCTCCGGAGCCGATCCGCCGCGAGCGACTGGCTCCCGGTCCGGTGACGCGCGCCTTCCGCAGTTTCGAAGAGGCGCTCGCGCAGAGAGGCGCCGGTCGCGCTCCACCCGAGACCGCAGCCGAATTGATGGCGCGGACCGCCGCTCGCACGCGTCCGGATTCGCAGGCCGCGTTGAAGGCTTTCGAGAAGGAGCGGTACGGAGCGGCTCCTCCGGCAGACGACGAAGCGAGGGCCGCGATCGAGGAGTTGGAGCGTCTGGCTTCGACGCCGAAGGTGTAGCGGGTCAGACCTCGCAGCCGGAAGGGAGCGTGAGGGTCTCTCCGACCGAGAGCTGGGTCGCGTCGGTGATCCCGTTCAGCTCCTCGATCTGATCGGCCACCTCGGGGTCGCCGCACAGGCGCTGCGCGATCAGCCTCAAGGTGTCGCCTGGCTCGACCGTGTAGGTAGCGCCCTCGGGTTCGTCGACCGGGTCGGTGGCTTCGGTGACCGCCGGGTCCGGTGTCTCGGTAGCCGCCGCGGCTTCATCGCGCGCAGCTTGCAGATCGCTGGAGAGCTGCTCGATGTCCTCTTGAGCCTGGGCCAGCTGGGTCCGCAGTTCCTTGACCTGGTCGTCCTCGCCGCCGCCGGCGGTCCCCCGGCCGATCCAGAACGCCAGGAAGAGAGCCACGACCAGAGCGGCCACCCGGCCCCACAACACGTTGGGCTTGCGGCCCGGCGGATAGTCGTAATCGTCGTAGGCGTCGTAACCAGGGTCGTCGGGCTCGTAAGGCTTGAAGGTCTCGGTCATCCGGTGGTCCATCCGCCTTCCCTGGTCATCGGGTCTCGGAGTCCGCTCAAGACTAGCTGGAAAAGCCGCCATGCTCAGTGTTGTCTGAACTTCTGCAGCATGGCTCTGTCCACGGCGACGACGAATGCACGGATCGCTTTGCCGGTTCTGAGCAGATGGTCCGGGTTCAGGTTCGCCACCGTGTCGCTGGGATCGTGGTAGTTGGCCTCCTGCCCGCTGTAGGCGAACGCCGCCGGGATGCCCGCGTGCTCGAAGGGGCCGTGATCGGAGCAATCGCACAGCACCTGGTAGCGGACGCCGATGCCGGCTCTTCGGACCTTCCGGTAGAGGGTCCTGGCGACCACATCGTCGGCGATGCCGGAGTTGCCCACCAGCAGGGGCCGGCCGTCGGCCACCATGTCGACCGAGATCATGCCGCCGAGCCGGCGTCTGCCCTCTTCGCCGAGCCTGTTCACGTAGGTCTGGCTGCCCACGTGGTGCCTGCGGTCCTCGCCGTACTCCTCCGAGCCGAAAGCCACGAACCGCACCGAGCGTGCGGGCTCCTTGCCGGCTACCAGTCGAGCGACCTCCAAGAGGACGGCCACCCCCGATGCGTTGTCGTTGGCGCCCGGGGAGCCGGGGACCGTGTCCATGTGGCCGCCGACCACGACCCCGTAGGCGCGCGAGCCGGGCCAGTAGGCGACGACGTTGCGCGAGGTGGCTCCATCGACCGAGAAGCGCTGGACGTTCACCCGATAGCCCATCGCCTCGAAGCTCTCGGCTACATAGCGGGCCCCACGGCGTTCCCCGCGGGTGGCTCTGACGCGGACCCCGATATCTGCGGCGAGCTTGCGGACGTGCGCCATAGCGCGGCTCTTGCTGAAGCTGCCGATCGGGCCGTCGTCGAAACCTTCGCCCGTTCGAGCCATCTCGACGGAGGCGGGGTCTTCCCGGGCGGGGGGCGAGGTCTGGGGAGCAGCTTCGCGGGCCGCCGGGCCGGCCGCCGCGCAGGCGGTGACCAGGAGGGAGGCGACGGCGAGCGTCAGGGGGCGAAGGGCCACAACAACTAGAGTACGGCCCTCATGGCGGAACAGGGCAGGCCCCGGGATCCGAAAGGCAAGGCGCCCATACCCACGGGTTGGGCCCAGCGCGGCGCAAAGATGGCCGGTCAGACGGGCAAGTCGGCTTTCCGCTTCCTCGGCACCAGGGCCAGGTCCTTCGCCTCGCCGGGCAGGGCGGGCGAGTTCCTGGACGGCTTCCACCAACAGACCGCTCAGCAACTCGTGGACATGCTGGGCGAGATGAAGGGGGCCGCCATGAAGTTGGGCCAGCTCGCCTCCTTCTACGAGTTCTCCGCTCCGGGTGACTACCTCTCGACCTACAAAGAGGCCCTGACGATGTTGCAGAACTCGGCCCCCCCGATGGACCCGGAGGCCTCCAAGCAGGTGATCAAGGAGGAGTTCGGTCGTCCGGTCGAGGAGGTCTTCGCGACCTTCGATGACGAGGCCATCGCGGCGGCCTCGATCGGTCAGGTCCATCGCGCCACCCTGCCCACCGGCGAAGAGGTGGCGGTGAAGGTCCAGTATCCAGGCGTCGATCAAGCCGTTCGGGCGGACATCCGCAACGTGTCCGCGATGACGAAGCTGGCCGTGGCGATCGCTCCGAACCTCGATCCCAAGGAGGTTGCCAACGAGGTGAAGGAGCGGGTCCTCGAGGAGCTTGACTACCGGCGGGAGGCGACGAACCAGGCGCACTTCGCCGAGCTGTTCGACGGCCATCCGTTCATCGTGGTTCCGAAGGTGTTCCCGGAGTACTCGAAGACGCGGGTGATCACGCAGGAGTTCATCAAGGGCAAGCCCTTCAGCACGGCTCTCGAGTGGGACCAGGAGCGCAAGGACGAGTTAGGCGAGATCCTGTTCCGCTTCTTCTACGGCTGCCTGAACCGGTTCAACATCTTCTCCGCCGACCCGCACCCGGGCAACTACCTCTTGCTTCCACACGGCAAGGTCGCGTTCCTGGACTACGGCCTCGTGCGCGCGGTCGATCCGGGGACACTGAAACTGCTCCTCGAGCTGATGCAGGGTCTGATCCACGGTGACCGCGAGCGCGGCCGGATCGCGATGGAGGGTCTCGGCATCCTCAATCGGAAGACCCCGGAGATCGACGCGATCTGGGACCACCTCCTGAGGATCAACGCGGCCATGCTGGTCGACGAGCCCTTCACGATCGACACCAAGCACGTACGCGGGATCGCGTCGGCGGGATTCGATCCGCGTTCGCCGATGTTCCAGACCCTGCGCAAGGTCGGCATCCCGGGGATCATGGTGACCTTCAACCGGATGTCGTTCGGAGTCGCCTCGCTCACGGCCCGTCTCGAGTCCACCGCTAACTGGCAGGCGATCGCACGGGAGCTCTGGGCCGGCGAGCCCTCTCAGACCCGGCTCGGCAAGAAGGAGCAAGCCTGGTTGAAGAAGGCCCACCCCGACCACGTCCCGCCCCTGGCCGGGGAGTAGTCGCTAGGTTCAACGGCTAAGAAAACCCTGCTCAGGGCCATTTTTGGGGTTGACAGTCGAACATATGTTCGATAGTATGTCAAGCATGCTCATGAGCGACATAAGGGCCCTCGACCCTGCCACTCTCTATGCCGAGGTCCGCAAAAGACCGCCAGGCGATCCGCTCCGACCTCTTCGACTCTGCCGCCGTCACCGGCAAGACCGATCGCGAGCGCCTGCGCCGCATCCTGTCGGCCGACCGCGCTGCCCTGCATCGCCACGAGGGCGCTCGCGACACCGCCGAGATGGTCGCGGGCGTCTTCCACGTCTCCAAGTGGAAGGCCGAGCGCTGGGTCAAAGCCGCCCATGCCCTGGAGAAGCTCCCTCACCTGTCCTCCGCACTGGAAGCGGGCTCGCTGTCGCTGGACAAGACCGTCGAGCTCACCCGCTTCGCCACGCCCGAGACCGAAAAGAGGCTCACTCGCTGGGCCCGAGGGGTCACCGTGGCCTGCATCCGCCAACGAGGCGACGAGGCCATCCGAGCTTCTAAAGAAGACGTCGAGACCGCTCAGGCCAACCGCTCGCTGGAATGGTGGTGGATGAACGACCAGACCCTTTATCTCCAGGGCATGCTGCCCGCCGACCAAGCGGTTGCGCTGACCGAAGCGGTTGACCGCCTCGCCCACGACCTTCCCGAAGAACCCGATTCACCCCAACCCCTCTTCGAAGGCAACGAGGCTCCGTCGATGAGCCAGCGCCGCGCCGATGCGCTCGTTGCTCTGGCCACCTCCGCAAGAGACGGCGAGGCGTCCACGTCCACGGTCGTGGTCCACGTCTCGGCCGAGGCGCTCAGCAAGGGCGACGCCAACGCCGTCACGGACACCGGCGTCGTGCTGGCTCCGGGGATCGTGGAGATGCTTACCTGCGACTCCCGCATCCAGGCGCTGGTCGAGGATCCCGACGGTCGCCCGCTTGCTGCCGGCAGCGCGAAGAGGTTCCCGGCGCGCGAGCTGCGCCGGGCGGTGCTGCGTCGCGACGGTC